>JAJFFK010000010.1 GCA_021776655.1 Henriciella sp. | reverse complement strand
CCGAGCTGTGCCGGCGCGAAGGGATTTCTGAGAGCCTGTATTACAACTGGTCGAAGGAGTTTCTGGAGGCTGGCAAGAAGCGCCTGTCGGGTGACACTCAGCGCCAAGCGACATCCGGCGAAGTTACCGTCCTGAAGCATGAGGCCCGCAACCTAAAGGAAGCTCTGGCTGAGACCATGCTTGAGAACCGCCTGCTTAAAAAAAGCATGCTCGCGGATGGGGAAGTCACCGAGAGTGGTACTCACGAAGAGTTATTAGCAAAAAATGGCCGCTATGCGTCTCTTTGGAGAGAGCAAATGGGCGAGATGACGGGAGGGCGCTGAATGGGTCATTTGCAGACCTTAACGGATGCCTGGAAAGCAGAAAGCCGTCGTCGTAGAGCAAACAAACGCAAGAAGCTTGAAACGGCTTTCTTGCCAGCCGCGCTTGAAATCATGGACGCGCCGCCGCGACCAACGGGGCGGATCATTCTTTGGACAATCATTAGCGCAGCTGTATTTGCACTGACTTGGGCCAGCCTATCCAAAGTTGATATCGTTGCTGTCGCAGAAGGGCGTATCGTGCCGCGCGGCAAGCTGCAAACAGTGGAAGCGTCTGAGTCCGGCATTGTTCGGGCCTTGCTTGTTGCCGAGGGAGAAACGGTCAAAGCTGGCCAAGCACTACTCGAGCTTGATCCAACCTACGCCGATGCGGACGCCGATGCGGCCCGTTCTGAACTTGCCACTGCGGCGCTGCAGCGGGCGCGCGCCCGCGCGCTCTTGGCTTATGCGGATGGGACTTCCTGGCACATCGCTACCGATGGCTCACTGGCCGAGGCTGTGGCTCAGTCAGAGGCCGCGCTTGTGACAGCCCGGATTGCCGAATTAGAAGCACAACTTGCCAGCCTGAGCCAGCGTCTGAATGGTGCAGAGGTCGCTCGCCGCCAAGCCGAAACGGAGGTGACACGGCTAAATATCACTTTACCCATGGTCGAGCAGCAGCTCGCCAATCGCCGCGAACTGGCAAATCAAGGCTATGCACCACAAATACAGGTTCAAGAACTGGAAGAGCGGGCCACGACGTTACGGTTCCAACGTGCCGTCCAGCAAGATGAAATCTCCAAAGCTGAGGGCGAGGTGGCAATGATCAGCCGCGACATTGCTGCTTTGCGCCAGGGGTTCCGTGTCACTGCAGGTCGCGAGCTGTCAGAAGCCGAGGCGATCATCGCCACGCGTAGCGAGTTGCTGGAAAAAGCCGAGCGCCGCGAGGCCCTCCAAACCTTGAAGTCGCCAGTTGACGGCATCATAAATGAGATTGCAATCACGACGATTGGTGAAGTTGCGGAGCCTGGGCAGCCGCTGATTACTATTGTTCCACTGGGCGATGAATTGATTGTTGAAGTCTTTCTTCTAAATAAAGATGTGGGGTTTGTTAAAATCGCGCAAGAAGCGACTATTAAGCTTGAAGCCTATCCTTTTACGAGATACGGATATTTGCAAGGAGAGGTAGAGCACGTGTCCGCAGATGCCATGATCGATGAGAATAGAGGGCTGGTTTTCCCTGCCCGCGTTCGCATTACTGGCTCTAATCTTAGGCAGGTAGCACTTGGTCGGCCAAGCGATGCGGATTACGAATCACTGCTGACCCCCGGGCTATCCGCCACCGTCGAGATCAAAACCGGCAAAAGAAGCGTCCTCGGCTTCCTGCTCTCACCCGTCGCACGAAGCGTCTCTGAAGCGGGGAGGGAGCGGTGACTGTTCTTAGGTTGGCATTTCTTTCATTTGTTTTTCTTACGGCTTGCGCAATAGATGCAGACGTTCGAAATGTGCAAGAAGGGAGAGTAGGGGAGTGCACCGATAAGTCTGTAACAGAGCGATACTTTGATCGTTTTGATAACGATATCTTCTTTCCTCGTTCGAAACAGAGAGTCTTTGATTTATATCTGGGCAGAGTCACCCCTAAGCAGAATGTTGATGGGGCAATAGATGACATATGGCTTTTGAGTCAGTTTGCTACATCCGATTTACAATGCTGGCATAGAAAGGGCGATAAGTTAGCCAGTTTTGCACTTGCTCTTATTGAATACCGTTCGAGTGGATTTACGAGGAATGCTCGGACCCTCTTTGGTGTTGCAGCGCGAGCGAACGCGCGCACCTGTAGGATTGACCCTGCTTTGCGTAGTTCTGATGCGGTGGACTCGTGCTTTGAAGGAAAGGTAGCTTCTCCGTATTTTGTCGGAATTCCTGCTGCCCACTACTTTCTCTACCTATGTCATATTCGGACCGAGTGCGATTTTAGCCCTGAAGACGCGAACTATCACAAAAACTCCGCCGTAAGATTGGGAGTGTTTGAGGCCCAACCCCAACAGCTTGGAGATGGTTAATGGTTAAGGTGAATTTGGCAAGCTTGCGTCGCCGCGATCCCAAGCGGGTAAGCACAGTGGAGACGTTTACGGTTGCTGGGATTTCAATAAGCTTAATTGGTGACGCTTCTCGTATAGCAAGTTTGAGAGCGGGAATTCTAAACTATCAATCCAACGTTTTTTTTGGAAACCTCATCAGCAGTCTAACGGCAAACGGATTTGGTAGTATAGCGATAATCTTGGACTATAGTGGTTCTACGCGCGGAGGAGGCGTCGTTTTACCTGGTGTTCGTCGAGCCGATGGTTCAGTAATAGTTGGCCCGGCAGGCGCGGCAGGGGGATATGCGCTGGGGCTTGCTTTAGCGAATGGTGATGGCACTTACAGCAATACTCCTGACCCATTTTCAGGAACTCTCGAAGATGGCGAGGTGAATTATGACGGTGTCATAATGCTCGACCCTCAAGGTATTTTTGGTACCTTCGACTTTGATACACTAAATTCGCGGAGCGAATCTATCGCTGCATTGATCACTATCCACGAATTTGCTCACTTCATATTCTCTGTCGGACCCAGTCATAGTCGTACAGCAGAGTGGAACTCGTCAGATTATCTGGCAGACCCAGTGTATAATTTTCAATTTGAAGCGGCGTATGAATTGGGGTTTCAACTATGGGTTACCCACATTGTAGAGGTCCCCTCTTATGTTTCAGGTGGCACGCCACTCACTGGTGGCACACAGACCATATTTGACCCATCAATATTAGACACAAATGACCCCAGATACATCTCGAAAGAAGATTATATTAAGATACTCGCAATTCAGCGCGAATTGGCCAATTTAAATAGTAGTGATGCTGGGAGCACCTTAGAGGTTGAAATTGGTGGTGAAACACTTGTTGTAGCTGGTGGGATTACGAACGCCATATTGCCACCCGGCGCTGAGCCAGAGATCGCTAATCTAATAATTGCGCCTTGGGCTAGACAAGATCCAGCAATTGACTTTCGGATTTTGGGTCCGAGCTTTGGTGCTTCACTAGGCTCTAAACCCAATCAGCCTATTGATAGCTTATAGCAAATCATGATTCCAGTTGTGTGAGGCTATCGGAGGATAATGAATGTCGCACCTTTTCTGGCTCAGTGATGAGCAATGGTCGGTGATTGAGCCACATGT
>JAJFFK010000009.1 GCA_021776655.1 Henriciella sp. | reverse complement strand
ACATGTGGCTCAATCACCGACCATTGCTCATCACTGAGCCAGAAAAGGTGCGACATTCATTATCCTCCGATAGCCTCACACAACTGGAATCATGATTTGCTATAAGCTATCAATAGGCTGATTGGGTTTAGAGCCTAGTGAGCACCGGCCAGGACTGCCAGCATCATCAAGGCCACAATATTGGTGATCTTGATCATCGGGTTGATCGCTGGACCAGCAGTATCCTTGTATGGATCGCCAACCGTATCGCCGGTCACCGCAGCTTTATGAGCTTCTGAGCCCTTGCCGCCATGATTGCCGTCTTCGATGAACTTCTTGGCATTATCCCAAGCACCGCCGCCGGCAGTCATTGAAAGCGCAACGAAGATACCCGTCACGATCACACCCAGCAGCATCGCACCAACAGCGGCCAGCGCAGCCGATACACCTGCAATGCCCCAGATCGCAAAGAACAGAACAATTGGTGACAGAACCGGAAGCAGAGATGGCAGAACCATCTCTTTGATCGCGGCTTGCGTCAGGATATCCACCGTGCGGCCATAATCAGGCTTTGAGGTCCCTTCCATGATGCCCGGGTCAGCTTTGAACTGACGACGCACTTCAACCACAACCGATTGCGCAGCGCGGCCAACGGCCATCATCGACATGCCGCTGAACACGAATGGCAACATGCCACCAAACAACAGGCCAACCACGATGTATGGATTGGCAATTGAGAAGTCGACCGTGACGCCTCTCAGGATTGAACCTTCTGCAGCATGCGTCGCAAAGTATTGCAAATCCTGATTGTACGCCGCGAACAGAACCAGCGCGCCAAGTCCGGCAGACGCGATGGCATAGCCTTTGGTCACCGCTTTGGTCGTGTTGCCAACCGCATCAAGAGCATCGGTTGTCGCACGAACTGAGCTTGGCAGTTCAGCCATTTCAGCAATACCGCCAGCATTATCCGTCACTGGACCAAATGCGTCGAGTGCCACAATCATACCTGCGAGCGCCAACATGGTCGTGGTCGCAATCGCGATCCCGAACAGGCCAGCCAGATTGAACGTGACAATGATACCAGCGATGATGGTCAGAGCTGGAAGCGCGGTGGCTTCAAGCGAAACCGCCAGACCCTGGATCACGTTTGTACCATGTCCGGTCTCAGAAGCCTTGGCAATCGACCGCACCGGGCGATAATTGGTGCCGGTGTAGTATTCGGTGATCACAATGATCAATGCCGTCACGACGAGGCCAGCCAGGCCGCACATGAACAGGTCCATTCCCGCCAAGTCACCGGTCATACCAATCGCAGCACCGGCGCCCTCAAGCACACCAAAGCCACCCGGCAGGCCGTATTGCACCGCAACCGCCAGACCAACAATGGTCAGCAATCCCGTTACGATCAGGCCCTTATACAGAGCGCCCATGATATTGGTCGACCCTTTGCCCAGCTTCACAAACCATGTGCCGATAATTGACGCCACAATACACACTGCACAAATCGCCAGTGGGAAGAGCAGCATATCACCGAGGTAAGATGTGTTGGAGAAGTAGATCGCGGTCAGAACCATGGTCGCAACAATCGTCACAGCATAGGTTTCAAACAGATCTGCCGCCATGCCAGCACAGTCACCAACATTATCGCCAACATTGTCGGCAATGGTTGCAGCATTGCGCGGATCATCCTCAGGAATACCGGCTTCAAGCTTGCCAACCATATCACCGCCAACATCTGCACCCTTAGTGAAGATACCGCCGCCAAGACGCGCAAAGATTGAAATCAGTGAGGCACCGAAGCCAAGCGCAACCAAACCGTCAATAACGATCCGGTCCGTCGCTGGATCTTTACCCATCACGCCAACCAGAAGGCCATAAAAGCCAACCACACCGATCAGCGCGAGGCCAACCACGAGCAAGCCAGTTACAGCGCCCGATTTGAACGCCATCGACAAGCCACCTTGCAGGCTCTCGCTTGCCGCTTGCGTTGTGCGAACATTGGCCTGAACCGAAACTTTCATACCAATGAACCCAGCCGCGCCGGACAAAACTGCCCCGATAACGAAGCCAAGCGGCACTTCCCAATTCCTGAAAAGAATGGCCAAAATCACAACAACCGCGATACCGACATAGCCGATTGTGCGGTACTGACGCTTCAGGTAAGCGCTCGCGCCTTCCTGAATAGCTGCCGCAATTTCCTTCATGCGGTCATTACCCGCACTCGCTTTCAAAATTGAGCCACTTTGCAGCCAACCATACAGCACCGCCGCGATACCCGCGACTAATGCCACCCAAAACCATAGCGTAAGGTCCATTTTTGGGCCTCCCCTCTCTCTATTCTGTTATATGGAGAAGCCAATTGCTTCCCATTTTACCTATTGTTATGTCGTCACTGCCAAACCTGCAGCAATTATTCAAGCACGCAGATGCGATGCGCGACTCAGTACTCTACAATCACGCTAATGCTCAAACCCCAGGGTTACGGGCGGGTTAACATCGCGGCCTTTATGGAAAAGTCGTAAGCCAAGCTCATCGGTCAAACGTCCTATCCTTGTAAAACCGGGTACAACCGTACCATCAGGCACGGCCATCAGGACCTGATAATCATCCCCGCCAGTGCATTGATCCAGCAAAGCCTCAAGGTCATCGCTTGGCACCGCGAAGGGCACCAGATCGAGATCAATCTCAAGCCCGCACGCGCTTGTCGCAGCGAGATTGCTGGCATCGATCAGCAAGCCGTCGGAAATATCCATGCTGGCAGTGGCAAACTCTGCGACCAGATGCGCTGTTTTCGCATCGCCAGTCATCGGCACCCGGTATTTCTGCGCCGCGCTTGGGTCGCGCTCTGCCAGCGCCGCTTCGAGGCCAACATGGCCCCATCCAATCGCGCCAGAAACGTGCAAGGCTTGTCCAGGCCTTCCACTCCCTCGACGCACAGGGCCGGCACCAATGCATACCCCGGTTAACGTCAAAGAGAGAGAGAGCGGCCCCTCTGTACCAACCGTGTCACCACCAATCAGTGCGATTCCATAGGTTTTGAAATCTCGGTCTAGCCCGGCGATCAAATCGGCAAAGTCAGCCTCAACCCAACCGCGCGGCCAGGCGATTGATAACAGCGCCTCATGCGGCAACGCACCTTTCGCCAAAATGTCCGACACATTCACCCGCACCAGTTTCTGACCAACCGTATCAATCGGATCCGCTTCAAGAAAATGGATGCCTTCGATCAGCATGTCGACATTCACGATCATCGTGCCGGGCGTGGACAAGATAGCGACATCATCGCGCAAGCCATCAGCGCCCTCAGCGCTGACCAGCGGCATGATATAGCGTTTTATCCAGGCTGTTTCTGACATATAAAGCCCCGCTCATCCCTGCGAAATCAGGGATCTCGTGCCTCAAATATGCTACCGTTCTTCGGGGCGCAAATCCTTTGCGACATTATCCAACACTGCGTTGACAAAATTCGCCTCGGTCTTGTCGAAGAAATCATGTGCCAGCGAGACATATTCGTCCAGCAGGATACGCCGCGAGAGCTCCTGATGGGCAATCAGTTCAGCCACCGCCGCACGCAGGATCGAGCGTGTCGTCGCATCAAGCCGTGACAATTTCCAGCCGCTCGACAGGCGCGACAGGATCGCCTTATCTACTGCGGCTTGATGCTCGATCGTGGCGTTGACGATGGATTTGAACAGGTCGGGATCAGCCTCTTCAACCGGCGCCTCATCCGGGCCGACGCCGAGCCGGTCATCCATCAGGTCGCGGATCGCCGCTTTTGCACTCTGACCGGTCTGTTCCATCTGGTACAGCGCTTGTACGGCTGCCAAGCGCGCGCCTGCCCGCCCAGCGCGGCGCACTTCGAATGGAACCTTTTGGGTGCCGCTCATCGGACAAATTTCTTGCGCAGTTTGAGCATTTCCAGACATGCGTTGGCGACGTCGCGGCCCTTGTTCTTCTGGTCACGGCTTGCACGCGCAATCGCCTGGGCTTCGTTTTCGACAGTCAGAATACCAAATCCGATGGCCAGACGCCGTTCCGTCGCCAGCCGCATCAGGCCGCGCGCGCTTTCGCCGCAAACATAGTCATAATGCGACGTCTCACCTCGGATCACGCAGCCAAGCGCAACATAGCCGTCATATCTGGCACTATCGGCCGCCATCGCAATTGCACCTGGTACTTCGAAAGCCCCTGGCACCATGATGGTTTCAATCGTGCAATCCTCGCCAGACGCTTCCAGAGCCTCGCGCACACCAAGTTCAAGCTCGGCTGAAATATGCGCGTAGTATGGCGAGTTCACAATCAGGATCCGGTGAGTCATGCAGTCTAGTCTTTCTTCTCGGTCAATGGACGCCAGCCCTCTATTGTCAGGCCATAGCCGTCAAGTCCTGCAACCCGTGTCGGCTCAGTATCTGACAGGTAAATCATTTTGCGCACGCCCAGTTCGCGCAAGATTTGCGCGCCAACCCCGTATTCACGTATCGGCGTATGCGCATCACCTGATTCAGCGGTTTTCAGACCCAGCCGCTCCGACAGCGCATTCGGGCGCATCGTGTTGACGAACACCACGACGCCTGGCTCATCCGCCTCAGCAATGATCTTCATCGCCTTTTCGACCAGGCCTTCACGCGGCCCCTGTTCACCAAGAATATCCGCCAGAACGTCAGTGCGATGCACCCGCACAATGGTCGTACTATTAAGCTCGATCTTGCCATGCACGATGGCGATATGCTCCGAACCATCCAGCGCGTTGCGATAGATCACGGTTTTGAAACCGGCACCATAAGCACTCTCCAACGGCGCTTCGACGCGGCGTTCGAGATAGCGATCATGCTTGCGTCGCCATTCGATCAAGTCAGCAATCGTGCCAATCTTGAGATTGTGTAATTGCGCAAAAGACACCAGTTCTGGCAGGCGCGCCATGGTGCCATCATCGTTCATGATCTCACAAATCACACCGGCAGGGTAAAGCCCCGCCATCCGCGAAATATCCACCGCAGCCTCGGTATGGCCAGCGCGTACCAATGTCCCACCGTCGCGCGCGATTAGAGGAAAGACATGGCCCGGTGAAACGATGTCATTGTCATCTTTTGTCGGATCAATCGCGACCGCGACCGTATGGGCCCGGTCTTGCGCAGAGATACCAGTTGTTACACCCTCTTTAGCCTCAATCGAGACGGTGAAAGCGGTGCCCATGCTCTCGCGATTGTCGCGGGTCATCATATCCAGGTTAAGCGCGTTTGCGCGTTCGTGGTTCATCGCAAGACAGATCAAGCCACGCCCGAACATCGCCATGAAATTGACCGCTTCAGGCGTCGCGAAACCGGCCGGAATGATTAGGTCGCCTTCATTCTCGCGGTCCTCGGCATCAACCAGAATATACATCCGACCATTGCGAGCATCGTCAATGATCTCGTCAACTGACGAGATTGCAGCGGAAAAATCTTCAGCCATGTGGTTCTCCACTACCTGTTTGCGGCGCATCGGCGCCAATCATTCGCGCCACGTAGCGTGCCAGCATGTCGATCTCAAGGTTGACGTGGGCACCGGGCTGCAATTCTCGCAGTGTTGTGACGTTCCAAGTGTGCGGAATGATCGCGACCTGAAAGTCACCATTTGGCAAAGCCTCTGCGACCGTCAGCGAAACGCCGTTAATCGCGGCTGACCCCTTCTTGGCAAAATATTTGGCAATATCGGCTGGCGGACGAATCGTCACGCGCCAGCTTTGCCCTTCGGCATCAACCGATATCACTTCACCAACGCCGTCGACATGCCCGAACACATAATGCCCGCCAAGCTCATCACCGACTTTCAGTGACTGTTCGAGATTGATCTTCTCGCCCTCTTGCCAATCATCAAGTATCGTCATGTCCAGTGTTTCTGGCACCGCTTCGGCGACAAACCAGGCATTGCCGTCCTCGCGCGCGCCATGATCAACTACGGTCAGACACACTCCGGCATGTAGAATTGACGCTCCCATTTCAATCGAATTGGGATCATAACTGCACTCAACCTGAAATAGTTTCAGACCATTTCGGTCCTCAGCCTTGCTGATGGTGCCAACATCCGTGACCAGTCCTGTGAACATCTTGCGGCCCTCCTAAAGGCATTTAGGCCCTTACATAGGTCTCCAGAACGTCATCCCCAATCGGTTCCGTGGCGGCAGTGCGCCAACGCGGCGCATCCCCCATCGCCGAAAGGCCGAGCGCCGCGACGGCAGGCAGGCCATCTCCGCCGATCAATATCGGAGCTCGGAACCACTGTATTGTATCGACAAGGTTCGCTTTGATAAAGCTCGCGGCCAGTTTCCCGCCACCTTCAAGAAAGATCGAACCCAGCCCTTCGCTCGCGCATCGGTCGAGCAAGCGCTCCGGCGACACGCGCCCACTGACATCCCCGCATCGCCAAACCCCTGCGCCAGCAGCTTCCAATGCTTCAACCACATGACCCTCCGGGCGCACAGCGGCAATCACCACAAGGCCAAGACCAGAAGACTGAACCAGACGGCTCTGCACAGGTGTTCGCGCGCGGCTGTCGGCAACGATCCGAACCGGCTGCTGTTTTGGCAGCGGAACCGTGCGCGCGGTCAGCAATGGATCGTCGGCCATAACCGTTCCTGACCCAACCACAATCGCGCTATGGTCAGCCCGCATCTGATGCACTCTTGCGCGACTTTCAGCGCCCGTAATCCATTGGCTTACCCCATTAGATAGCGCGATCCGGCCATCCATGCTGGTCGCGATTTTCAGGGTCACGGTCGGACGCGCCACTAATCGCTGTCCAGTTCAGACTGCTCAATAAAATGCGCAAAATCCGATGGCGCATCGAAATCACGATATACGCTGGCATATCGAACATAGCCGACCGGGTCGACCTCTTTCAAGCTCTCCATCGCCAGTTCACCAATGTCCTGCGACGCAATTTCAGACTCGCCGCTACTTTCCAGTTTGCGCGCAATCCCAGAGACGATCTGATCAATCTGCTCTGGCGATACTGGGCGTTTACGCAGCGCAATAGCGATGACACGGACAAGTTTCTCACGCTGGAAGGGCACGCGTTTTCCGTCACGCTTAAGGACCGTGATCTCACGCAATTGAACCCGTTCAAAAGTCGTAAATCTGGCACCGCAACTTTCACAGCCCCGGCGGCGGCGAACAGCACCATTATCCTCTGCAGGACGACTATCCTTTACCGCCGTATTTTCAGATCCACAGAACGGACAGCGCATATGTCAGCTCCCCAAGCCGTTATAAATCGGGAACCTGGCCGTCAACGCTCGGACTTCGCCGCGAACCTTGTCCTCAACCGCAGCATTGCCGCCTGTGGCCACCGCGTCAACAATTTCAACAATCCAGCGACCGATCTGGGTAAATTCTTCAGGACCAAAACCGCGCGTTGTACCAGCCGGAGATCCAACCCGAATACCGCTTGTGACCGTCGGCTTCTCCGGGTCAAATGGCACACCATTCTTGTTGCAAGTAATATAGGCTCGCTCCAGGGCTGCCTCTGCATCACGTCCAGTAACGCCTTTTGGGCGAAGATCTATCAGAGCCAGATGCGTGTCAGTCCCGCCAGAAACGATATCCAGTCCACCCGTCTTCGCCGATGCCGCCATGGCTTGTGCGTTCTCGATCACCCGGGCAGCATATAACCCAAAGCCAGGCTCAAGCGCCTCACCAAACGCCACAGCCTTACCCGCAATGACATGCATTAACGGCCCGCCCTGAATACCCGGGAAAACGGCTGAATTGATTTTCCTGGCGATGTCAGAACCATTGGTCAACACCATGCCGCCGCGCGGACCACGCAAGGTCTTGTGTGTGGTTGTCGTCGCAACATGGCAATGATCTAGTGGATTTGGGTGGCGTTTGCCCGCAACCAGGCCAGCAAAATGCGCCATATCGACCATGAAATAAGCCCCAACCTTATCGGCAATGGCACGAAAACTGGCGAAATCGATCCGCCGTGGATAGGCCGACCCACCTGCAATTATCAGCTTTGGCTGATGCTCATTAGCCAGCCGCTCGACCGCTTCGAAATCAATTTGGTGATCGTCGCGCCGCACGCCATACTGGATCGCGTTGAACCATTTCCCTGATTGATTAGGGCGCGCACCATGGGTCAGGTGACCCCCGGCATCGAGGCTCATTCCAAGAATCGTATCACCGGGTTTAATCAGGGCCTGAAACACCGCCTGATTGGCCTGGCTACCGGAACTCGGCTGCACATTTACAAACGCGCAGTCAAACAGCGCCTTGGCGCGATCTCGTGCGAGAGTCTCAATCAGATCAACGAATTCGCAGCCGCCATAATATCGCCGGCCCGGGTAACCTTCGGCATATTTGTTCGTCAGAACCGTGCCTTGTGCATCCAAAACAGCCTGCGACACAATATTCTCTGAAGCGATCAATTCTATCTGCTCTTGTTGGCGGGTCTGTTCTTTGGCTATCGCAGCGAAGACATCAGCATCACGATCCGCAAGCGAAGTTGAAAAGAAGGCAGAAGTATCAGGCATCAGGTGGCTCCGTATGGTTGAGCGCTGTTTACGGCGCGCCGCCAGTTACGGCAAGATGGGCATCTGACTATTCCAAATAGGTCTTTTGTGGTATGCGTTCATTTCGCATATGCAATAAAGACTTGTACTGCCTTAGCGGAAAGAAGCTAGCGACCTTATTTGTAAACTAAGAAAGATCAAAAACGATAACGACCTGAAAGCTGCTAGACATGACCACTCACTCAAAAACTGATTTATTAGAGATGATGACAGAAATCGTCTCTTCTTTTGTGTCACACAATCCAGTCGCGCCTACTGCGCTGCCTGATCTGATCAAAAGTGTACATGAGACACTTGCAGAAGTTGCCTCTGATAAACCTGCTGAAGCCCCTCGACCTGACCCGGCCGTGCCGATTTCCAAGTCGATCACGCCTGATCACATCATTTGCCTTGAGGACGGGCGCAAGCTGAAAATGCTCAAACGCTATTTGCGATCGCGCTATGAGTTGACACCTGACGAGTACCGCGCGCGTTGGGGGCTGCCAATTGACTACCCAATGGTGGCACCAAACTACGCCAAGCGGCGTTCAGCTTTCGCCAAAGAGATCGGCCTTGGCCGCAAACGCGTCAGCAGCTAAATTTTGGCCAATAAAAAAAGCGCGCCTTGCTAGCGAGGCGCGCTTTTTTTTGCCCGGTGACAGAACCCGCTTTATGCAGCTTCTTCATCCATTCCCAGCTGTTTCCAAACGGCCAGAAGGGCCGCAACCAGATCGTTCATCATCTCCTCGGTGTGGACCGGGCCAGGTGTGAAACGCAGGCGCTCTGTTCCTTTTGGAACTGTTGGATAGTTGATCGGCTGAACATAGATGCCAAAGTCAAATAGCAACGTGTCCGACAGCGCTTTGCACTTTTCAGGGTCACCAACCAAGAGTGGAACAATATGCGTTTCGCTGTCCATGACCGGCAAATTATTCTCACGGAATTTCTGCTTCAGCAACGCCGCCTGGGACTGATGCAGTTTGCGCTTCTCGCGCCCCTCATCAGATCGGAGTTTACGAATACTCGCCAACGCCCCTGCCGCCATGACAGGACAGGTCGACGTGGTAAAGATGAAGCCGGACGCGGTGGACCGGATCGCGTCGATAACCGTCTCATGCGCCGCAATATACCCGCCCATGACACCGTAAGCCTTGCCCAGCGTACCCTCGATAATATCAACCCGGTGCATGACCTCATCGCGCTGTGCCAGACCGGCACCTTCATCACCATACATGCCAACCGCATGAACTTCGTCGAGATACGTCAAAGCGTTGAATTGGTCAGCCAGGTCACAGATGTCTTCAATTGGACCAACATCGCCGTCCATAGAATAAACGCTCTCAAACGCGATCAATTTTGGCCGCGCCGGATCATCATTCTCTAGTAATGCCCGCAAATGCTCGACGTCATTGTGACGGAAGATGCGGCGGTCGACGCCAGACCGGCGAATGCCTTCAATCATCGAGGCATGGTTCAAGGCATCCGAATAGATGATCAGACCGGGAAGGATTTTGCCGAGTGTCGATAGGGTCGCATCGTTGGCGACATAGCCAGATGTGAAGAGTAACGCGCCGGATTTGCCGTGCAGGTTGGCCAGCTCGCGCTCAAGATCGACATGATAGCGGGTGGTTCCGGAAATATTCCTTGTGCCACCAGAGCCCGCGCCAAATCCGTCAATCGCCTCATGCATCGCGTCCAGAACCGTGTCGTCCTGGCCCATGCCGAGATAATCATTTGAGCACCAGACAATGATTTCACGCTCACCATGCTCAAATCGCGCCGTGGCCCGTGGGAACTGGCCGCGATGGCGCTGCAGGTCGATAAATACCCGGTACCGTCCCTCATCATGAATTGCTTCAAGGGCGTTCTCAAAGGCTTTGAGATGTTTCATCGCAGTCTTCCAAAATCTTCTTCAGCGCTATGTAGGGGCAGGTTCAACAGATTGAAACGGTATCAAAAGCCGCAGGTGACAAATACCTATACGGGCTTTCCCCTAAATCACCTCAACCTACTCGGCATAACCAGGATTCTCACGATCCAGCTTACGTAGCAATCCCGGCCAGGCCAGCACGTTTGAAACCATATTCACTGTTGGTCCGCTGAACTGGCCTTTGACGACATCTTGAACCGCACTGCCGAGCATACGAACATTTTCACGGCCACTACTTAATGCGGCAACTTGCATCGAGCAGGCTTTCTCAAGATAGAACATTCTCACAAATGCAGCAGCAGCCGACTCGCCGACCGTCAACGTGCCATGATTGCGCAACATCAACATGGATTTTTCCCCCATATCATCGAGGATGCGTTGACGCTCATCATGATCAAGCGCAATCCCTTCATAGTCGTGATAAGCGAGATCGTGAACGACTTGCAGCGCGTGCTGCGTGATCGGAAG
This sequence comes from Henriciella sp., assembly GCA_021776655.1. Taxonomy (GTDB): domain Bacteria; phylum Pseudomonadota; class Alphaproteobacteria; order Caulobacterales; family Hyphomonadaceae; genus Henriciella. The sequence goes on along the minus strand of JAJFFK010000009.1, from coordinate 169,300 downwards.
TAAACCCTCTGACTGAGCCGAAACGCCAACCCCATCAACGGTGTGGACATGCATGACGACATTGGCCAGTTCGCTATTTGCATGCAGCGCAGAATGGATCGTGAAACCAGCCGCGTTTATCGAATACGGCGTCTCTTGCATGATATTCCCCTCAAGATCGATCTTGACCAACGAGGAAGCTGTAATTTCATCGAAGTGCATTCCAAACGGATTGATTAGAAAATGATGCTCTGGCCCCGGAACGCGATGCGAGATATGGGTGAAAATCATATCAGTCCAACCATAAAGTGCGGTCAGACGATACATCGCGGCAAGGTCAACGCGGGCCTTCCATTCTTCTGTGCTGACTTTATCTTTGATACTCGTGATTTGCATTCCGTCGGCCATTTCACACTCCCAAAGCTGTCCTTCTTGATCACAGTACGCCTTAGCGCCTCGTCATGCAATTAAACACGGCGCTTGACCGCACGTGAATTGCACCCGACATACCAGCCCATGACCGCACGTATCGCCTTTAGCGCTTCACAGCGCCCGGAAGCTCAAACCGCCCTGCAACGCCTGTCACGACAGTACGGCAATGTCAGTGAGGGGGACGCCGATGTGATCGTCGCGCTGGGTGGTGACGGGGCCATGCTGGACGCTATGCGGCGGCGATTTGATGATCAAAAGCCGGTCTATGGCATGAACCAGGGCACGGTTGGTTTCCTGATGAACGAGTATGAGGAAGATGGTCTGCTTGAGCGTATCGACCGCGCCGAACGCGCCAGCGTCAATCCGCTGCGGATGACTGTCATCGATATGGACGCAAAGAAGCATCAACGCTTGGCGATCAACGAGGTTTCGTTATTGCGCCAGACCTCTCAGACGGCGAAAGTCCGGATCATTGTTGATGGCAAGGAACGCATGTCTGAACTGGCTTGTGACGGTTTGATGGTCGCGACACCGGCCGGGTCGACCGCTTACAACCTGTCAGCCCATGGCCCAATCTTGCCGATCGGCGCCAATCTACTCGCGCTCACCCCAGTCAGTGCGTTTCGGCCACGCCGCTGGCGCGGGGCGTTGCTGCGCCATGACGCACAGGTTGAGATCGAAGTCCTGGTGCCCGACCGGCGACCCGTTTCAGCATCTGCGGACAATCAGGAAGTTCGCAATGTCACCCATCTGTCAATCCATGAAGATCGCACCCAGCGCCTGACCATGCTGTTCGATACCGGTCACGCTCTGGATGAACGGATATTACGCGAACAATTTGCATTCTGAGCGTTTCATTTGAGCATGGATAGGCTTTGTTAAACCAATGCTGCTAGGTCAATGGCATGGTAAAATCTCTTCTTTCGCGCCTGTCAGGCAAAGCCAGGCAACAGCCGGTGGAAACGCCGACCCCGGATATCTCCAGGGTCATGCGGGTCGAACCTAAAGCCCCAAAAGAGCCAGACACGGTCTCTGAACCGGATGCTGAAATAGATGCAGAAACAATTGACGTTGAATCCTGGTTGAAGGCGGACCTGAAGCAGCTCTCGACGACCTGGACCGCATTACTGGAAACGCCAGAGGCTGATGAAACGCGTGTGTCATTCGAACAGGCTGTGCACAATCTGCATGGCGCGTCCGGCGCATATGGCGGTGGCCCGCTGACCCGTCTGACCAGCTCACTCACCACTTTGCTCAACAAGTCGCAGGACACTGCCAGCGATGCAGCCCTAATCAACCTGCATGTACAAGCTTGCCGCGCAGCCTCAATGGGCAGCGCCAAAGAACGTGCTGAAATTGCCAATGCCGTTTGTGACGCTTTGGAAGTCCAGGTCGAAATCGCGGTTCAGTAACGCCTTATCGCGCGCGCTAACTGACGCCGGTAAAGCCTTCGACTTCACGCTTTGGCTTGTCGCCGCGATCAATCCCGAGCAGCAGGACAACCGCTGACGCGACAAAAATTGACGAATATGTCCCGACGACGACACCGAAGATCAGCGCGAAACTCATGCCGCGCAGAACATCACCGCCGAACAGGAAGATCGAGAGCAACGCCAACAAGGTCGTGCCAGATGTCAACAAGGTCCGTGACATGGTTGCATTGATCGCCAGATCGACGACCTGAGCCAATTCCATCTTCTTGTACTTACGGGCTTCCTCGCGCACCCGATCAAACACAATCACAGTGTCGTTCATCGAATAGCCGACAATCGTCAGCAAGGCTGCAATCGTCGCAAGATTGAACTCAAAACCGGTCAGCGCAAACACGCCCATGGTCAGAACCACATCGTGGAACAGGGCCGTCACCGCGCCAAGAGCATACTGCCATTGGAACCGGAACGAGATATAGATCATCATCATGATCAACGCGACCGACAGTGCGATAATTCCGCTGCGGAACAGTTCGCCAGAAACTTTTGGGCCGACGCTGGCAATCGATCGGAAATCGGTCTCACGGTCGAGGTCAAGGCCGTCAATCAGGACGTCAATCACGCGCTCATTCGCTAGCTTCTGCGCTTCATCAGGGTCTTCACCGTCTTTCGGAGCCTGCGTTTCAAACCGGATGATGGCCAAGTTTTCGGCGTCTGCCCCGGTGCCACGCGCGCCATTGACCGACACATCGCCAAGACCAAGCGGCACGACAATATCGCGAACATCCTGCGCCGTCACACCTTCTGGCTCGACGATTTCGATCACCGAACCGCCGGCAAAATCAATCCCGAGATTGAGTCCGCGTGTACCCAACATAAACCCCGAAGCGATCAGCGCACAGATCGAAAAAGCCAAGGCAATATGGCGCAGCTTCATAAAGCTGATTTCGGACTTTTCAGGCCATAGACGAAGAAGCATTGATTTGGTCCTTCCTTACATGGCCAGGCGCTTGGGGCGCCGCCAGCGAAGATACATTACAGTGAACCAACGGGTCACAATGAAGGCGGTAAACACCGAGGTGATAATCCCAACCGCCAAGGTCACCGCGAAGCCTTTAACCGGGCCTGATCCCAACATGTACAGGATCGAAGCGGCGATAAAGGTCGTGATATTGGCATCGAGAATGGTTGACAGCGCGCGCTCATACCCGGCTTGTATCGCCGTTGCAGGCGAGCGCCCGGCGCGCTGTTCCTCGCGTATTCGCTCGAACACAATCACGTTGGCATCCACGGCCATACCTATGGTCAGAATGATCCCGGCAATCCCCGGCAAGGTCAGGGTTGCGCCAAACCCAGACAAGGCCCCGACCAGCAAGACGATATTGGTGATCAGAGATCCCACAGCGAAACTACCGACCAGCCCATAGGCCAGGATCATGAACAGCGCGACCAGTGCCAGGCCGTACATGCTGGCACGCGATCCAGCCGCAATTGATTCCTTACCGAGCTGTGGCCCAACCGTGCGCTCTTCAAGAAAGTTAAGCTTGGCGGGCAACTCACCCGCAGAAATAATTGCCGCCAGATCGTCGGCTTCTTCCAGTGTGAAAGAGCCGGTGATCTGGACATTGCCGCCGGGGATGGGCTCATTGATCCTCGGCACGGACATCGCCACGCCATCAAGGACGATTGCAAAATACTTGTCGCGGTTGTTGCGGGTCAAATTATAGAACTTGGTCTTGGCAATCCCGGTCAGGGTAAAGTTCACCGCCGGGCGGTTGGCCTGATCGAAGCCGCGATTGGCCGACGCGACATCACTGCCGGTCATTTCCGGAACCTTCCGGATCAGGGTCTGGCCATAGTCCAAGCTTTCAACTAATTCCCAACCGGGCCTTGGTCGCGATGCACGCGCGACTTCAATTGCCGATCCGCTGACATCCGCCATGTTGAAGGTCAAACGACCGGCGCGGCTCAAAATATCCTTGATCCGGCGGGGATTGGCTTCGCCTGGCGCTTCGAGAATGATTCGCGACGTACCTTGCGGTGTGATTGAAATTTCAGACACACCATCCGGGTCAATCCGGCGGCGGACAATCTCCATCATTTTGGACTGCGCATCTGATGCAAGGGCTGTCCTGGCCGAAGCCGATACAGTGATTTGAATGAACCGGTCACCACTCTGATTGATCGTCATCAGCTTGGTTTGAGTTTGACCAACATTTGGGTTGATCTGGCGCAAACGACGCAAGGCCTCTGCCATCTGCGTATCGCCCTGTAATAATTCAATTGTCAGTCGATCGCCATTTTGAACCGGAACTTCACGTGTGATCAGTTCCCGGTCACCACGCGCGTTCAGCACATCTTGAATGTCACGCTGCACGGTCTCCAACCGGTTCGCCGCCACTTCGCTTGGGTCGATCTCCATCAGAAGATAGACCCCGCCTTGCAGATCAAGACCAAGGTTGAGCTTGTTGGTCGGCATGAAGCCCGGCCACCAGGAGACATCCGCCTCGGCCATCTGTTTCTGGTAAGCTGCGATGGCTTGTGGATCTGTTGCGCCAGTATCGCGCGGCTCAACCCCCAGAAACCCATCAGAGAACAGATTTGGCAGCGCCAACAGGCCGCCCCATAACAGGACCAGCGAGATCAGCGCGACTTTCCAGGCCGGGAAATTCAGCATAGCGCGTCTTTCTTATACTAGGATTTGGCGGTGTCGTTTGCTGGCACAGGCGCGTTCTTGTCGCGCACATCCGCCAACATGGCCTTTACCGTGCGCACCCGAACGCCGTCGGCGATCTCAACCGTGACTTCGGTCTCAGCCACTTTCGTGACTTTGCCAACCAAGCCACCAGCGGTCACAACGGTATCGCCCTTTTTTACCGCTTCAATCATCGCACGATGCTTTTTGGCGCGCTGACTTTGCGGGCGGATCAGCAGGAAATAGAAGATCAGGATCAGTGGCACGAGCATGATCAGGCTTGACATCAAGCCACCGCCGCCGCCAGCTTCCTGGGCGAATGCGGCAGGCACTGCCAATAGCGTGAGCAGGACAGACAAGAACAATTTACGCATGGGCGCTACAGCCTTTCGTTGGATCAATTGCGCTCGTATATCCGTGCGCTCTGATTTTAGCAATCAGCGCAATGCTTCGCGCTGCGGTTTGATATTGAAACCGCGTCGCGCGGCTTCAACCCACAAGCTGACCGGGACGGCCACGGTGTGATATATCCGCACCAATCGCCCCGACACCACCTACTCAGCGTCGGTCAGCGCTTTCAGATACATCGAATTTTTTGGCGATGCGAACAGGCGCTCGACCATTGGCTCGAAAAATTCCAATGGCTCATTATCATAATCAGGATCAAACGCGGCCTGATCATAGAGGTGACAGAATTGCTCGGCATACTCGTAATACGGGTGGTCCTTGAAATTATCCCGCAAATCCCGGTCCAGACCAATGTGGTGGAAGAAATAATAGCCCTGAAACACGCCGTGATTGGCGACCATCCAGAGGTTCTTCTCTGACACGAATGGCTTCAGGATCGCTGCCGCAACATCCGGGTGGTTCAAACTGCCCAGTGTATCGCCAATATCATGCAGCAGGGCGCAGACTACATATTCTTCGTCGCGGCCATCGCGGTGCGCCATGGTCGCGGTTTGAACCGAGTGCGACAGGCGGTCAATCGGAAAGCCGCCATAGTCGCCGTCAAGCAGACGTAAATGATCGAGAACGCGTTTCGCCAAACCTTTGTTGAAGATCTTGGACTCCCCGGCAATGATCTCCCAGTCTTCCTTGGTGCCCTCCAGGAATGACTTAAACTGCGCCTTTTTGTGCGGCATATGTCCGTCTGCCATGCTTTCTCTCCCGCCTTTTTCCATTCAATCTCCATAATGCGCCTGACTGACGGAAAGGGTCAAATACAATTTGTGAGTAAATGGTCACTTGTATAGCACCAAGGTTTATGTTATCAAGCGCTCACAAACTAGAGGTTGAGACCATGAACGCCACCGAAGCCAAGCGCCCTCGCGCCCGAAATGCGCGCCCAAAGATAGAGCGCGCAGCCCTGAAGCTGTTCGTCAGCGAAGGCGTAAACGCGGCCACAACACGTGAGATTGCCGACGAAGCTGGCGTCTCTGAGGGCGCGCTGTACCGACATTATAAAGGCAAGGACGAACTTGCCCTGGCGCTGTTCCTCGAAACCCATAATCGCCTCGGTGAAATGCTGCAGGAGGCGTTCTTTGCCCCTGGCACGATTGAAGAAAAAGTCCGCCGCGCCATTGCCGCCTATTGCAGTGTCGCCGACGATGACTGGCTGATGTTCTCGTTCCATCTGGTCTCGCTAAACCGCTATCTGCCACACGATACACGCCGCGACGATGATCCGGTTAGCGTGCTTGAAAAGCTGCTTGGCATGTTGATGACCAATGGTGACATCCCCAAAGCCGATCCGGCTCTGGTCGCCGCGATGTGCCTCGGCGTCGTTATGCAGGCTGGCCAGAACAAGGTCTACAACCGCCTGCCTGGCCCGTTCAGTCAGCACATTGACGCCTTCACCCGCGCGATCATTGCAATCATTCAGCAGAAATAATTCTGCACCCGTTCAAGACCCGCCCCCTATCCCCTCATCCAGGAGAGATCAAATGATCCGAGGCTATCTGTTTCTGGCAGTCTATTACCTTCTGTCTTTCATCTACGTGTTGATATCCCTGCCCTTCCTCGCTTTGCCAGGACGTGGCCCTGTCACCATGATCATTCGCTCCTATACGCGCGCGATCAATCTTGCTTTGCATTGGATCGGCGGCATCAAAAAGCAGATCCGTGGACGCGAGAATCTACCAGATGGCCCGTTCATTATTGCCGCCAAACATTCCAGCTGGGGTGACGGCTTCATGATCTACCCAGAGGTCAAGAACCTTGCCTTTGTCACCGGTGATCACCTGGAAAAACTGCCTCTGGTTGGCGGTATTCTGCGCAAGCTTGGCGCGATTGTGATCGACACGTGTGGCGGCGGTGAACGCAAAGCCGCCTCTCTCGCCGCTGGCATGGAACGCGCCCGCAAGGATGGCCGCCGCGTGCTGATCTATCCGGAAGGCCACCTCGCGCCGGTTGGTTTTCACTTCAAATACAAGCCCGGTGTTTGGCATATGCAAAAGACAATGAATGTGCCGATTGTGCCGGTGGCCACCAATCTCAACTGTTTTTGGGAACAAGAGGCGACGCGCAAAACACCCGGCACAGCGGTGATCGAATTTTTGCCGCCAATCCCGGCTGGCTTGCCCAAGGACGAGGTGATGAAACGCCTGACCGAAGCTGTCGAAACCCGCTCAGCCGAGCTGATCGCGCAAACGACAGGCGAACCGGTTAAAGCGACTGTCCTCCTGCCCGACCCTGACAAAGGCACACTCGGTCAACCGGACCCGCAACAAAGTGCAGAACCAGCCGCCTAATCGGGCCTCTAACTTTCAGGCGCGTGGCACACAGCTTCGATATTGTGACCGTCCGGATCGAGAACAAAGGCGCCATAATAATCGGCATGGTAATGTGGTCGCGGCCCCGGTGCACCATTATCCACACCTCCTGCCGCCAGCGCCGCAGCGTGGAACGCGTCCACTTCGGCGCGGGTCTTGGCGGTCAGACAGATATGCAGCTTGCCCTTGGTGGCGTCGGCCTCAGCGATCCAGAACCAGGGCCGAGTGTCGCCATAACCAGTCACGCTAACACCCTCTGTATGTTCAGGCGGAACAGTGAAAAGCCTGGTCACGCCCAAGGGCGCAAATGCCTCGTCATAAAATGCCAACGACCTATCAAAATCGCGGACACCAAAAGTGACATGATCAATCATCCTCAACTCCTCTCAACAAAAAACCAACACCGCAATCCACAAAAATCAATCCTCAAACCCGACAAACGTCGCGGCTTCATCGACGGATTTGCGCCGTGATACGACAGCATTTGCGGGAAATGCCTCGTCTGGGTAGCCCATCGCAACACAGATCATGATAACCTGATCATCCGGAATTCCGGCATATTCACGCACAACGGGCGACTGCATAATCCCCTGGCTGTTGATCACGCAGCCAAGGCCCCTGGACCACGCCGCGTTGACCAGTGCATTGGTCACAGCGCCGCAATCAAACGGCGCAATATCACCGCCGTGAATAGATTTGTCATAGGTCACCACCACCGAAATGGGTGCATCAAACTGGCGAAACCCACGCAGGACCCAGTCCTGGCGCTTGTCTTTGTCGTGACGCTCAATGCCCATGGCGCCAAACAGTTGGACCGCGATTTCGATCTGGCGTTTTCTATGCGCGCCGTCATATGCGCCGTGACTACGAAATTCGCGCGAATCCGGCACGCCGGCGAGATTGCGTTCGACATTCCCAGCACGAATGCGATCAAGCGGCGCGTTTGCAACAACGTAGAAGTTCCATGGCTGCGTATTGAGCGAAGACGGCGCCCGCATCGCCATAGAGATAACATCTCTGACCAGGGCTTTCGGAACTGGATCAGATCTATACCCACGTATGCTGCGCCGCCCCATGACAACTTCTTCGTATTGCAAAGCTCATCCTCCAAAAACCAAATGTATTGGTCTTCGTACAGACCTTCGCAGGCACGTCCAGCACTGTCTTGTTGCTTAGGCGACAGACGTCAATCAGATCCAGAATATGATGATTGTTGCGATTGCGATAGCAGAGTAGAAATTCCTGGCGAGTTTGCCGTATCGTGTTGCGCTGCACCGCGATGCCTTTATGTAAGAGATATTGTTCGGCGTCAGGACAACTGCAAAAGGCCGCCCAATCACGTCTGTGAGCGTCAGGGTCTGCGTGACACAACACCTCAGATATCTACACTAAGACAAATTTAGCCGCCTGGCGTATCGTTGCTGTCGCGGATGAGGCATATGGCGGCTTCGGTGATTGTCTGACGTCAGCGCTTGTGTCTCAGATTTAGGTCTGTGCTAAGAGAGACTTTTCGCTCATCTTATATCTCACGGAGAGACAGATGAGACAGAGTAAACCAACGTCCGGTGAACGGATCGTCAAAGACATCAAACGCAACACCCGCTGGGGGAATGAGCCTGCCTTTTCCAGCCGTGCGATATGCTGCGGTGAATACAAAACCAGTTCTTTCAGTTGGCGCTTTGAGAGTATCCTCATCACGATGTCTCCAAGATTGAAGAGCATCGCGATGCCCAAGGTTACGACAATACCTAGGCAAAATGACCATAGCAGCTTGATTGGAGCTTTGTCACTGAGACGCATAGCTGAACATTGCAACGCAAGTTTTGCGGGGATCTAAAGGGTAATCTGTGAAGTTTCTTATGAAATAGCGCTTTTAAAACAAGGCATTGTGAGTGTTACTGGCTCCGCGAGTAGGACTCGAACCTACGACCGGGCGATTAACAGTCGCCTGCTCTACCAACTGAGCTATCGCGGATCATCAGTAGGCCGCTTCATTACCAAAGGCGGTTTTCTTGTAAACAGCGAATGTCATGCTGAGACAAAAAAATGGCGGGAGAAAACTCCCGCCGAGGCAATTTGGTGATGGTGGGTGTCTCCAATAGAAGACCTGACCAATATCGCCCGTATTGGTTAATCAGAGGTAAACAAACCTGAATCGAAGCACAAAAACTGTTTACCCTTGTTAGGGGTTTGGAAAGTATAGAAATTTTCTAGATGTGTGTGGAAGCCCCGACCAGAATCGAACTGGTGTACACGGATTTGCAATCCGCTGCGTCACCACTCCGCCACAGGGCCATCCTGTTGTTTTCCCATCAGTTTATTTCTTGTCCGGGTTTTTGTGCCAATAGATCATCGCGTGGTGTGCCAATAAACCATTGATCAATCGCCTCGGAGACGCTGAGAAGTGCGCGTTTTCTATCGGCTTCCTCGCTGTAGTGCAACGCCATTCGTGCACTGGAATGTCTTAAGGCGGTTTGGATGGCACGCAGCGACCCGCCGGCGTCAGCAATCGCCTTGCCGAGTGTGTGACGAAGGCCATGCATTGTCAGCCCCTCACCAACCCTACCCTGCTTGGCGAGCCCGATTAAAAACCGTGAAGATGCGGTTGTGAGACTGTTGACGGTTGAGAATGGAACGCCGTTTTCGTTGGTGCAAATGAAGATCGACGGCCGGTTACCGCTTTCGAGCATCGGACGCAGCGGCCTCGGCACAATTGTGAGGCCCTCAACCCCGGATTTAACCCGGTCATTCCCGAACGTGCCATCAACATAATGACTCCACAGAAGAGGCTTCATGGTGCTTGCATCAAACCCTGATGCGCCTAACACGTAGGCCCGTGCCAGGCCGAGGGGCGCGCCGGCCAGCACCTCGGCCACCTCGGCAGGCGTCCAGGACCTGTTGCGCTTGCGTGATCTTGGCTTTTTGGGTGCCTTGATTGTTGCCCAGGGGTTCGCTGTCCCCCATTTTTCTTTGCGCGCGGCGCGTTCCAGAACCCAATTATACATGCTGCGATTGACCTGAAGAACATACAGCGCGAAGCGGTGCCACTTTTCGGTGACGGCCCGGTCGAGCAGCGCCTCGGCATGCATCTGCTGCATGTCTCGCGCCAGGCTATTGCCGGAAATTTTTATCATCCAGTCAGCGACCTTTGTGTAATCCTCGCGGGTGCGGTCAGACCAAACGGCTTCCGTCTCGTAGGCGGCCCACATATCGGCATAGGTCTCGCCGACATGATTGACCCTGGCCAGTAGAATTGATTTTTCAGCATCGAGCCAGGCCTCGACAAATTCAACCGAGCCATAATCACCCGGCAACCTGGGCATTTTTCCATCTGCATCGCGGGCCTTGAGGTGATAATAGTCGACCGTGCCAGACGCGCGCCTGACCCGCTTTACGCCGTTATAGGCCTGTCTTTTTGGCATGGTGGCAGCACTCCGTCCCAAGTGTTCGCAGGCTTAACGGTGCCCGATCCCGTCTGTCTGTCAAGCCATTCTCTAAGATCGTGGCTGGATATGCGTGGCATCCGCCCGCTTGCGCCAATGTTGGCGATTGGCCCGTCATACACATTTCTGAGGTGGTCAACGGTGCAGGATAATCGAACGGCGGCCTGCTCCCAAGTCAGCGCCTCAACCGGGCATGGCGGTGCGGTGGTTTGGGCGTTCATGCCGAAACACCGGTCACGGCCTCAAGACCAAGGCCGCTCATCGATAAGGTATGGCCGATCCTTTTCTCAAGGGCCACGTATTTGGCGAATAGTTCTGGACGCAGGTTGGCTGCGGTGGTTAAATCAGACTTGCTGGCCATGATACAGAACGCACAGGATAATCGGGACATGCCCTTTGCGTATGCCCAGTGCGGAGTCTGGCCCGCCCTGGTGATGGCGCCAAAGACTTGTTTTTTTGTCATAGAGTGAATAGGCAGCCAGTCATACCATGCCCTGCCAGCCTTACTGTTGCGGTCATTGCGCTTGAACGTTTTTTGCTTGGCTCTGGCCGGCGATTCCTCCGCGCGCATGCCCATGCAATTAACGATTGTACTCTTAAAGCGCGGCCGAGCCTTAAGGTAACGGCGTAATTCCCGCTCTATCGGCCCGCGCTTCAGGTCGCTTGTGCACTGGCGGAATTTAGGTGAGGGCCACATGCCGCGGTCTTCAACCATCTCGAGCAGCTCGCGCCTGGCGCGAGCTATAATTATTGGGATATCTCCAGCCCAGCGCTTGATGTGCTCCAAGTTCCCGGCCCACTCGACCTCACCGAGGTCGGCATGTATGATAACCATTTGACTATCCGGGACGCCTATCCCCCGAAGGCGGATGAGCATGGCTTGACTATCCTTGCCCGCTGAGTGGTTAACAGCGAACAGCGCACCGGCCTCTATGAGCTGTTGAATCTTGTGCGTGCAACTCATCCCCTGCCCTCCATCAGGTCGACGGCGAACAGTACGATAAAGATGATCAGGCCGTAGCCAATGGCGACCAGGATATCCGGTAGGCTTGGACGGTGCACCCTCATGACGGCGCCGCCAGAACCGCCAGCACGATCCGGCCAAGGCCAAACCAGAGCATGGCAGAGACTGCCACGGCGCCGAGCAGCACAAGCCAGCGCGGAACGGTGCGGTCAGGCTCGCCGCGCGGCAGGCCTGGCGATCTCATGACGGGGCCCGGCGAGGGCTGGAGAATGCAGCTTGAACCGCTGGTGCGGGGTTGACGGGCCGGACAGATAGCGGTCGCCCGATATCCTTGAGCACGGCGCGCATGTCGCGCTGGTGCGTGCGCACCCGCCGAACCAATCTGATATATTCAAGCGCGGCTTTTTCGGCAGCGTCAGCGCTGCGTGCAGCGTCAATTGCGATTTGCGCCTGTCTCAGGCAATGCTCGCCTGCGGCGATCTCGCGCAGCGCTATGGTTTCTTCGAGATTAAGGTTCGTGTTTCGTTGCATGTTTGACCTCCGTTTGGAGTATAATGTTGGATAATATAAAAATTTAGTCAAGCATAATTGTTGAATTATATAACATTCATTTCCCCAAACTTGCGCAGAGTGTTTAAAGCGGCTTAGGAATATCATCGAGTATCGAGAGGGGTCATCATGTCTGAAGAGGAACAAGACTGGGGGTCGCCAGCAAGTTCATTTGGTTTGGGTTTTATTGGCCTGATTGTGTTTTGGGTGTCACTCGCCGTATTGGTGTGGGTCTTTCTCACCGACCCCACGTCAATTGTCATCGCAGACAATGCTGCCTGGGCGCTGTCTGACAGGCTAATCGCGACGGTCGGCGCGGACGGGTTGTATACTTATGTGGCGATGATCTGGACAATCAAGCTGTCCTTTACAGGGGTGTGGATTGGCCCAGTTCTGATTGGCCTGGGCGCGATTGAGCGCGCCGTGCGGGATCTGCAACCACGCGCCTAGGTGTCCGGGGTCTCGGTGACTCGCCGGATGAATTCTATTTCACCCTCGTCAATCTCATCGTCCGCCTCAAGAACCTGAGTCATCGCCCGGAGTAATTGTGATCGCCGCGCGGCGGAGAGTTGAATTAAGTGTCGCGCTGCCTGCCGATAATCGCGCGCGGACGGCTTGATTGATACCAACCATTTGCAGAGCGCCACGTGGTCATGATCGTTTAGCGGTGCGGCGTGGTGAAGTATCGCACGCGCCGCGAAGTCCTCAATTATCCGCCGCTCGGCAGGGTGAGCATAGCCGTCGCTTAGGGAAAGCCCGGTAAGTAATACCAGCTCGGCCTGGTGTTCGCGAATGAAGCGCGCGAGCGGCGTGCCGGACATTGCCTGGACTGAGAAGTCGTGAGCGAGGTCAAGCAGGAAGGCCGGAGGATCCTCGTGAACCACGCCGTCACAATCAATAACCGCCTCAATTCTATCGATCCGAAACTGGCGCGGCATCTGCCGCCAAAAGCAATATCCCTGGGCCAGTCCATATCCTTTACTGGATATCACCAAGCGCGAGATACGGGTTTTCCTGGTGCTCACCACGTCATCACTATCTTGATACTGAAGCATCATAAATTGCGGAATGAGATCACAGTGACGGCTGCCCTCTGGCACCTCTTCGGCTTCATACTGAAAATAGCGCTCGGGATCATAGCCAGGCTCAAGGCGATCCTCGGCCCACGCTGACAGCCATGCGATAAAGTCCTCACCGCCAGGCCATGCAAGCGGCTCACTCACCGCTGCGCTCGTACTCAAATTCGGGGTGCGGTTTTTCTGCGAGAACATCGAGGATGCGCCCGGCCTCGTGCCGGCGCGATGGTGGAATATGGCTCAGTTTGGCGCTAAGGGGCTGCGCCTCAAGGGGGTTCCAAAGCAGAAGGTCCATCGGCTCGCACCCGAGCGCGTCGGAGAGGTCGTACAGATAGCGTTCGTTGATTGGTATTTGCCGATTTTCAAGCTGAGAGATGGTGGCACGATTAAGCTTGGACAGTTCAGCCAGCGCGTCCTGATTCATCTTTCTGAACTTACGCCACTCCCGCAAAAATAGCGGCATTCTGTTGAAGGTGTTGGCGCGAGATTTGGTCATTCGCCTATAATGATCACCGCCGCGCCTCATGTCTGTGCGGTTATGCTAAAATACACATTGACGTAGATTTTTATATAATCTAACATTTTGGAATGAACGAACATTCAACGCCCTTCACTTTGAAGCAATGGTTGACCGCTGTGCGCGGCCGCGCCACGACTTTGGCGGCGCAAGTAGGGATTACCCGAGGCCACTTGTCGACTGTCGCCTCTGGTCGTGCGGCCCCCTCTCTGCCCTTGGCGGTCGCCCTGTCTGACAAGACCGGCCTGACTCTGGAACAAATCGCCGCGCCTTGGATGGGGCCTCATGACGCTGAATGTGACTCAGCGATTGGTTCTGAGCCAGTCCAAACACCGGATAATTGTGGGGTGGTTACGTGACGGCGCGGCGGCATCCGACATCGCTTGAGGCGGCGATTGCGCGGGCGGCGAAGCCTTTGGGCGGGGTCTCGAATGCCTCGCTGGCGCTTGGCAAGAGCCGGTATCTGGTGCCGCATGCGGCCAATCCGAACAAGCCGGACATGCTGCGCCTGGATGACGCGATCATGCTGGATCAATTGTGTATGGATGCCGGGGGCGGCACGCCGATCCTCGCCTATTTCCGCGCCGCGCTGGCACCAGAGGATGGCCCGCGCGCGAGTTTTCACGCGCACCTGGCGGCGCTGGTGCGCGAGTCATCAGAGGTCGCGGCGGCCTTGGCTGAAGGTCTTGAAGATAACGAGCTGAACCGCATCGAACGGCGCAGCCTTTTGAGTGATGCAGAACGCCTGCGGGTTGAATTGGGTGCGTTGATTTCTGACCTCAAAACCGAAAGCAAATCTTAACATGACAGATGTTCTCGGCCGTAAAAAGTCCCGTCGAAACGGTCACCGCCAGCCGGTCACGGACCTCGCTGCGGCGGGCCGGGTGATTGATGCGCTGGCCTTTGGCGTCCTGCGTGCCTCGGCGGATATCACCCTGGCGGGGTCGCGCAAGATCCTCGGCGGCGACGGTCAGGAGCTGATGGCCCAGTCACTCTTGATGCAGCTGCCAGACGAGGCCGCGCTTGAGCGGGTGATCAACCGGGTCGGCGCCGCAAGACTGGCGGGCTCCTCGTGATGCGCGCGTCCCGCGCTATCGGCTGGTCACCCGCGCCAAGGGGCGCGATGGACCTGGCTCAAGGCTGTGTCCTCGCGCACCTCAAACGAGGGAGGCTGCGATGAGCGAGTCCCGATCCCGGCAAGCCGATGTGGACCGCCTGACCGCGGGCCTGGTTAAGGCACAAGCCCAGAGCCTTCAGCCCGGTCCATCGCCAAGCGAAGCGACGGCGGGTGGCCCGCTTGATAGGCGCCGCGCGCCGCTAGACGACGCGCGCTGGATGCGCTTTTCTGATCCCGAACGCGATTGGTGTATCACGCTGCCGCAGCCGTGGGCGGAGCTGACCTTGCGCGGGGTGCGCTGGGCTGAGGACCGCCGCGGCCCGCCGCCGCCTGAGCTGATTGGAAAAATTATTCACCTGCATGCCTCGGCCGGGATCATGGCGCTGAAACATGTTGATGAGGCAGGCCGCGAGGATGCTGAGCGCATTCTCGGGTCTGGCTTTCGGGACTTGACGCATGACCTGCCGCGCGGCCAGATGATCGGGCGGGTGCGGCTGACCGGGGCGTTTCGAATTGGTGGGCTGCAAGCAGGCCGGGTCGTGCGCGCGCGGATGCGCGGATCGGCTGGCCACCTTGGCGATTGGCGCGCCTATGACGGCAATGTCCTGCATCGCTGGGGCGATCATAGTTCGCCGCGCTGGCTCTGGGTGCTTGAGGCGGTCGACAGGTCCGGCGCGGGCGAGGCGCTGAAAGCCTATGCCGGGGTGTTTGATTTGATCACCGCGCGGGTGCTGCAAACCGGGGCGCGGGTGCCTGTGACGCGGCCAGCCAGCGACGGGATTGATTTGCCGCCAGATAGCGGGGCGACCTGATGGGGTTGCCGGCCAACAGCCTTGCCCATGACGCCGAGCTTGAGCTCGCTGCGCACTGGATTGTGGATAAATATATCCAGCATAGTGGCTGCCTTCCGGCCAGCCTTGAGGCGCGCATGATGTTGTGGCTGCGCGGGGTCCAGGCGACGCGGTCGTATCAGCGCCCGCACGCGCGCACCACCTCGCCGCACCGCTTTGCTGCGACCGCATGGGAGGCGCTGATGGTTGATTGGCGCCAGAACAAAGCCGATCCGACCTGTGCCTCGGCGCTGGTTTCGGTCTGCGTTCGGATCATCACCGCGACGCTCGATGATGAGGATCGCCTGACGCCCTTCGTCTATCTGGCCTACGTCCAGGCGCTTGAGGTGCGGGCGCTGTTTGACGCGGAGGCCGGACTGGTCGCCGCACCGCACCGCCCAGCCAGCCAAAGGCTGGCATCATGAGCGCGCCGATACTGACATTCGGCGAGGTCGCCGCAGGCTTAGGCCTGCGCGGGTCAACCCCGAGCGGCTGGCCGTGCCCGTGCTGCCACGCCCCGGAAGGTGTGGTTGAGTTAACGGCGCTGGCGGCTGGGTCATGCAAAGCCTGCGGCGCGCGATTTGATCGCCAGGGCTACGTCATGTGGCTGCGCGCGTGCAGCCCGGATGAGGCGCTGAACTTGATTTTAGAAATCTCGAGCGCAGCAAACAGCCTTGAGCCCGGTTCATGTGGCGGCGAAGCCGACGCGGAACCCGCTAATAGCCCCCGCGCCGCGCAAACAAGCGGCCGCGCCGCAAAAGGAGACCCGCAATGAAGCTCGTCATGCAAGCGGCCACTTTGGCCAAGGCCCTGCAATCGGTTGCCGGAGTGGTGGCGAAACGTGCCAACATTCCGATCCTGTTAAATGTGCATATTGAGTGCGCCGGGACCGGTCTGGTCCTGACCGCCCGCAACATGGATCAACAGGCGCAAGTGACACTGGCTGAAGGGGTCGTGGTGGCGCTGGCCGGAACGGTGACAAGTGAGGCTCACGTCTTGCTGTCAATTGCGACCCGCCTGCCGGGCGGCGCGGATGTGTGCCTTGAGCTGGTCGGTGCGAAGCTGGTGCTGACCTCTGGTCGGACAAGATGCGAGCTGAAGACCTTGCCGCACGATGACTGGCAGATGCTTGAGGGACCGGATGAGACGCGGGTTGCGGGCGAGGTGGCGTTTGCGGCCGCCGCGCTGGCGGAGGCGCTGACATTGGTCTCGCACGCGATGGCCCGCGATCAGACCCGGCCCTATATTTCCGGTGTCGCGCTCGAATGTGAAGGCGACGAAGCCTTTGGCCCGGCGGGTCTTGTGCATGTCGTGGCGACCGATGGCCACCGGATGGCGATTGCCGAGCTGCCCGGCGAGGTCTGGTTCAAACCTGTGATCATCCCGCACGATGCGGTCGCGGAAATTATCAAACTGTGCGGGGCAGGCGCGGACGTGAGTTTGAGTTTTTGGGGCAAAGAGACACCCTCCCTGCTGGCGCTGGCCGCCGGCGAAGCCTGCTACACGACCAAGCTGGTCGATGGCGCCTACCCGGATTGGCGCCGGGTGGTGCCCACCGCGTTTGATGCGCATGTGACATTTGCGCCAGCGGTGATGATTGATGCGCTTGGCCTGATCGCCGCGCCGAGCGACGAAAAAACACCGAGCGTTTCGGTGAGTTACACGGGCGAAGGCATCGGACTGCGAACCAATGAGCCTGCCGCGCAAGCGTCGACGCTGATCGCTGGCGAGTGTGAGCTCAGCCCCGGCCACACGGCGGTCACGTCTTGCGTTGATGCGCGTTATTTTGCCGACGCCCTGAAGGCGCTGGGCAAGCACCCCGCCGCGATCAGTCTCTGTGATGGCCCGTCTCCGTGGCTGATCATCTCGCCGGACGGCAAATATCGCCAGGTGATTATGCCGGTGGTGTCGCGGGTCCCGGCGATTGAGAAAATGGAGGATGCGGCATGAGCTTTGATGGCAGCGCCAGGTTGATAAATGATGCCGAGAGTGGACGCCTGTCTGATGCCGCCAAGGATCGCTTGCGTCTGACGGTTGAGCGCATCGAGCGGCTTGAGGAAGAAAAGAAGGCCGTCGCTGAACAGATCAAGGAAGTTTACGGCGAGGCCGAGGCGGTCGGCTATGACGTCCGGGCCCTGCGCGCGCTGGTCAAGCGGCGCAAGGAAGACCCGCAATCGCGGCGCGAACATGAGGCCCTGCTCGACGTTTATATTGACGCGCTGGGAGATGACTGATGGGCAAGGTGCGCGCCACAATCGATTGGTCAGAGGCTGAGACTGCGCTGCTGACCGAGCTGCGAATGCGCGGTCTGACAAAGGCCGAAATCGCGGCCCGGCTAACCGCGCTGTCAGGCCACACGCGCACGCATCCGGCGGTCGGCGGCAAGATTGCGCGGCTAGAGGGGAGCGGCGTGGTGTTCCCGCCTTTGGGCCTCTGCAATCAGGCGCACCTGAAGGTCAGTAAAGGCCCCGAACGCACGCCGCGCAGCCGGGTCAGGCCCGAAACGCTTGCGCCGCTGCTGAAGCCGTGTGGCAGCGACACGCGCCCCGCCGATGCCTGCCAGTGGCCGAGCGGCGACCGGGCCCCTTTCGCCTGGTGCGGCCGCCTCAAAACGACCGGACCTTATTGCGCCGCGCATACGGCGCTGGCGCGCGGCACCGGCACCCCGAGCGAACGCGCCGCCGCGAGAGTGCTGACCGGAAACAGGATCATAAAATCAGGAGGATGGTGATGGCTCAGAGACCAGAACAGCACCCGAATTATGGATTGGTTTGCGATGCGCCGCAGCGCGCCGTGCCCTTCGTGCCGGCTGCTTCGCGCGCGCATCCGTGCAGCACATGTATCACCCCGCGCGGCTGCCGCTTGCTTGGCTGTACGCACCGGGATCGCGGCGAAATCCGTGCGCGGTCTGAAACCAGCCGAGAGGATGAGGCATGAGCGGGCAGATCGATATCACAGACGCGACCGCGCCGGATGCCCGCCTGGCCGCCGCGCTGGACTCTGGCCGCGCCAGGCTGAAGGGCGCTGCACGGCGGCGGTTTGAGGCCACGACCGCGCTTCTGCTGAGCGTTGAAGGCTTGGCGGCAACAGATAATTGGCTGCCCGATCTTGCTGATCGCGGTGCCAAGCGGCTCGGGATCGAGGAGGGCTGGGCGGAGCTGTCGCAAGCCCTTTTGCAGGACCGCGCGGACCTGTCTGGCCTGATGCAGGGCTTGTATTTTTGCGGTCTGGCGGCGGGCATGACGTCTGATGTGGTGGGGGCCATACTGGGCCGGGATCGTTCGACGATTATTGGTTCCGCCCGGCGGCTGGCCCTGACCCTGGGCTGGTGGTCCGGCCCCTCGGCGCAGCTGCCGGCGTTTGCCGCAGGTCTCGGCCTGAGCTTCCCGCCGGTGACGGCGGCGATGCTGGCGACCCGGGCGCAGCGGGTGCCCCGGACCCGGTTTGCGCGGGGCGTGGTTTCAACTCAAAAATCGCGGGCCAAATTACGCGCGCTGGTGATGGAGCTGGGCTGGGGGCTGACCAAATCCGCCGCCGCGCGGCAATTGGATATGCCGCCCGGCGCATTTGATAAATTTCTGGCGCGGTCTTGCATTGATTTTTGTGACCTGCTGGGCTGGAATATTTACGCCGTCACGATCGGGCATCTGACGGGACGCCAGGCGCGCGCCGTGCGGGCGCTACACCGCCGCAACCGGACCGCTGCGCGCGCGCCCGTGGCGGATGAGATCACCTGCCTGCCGGTCGCGGCGCTGGATGCGGCGCTGGCCAGCGCGGTGATGCTTGCAGTGCAGGACCAGGCGCGGGCACAGATCAATCAACAAAAAGGCCGCGCGCTGATCGAGGCGCTGCCCGGCGCAGGCACGCATACCGTGACCCGAAATGGAGTGCGCCGGATGGTTCACACCCGCGCCCGCAAATACCTGCCGCCGGATTTTGGCGACACGTTGAAACAGACAAGTGTGAGGGTCGCGCGATGACGAACACACTACGTCTGTCAGCCGCGCTGGACCTCGCCCTGACCAATGATTCGAACCTCGATGCAGAGACGCATGACGCCCTGGTCGCGGGCGTTGAGGCGCTGGAAAAGCGCTGCGCTGAGGCGGAGGCCGAGGTGGAGGCTTGTTTAGATGGGCTGGATTATTACGGCGAAGATACAAGTATCGAAGGCATGGCGGAGTCTTTATGTGATGCCGTCAATCGGATGGAGCGGGGCCAGAAATCAAAGCTGCTGGCCTGCATCGCAGACGGTCGGCGCAGCGACATTTTCAGATACGTAGGGGGGTGATGACTGAACCAAGCAACAGCCCTGAGCCCGGTCCATCGCCGAGCGAAGCGACGGCGGGTGACCCGCTGGATAGCGGCAACCCCGCGCAAATATGGCACCCGATTGACCCGGCGCTGACCGGCGCGTGGGTCAAGGTTCGCACAGAGACGGCGGAAAAGGGCACGGTGGAAACCGTCGCGCTGATGATGGTCGCGAGGGATGGCCTGGTGAGCTGGGTCGAGCGCCCGCCGCGCGGGCAGGTGATGCAGACCATCCCGACGCCGGACGCATGGCGATTATTGACCCTGGAGGAAAGCCTATGATGACCCCGATGGAGGTGTTTGAACTGGCCGCCCTGGCCGTCTTGTTTATTTGGCTCGCGGCGTTGCGCCGCAAGCTGGTGCATGTCGAGGGGGTGGTCAACGCCAACGCTGAGTCAAGCCTGATCCTTGAGGCCGAGGTGGATGATCTGATCGTCGGTTTTGAGGCCCTGACGGGCCGCGACTTGCAGCGGGTTGCGACTAAGATGCCGCGTGAAGCGGGGAAAACCGACCCGGAAGCCACGACAGAGATCCCCACGGGTGTCCCGGATCAAGTCCGGGACAGTCGGGGGGAAGATGTCAGCCTTGAGCTAGACCCATCGCTCGGCGAAGCCGACGCGGGTGACCCGCTTATAGCGCCAAAGGCGCGCAAATAAGATGAGATATTTATCCGTATGTTCTGGTATCGAAGCGGCGACGCAAGCCTGGCATCCACTCGGCTGGCAGGCGGCGGCGTTCTCTGATATTGAGGCCTTCCCGCGGGCCGTGCTGCGCTATCATTATCCTGACGTGCCGCTGCATGGCCGGGATCGCGCGGCGGGCGAGAGCCTTGAAGACTATGCCGACGCAGCTGGCTTTCAAACAATCAAGGGTGATGATTATGGACCTGTTGACCTACTCGTCGGCGGAACCCCCTGCCAAAGTTTCAGCGTCGCCGGATTACGCGGCGGACTGGATGATCAGCGCGGTAACCTTGCGCTTGAATATGTTCGCCTGGCTGAGCGCCTTGGCGCCCGCAGGATCATCTGGGAGAATGTCCCCGGCGTGTTCTCAACCGATGGCGGCGAAGCCTTCCGGCGCATCCTCAGCGCGCTTGCCAGAGCAGACGTCGCCATCCCACCCGGCGGCTGGCAAAATGCCGGGATCGTCGCCCCAGGGATCAGCGGATATGGACTTGCCTGGCGCGTGTTTGACGCTCAGTACGTCCGAAGCGACGGCCATTGGCGGGCAGCCCCTCAGCGCCGGCGGCGTGTCTTCCTTGTTGGATATCTTGGAGACTGGCGACGTGCCGCAGCGGTACTATTTGAGCCTCAAAGCCTGCGCGGGGATTCTCCGCCGCGCCGAGACACGCGGCAAGGAATTGCCTGCGGTGTTGCGCCAAGCCTTACAGCAAGTGGCCGGGGCGTAGAGCGCACCGGTGAGACGCGCGGGCAGGACCCGGTTGTGGCGGTGCCGAGCGCCGACCCGGCGTTCACGCTGCCCGCGCGCGAGTGCAAAGGCCCGCTGCCTGAGCGTGATCTGTCGACGGTGATTTGCGAGGTCCCGGTCGGGTTCAATGCGAGGCAGGACACGGGCACCACGGGCGAAATTTCGGGCCCGCTCGATAGCGGCCGCGCCGCGCAGGCATGGCGTGTGCGCCGCCTGACGCCGGTTGAGTGCGAGCGCTTGCAGCGGTTTCCAGACAATTTCACCCGCATTCCGTATCGCGGGAAGCCCGCGATCAAGTGCCCGGATGGGCCGCGCTACAAGGCGCTGGGTAATTCGATGGCGGTCAATGCGATGGCGTGGATTGGTCAGCGTATCGACCTGTTGGACCGGCTAGAACAGGAGGGCCGTTTGTGATCGCGCGCCAGCCAAAATATCGCACGCCGAGCAAGGCGGAGAGCCTGACCGGCAAGGCGCGCGTGAAAGTGCCAGCGGTGTTGCTGCACGGCCTGATCAAGCCGTCGCGCAGCCCACAAGAGATCGCCCGCCGCGCGTATATTCGCGGCTTCACACATTGTTTGCAGGACCGGAGAAAAAAAGATGAGCTTTGAGGCCAGATTACACGCCGCCAATCGCGCGATCAAGGGTGGCCAAACCATCGGGCAGGTCTGCGCGAAATTGGCCAAGCCGCTAGATGGGGCACTTGGCCCTTCGCCGATTGTTGCGAGGCTGCGCCGCGAGCTTGAGCGCGGCGCGAATATCCGGGCGCGGACGTGCCGTTTTTCTTCAAGCAGTGGGGTGAGTGGGCACCGGGTGAGCATGTTAATTACGATGTCTACCGCGTCGGCAAGAAAGCTGCCGGCAGCAAGCTTGAAGGCGAGACGCACCACAAATGGCCGGTCGCCTGGGTGCTCGTGGGGCAGTTTCTATGAGTGACGTGCAAAAGAAAACCAACCGCGAATACCGCTGCTTCATCGAGTTTGACGAAGCCACAAAAAACAAGGTTGATACGGTGATTGCCGAAAATGCGGCGAACGGTGTGCCGACCCCGACACATCTTCTATGGCTCCTCCCTGCGGTCAGCGCGGTCTATGACAGGAATATTGAGCGGGTCACAAAACTATTCAAAAAACAGGGTGCGAGTGTTCTGAATGGTATCCACGCAGACCTGCACGATGCGCATTCTATCTGCATGTCGACATATGAGGCCGGAGCATGGTCGGGCAGCGCGCCCGGTCCGTATGCGCAGAGACAAGCGGTGACGGAATGACCATCACCCGTCCAGCGCTTCGCTATCATGGTGGCAAGTGGTTGCTGGCGCCGTGGATTATTGAGCATTTTCCAGACCATCGTGTCTATGTTGAGCCGTTTGGTGGTGCCGCATCGGTTTTGCTTCGCAAGCCGCGCTCGCATGATGAGGTCTACAATGATTTGGACGGGGAGATTGTCAGTTTTTTCAGGCTGTTGCAGGACCGTGACTTGGAGGCTGAGCTTTTGCGTCGCTTGACCTTCACACCGTTCTCGCGCGATGAGTTTGATCTGGCTTATGAAGTGGCGACGGATCCAATTGAACGGGCGCGGCGATTGCTTATTCGGTCATTCATGGGGTTCGGATCGGATGGCTGTAATGATGCCGTCAAGACCGGTTTTAGGGCTAGTTCAAACCGCAGCGGTAAAGGCCCGGCCGGAGACTGGGCGAGCCTGCCAAAGGCACACACCGAGCTGATCACGCGCCTCGCTGGCGTGGTGATCGAGAATCGCGACGCGGTGGCGTGTATGGCTCAGCATGATACCGTCGACACGCTGCACTATGTTGATCCGCCTTATGTCCACGCCACCCGTGCCCGCGCGTCACGTAAGAATTACCGTCACGAGCTGAGCGATGATGATCATAACGCGCTGATCGCCGCTCTCGGGGGTATGTCGGGCATGGTTATCCTGTCGGGCTATCGGTGCGGCATGTATGATGACGGCTTGGTGGGGTGGCGCAGAGTTGACCGCGCCGCCCTCGCGGATGGTGCAAGGCCGCGCACGGAAAGCTTGTGGATCAACCCGGCCTGCGGCGACGCTTTGGCCGCCACCCGCCCGGATATGTTTTCTGAATACTGGAAAGAAAGCGCTTGAAAATGCCGCAAGGGCCTTAAGCCGTCGCCCGCACTTTGTCGCGGGAGGGTTTGTTTTGATTGATTATTTTATGCCGCGTCAGACGGCCACACGGGTGATGTAACTTTAATTTCGAAAGTGTTGAGGCGGAATGATGAGACAGGTTTATGGTGCGGAAGCGCCGCGGGAGGTCCCGTGTCAAGCACGGGATGAGCGGGGTTTATGTGAAGGCGCCCTCAGCCGTCCGATGCTGCGATTGATCCACTGGACCAATCGCCGGACCACATCGAACCATGCGCCGCGCGAAGCGCGAGCGCGGAACCAGCTTATAGCGCCAAAGGTGCGCACGCCTCATGTCTAATTCTGCGGTATCCGCCCTGTTCGAAAGCGGTATGGAAAAGGGTGGGCGCTACATGGTTTTGCAGGCCCTGGCGCACTATCTTTGTGACCCGGATCGCAATGACCCGAACGCCCTGAAGCCCGATGAGGTGACCATTTCGCGCCAGACGATTGTCAGCCTGTCGCGGGTCACCGAGGCGCAGGTCAAGCGCATCATGCGCGACCTTTTGAAGGAGGGATTACTGGAAATAATCGGCAAGGGCGGCAAGGGACCGACCAGCACAAACGTCTATCGGCTGCATTTTTTGAGCCGGGTTGAGACGGCGGGATTTGCCTGCAAACAGGCCCGCCGGGCGGTGTTTGCCGGGATGGCCCGCGCGCTGGATGAGGCGGGTCTGATCGGGTGCCCGGCGAGCGAGGAAAATGTGCGAAATCTGGTCACGCTGGCGGCCGATAAAGTGGCCTCTGAGGGGCATGAAAAACTGGCCATGAAATTGCGCCATCTGATCGAGATTTCAGACCCTGAACTGGCTGAAAAAGGGGGTCATTATGACCCCCTTAGCGGGGGTGAAAATAAGGGGGTCATTTCAGAGCTAAGGGGGTCATTTGAGCAGGCTAAGGGGGTCATTTGGGCCAAAAAACTCTTTATACTAGATTCTATAGGTTATTCTATAGCGCGGGTAGGCGCGCGAGCCGTTTGGAAAAATCTTGGTGAAGTGCTTTTCGAAAATGAAAATCTCGCCGCGGCGATCACCTGGCTCGGCGACGGGGTGACGGTGACCGAATTTTCAGCCGAGCACATGCGGGTCGAATTTAGCTCGCGATTGGACCTCGACCGGTTCAGCAATAATCATCGCCTCGACCTGCGGCGCGCGACCGATGGCTGGGCGGGCTGTCTGGAATTGGCACTGGCTGGCCAGCGCGGTGTGAAATATCACGGACGGGGCATGCGGAACTTTTACGACATGGCGCAGGCGGCGATCCTGGCTGAGCCGGATCAGGGTGATGAGGTTGAGGGTGACCCTCCGATAGCTGAAACGGAGGACGCTGGATATCCTTGTCGGGAGCAAACCAATTATTGCCACGGCGATAATGGCGAGTGCCCAAAATGTGGCGCAGCTTCTGGCGAGTCGTGCAGGTCACCGAGCTCTCAGCCCGGTCCATCGCCAAGCGAAGCGGCGGCGGGCGACCCGCTAAATAGCGGCCCGGCCGCGCAGGAAACCGGAGGCACAGCCGATGGCAGCCGCTAGAAAAACCCGCGCACGCCAGCCGGGCCGCAAGGTTGACGCGCTGAGCCTGACCGAACGCGAGGCGGCCAAGGCCGAGGGCGCGGGCGCGGAGCTGGTTTTGCTGCGCGCTGCCGGTGAGCGGTTTGCGCGGGCGACGGTGGCGGTTGAGGCGGCCGTGGTGCGCTGTCTCGGTCTGCCTGCGGCGGATGTTTCGCAGGATGATCCGGCGCCTGTGGCAAGTGTCGGTCAGGCCTGTCTGGCGTTCGGGCCGATGTTTGCCGGGCATCGCTTTGCCGGGGATGTTCGCGCCGCGATGGCCGAGCGGCGGCGTGCCACGGATCGGGCGATCTATGCGGTCAAGCGGGCCAAGCGCGACAAGGCCAAGGCCCGCCGGGGGGCCGATAAGGTCGCCTCGCCTATCGGCGCGGCGGGGCTCTCGGAAGGGCCGAGCGCCGGGCATCTGCGCACCCAGGCGGTGGCATCCAATTCGGTTCGCTCGCGCACCAAGCCTCGGCATGCGCGCCTGACCGGGGACCTGCCGGCAGCGGTTCGGGGCATGGTGCAGCGCGGCTGGCTGTCAGGGCGTGAGGCGGCGGCGCTGAAGCTGTTCGCGGATGACTTTGAGCTCGGGTGCTGCATGGGGCCGTCTGGACCGGGCGAGCTGCGCGAACGGGTTGAGGGCGGGCTGGGCGTGGGCGGCGCGCGCGGACGGGCTGGGCAGACGGCGGAGGCGTGGCGGCGGTATCTCGATGCGAAAGCGCTGATCGGGCGGCGACTGGCGGGGACGGTTGAGGCGGTGATGGTGCAGGGGCTGGATTTGGGCGCGGTTGATGTGCCGCAAAAAGAAACAGAGTCGAAGCGTACGGCTGCGTCTGCATTGCTAATGGCGGCGGGGGAACTGCTCGAGCGGCACTATACCGCCAACGGACTTTTTACGGAAAACTAGGTTGACACTCAGGGGGTGAGTGGGTAGTCGGTTGAGTTATGGTGAGAAATGCACCTAGAGACCCGCCGACCCTAACAGGTTCTGGTGGGTTTCTTATGCCGTCTCACAATCCACCACCGCCAGCGGGTCCTTCTCAGCGCATACACTATGCGGGCAAGCGAAGCGCGCGGGTGGTTTTATTTTGGGGGCAAATTTGAAAGCCCTGCGCTTTCCCCTGCGGTTATAGCATTTGTTTGAGGTCATGGCCAATAAATCGAAACTGATCTCAATTACGAAGTGCGCGCACCTCCTGGGCGAGGCGGGGGATTCCGTCGCCCGTCAGTCGCTCAGTGAATATTGCGATTCACACAGCTTGAAAATTGGCGGCACTGAAAAGCGGCCGCTGGTAAACTTCGACCAGGTGCATCAGCATCGCGGCGCGAATGGAATGCGGCGGATCATGAAGGGCGAAGGCCTGCCGCCCACGCCCGTTGCCAAAACTGAAGCTGAACCCCCTCGCCTGCCGAGCCTGAGTGAGCGGCGCGAGGACCCGGTGTTTCGCAAGCGCGAGGCCGAGGCCGCGTTGGCGCAGATTGCGCTGGAAAAAGAGCGCAGCAATCTCGTTTTGATG
This sequence comes from Henriciella sp., assembly GCA_021776655.1. Classification (GTDB taxonomy): domain Bacteria; phylum Pseudomonadota; class Alphaproteobacteria; order Caulobacterales; family Hyphomonadaceae; genus Henriciella. The sequence continues at coordinate 142,537 of JAJFFK010000009.1, read as the reverse complement.
GCTGAAGTCGAGGCTGGCATTGCTGCGACCTGGGCCGCTCTGCGCGAGGCGGAGTCTGGCGCGCTGAACTCAGGAGCTGATGGGTTGGTACGTGATCTGAAGCTGGGTAATGAGGGTCGCCACATGGTCAAACGGGCGATGAAAGCCATGTCTCGCGAGATGCAGACGCGGTTCTATGAAGAGGCGGTGACCAGCGCCGCGGGCCTTAGCGGTGATGATCGCGCGCAGGTCGGCAATCGATTGATGGGCCTGGCCCAGCTCGCGCACCGATGGCGGCGCGGCGGCCGAGCCCCGGATGGGTTGGCAAAGGTTGAGGCCATCTCGGCTTGACGGTTTGGAGTTTCCGTGCGTGCCGTCCCGCTCGACTGATGATCAAATTCAAATACCACCAATCATCTCGCCGTGATCGGGTGGTTAGGGGTGCGATGGGGTGGTCTGTGCCGCCCGCCTGCACCCCGCATATTTCCAAGGATGTTCGATGATCTTCAACCCGCGTTTCCCCACGTTGGCTTTTGGCGCTGCTGTCGTTTGGTCGGCCTTTGCTGCCACGGCCGCGCCCGCACCTGACCTGACGGTTAGCCAGTGGGCCGACAAGTATCGCTACATATCGGCCGAGTCCGGTGCGCGCTTCCCTGGTCGCTGGCGCACGGATCGCGTCTCATACACGCGCGAGGTGATGGACGCGATGGGCGTTGATCACCCGGCCCGCCGCGTGTTCTTTCGCGCCGGTGCGCAGGTTGGCAAGACCCAATGCAGCAACAATGCGATGGGGCACTGCATCGACACACAGCCTCGCGGAATCATTCTGGTGGCGCCGTCTGGCGATAAGGCGCTGGCGTTTAACCGCGAACAATTCCAGCCAATGGTTGACGCCACCGAGGTGTTAAGCCTGGCGATCCTGCCGACCCGTGGCAAGTCTGAGGAGGGCTCGACCAACACATTCAAGCGCTTCAGATCGCGCGGCGGCTATCTCAAGATTGTCTCGGCCCAGACCGAGAATGCGCTGCAATCCTCGACCGCCGGCTTGGCCGTGCTCGAAGAGGTCGCGTCCTTTCCGCAGGATACGGGCGGGCGGGGCCATGCGATTGAACAAATCCGCAAGCGCCTGTTCACGTGGGGCGACGAGGCCAAAGAGATCGGCACGTCGACCACGCACGAAATTGGCAATTGCCGCAGCACTGATGAGTTTGAGGCTGGCGACCAGCGCCGATACTATACACCTTGCGGCCAGTGCGGCGATTATAGCGAGCTGGTTTTTGAGGCCATGCGCGCCGGCAATACGCGCGAGGATGGCACCACCGAAACGCCGCACTTTGTTCAGCCCTGTTGCGGCGGAGTTGTCGAGCGCGTGGATCTGTCGGCGATGCTGGTTGAGCATCCGCTGGCCACGTCGCCGCCCGCCGAGTGGCCGGACAATTGGCGCGCCTTCAGCGGCGGTATCTGGATCAGGACCTATCGCGCCACGCGCGAATCCAATCCGCAAACGCCGGCCGTCATTCCCGCCGATGAGCTGCGCCACTGGCGCGCCCGGCCCGCCGATGGGCGTCATGTCAGCTTCCATATCTGGCAGGGTCAAAGCCCGTTTTCAAACTGGTCGGATATCTGGGCCGAGTGGCAGTCGACCAAGGCCGACCCTGACAAATTGGTTGCGTTCTATCAGCAGGTTCTGGCGCTGCCCTATGAGCCGGCGATGGATCGCCCCAAGCTTGAGCAGATTGTCGAGGCGATTGCCCTGCCCGCTTATAACAAGATCGCGCAGCTTCGCCGCGGCGAAATCCCGGCCTGGGCAAGCATGCTTGCGGGCGCGATTGATACGCAGATCGACCGGCTTGACTGCGCAACCTGGGCCTTTGGTCCGGCTGAATATGGCGAGGCATCGCCTGGCCGCCCGGCAATTAACGCGGCGCTGATCGATTGGCACACGATTGAGGAAGTGCCCGAAAGCGCGAAGGCCTGGGCCGCCGCCAGCGCCTATCGCAACAAGGTCTGGCCTGGCGCACGCACGGTTGATTTGAGTCATGACAAGTTCGGCGTCGATACGGGCGGCGCGCACACCAGCCACGTTTACTCGGCGGTCGCGCGCGATGTTGGCCTGATCGCTTTGAAGGGGTCTAACAAGCAAGAAGCGATGCCAATCGCGGCGGCGAACAATCGCGTCAAAGTTAAGGGCGGTCGCCAGCGTTCAATTCCGCTCTTCCATGTCGGCGGGCACAATCTGAAAAAGCGAGTCTATTATGGGATCAATCAGGGCCTTGCCTCGATCGAGACCGGCCGGCGCGAGCCTGGCGCGATCTTCTTTCCGCCCGAGACACCCGAATGGATCATCAAACAGATGACCATCGAGTACCTGATCCCGGTCACGCAGGGGCGCAACCGCACCTTCGTGTGGGACAAACCACGCGGCGCGCCGAACGAGCATCTTGATTTGGCAGTCTACAGCTTTGCCGTCGCAACCATGTTCGGCCTCGACCGCATGGACCGCGATGCCTGGACGGCGATTGCCGAGCAGCGCTATCGCCCAGATATCGAGGATGCCCCGATGGATGTGCTTTGGGCTGGCAACGGTCACGCCGCGCCGGAAACCACGGCGCAAGAGGTGGTCAAGCAGGTTCACAATCCAGGCACCAAAAAGGGCACCCCTGATTGGGTCAAGACATACCGCGAGGCCAATCGCGGCAAGAGCGGAGGGGCCAAGGTATGATTCTGTGCTCACCTGAATATATCGCAAAACTGGAACAGCGCCTGCTCGATATCGACGATGAGCGGATGAAGCTTGCAACCGGCGCGCGGGTTGTCAGCCTGCAAGCGGACGGCGAGCAGGTTGGCTATGCGCAGGCTGAGGCCGAGCGCGAGAAATTTCTGAACAATCTTGAGGGCCGCACGCGCATGCAACTGGCGCGCTGCCAGAACAGACCGAGCGGCTACGGCCGAATGAGGAAGGCTTACTAATGAGTGTTCCAACTTTGATTGATACCAATGGCCGCCCGCTTCGCGCCGGTGCCCTGTTTGGGTCTGGCAGCGGGTTTGAGGGCGCTGGTAGCAATCGCCAGCAAACCCGCACATGGTCAACCGGGTCGATGTCCGCTAGCGGCGAGACAATTGGTGCCCGCCGCATCCTGTCGGCCCGTGCCCGCGACCTTGTCCGCAATAATGGCAAGGCGCGCGGCGCTGAGCTCAAGCAAATTGAGCGGGTTGTCGGCAATGGTTTGCGGTTTCAGTCGGTCCCCGATGCATCGCTGCTCGGCGTGGCACCGTTGGATGCCTTGAGTTTCGGCCGCGAGATCGAGCGCGAGATAAAGCGCTGGGGCAGCGGTTACCGGCCCGAATGCGATCTCGGCCGGGATTTGACATGGGGACAGCTTCAGCGCGTCCTGTATGCCGACAGATTTACCGCAGGCGAGAACACAGCAATCGTGCGCTGGCGCCCGGATCGCGACGCGCGCTACGCGACGTGCGTGCAGCTTGTCGATCCTGAGCGGCTGTCTAACCCAAACGATCAAAGCGACCGCGAGCTGATGCGCCAGGGTGTCGAGTTTAACCAGGATGGCGAGGCAATTGGTTACCATTTCCGCGACTATCACCCGAACGATCCGTCGCTGGGTATCAACACGTACACCTGGTCATATATTCCGCGCACCGATGAGCATGGCTGGCCGCGTGTCATTCATGGTTTTAGCGCCACACGGTCTGAACAGGTTCGCGGGATATCGGCGTTCGCCTCGATCCTGCTGGCCTTTCGTGACGTGCAGCGATTTAGCGAGGCTGAGCTCGGCGCGGCAATTATCAACGCGCTGCTGACCGCGTTTGTTAAGTCAAACTTTGATCCGGTCGCGATCAGCGAGGCGCTCGGGATTGACGCGTTTGACTTGGGCAAGGGCACGCAAAGCTGGCAGGATACACGCTTGAGCATGCTACCCGAGAGCATGACGGTCGGCGATAATGAGATGCTTGTTATGCCGCCAGGCGACACGATTGAGATTAACAACTCCGCGCGCAACACAGCTGGCTTTGATAGCTTCGTGCAGACAATGGATCAAGGCATGGCGGCGGCGCTCGGCATGGATTATCCAAGCTTTTCGGGCAATCTCGAGGGGGTCAATTATTCCTCTTATCGCGGCGGGCTGCTGGATGCCTGGCGTACCATCACGGGCGAGCGCTTTGAATTTGAGAGCGACACGCTGGTGCCGATCCTGACTGGATTGATTATGGAAAGCTTCGAACGGGGGATACTGATTGAGCCTGAAGGCTTCCCTTCATTCGAGGACAATGTGCAAGCCTACATGGCGGGCAGCTTTATCGGCCCAGGGCGCGGCACGGTTGATCCGGTCAAAGAGGCGCAAGGCGCGCTGATTGATGTCGAGGCGGGTTTCAAGTCACGCTCAGCTATCGCCGCCGAGCGCGGTGAGAATTTCGAGGAAACCCTCGACCAGATCGCGATTGACAAGAAACTGGCCGAAGATCGCGGGCTTAAGCTTGCTGACCTTTACGCTGCTGGTGCCATCCACGGCGATCCGCAGGAATAGGAAACACCAAATATGTCACATGACCTGAGCGCGCTTTTGGCGCGCAACACCAACACTGTGCCGGTTTTGCTCTCGCAATCGCACGCCGAGGAAGTTGTGCAGCGAATATTGCAAGCCGACCCGACCGCCTTGCGTTCGCCTGGCCGCGTCTCAGCTTTCTTGCGCCGCGCGCGCCAGGCCTTGCCGGGCGACGATGGTTATGTGCGAGGGACCCATGAGCATCCGCAGCATCCAGAGGCGTATGCGCCGATCTGGCTGGGCGAGCCTGATGAGGCGCTGGACTATGGTATGGCGCTGAAGGACGGCGTTGCTACGATCAGCGTCAATGACGCGATCCCGGCCAAAGGCTATTGGTATTGTGGAAACTATATCCACGGCTATGACACGATTGAGGCGGCGATCAAGCTGGCGCTCGACGATGCGCGGGTCAACGCGATCTTCCTACACCTCGATAGTCCTGGCGGCGTCGTGCATGATGGGATCAACACGCTTAGCGAGACCATCCGCATGGCGGATAAGACGATATGGGCCTATGCCGACATGGCGTGCAGCGCGGCCTACTGGATCGCGTCTCAGTGTGAATGGATTGTTGCACCGAGCACGGGCCTGATCGGCTCTATCGGGGCCTGCATCATTCACACCGAGGGCTCAGAGTGGCTGAAGCGCGAGGGCATCCGCGTGACCCCGATTGAATCGGGCGAAAACAAGACAGATGGCGCGAGCTTCAAGCCGCTCTCCGACGCGGCACAAGAACATTTACAAAGCTTCGTGGACCAGGCCGCGAGCGCGTTCATCACGGCGGTCAATATCGGCCGCCCCGAGCTTGAGATCGAGACCATCGTGGACATGCAGGCGCGCTGGTACGCCGCCGAGCATGATGATCCGAGTGTTTCGGGTCTGGCGCTCAATCTTTGTGACCAAATTCTCAGCGAGCAAGCCGCATTTGCGGCGCTTGTTGACCAGAGCTCCGGCGCCGTTGGTGCGCCGGGTAACGAGGCCTGAGAGGCCTCAACCCACACCAGCGGAGAGAAAGGTTTTTACCATGACCGCACCTACTAAAAAGGCCCTGGTGGCCATCCTGAAAAAGCGCCGAGGTCGACTCAACGCGCAGATCAAAGCGCTTGATGATGACGAGGAAGAAACCGTTGCCGAGGAAGATGAACTCGATGCCGAGGGCGACGAAGAGGAAATCGACGCTGAAGGTGACGAGGAAGATGAACTCGATGCCGAGGGCGACGAAGAGGAAATCGACGCTGAAGGTGACGAGGAAGAGCTCGATGCCGAGGGCGACGAAGAGGAAGTCGACGCTGAAGGTGACGAGGAAGAGCTCGATGCCGAGGGCGACGAAGAGGAAATCGACGCCGAAGACAAGGAAGAAGAAACGCAGATGCGAATTGCTGCTTTCCAATCCTTGCCGGAAGCCAAAGGCCGCAAGGCCCAGGCGACCGAGCTCGCTAAAGCTGGCGTCAAGCTGAAGGCTGCCAAGCGCATTCTTAAAGCCGGTGCGCGCACGGATCGCGCCACTGATCGCCAGGATACGCCGCTCAATCGCTCTCGCGCCGGGGCAACAGCGCCCTCGGCATCCAAGGCCCTCAATGCCGCAGTTGAGGCGGTGAATAATAAATCTCGCAAACGCCGCCGCGCTTAGGCGCTGCGGCTTGGCCTGATCACCGGTCAACAAACCCATAAATCAAAACAGGAGTAAACCAATGTCATTGCACCTTGGTACTGAAACCCGCGACCCGCTTCCCGACGACATTATCGTCTTTGAGCCGGAGCCTGGTCTGTCTCGCGAAACCGTCACAGCGCTGACCAGCGGCACCGTGCGCCGCATTAAAGTCGGCACGGTGCTCGGTAAGATCACCGCGAGCGGAAAATACATCGAGCACGACGCAGCTGCGGTCGATGGATCGCAAGCTGCCTGGGCGGTCGCGGTTGATAACGTCACCGTCCCCGCCGCCGCCGACGCTGAGATTTCAGTGATCCGATATCACGCCACGCTGCGCGATGAGGGGCTGATCTTCAAGGCAGGCATCAGTGCACCGAATCGTGCGGCAGGTATCGCCTCACTGCTCGGCCGGTACATCTTCACCGCCTAACCCCTCCCCCGCCGCCGCCTCGAGGGCGGGGGCGGGTCCCATAATTTTAATTCAAAGATAGGAGGCTATCATGCCTTTTGATATGACGAATTGGGCATTTACGGATGTTCAGCTCACCGAAACGATCAACCAGATCGACAACACTTATGGCTTGGTCGAAGAGCTTGGATGGTCCCCGGCTGAGGGCGTTGCGACAACCGCGATCGAGATTGCGATTACAGGCAACGAAATCCGCATCTTACCGAACATGCCACGCGGCGGCCAGGCCGCGGTGACGGCGCCAGATACGGAAAAGTCGCACTTTATCGGACTGCCCTTCTTCCCGGTTCAAAAGACTTTGACCGCGGCGGATATTCAAGACTGGCACTCAAAAGCCAATCGCACGATCCAGCCCAAAACGATGGAGCAATCCCTCGCTGAGCACATGGAAAAGCGCCGCGCCGAACATGACATGACGCTGGAATATATCCGCCTCGGCGCGCTGAAAGGCCTGCTATTGGACGGTGCGGGGTCGACCCTGTTAAACGTCTTCACCGCCTTCGCCGTCACCAAAAAGCAAATCAATTTCCAGCTTGATGTTGTAACGACGAATGTGCGTGAAAAGTGCAACGAAGTGATCAAACATATCCGCGACAATCTCAAAGGCGAGATCATGTCGGGGGTTGAGGTTCTGGTCTCACGTGACTTTTTCGATGATCTGGTGAGTCATGCCAATGTTGAGAAATTCTACGTTAACTGGCAGAACGCCAACCAGCTCGCGCAGCCTGAATTTTCGACATATGGCCGCGTGTTCACCTTTGGCGGTCTGACCTTTCGAGAGTATGACGCCTCGGTGACGCTGTACGATTCATCTCAGGCGCAGCTGGTTGCGGATGGTTTTGGTCATGCGCTGCCGGTTGGAACGCGAGATGCCTACCAGACCTATTTCGGTCCGGCCGATACAATCGACATGGCCAATGAGTCCGGCGTGGATATTTACGTCACGCAGGAAATGCTCAAACATGGCACGGGCGTTGAGCTCAAAACACAGTCAGCGCCGCTGTCAGTGTTTCGCCGTCCGGCATGCCTGGTTGAGCTGATCAAGCAGTAATTGGCGCACTTGTCGCCCCGTCCGATCTGGGCGGGGCGATCCCAAATCCATAAACATATTAGGAGCTGACCAATGGCCAGTGAAACCAGAGCTGCCCCGGCAGCAGCCTTTATCATTACCGCCGGTGGGGCAACCGTGACCGACAGCCACGGCACGCAAGTTGAGGTTGGCGTTGGTGCCCGTCTCACGCTGACCGCAGCAGAGCGGACCGCGATCAAGAAACAGGGCGCTACGCTGCTCGCCGCGGATGAATATGAGGCCGCGATGGCCGTCCCGGCCGCACCTGGCGGCGAGGATAAGAAAGTTGCGGCGCTCGAGGCCGCGGTCAACGCCGCGAACGAGCGCGCTGAAGCGGTCGAGCGGGCGGCCGAGGCGATTGCAGAGCAGACCGTCACCGATGCTGATCGGGTCGCCACGGATCACCTGGCTGATATAGCCACCCGCGATGCCTTGATTGAAAAAGTCCGGTCGGTTAATCCTGAGCTGGTCGCGGCGGCTGAGCAAGAAATGGCCCGTGAGCTGGCGGAGGCCGACACGGCCGACACCGAGGCCGAGGCCGCCGCTGCCGCCAAAACAGACGGCGAATAAGCCAGGCCAATGCCCCGCCTCTCCGCCCTGGTTCTTGACGCGCACTATGCCGATCCGCTGATGGCGGACGATGCGGAAGTGTTGGCCGATGCCGCTGCCCTTGCGGGCAGCGGACTGCCCGGCTTTCGATTGCGTATGCGCGGTGATGAGGCGGGGCTCGAGTTTCCCGGTATGACGATCAATCCCAAACATGAGGAATATGCGCTGAAGGGCCGGGTGTCTGAGATCCCCGCGCCGGATGAGGGCCAGCATATTCTCAACATCACGACCGGCGTGCGCTACATTATCAAGGAGCCGACGACACTGATCGGCCGCGACCGCGCCGAGTGGCTGGCGGTCTGCGGTATCGTCAAGCCGTGAGTGGTTTTGAGATAAGTCTGGCCCTTGGCGGCCAGCTCGAGGAATGGAAACAAGGCGTCACGTACGGCACGCTTGTTGCGTTGCGCGCCGCGGTTGAGGATGCCGCCGATGAGGGCCTGGGTGATCTGCGCCGGGACCTGCAAGATGGCCTGCCAAATCTCTCGCCAAAGACCTGGCGCAAGATCGTGTTTCCGAAAAACAAGTCAAAGCTGACCTATAAGCCAACCGCGATTCTGTACTCAAAAGCCGATGCGATTGTCACCGCGTTTGATGAGGGCGGTGAGATCAGCGCGGACGGCAAGCTGATGGCGGTGCCCCTACCCTACTTTCAGCAGCGGATGCCAAAGCGCCGAAATGGCAGCTCTAAATCCAAGGTGCAAATCGCCTATGAAATGTTCGGTGAGGAAAACCTTGAGATCATTCCAGCCAATGGCGACCGCCCCGCGATGATCGTTTTGATGTCTGGTGGCATCAGCAAATCTGGCCGCATCTCACACCGCGCGCGCACCAAGACCGGCAAGCGCCGCAAGAATACCGGGATGATCCCGCTGTTCTTTCTGGTTGAGTCGGTGACCCTGCAAAAGCGTTTGAACGTGCAGGACATTTTCAACAATATTGAGCGTCGCTTTCCGCAACATTTGCTGCGCGCCCTCAACATAACCCTGGCGGATTTTTGATGACGGTTTCTGTTTCGACAATCTTTGACACGATCCGCGGCCGCCTGGCTGGCGCGCCCGGATGGCCCGCGATTATCCACCGCAACCGCGCGCGCCTAGCGCTATGGGAGGATGTCATAGGCGATGTGTCTGGCACCTCGGCGGCGAACCTGCTCGACGGCGATGCTGATCTGGTCGATGAGCTGGTTGCGCACGGTGACCCGGTGGCCGAGTATCGCCAAGCCTGCACGGTCGACTTTCTGTTTAACCAGCCGCTCGATGACGGTGCCCGCGAGGCCGCGCTTGAGCGCGCCGAGGGGTCTGTGCTTGATGCGCTGTGCCCGGTCGATGGCTCGCCGCAGGGCCGCGATCTGTTTCTCGGCGGGATCTGTGACGGGCTGACAATCGAGGGCGCTAATCGCGAGGGCGTTGCGATGGATGCCGTGCCCGGCGTTTCCGGGTTTCGGTTGCGACTGTCCTTTTTGGTGACGGCCGAGGCGCTTGGCGCCGACCATGAGGCGGCGGCATAGGCAGTGGCTCTCTCAACCGCGCTTGCACTTGAGGCTGTCAGGACCCGGCTTGAGGGCGTGCCCGGATGGCCCGCCAGCGTGTATCGCAATCGCGGCCGCCTGGCGCTCTGGCGTGATGCGACCGGCGGCGCGGCGGGGCAAGTGGTTGCCAATGTGCTGGACGGCAACCCAAACCAGATCGGTCATACGGCAAGCGATCAGCGACCTGAGATTGAATTCGACCAAGCCCTGACGCTTGAGTTTCTGGTCAATGAGCCTGACGATCTGGCCCGCGAGACGGCGCTGGACCTGGCGCGCGCGGCGGTGCTTGATGCGCTGATGCCGCGCCCTGGCCCTGGCGAGCCGCGTGAGCGCACTCTCGGCGGTCTGTGCGCGGGGATTGATATTGAGGCGTCACGGCGCTCAGGCGTGGCGCAGGACGCGACACCGGGCGTTGCAGGTTTCCACATTCGGCTGGTTTTAAACATGAGCGCCGAGTCATTGTTTGGCGTCTCGCTGGGCGACGGCGTGAATGTCACGGCCGATGATGCGGTGATGACCGCAGCAGGCGCGCTGCTTATTCGCGGCGTTGGTGTTCTGGTTGCCGAGGATGCGGCCGCCACGGGCGCGGGTGCCAGTGTGGCACCGCCGCTGACGGGTGCCGCCGGGACGCAGGCCGATGACGCCATCCTGACCGCCACGGGCCTGCTGGCCTTGAGCGGTACGCTTACCATCACGGCCGACGATGCGGTGATGACCGCCGCAGGCGTGATCAGCATTCCTGGCGCGGGGTCGGCTTCGATCATCGCGCAGGATGCGACCGCCGCGGGTGCTGGCGTGCTGGCAATTGTGGGCGCGGTGACGATCATAGCGGATGATGCGGTGTCGCTTGCCACCGGTACGGTCAAAAATACAGGCACGGTTTCGGTGGTCGCGGATGATGCGGCGGCGTCACCAACCGGAGAGCTGGTCATTGCGGGCGTGGTCTCGGCGATTGCCGATGATGCGGTGATGACCGCATCTGGGGCGCTTGCGGTTGTTGCCAGCGTTTCGATGCAGGCCGAGGATGCGACTTTGCTGGCGGCGGGTACGCTGGCGCTGGCGGCTAGCGTTTCTGTTCAGGCTGATGATGCGGTGATGCTTGCGGCCGGTGCCATGCAGGCAACCGCCTCGGGCATTGTGAGCGTGATCGCGGATGACGCGGTGATGAGCGCCGCCGGGGCGCTTGAGATTAGCGGCGCTGTGTCCGTCCAGGCCGAGGATGCGGCGGCGTCACCAACCGGCGAGCTGGCCATCGCGGGCGTGGTCTCGGTGATTGCCGAGGATGCGACCCTGTTGGCGGCTGGCGATCTGATCGTATCGGGCGCAGTCTCTGGCACTGCCGATGATGCGGTGATGACCGCAGCGGGCGTCTTGACCCCGCCAGCGTCAACCGGCGCGAGTGTCCCGTGGTCTTTGACCCTGAAGGGCGGCGGCAATATCGATTGGGCAGCGGAGGACCTCGCCGTCGATGACGTAATATTCTTCATGACCAGCGGCGGCTTTGGCGTCGCCTCACCTGATATGACCGCGGTGGCGACGCATGGCTTTACGAAGCTGTTTTCAACCGGCAACTCGCAAAAGAGTCTGAGTGTTGCTTACCGGATTGTGGACGCTTCAAACATCACCAGCCAAACAATCGCGAATGAGAATAATGGCAAGGCGGCCAGCATTTGCTTTGCGGTGCGCGGGCTTGAATTGTCACAACTGGCTTCGTCCCTGGATGGTAGCGGCCTACCGGAAATTACCGATACTGCGCTGCGGCTATATAATGACGGCTCGATTCCACTGGATGGCCCCGCCATCACCCCGCCAAGCGCCGACAGTCTTGTTTTGTCTCTCGGGGTTATTCGAAAGGAGGAAGCAATCACACCACCTGCTGGCTACACGCTAATCAACCAAATTATAGATTCGAGCGGCGAAAAGCAAACCCTGTCCGTGGCCTTCAAAAACGTCGCCAGCGCGGCGTCAGAAGACCCGGCTGCCTGGGGCGGATCGTCTGGCGGCACGCAAGCACGGTCCCTGACCGCGGCCTTCGACGCCGCCTAACCCGCCGCCACTTTCAAACCCTAACCCCACCAAAGGAGGCTATCATGGCCCTTCAATATTCTGTAGAATTGCGCAATGCGATAGCGGCCCAGCTCGAGGCGATTGCCGGCATCGATGCGATCATCAAAATGAGGACCGGCGCCCAGCCTGCCGACTGCGCCGCCGTGGACGCGGGCACGGTTCTCGCAACGCTCAACCTGCCAACTGACTGGATGGCCGTGCCGGCGAACGGCGTGGTCGCAAAGCTTGGCACATGGGAGGATGCCTCGGCCGACGCTGGCGGCAATGCGGGCCACTTTCGACTGTATAAGGCCGATGGCGTGACCTGCGTCCTGCAAGGCGAAGTGACAGCAACGGGCGGCGGCGGCGTGATGACCGTGGATAATATTGTGTTTGCGGCGCTTCAGCAATTCACCGTCACCGCGTTTAGCGTCACCGTCGGTAACGCTTAAGCGCCCACCACCTCACCCAAAATCAAACCAAAATCAGGAGGCTGAGATGCCCACGCTTACCGAAAAACCAGACGAAAAACCAGATGCCAAAGCCGCGGTGCCGGATGAAAAGAAGGTGGCACCAAAGCCGGTGCACCTGCTTTTGCTCAAACCGGTCAACGGCATCATCGCGCAGCGCATCGTCACGGTCGAGCCGGATGCGGTCAAGACGCTGGTTGATGCCGAGATCGCCAAGATCGCGACACAAAAGCAAGTCCGCATGGCGGGCTCGCGGATTGTTCACCTCAACGCCTAAGCGGCGACCACCTCCGTTCATTCAACAAGGAAACCTGAACCATGGCTGCATCACGCAAAGGCCGCTTGTCCCCGATCACCGGGGCCTATGCGGCCGACACCGAAACCGTCCCGATCACGGGCGGCACTCAGCTCTGTTATTATGATGAGACGTTCAATGCCAGCGAGGGCTTTGTCACCGACGAAGTGATTTGCCACGGCGCTGCGAACGGCCGCGACATGACCGCGCCTGCCCCGGCGATCCACCGTGCCACGGGCGGCCTGACGGTGCCGCTGGATTACAATCAGCTGAAATTCTTCTTGCCGATGCTGATGGGGCCTGACCCGGCACCGAGCGAGGATATCTCCGTCACCCCGTCAATATGGACGCGGGTGTTCACGTCCGGCCTGACCACGCAGCAGCTCGCAGCCTTCAGCCTGCCGGTTGCAGATGACAAGTTCAAGCTGATCCAGCCAGCCTATCTCAACACGATGAGCTTCAATCTAGCCAAGCAGGACGGTTACCGCCAGATGCAGCTCGGGTTTCTGACCCCGGATGTCGGGCTGGTGGTGACCGAGCCGACCTTCGCCACCGCCTCGCCGGTGGGTATCGCGCACAAGAAAGCGCCGGGCGTGCTCGGGGCTTTCTCAATCGGCGGGTCGCTGGTGGCTGAGCTGGTTGACGGCACGTTCAATTATTCAAACCAGGGCGAGCTGACCGATCTGATCGATGGTCAAAATAAAGCGGTTGGACTTGAAGTTGGCGACACGTTGATCCGCGCTGATCTTACGATGCGCATCGTTGATGGTCTCAACACCAATGATGTGATCGACAATTTCCAGGGGCCTGAAGGCACGCCGTTTGTCGGCCAGTTCAGCTACGTGCTGGACGCGCAATATTCGCTCGTGGTTGATATGCCGTACTGCGTCGGTGAGCGCCGCACGCCGGTGATTGGCGGCGCGCAGCGCCAAACCTTCGCGGCCTCGGTGCAGGCGTTTCAGGATAGCGGCAACCCTGCCGCGACGATCACGCTGGTTAACCGAGCCGCCTGATGCTGGTGATTGGCGGGTCGCCTGAATATGCCTGGAAAAATCTTGATGATCCGGGCAAGTCACCACGCAGCAAAAAGTGCGTAAAGGTTCTGATGCGCGCCGCAACGGGCGCCGACCAGGGCATGGCCGAAACCAATGCGCGGGCGCGGGTGTCGCTGATCGTCAAGGGCGAGATGGCGGCAAGCGAATATGCGCTCGAGCACATGGACTGGGCGCAGGCGATTGCCGATGGTGACGCGTCGCTGTTCTCAGGCATCGGCTACATCTTGTACGCGGTCGAGCTGGCGCTGCTGATTGGTCAGCAGATGGGCGGGGTTGAGGATGCCAAGGGTGATGCGCCGCCATGGGACCGCCGGCATATTGCGATGCTGATGCAGGCCCGCCGCCCCGGCGCTGAGCCGCTGTCGGGTCTCGCCTCGGTCGGATCGACCTATGCTGACACGTTTATGGTGCTGGCTTTGGCCCCGGCGCGTCAGGCCGCTAAAGAGGGAAAGCCCTAAGCCGCCGCGCCGAATGGCAATGGGGCGGCGGCCTTGAAGAATGTCACGGCTGCTTCGAGTCCGGCAGCGCCTGCGCGACCGGTCTGCCGCGTAAAAGCGACGGCTATGTCTGCCCGATGAAAGCCAACGCGCCGCAAACCCGCGCGGGTGAGGTCGCGTGGCAATTGGCGCAACAGCCGGGTCTGTGGTCGCAGATCGCTGTGGCCACCATGTCCGGCGGGTTCATCATGACCCAGGGTCTCGACCATGCCAGCGCCCAGCGCCACGCCGCGGCGCTCTATCCCGATATTGATAAACACCTGCTGCACGCGTGTCTGCGTGCGGTGGAAATGGCGCGGCTAAAGGTCGAGGCCGAGGTCCGCAAGGCCGCAGAATAAGGAATTTCCAATGGCGACGAAAGAGGTCTCCCTGCGTCTCACCCCAAAGGGTGAGGAAGCGGTCAAAAAAGCCCTGCGTGATATCGGCGAAGACGGCAAGAAAATGGCCGACAAGCTGGATAAGGGCGGCAAGAAATCCACCCGCGCCCTGAAGGCGCTCGACGGCGCTGGCAAAGAGGCAGCCAAGTCGGTTGATAATCTGGCCGACCGGGCCGGGTTTGCGGCGGGTCCGCTCAAGGCAATGGGCGGCGCTGGGGTCGCTGCGACCGCCGGGATCGGCGCGCTGGTGCTGGGCCTGGGCGCCGCGATTCGGATCGGGGTTCAGGCGGCTGACGCCTTCGCTGATATTGGCAACTCAGCCGAGGCCCTGGGGCTTAGCGCTGAGACGTTCCAGGCGGTGACCGCGGAGGCCGAGGCGATGGGCGTCGCGTCCGGTGTTCTCGAAACCGGCATGAAGTCACTTATGGAGCGCCAATCGCAATTGTCGCTCGGCACGGGCGAGCTATTCTCGCGCCTCAAAGACACCAATCAGGAATTGCTGCGTCAGCTCGAGGCACTGGATAATAATGAGGATCGCCTGCGCGCCGTCACCGACGCGATGCGCGATGCCGAGAGCGAAACCGAGCGCAACCGTATCGCGTACGCGGCGTTCGGTGAGGCCGGCGCGAACCTGTCACGGGTGCTACTCAACACCGAGGGCGGGATTGATGGCCTGATCGAGAAGGGCAAAGCGCTCGGCCTGGTGATGGATGAGGATTTGATTGCGCGGGGCCAGGAACTATCGACGAATATGGCCATCGCCGGTGAAGTGATGGACCTACAGCTCAAGCAGGCTTTTATCGACTTCGCACCGGTGGCGCTGGCGGCAACTAATGTGATGGCCGATCTTGCGGGTGCTGCGGGTAAAATGGCCTCAAGCTTTCGAGACGCGGCAGATAATTCAGCAAGGTTCAATGACGGCCGACTTAATGTTTTGGCCGACCGGCTGGAATCCTTCGATGGGGTTGATCCTCAACGGATCATAGCTGCGCGAAATGGTGGCCGCGCGCTCGGTCGTGGGGATATCCGGCGTCGCCCTGGTGCTAGCGGCGCGTTGACAGGCTCCTCAATCCGATCTGGGGTTCTCTCGGATCTTGAAGAATTTAACCGAGTTGCCGAGGTTCAGTTTGCCAGGGCGGCGGAGAATTTGGCAGAGAACTATCGTCGCGAGCTGGCTGGGCTGGGGGTTGATGAGCTGACAGATCGCCTCACGCAGGTCACCCGAGAGCTTAGCATTCACCAAACCAACGCCGCGAGAAACACAGACCCTGACCGCGCTTTTAGGATTGATGAGGCGGTCGATTCCGCCGAGTCTCGCAAATCAATCGTGGAGCGGTTAATCATCGAGGCGCAAGCCCGCGAGGCGGGCACCGCGGCGATGGCGGAACAGCGTGAAGAAACCGCGCGCCTGGCTAGCGCCGAGGCAGACGCGGCGACCGCGGCGCGCGACCTTCTGACACTGCGCCGCCAGGCCGCGGCGATTGCGCTTGAGCTGGGTGACGCGACGGGGGCGCTGGCGATCAAGCAGGCCGAACTCGACCGCCTGGTCGGTGCAGGACTGATCTCACAGGATCAGGCCAATACGGTTTTGACCACTTATCGCGAGAAACTGGACGGCACGGCCGAGGCGGCCAAGCGCTGGCTGTTAGTGATCGAGGGCGCACAAACGCCGCTAGAAAACATCCAACAAACGATCCGCGAGCTCAACGCCGACCTCGCCTCCGGCAAGTTTGGTGAGGCTGGCGCGGACGCTGAACTGTACACTGAGGCTCTGCGCGAGCTGACCGAGGCGCTGGGCCTGGCCACGCAGGCTGAGGCCGAGTCAACTGACGTCTACAAAGCCGCTGAACAGGTCCGTGAGGGTTTGAAAAAATCACGTGAGGCGGCGCTGTCTGATTCGGACTTATTGCAGCGCGAGGAGTCGCGGTTAAATGAGCTGGTCACGCAAGGCGCGTTGCAGCGCAACGAGGCCACGGCCGCGCTGGAGCTCTACTCCCAAAAACTGCGCGAGGCGCGCGGCGAGGTCGGGTCACTGGCGCGCGCCGAGACGCTTCTCGACGGGATTGAGAGCGGCCGGATACGCACGATTGATGATCTGAAATCAGCTATCCTGGCGATGATCGTTTCAGTGGTTCGCCAGGCGGCAATGGCGCAGGCGCAAGCGGGTGCTGGCGGCGGTCTTGGCGGGTTTCTGGCGGGTGTGTTTGGCAATATTGCGGGCAGCTTTGGTGGTTCATCCAGCACCAATCCAAGCGGCGTGCCATCGATCTTTGGCCCCGGCACCGTGCAGCAGGCGCATAGCGGCGGCGTGATCGGTAACTCGCCTCGCGAGATGCGCCAGCTCGGCATGGGACTGGGCCGGGATGAGCGGATGGTGGTCGGCCGCGTCGGTGAGGAAATCGTCACCGCGGGCGAACGCAAGGCGATCATCGAATTTATTCAGGATACCAGCGTGCAAAACATGCAACCCGGCGCGATGCTGGCCGGGCCCTTGCCGCTGGATATTCGATTGAGCGTCCGGTCTGAGGGTGGCAATGCCGAGGTTGAGGCGGCGCCGTCCGCCGATGGCAATGGGCTGGATATCAGCGTTGTCATGCGCGACCAGGTGCGCCGTGAGGCCGCGAGCGGCGGCCTCGATGATGCACTTGAGGGCCGCGGCTTCGTGCGCCAAACGCTCGTCTGATGGCCGCTGCATGGCCGGTAAGTGTGCCTGACAAATTTATTCGCGCTGGCTACGAGCGCTCGCCAGAGGATGTGGTGACGCGCCGCCAGGTTGACGCAGGGCCGCCTTTGCGGTTCCTGCGCGCGCCGACCCGCGCAGCGGTGATCAAGGGGCAGCTGAACCTGACCCTGACGCAGGCCGGTGCGCTAGAGACCTGGCGCCGCGACGTTCTGGATTTTGGGTCTTTGCCATTTGACTTCACTCGCCGCGACAGCGGCGCGCCGGTCTTGATCACCTGCCGCCTGGCCGCCGCGCCAAAGCTTTTGGCCCCGAAGGGCGTCATGCGCCACGTCACGCTTGAGCTGCGGGTCGACCCGCCCGCGCCCACACCCGCCGAGCTGAGCGCGCTCGCCGCGCTCGACAAGGCATCACCTGCAACCTGGCCCGCGACCGTGCCCGGCTGCCCGTCACGCGCCAGCTATGAAACCCAGCCCGCGCACCGGTTCCTGCAATCACCGGCCACCGCGCCGCCGGTTTCGGTACTGGTCACCCGGCTTGAGGGCGCGAAAGAAAAGGTCACGCTGATCCTGACGGCGACGCAGCTGGATACGTTTGAAGCGTGGTTTGAGACCAGTGCCGCGCTCGGCGTTAGGGACATAGATTTCCCGGTGCCCGGCGGCGTGCATATTGGATGCTTTTCAACCGGTTACGTGGTCCGTGCCTCGGCCAATCGCCTGGCCTGGGTGGTGAGTTTTGAACGCTATCTGGAGGCGCAGCCATGACAACCCAGCGCGGGTCAACCTATATTTCGGTCTATCTGGCCAGCCTTCAGCATGCCAGCCTGGCGGGCCTGACCGGCGAGGTCGACGGCATCACGCTCGACGGCACGCTGAGAATAGCCAATTTCCGGCACAATTTCACCAGCCGCGGCGACGTCTTTGCGCCGGGCTTCTTTCGCGTCAAGCCGCCAAAGCTCGGCGGCCGGCGCGGCCAGCTGACGCTGGCGATTGATAATGTTGACCAGCGCCTGACCAAGACCGTGCGCGCCCTGACGGGCCGCGCGACGCTGACGCTTGAGCGGGTCTATGCACATGCGCCTGATACGGTCCGCCAGACCTGGGCGGGTATCGAGCTTGAAGTGTTTAACACCTCCTCGCCGGAGGTCACCGGCACGTTTGGCCCGCCGCACACCGAGGGCCCGTTCATGGGTATCGTGATCAATCCGGTTGATTATCCCGGGGCTTTTGTATGACACCGCTCTGGGCCTGGTATAATCGCGTCGCGGGCCGGGCCTGGGCGTTGCGGGAATGGGATTGTTTCAGCCTGCTCAGGGATGGCCAGCGTGTCGCCGGATTGGTGCCAGCCTTCGTGCCGGACTATGGCACCGCCGATGGCTCCGGCATGTCAGCCCAGCGTGTGTTCGCCCGGCAAATGTCGCGCGGCCTGCGCCAGTTCCGCAAGATCGAGACACCGATACCTGGCGCGGGCGTGCTGTTTCGCGAGGGCCGCGTGCCGATCCATGTCGGTCTCTGGATGGCCCCAAACCTGATGGCACACGCCAATATCGAGACCGCCACCACACTCGCCGAGTTTGGCCCCGGCACTGATTATCATTTTTGTTTTGAGGGTTTCTATGTCCCAATCTGACCTCGCTGTTCTGGTCAAGGATGACCCGTTTTCAGACCGCCCGCCGCGCATCCTGCACGTTGAGCCCGGCACCCCGATTTCTGAGATCGTCGACATGGCGGGCTTTGGCCCGCTCGAGATGGATCACGCCTGCGCTTCGATCAATGGCCGGGACATCCCGGCTGAACTGTGGGCCGCGACATCTGCCACCGGACATGTCCAGGTTGTGGTCTTGCCGCAGGGCGGCGATTCCGGCAACAAGCTGCTACAGGCCGCGCTGACCCTCGCCGTGATTGTTGCCGCGTTCTATTTGGGCCCGCAAGTTGCGCTGGCTTTTGCGGCCGAGGGAACCGCGGGGTTCGCCGCGATCTCGGCGTTAACCACGGGCGTGGTCACCACAATCGGGCAGCTGGCGATTAACGCGCTGGTGCCGCCGCCGCGATTTGAGGCGGCCGATCCACCTGATCCGGTCTATTTCATCGAAGGTCAGCGTAATCGCCTGGCTCCGTTTCAGCCGATCTCAACCGTGTTTGGCACGCACCGGTTCACGCCGCGCCTGGCGGCCCGCCCGTATCCTGAAATTCGCGGCGATGACACATATTATTACATGGTTGTTGATTATGGCCCCATCGGGGTTTCTGTGTCTGATCACCGCATCGGTGACACGGCCCTCGCCGCGCTTGACGGCGTAGTGTTTCAGGAGCGCCTCGTCGATAGTGACCCGGTGCCGACAATGGCTAGCCGTCAAGTCATCACCGATGGCGTTGGCGCGACCCTGGGCGATGCTGATTGGGAAGGCCGCCGCAGCGCCAGCGATACGATTGATTGCGACCTGATCCTGGCCTTCCCGCAAGGGCTGGGCAAGACGTCGAAAAAGGGCAAGCCGGAAAGCAATGCGGTGATCGTGCGGGTGCGCTATCGGCTGGTGACCAATCCCGGACCGTCTGAAACGCTCGGCGCGTGGACGTTCGCGTCGGTGCGCCAGAACGTGGTCTATCCAGAGTTTCGCGGCTTCAATCGCTTCTTCACCGCACTGGACGGGGCCAGCCAGGGGCCGACCACATCCGCCTCGGGCCTGTTCACCTTCACAGAAACCAAGCCGCAGCAACCGTTCTTTCGTCAGATCGGGTTTTCGTTTCCAGTCAAAGGCACTTACGATATTGAGATTCAGCGCGCCACGACTGACCGCACCGAGCCGCGTGTGTTCGATGACATTATCTTGCAGACCGTACTGTCAAAGCGCGAGGATCCACCGGTCGCGCGCGATGATGTGGCATGGGGCGTGTTTCGGTTCAAAGGCACCGATGAGACCTCGGGCGCGATTGATGAGCTTAACGTCCTGCTGTCGCGCCACGCCCCGCGCTTCCCGGATGCGGT
This sequence comes from Henriciella sp., assembly GCA_021776655.1. Classification (GTDB taxonomy): domain Bacteria; phylum Pseudomonadota; class Alphaproteobacteria; order Caulobacterales; family Hyphomonadaceae; genus Henriciella. The sequence goes on along the minus strand of JAJFFK010000009.1, from coordinate 122,265 downwards.
GCTGGATCAGGGCGATCTGTCCGGCGTCACCGCCGCTGATCTGTCGGTCCCGGCGGCAACGTCAAATATGTGGGAGCAAATCCTCTACCAGCAGCGCAACGGCTTCGAAGCGCGCAATCCGACCGCTGATGCCAATATTGATTTTCCAAGCTTCGCGGCCGCCGCCAAGGATGCCCGCGATCGAGGCTTGAGTTTTGATTACGTGCTGCAACGCAATGTTGATGTTGACACGCTGAGCAACCTGACCGCTGCGGCGGGCGAGGGCCGGGTCGTGCGTGAGAATAACAAGCTGGTGGCGCGGCTCGACCGGCCGCAACTGGCACCGACGCATGTCTTTCGTGACGGCACCGTGCGTAATGTTTCGTCGACCAAGACATTCCTCGTCGACGTGCACGCCTACCGGGTCAAGTTCAATGACGCCGCAAACGGCTACCGCACCCGCGAAGAAGTGATCTATGTCGGCGGTCACAGCAAGGCCACGGCGACCAAGTTCGAGCCGATCACGATCACTGGCAAAGTCAATTGGGATGACCTGCACAAGCGCATCGCTCAGCTCTATCGTAATTCGCGGCTTCAGACCGAGACGCTGATCTGCGAGGTCCCGGTTGAGGCGGTTGATAACACGCTCAAGCGGATGCTTCGCATCTCGGTGGCGACTCGGATCATCACCGAGATCGCCGCCTCTGGCATCATTCGGGATATCACCACCGCAGGCGGTCTGGTCACAGCGGTGACGCTGGATCAAGAGTCGCCTGCTGGCCCGGCCACCGGGTTGCAAGCGATCAAGTGGGTCCGGCCGGGTGCCACGGCGCTGATTTCCGCGCCGTCTGATCTGGTCACGCCGGGCGTCGATGGCCGGGTTCTGGTGGTCACACTGGCGACCCCCGTGGCGCTTGCGGCTGGGCCGCAAATTGGTGACGATTATGTCATCGGGCCGAGCGCTGATGAGCTTTATGAGGGCGTGCTGGCGGATGCTGAAGAGGCCGGGCCGGGCTGGTTGCGGCTGTCGCTTAAGCAATACGCGCCAGCGCGCTTCGATGAGACCGGTCTGACGGTGCCGACCTACACCGCCGACCCGGTTTTGCCTCTGGGCTCTGACCCGCCGGTCCCGGTCTACGTTAGCGCGGTGGCAAATATCCGCCAGATCGTGGTCAATTTCAGCGTGCCGGATGGCTATCTCGGGTCCATCGCGGGTTTGCGCGTCTGGCGTGCCTTCGCGCCGCCCGCCGCCGATCCTGATCCGACCACGCTATCACTGTTTGAGCGGCTGCCTGATCTCGCGCCGGATGCGCGCCAGATCATTGACGCGCCAGGCGCTGTCGATGATCGTCTGGTCTACCGGGTCGCGGCGGTATCTGAAACCGGCCGGGTCGGCACGGTGATGGAAACCCCGATCCTGACCGTGGCGGATATCTTACCTGACATGCTGGCCTTCGCCGCGGTGCCTGCAATCGAAGTCGGCACGGGCGGCGTGATCCAGTCGGTGATCAATGTCTCGTTCACACCAGAGACTGATTTAGCGATCGCGGGCGTGGTGATCGAGCTGCGCCGGGTGGCACTGGATGGCGGCGCCGTTCGCCTGGCCGAGGGCAGCCAGCCGGCCTATCAGGAAGTGGCGCAAATCAGCCACCGCATTGGCACCTATACCGCGCGCGGTCTGGTCGCCGCCGGAACCTATGACGTGCGCGCGCACTTCACCGGGACACGCGGCGAGGTCGGCACGCTGAGCACGGTGCTTGATGTCCTGATGCTGGCGCAGAATTTCGGTGCGATTGATTGGGGCAATATTGGCGGCGTGGGCATCCCTGCGAATGGCGCCACGGTCGGTGCGACATGGGGTGTCAATATTGGGGGTGCGGGCATCCCGGCCGATAACGCCACGGTCGGTGCGACATGGGGTGTCAATGTTGGCGGCGCAAATCTGCCCGCGAACAATGCCACGGTCGGGGGAATTTGGGGCACGAATATCACCGGGCCTAACCTACCAGACGACAATGCCGATGTGACGGCGGTGTCGCAAGCCTATCTCGAAACGACCGCCAATTCGGTGACGTTCACGGCTGATTATACCGGTGCGCTGGATAGCGGCCAGGTGCCGCGCAGCGTTCTGATCCGGCGCAAAAAGGGCAACATAGATGTGAGCGCCAGCACGGCCTGGTCGATCCCGTCAATCTCAGGCTGCACAGCAACAATCGACAATTCAGCGACGTCATCAGGCGGCAATCTGAATATCACAGCGGTCAGTTCAAACGGCTCGATCACGGTGCGCTCGGTGCGTGATGGTGTGACCCTGGAAACCGTGATTGACGTGACCAAGCTGTTATCGCCGCCGCCAAACACCGGCGGATCGTCTGGCACCTTGGTCAATGACAGCACGTTTGCCAGCGTCAGCGGCGTCGGCGACGTGGTAATCTCTGATGTGATGACGGTCACCACGGGCCCGAATGGCCAGATCGCGTTCACCGCGCCGCTGATCGTTTTTGCCACCGCGTCAAATGTCATAGGTACGTGGCCGGTAGCGATGCGGTGGCAATACGGCCCAGTCGGCGGGGCTTATGTGGCCACTGGCGAAGCGTTTTCAGCGCCGGATGCATTCACGTCTGATGACGGTGGGTTCGGTGGCCTGACTGAGCATTTAGGATCGGTGATCCATAGTCCGACCGTGACGGGCCTGTCCGCTTCGACTGATTATGAGGTGCGTCTGCTCGCCCGCCGCGTCAACGGCACCGGCGTCAAGACGCTGAACTTCAGCGGTACCGCGTCGGCTCAGGGCAGCTAATTTCAACCGAAAAGGAGGGCGCAATGCCATATCCAAAGACGCCGCCGGATATTGTCGCGGCGATCCATAATTATGTCAGCGATGATGAAGACCTGCTGGCGGTGCTGGCCCCGGCTTTCGAACAGACGGTGCCGATGGAAACGATTTATGCGGCCTATGATGGCCTGACCGCTTACCCAGCGCCGGACGGGTTCGATCCGGTCCAGCTCGACGTGGCGGCGCGGCGCATTCTGGCCGGGTGCGCGCTGCTGATCCATCAATTCAGCCTGACCCATCGCGCGCAGGGGGCGCTCGATGTCCTGGTCGCGATCGCACCATTTTTGCCCAAAAAGGAAGTGACCGATGAGCCTGTGGACGCTGACGCTGAACCGACTGAAAGCCCTGCAGCTGAAGGGGCAAGTCGCGCAGACGCGGCAATTGCCGAAACGCCCGCCGAGAATTGACACAATGCTGCGCCGTCATGAGGGCAGCCCGATGGTGCATGGCCGCGCCTTTGGTTACGAAGACAGCCTGGGCTATCTGACCATCGGTGTCGGTCGGTTGATCGATCGGCGATTGGGCGGCGGGCTGACCGAGGCTGAAGTGTCCTACTTGCTGGCCAATGACATTGCCGGGGTGATGGCTGATCTGGATCGCGAATTGCCGTGGTGGCGCGGCCTGAATGATGTGCGCCAGCGGGTGATCATCGACATGTGTTTCAATCTCGGCATCGCCAATTTTCTGCTGTTCAAGAACACGCTGGCCGCCGTCAAGCGCGGCGATTGGGGCGCGGCCTCGCGCGGCATGATGAATAGCCGCTGGGCGCGCCAGGTCAAAAGCCGGGCAGTGACCCTGACCGCGATGATGGAGACCGGCAAAGACCCGAAATGGTTGGCCTGATGCTCGCCTGACGCCCGCCTGAAAACTGAAATTTACGAACCTTGCTTAACCGCGTCCACTTTCGGGTGGTGCGGTTTTTTTATGTCATTTTGAAAAAGGAATACGAACATGGAAGATATGATTATCGGCGCGGTTGGCGCGCTGGCCCCGTTCACGCATGAAAAGCTGCGCGACATGGGTGTTGATATAGGACAGGCTGTCCAGGCAAAGGTTGTGCTCACAACCAACGGTCTGGATGATGTTGCCCTGGCCGCCGCCAAAGTCTTTGCGCAGGCGCTTATCGATGGGCTCAACACGCCGCCTGCGCCAGCTGCCGCTGCGGTCGCAGCTTAGACGGCGGTGACCCTCAATCTGATCTTTGGTGCGCTCGGCGCGGCGGCTGTCGCCGGGTTCCTGATCTGGTTTTACGGTCGCGGAAAGTCGGCCGGAAAGTCGCAACAGCGCACCAAAGCCCTGAAAGTGGAAGCCAAGGCCGAAAAGGTGAAAAGCGATGCGTTACAAAAAGCTGCCGGCACTCCTGTCAGTGTTCTTCGTGACCGCTTGCGTCGGGCTGCCCGCAAAAAGCGTGATCTGCCCGATTAAGCCGGTCTACACCGACGCCGATATCGAGATGGCATCTGACGGCCTGATCCGGTTTCTGTCGACGGTTGAAGATCTGGGCGCGAAGCAGGGCTGTTGGCCTGAATTAGACTGATCTGGCGAAAGCTGGATCGGGGGCGCTTGCCACGGGTGAGCAATGGGAACCGGCGCGGGGGATATCTCGCGCGGGTCTTTTTTTTATCAAGACTTCAAATGAGGCTTCAGGATGGATGAGAAAGATGCGGCGAGCGGCTTGATGGCGCTGTGGCGTGAGATTGGGTCGAACGTGCAGGTGCTGGCCATAGCGGGCGTCTGTGGCGCGTTCGTGAAGGCCATCGTGGCACCGGAAGGTAAATGGGGCCGCCGCGCCGTGCAGGGCCTGGTCGGCGTGCTGTCAGCGGTGTTCCTTGGCGGCTTAATCGGCGGGCTGATCGCGCCGTTAGTGGCCCAGCCCGCCTACGCCTACCTGGCGTCAGGTTTTGTTTGCGGCACGGCGGGCGAAAGCGGCATCGCGGTGATGCAGCGCCGCCTTTTAGGGAGGCGTAAATCATGACCCTGTTCTGGTTCGATCAAGTCACGTCCTGGATCATTGTTGGCCTGTGCTGGTGGATCGTTCACCTGACTGATGGCCTGCGAAAATCTTACGGCATCATCGCGGTCCGCATCGGGATCGCAGCGCTCGGCATCGTGCACATGGTTGTGGCAACGCTGCGCCTGCGCGACGTGCAGTTCATCGCGGGTGGCTTCAGCAACGCCGCGATCATCATCCTGTTGGTCAGCGTGATCGTGTTTCACTGGCACCGGTTCGGGCGGCGGTAATTTAGTTTGCTATGTCAAAGTCGCCTTCGAGTGCGACCATCGCGAGGACGTTTTCATAAACGCGCAGGCTTGGCCATTCGGACGCTCTGGAGCCATCCTCAAAAAGCTCAACATCTTCGGGCTGCTTTTCGGTGATCAGCTCAAGGGCTTCTTCGCAAGCGTCCACCATTTTAGCGTGCAACTCTCGTAGCGTCGACCAGACATCTGCATGAACGTGGCTGCGGCCATTGGCCATGTTTTTAATCGTATCGAGACTTACGTGTCGATTGGTCTGTTCGCTCAAAAAAGCACTGGCCTCTACATGAGAGAGGCCAGTTTTTCTTAGGGCTGCTGCAAAAAGGCTCATTATTTTATCTCGCAAAGGTGAATGTCGTATTCCCTGGAAAGCTGCGTCGCTATACGTTCACACATGGCCGTGTGATCTGCGCGCTTGAGTCCATCACGAGCAGCCTGACAGTGCTGGTAAGCGTCCTGATTTGCATAAATGTAGATGGTCAGTTCTTCGTCCGCATCGTTCATTTTCCTGGCGGCGGCGCGGGCAAGCGCTAGCGGATCGCCTGTTTCAGTCTTTGTTGGTGGTTGAGGCCGACCTCTGTCAACCACCGCCCAGCCCCATGCCAGGCCTGAACCTGCGCCAATTCCAGCGCGGCCCAGGCTAAGTCCGATCGTAGAGTTTGTTGTTCTGCGGAGCGTCATGATTGATCAACTTGATGATAGCTGACCTCACCTTTGTGCCATGATGCGAATGCAACGTCCTGACCATCGTGGTCTATGATAGTTTCATATTCGTAAGTGCCATCAGTTTCGATGTTGCGGCACGACTCGCCGAGAAATCGATCAGCGATAGCGTCATATTGTTCTTTGGTAATGATGGTCATTTTCTTCTCCAATGAGTGGACGTTAGAGCCAATCTCTGTGTCCATGAGTTTAATATATACACTTTTAGTGTAATTGCAAGTGGTATTTTCAGCGAACGGCGTTCGTTAGCCGCACCAATCCGGCTTATCAGCCAGCGCAGTGTGGCCGTCATGCGGCCAGGGCGCGAGGTGTCCGGCATCCACGCCGGTCGCCGCTGCATCCTGCCCGTCGACTAGCAGCGTGATCACGACGCGGCCGTATCGATCCGGGGCATCGTCGCTAACCGTTTCCAGCGCCGCGCCGCGCGTCAGCTCGATCATGAACGCCTTGGCATCATAGCCGAGCGCGCGTTCGCCCTCGCACTTGGCCCCGCCGCGCGCGCCAACCGCGCCGGTCTCTGGCGCGTCGACGTCCGCCAGGCGAAACCGCACCCCGTCGACGCGGCCACTATCACCATCCGACCAGTAGATATCCGCCACCGGCGAAGCCCCAATCGGCTGCGCGCAAGCGGTTAGAAAAAGTAGCGGCAAGGGTGTGCGGATCATCTGTCTTTTTCTCTCAAAAAAGTGTGCCAATAGACCTTCAGGTTCTATCCCTGTTCACGGCGTTTGTGCTAAACGATTATATTCTAATGCTTTGATTGCAAAGAATAAAAACCCTTGTACAGCCGGATTTGCAATCCGCTGCGTCACCACTCCGCCACAGGGCCGCCAAGGTGAGGCGATGCCATAGCAGCAGTCTTGCCGCGTTGCAATCGGGTAAAGCGCTAGAATGCCAATTGGCCATATTGTGCACGCACGCAGCTGTGCTATGGCGCGATAAGTGAATGCGTCAAATAACAGGTTTCAGCATGGATTTTGCCAAACACCGCCAAATTATGGTCGACTCTCAGGTACGCGTAAACGATGTCACCGCCCCGGCCATTGTCAAAGCTTTTCTGGCCGTGCCGCGCGAAATGTTCCTGCCCAAATCCTTGCAGTCGAGTGCTTACGCAGAATACCCCCTGCCGGTCAGTGATGACCGCGCGATGTGGACGCCGCGTGATCTTGGAAAAATGCTACATGCGATGGCGCCGACCCCTAGCGATATCGCGCTCGTGATTGGCGCAGGTGCCGGCTATAGCGCTGCGGTCCTTGGGCAAACCGTTGAAACGGTGCTGGCGCTCGATGATGATGATGAGATGGTCGACAAGATGGCGGACCGGTTCGCGAAAATTAGCATGGGTCAGGCCGTCGCGATCTCTGGGGATCTGGCAAATGGGCTCCCCGATCAAGGGCCGTTTGAAGTGATCTTTGTCGCCGGCATGGTCGAAACAGTCCCACAGAAATGGCTGGACCAACTCGCGGATGGTGGCCGATTGGGCGTAGTTGTAAGGGCTGGGACTGGGAAAAGACTAGGCCAGGCGCGTATCTATGTCCGCACCGGAGAAACCGTTTCGTATCGCGAAGTATTTGAGTGCTGCCCACCTGTCCTGTCGGGATTCGAGCAAGCGGCTGCTTTTACGTTCTAGGCTCCAAGCGACATTACCTGAGAAATGGTACCGCCTCTTGGGATCGAACCAAGGACCTCTAGTTCCACAAACTAGCGCTCTAACCAACTGAGCTAAGGCGGCACTCGGTGTTCACATACGCCGGAGCGCGTGGGGTTACAAGATCGAAATTCTGCTTCGGCCTGATGTAGCTGTTATTCGGCAGCGACAGGCACAGGGGCAATATCCGCAATCGTTTGGTGCGCACGGCGGAACAGTAATGCGCCATCATCAATGGCGACATGACGCATCAATAATATGTCCTTAGCATAGTTCTGATCGAGCACCCATGGCTTCTTGGATCCGCGTTTAGGGAACCGCGCCAAAGCACGCTGGACATAGCCGGAGGAGAAGTCCAGAAAGTCGTCCGCTGCTTCAACACCGTTGGCAACCGGGCGGGCCTCAACATAGTTTTCGCGATCCATAAGATTGACCAGGCGGCACATATACTCACTGATCAGGTCCGCGCGCAGCGTCCAGCTCGCATTGGTATAGCCAAACACTGATATCATGTTCGGCACATCCGAAACCATGCAGCCCTTATAGTTGATCAACTCATTCGCAACCATTTTCCGATCATCAACGATCAGCTCCATCCCGCCGACAAATTGCAGATCGAGCCCGGTCGCCGTGACGATGATATCAGCGTCAATTGTATCACCCGATTTGAGCTTGATGCCGGTCTTGGTGAACGCCTCAATCAGATCGGTCACCACGGTCGCTTGCTTGCTTTTTAGCGCCTCAAACAAGTCGCCGTCAGGCACCAGGCACAGGCGCTGATCCCACGGATTATAGCTTGGCGTGAAGTGTTTCTCGACGTCATAATCCTCACCCAATTCTTCTTTGACCATGCCAATCAGGCGCTCTTTGACCTTTTCAGGGCGTCGCCGGGCCATGTTGAAAAAGAGCAGTTGCAGCAGAACATTATGCCATCTTGTGATCCCATAAGCGAGCTTGTTGGGTAACCATTTGCGAAGCCGATTGGCCAGCTTGTCCTCGGCCGGGCGGGACACGACATAGGTCGGAGAGCGCTGCAACATCGTCACAAGTTCAGCTTTGTCGGTCATTGCCGGTACCAAAGTCATCGCGGTTGCGCCAGACCCGATGACAACAACTTTCTTGCCGGAATAATCGAGACCTTCGGGCCAGTGCTGCGGGTGAATAATCTGGCCCGCAAACTCTGTCGCGCCCTTGAACTCGGGTGTGTAGCCTTTGTCATACTTGTAATAACCACTGCACACATGCATCAAATTACAGGTCAGTGTTTCCGTTTTTCCGCCCGTCTCAACCTCGACACTCCACCGGGCCTGTGCACTGTCCCAACTAGATCGGACCACTTTGTGATCGAAGCGGATATTTTGCTCGATATCATTTTCTGTCGCGACGTCACGGACATATTTCAAAATGGCCGGACCATCCGCAATTGCTTTTTGCTCCGTCCAAGGTTTGAAATTGAACCCGAGCGTATGCATGTCGCTATCTGAACGGATACCGGGATAACGAAACAGGTCCCAGGTCCCGCCAATCGCACGTCTCGCCTCAAGAATTGCATAAGACTTTCCCGGACACTTCTTTTGGAAATGGTAGGCCGCGCCGATGCCAGACAGGCCTGCACCAATGATCAGTACATCAAAATGATTTTCAGACATGCCTGAACGAAACACGATCTGTTCAGAGTGTCTATACCTGCCCGCGCGTCACGAGGATCAGCCCTCTGAGCCCAGCACACGAACCTCAACTGCGCTTGAGCGTCCAGCCGAGTCGACGGCGCTGATATGATAGAAGCCAGCGCGCCTTGGCTGCCATGCGGGTAAGCCCCCGGCATCAAGACGAATGGGCTCGCCATCAACAAACCATTGCAACCGCCCCTCGCCGCGCCCGGCAAAAACGAATGGCCGGGCCTGATTGCCATCAATGGTTCCAGCCCATAGCTCAGCTTCGCGCGGCGGGAATAGGATTTCAGGCGGTGTATTGGTACCTTCAAATTGCGCCAATGCTCCAGCCGCATCCGGCAAGTCCACTGTCATCAACCGCTCGATCGCTTGGTCTGCCGCACCCAGACGCAGGGCGGCGCGATCTGCAACCTCAAACAAGATCGGCAAAGCGGCCTTGCGCCCGGTTTCGCCAGGTCGCGGCGCACCATCCGCCCGCCCGACCCAGACAATAATGGCCTGATCACCAGAAATCCCAGCGGCCCAGGCATCGCGAAACCCGTAGGACGTGCCTGTTTTGAACGCGATCTGCGGCGCATTCGCCGTCAAGCGACCGGGCATCCGACCAGCAGGTGCCGGTGTTTCGCGCAAAATACGCCGAATCTGCTCAGCACTGTCAGCGCTCATCAGGCGATAACCCGTGCTGACGAGTGAGGCGGCAATGCCGTCCTCGCGCCAGACCAGCGGCTTGGCGCGCCCATCATCTCCTAGTGCGGCATAGAGGATAGCCAATTCCCGCGCTGTCATACCGGCCCCGCCGAGCGCCAAAGCCAGACCCGGCTGGCGATTTGCACCGCCTGGAATGCGTGGACGCGCGCCAGCCAAAGACAGGCTCGCGGCAAACCGTTCAGGCCCGACCCGCTCAAGCGCCAAGACGGCTGGAATGTTCAAAGAGTGCTGCAACGCTTCGCGCACTCTGACATCGCCGCGAAACATTCGGTCAAAGTTTTCCGGCTGATAGGTTGAAAAACGCTTCGGCAGGTCAGCGATCCTGGTATTCGACGCCGCCACGCCATCATCGAAGGCCATAGCATAGATGAATGGCTTCAGCGTTGACCCTGGCGAGCGGGTCTGCGCGGTGAGGTCAAGCCAGCCACCGGGGCGACTTCGCGTGGCCGATCCAATTGCGGCCCGAACGGCGCGTGTGCGCACGTCGACCACCAGAATGGCAATCTGTGTCTCGGCCTCCTGCGCCTCAGCCGCGCGGATCGCGACGCGCTCAAGCTCGACCTGCAGGGCAGCATCCAGAGTTGACGTCACATCAGTGCTGGCATCACGGCCAGCGCGGCCTGTGGCATGCCAGGCCCGGGCCGGAAAGGCATAGCGAGTGCTGGGCAAAGCGGCATTGCGGGCTTCATTTGCCCGGCCATCATCGAGAAATCCCAAGCGCTGCAATTTTGCGACAATAACATCGCGGCCCGCTCTTGCGCCCGCTGGTCGAAGATCAGGCCTGCGCACTTCTGGTGATTGCGGCAGGGCAATCAGCAGCGCGATCTGGTCATCGGATAAACGGTCAGGCGCGCGGCCAAAATACCGCCAACTCGCGGCGCGGACACCTTCAATATTGCCACCATATGGGGCCAATGTCAGATACAGTTCGAGGATCTCCTGCTTCGACAATCTAGCTTCGATCTGGTGCGCTCGAAACATTTCGATGAACTTGGACACGAATGTACGTGGTCGCGGCTCTAATAGCCGGGCCGTTTGCATCGTGATCGTCGACCCGCCTGAGACAATATGGCCCGCGCGAGCTGAGCTCCAGGCAGCGCGCACCATTCCGGCCCAGTCAACCCCGCCATGCGACCAGAAGCGCTGGTCCTCGACTTCGAGTAAAGCCTCGATAAAAACCGGATCAATCGCCTCAAGATCAGCCGCAAACCGCCATGTCCCATTGGCCAGTGGCATCGCCCGCAAGGGTCTTTGATCACGGTCATGAACCATGATCGATACCAGTTCGGCCCGCGCCAGTGGCGGTGGGAAAATCCGGTCAAGAACCAGTATCCCAACCAGCAAAACCGCCAGCCCAAGCGCCGACCGTTTCAGCCAAATGATCATCTGCTGCCACCGGGGCCTGTGTTTTGCGGCGCGATCGTGACTGTTGCAGCGGCAGAGCGGGCAAACACATCCGGCCGGTACATGTCTTCGGCAACCACACCGGGCATCGCAAACGTACCCGGTGTCACTGCCCGCACGACATAAGCGAGTGTTCGGCTCTCGCGAATGACATCAATCGCGGCAACATAGCGATCATCGCGTGCTTCTGAGGTTTGCGCCCGGTCGATTTTCCCAGCCCACGCAAACGCACCATCGGTATCATCCTTGCGGCGTCCATCAGCCGGTTTCAGCACGGTCTCGATCTCAAATCCAGCTGGCAGCAAATCAGCCAGAACAACCGGATTGTTCCGGCGCTCGCGCGGCGTCAGATTGAGTACAACGACAAATTGGTCGCCCTGTGTGACCTGTGTCAGGTCCACGCGCCCACCTTGCAGTGTGCGGATCGATTTCTGCACGGACAGATTGCTGCTCGCTGGCGCTGGCGCGCGTTCAGGCGAGCCGGTGACCATCACCGTGCGGAACACCGGGCTTGAGCCGCGTTTCATCCGGAAACTGACACCGCGCTCCAATTGCTCCGGGGTAATATCAAATCGGCTTTGATCATCACGGCCACGTCCCAAGCCATCAACATCCAGGCGCACACCATCTTCTTGCTCGAGGCCATTGACCGCAAGCAGCATGTAGGCCTTTTCCTGTGTCGTCAGGCGATCAGGATCGGGAACATCCTCGCCAAGCTGCTGCGACAGCCGGGCGACATGCTCATTGAAGCCAGTCTCGGCGGCCAAAGCGAGGACACCTGACAGATCCCGTAGCGGGGTTTGGTAATAGTCGCCTGAATTCTTGTACCCGAGCGCGTCTTCAGCCGCCGTAAAGGCGCTGAATGCTCTTGATCGGTCACCCATATAGGACAGAGCCGCCGCCAGATGCGCCCGCGCCAAGGGTGAGCGCAGTGTGCTCAACTCCCGGTCATGCAAATATCGAAGGCGCGAGATATCGGCCTTGCCAGCGCGCGCAAGCACATAGAGTGCATACGGCCCAGAGCGCTGCATCAGCAATTTCTCACTGTCGGCATGGTAACGGCTTTCATAGACATCGGTATTGTAGCCATAGACCCGCCAGGCATCGCCCTGCGCAATCGCACGCATGGCCTGATATCCGCGATCCAAAGCCGCTTGTGGAACTTCATATCCAGCTTGCTTTGCCCGGTACAGGAAGTCTGTCGTATAGGCCCCCAGCCAAGGCGAAGCATGACCATCGCCCTCACGCCACAGACCGAAAGCGCCATTTGCACTCTGCCGGTTGAGCACGCGTGAAATCGCGGCCTGCACACGGTCGCGCGCGACCGGGCGACCAGCCGCTCCGCCATTGGCAAGATGTTCGGCATAGACCAGTGGCAACGCGCGGCTGATCGTCTGTTCTGTACAGCCATATGGATACCGGTCGAGCGAGGCGTAAAGCGCGTTCGCGTCAACCGGCAATCCGGAAAAGCTGACAGAGATCGCGCCCGTTCCCGGGACAAACCCAGCCAGCAAATCAGTTTCAGGCGCGAAGGTCTGGTTCTCCTCCATCAAGACCCGCGAGACCCGCGTCACTGGCAGATAAGGTGATCGTGTTTGTATATAATAATCGCGATCAACCGAGAAATTGTCCGGCCCATCTACACTCAAGCGCAATTTCGCGACACCTGAGCCTGTGGCACTGAACCTGACACTCTGATCAACCCGTTGACCTTGTGCGACTGTTTTGGAAATTTCCTGCGCTGCAACATCAAGCGGCGAGGTCGCCGCCATGACGGTGTTGAAGACGCCGCTTGGCAACTCGATATTATCAATGCTGACAGTCGCCACTGCTTCATCGCCAGGTGCCATGAAACGCGGCAGAATCAAATCAGCTGGCGCTTGGTCACGCACCGTCATTGATTGGCTCGAAGCGCCGAGACCTGTTTGCGACCAGGCAACAGCCATCAGCCTGAGTTCGCCATTGAATTGTGGAATATCCAACGTGACTTCGGCCCGCCCGCCGCGACCAATCTCGACCACACCGCTAAACAGCGCGACCGTCTGTGTCGGCACCACTGACAAGCCTTCGCCGCCAAGTTGGTCGCCGCCGGACCTGACTTCCGCCGGCAGCCCCAGATTAGGATCGAGCAGCCGCCCATAGTCGTCATAAAGCGACAGGCCCATGGCTTTCTTGCCAAAATACCAGTCGGTCGGATCAGGACTGGAGAACTTGGTCAGGCGTAAGATGCCCTCATCCACAGCCGCCAGCGTGATATAGGTTTTCTCCCGTGGTCCGCCGTCAACCTTGACAGAAATGGTCTGCTCTTTGCCGGGACGTACCAGGTCAGGGGCATCGATTTCGACCGCGAAAGTACGCGTTTGCATGTCAACCGGGACATAACCAACTCCCACCGCACGCCTCGGCTTGGCCTGCAAAATTGGGTCGCGCGGCGTATAGACATTGACCATGACATACGCGCCCTCACCCCATTCATCGGTCACCGGAAGCGTGATTTGCGTCCCGGACGCTTGCACTTGGCGTGTTTCAACTGACAAAACACGGTCCGTCGCAACTACGATTTGCGCCTCGCCATCATAGGGGGGGATAATTGTGATCGCAGTTGGCCGTCCTGGTACGATGACCTGATCGCTGGCAACAACCTGAACCCGGTCCGGCGCTTCGACACCATCATCCGAAACGCTGCCGCCCCACCCGACATAGAAGTCGCGGTGCGCAATCGCGCCCTCTTCGCCCTCAATAATCAGCTGATGCGCGCCCCAATCGAGACCGGACACCGTAATTGTGCCAGCCCCATCGGTGGTCCTGAGCCCACCTTCATTGACGGTTCGAACAGAGCGCGAGCGCCGCCACTTCCAGACGCCATCTTCGCGATACCAATCATAGTGGTAGTTTATCTCCAACACTTTCCAGCGCAGCGTTGCCGCAGTGCCTTCGCCTTTGGAATTCACAGCGGCGACTTCGAAACTGCCTGACTCTTCATAGCCGATGCGGCCTTCAAATTGCGGCTTGGTTCCCAAATACATCTCGCGCGGGCGATACGGAATTCGCACGCTCTCTGTCACCGCGCGGCCGCCCGGTTCCAGAACACTGATCACAGCATTCAATCGCAGTGGCACATCGGCATTCTGTCCGCGCTGACCGGGATCAAGCCGGACAATGGCATGGCCGGAACCATCGGTGGTGCGGTCATCAAGCTCAATGATCCGGCCATGGAAGGTTCGGCCATTTGTGCCCCATTGGAAGCCGTCAAATCCATCAAAAGGCGATGGATCAATTTCGACCCGCGCTTGTGATTGAACGATCAAGCCAACCCCAGGTGCGCCATACAGAAAACGACTGTCGACATCGATATCTCGCGCGCCATCTCCGCGCAGGAATGGCGCATCTTCAACCTCCAATTCAACCGCAATACGTTGCGGCACAAAATCCTCGACCGCATAAGAGACAGCGCCAACCTGGCCCAATCCATCCATGTTGACGACGGTTCGCCACATGCCGCGTGAGGCGTCACGCCCCAGAGCAATATCGCGCTGAAGAGTGCCAGCGTCTTCAACGACAAAGCGTTCACGATGCGCTTCCATGCCATTCGGACGGTATGTGATCAGAGTGCCCGCCCGCCCAGTAACGGCGCGGCCAGCCCGGTCTCTCATCATGCTCGTCAGACGAACGGTCTCACCGGGGCGGTAGATCCCGCGCTCGGTGTAAAGATACGCATCGACCTGCCCAGGTGTCATGCGTCCACCCGTATCAAGTTCTGACAAGTCAACCGGCGCGCGGTCAAGATCAAGAACCGCAGTGTCGCCTTTCAAGCCAGATGCGAGCAGCAGTTTCGGTGATTGATTTCCGGTCCCGGCAAGCAATTCCGCATTGAACGTGACCCGGCCATCAACCCCCGTCACTGCCTCACCGAGAACTTCATTATTGCGGGCAATCAGCTGCACAGTCGTATTCTGAAGCGTCCGACCATCTTGCAATGAGCGCAAGGTCACATCCAAACCATTGCCACTGCGATAAGCGGTCATGGCGAGGTCGGTCAGCATGATCCAGCGCCGCGCCGATGCCGGTGGTCCATCATAGCGATCAAGCTCTTTGGCGTCATTGATCTCAATATAGTAAGCACCGGGATCAAGTGTTCCGATCACATCCGGTAGCGGGAAGACCGTGACCACTGGCGCGTTCTTGGCCTGATCAATTTGCATGCTGCCGGACCAGACTTCGGACGACACATCGCTGGGATTCTCGTCGCCATAGACGTAAGAGTAACGCCCTTGTGCGCTCTCTGTCCCTTGGGTCAGCGACTTGAACACCAAAGCGCGGTCATTGACGCGCGAGACGGTGACCTTCACCGCATCGACATTCACGGTTTCGATCGCCAGTCCGTCAGCATCCTGACGCGGCAGGATGACCCCCGCGCCCTTGAAGCCAACGAACGGTGGCCGGTCTTCAAAACTGATCGAGACATCTTCTTCGCGGCCAAGCTCACTGCCATCCTCGGCCGGAAGCCCCTCACGCAGCGTGGCTGTATAAGAAGCGGCAAAGCTCAAGCCACCAAGGCATAGCTGCTGACCCTCAATCGAAAAGGCAGGCGCGCCTTCACGGTCGAGGGCAACATAGATCGAATAATCTGCATCAGGGTCAAGCGGTTGCGAGAAAACCAGGCAGGCGCGCGGCTGGTCACCGCTCGTATCAGGGGCGTAGCGGACATAAGCGAACTTGCTGTCGCCATTGCGGATGGCTTGTCTTTGGCGGGCATCTTCCCGGCGATTGGCAGCGGCCTGATCAGAGCGCGAGCGTTCAACGACTTGTCCGACATCCGATTCGGGGGGCGGCGGAACTTCGTCGGCTCTATCCCCGCCTCCACATCCAGCAATCGTTAGTGCCAATGCGCCTAACAGAAATCCGCGAACCCCTGATGTTCGACCGCTCATGGTGAGACCCTTTCTTGAGTTGTTAACAATACCTTTACATGCGCTCGTCTTGCCGCCAACAGGGCCGAAACAAGACTTTTTTGGGATTTAGCCTTTCGAGAGCCAACATGGTCGAGCAAGTAGATACGCTGATCCTTGGCGCGGGGGCCGCCGGACTGTTTTGCGGGGCCCGCACAGGCGCACGTGGACGACGTACCCTGGTGCTCGATCATTCTGCCAAACCCGCAGAGAAGGTACGCATATCAGGCGGCGGGAGGTGTAATTTCACCAATCTGGAAACTGTCCCGCACGCCTTCATTTCAAACAATCCGCATTTCGCCAAATCAGCGCTCGCGCGCTACACACCCTGGGATTTTTGCGACTTGATGAGCCGCCATGATTTAAGCTGGCATGAGAAGACACTCGGTCAACTTTTTTGCGATCAGAAAAGCAGCGCTGTCATCAAACTTCTGCTCGATGAGTTGGATATTGCTGGTAGCGAGCTACGCCTGTCGACAGGCATTGGCGACATTCAGCACACTGGCGAGCAATTTCTGGTGGCCACGTCAGACGGCGACATCACAGCGCGCAGTCTGGTGATCGCAACTGGCGGCCTCTCGATACCCAAGATTGGCGCCAGCGCGCTCGCCTACACACTCGCAGCACAGTTTGGCCACACCGTGATTGAGCCAAAACCAGCGCTCGTGCCGCTGACTTTTACCGGACAAGCGAGCGATGATTTTGCCTCAATTTCCGGTGTTTCCATTGGCGTTGAAGCGCGCGCAAATTCTGGGCCGTCTTTCGCCGAGAACCTGCTCTTCACGCACCGGGGCCTGTCTGGACCCGCCATCCTGCAAGTCTCTTCTTACTGGAAGGAGAGCGAGCCGGTTCAGCTCGACCTCCTTCCGGGCATAGATGGCCCTCTCTTTGTAGATGCTTTGAAAGCTTCCCATCCGCGTCTGTCTCTGCCAGCGGCCCTGGCGACCCATTTTCCCAAACGGTTTGCTGATATGCTGGCTGCGCAAATCGACCAGAGTTCCGGCAAGCGGCTCGCCGAATGGTCACGTCAGCACCTGAACCAGTTGGCACAAGCGCTGAAAGCATGGGCGGTTAAACCTGTCGGCAGTGAAGGTTGGCGCACGGCCGAAGTGACTCGCGGCGGCATAGATACAGAGGGTCTGTCATCGCGCACGATGGAGAGCAAACATGTGCCTGGCCTGTATTTCATCGGCGAATGCGTTGATGTGACCGGCTGGCTCGGCGGCTATAATTTTCAGTGGGCCTGGGCCAGCGCAGCAGCAGCGGGTGAGGTTGCTTAATATTGGTATAGGCCAAGTCTATTCATGATCGCATAATTATCAATTGGATCTATTGGCTATTTTCCTCAATCTTGCTGGTCAAAGGCAAATTAAAGGAAACACGACAATGTCCAAATGTCCCGTACTGACAACCACAGCAGGCGCCCCGATCGCCGATAATCAAAACTCGAAGTCCGCTGGTCCGCGTGGGCCGCTGCTCCTTGAAGACTATCAGCTGATTGAAAAACTGGCCCACCAAAACCGCGAGCGCATCCCGGAACGCGTCGTCCACGCCAAAGGCTGGGGCGCGCTCGGCACGTTCACCGTCACGCATGACATTAGACAATATACCAAAGCCAAAATCTTCTCGCAAATTGGTAAGCAAACGCCGATGATCTCACGTTTCTCGACCGTCGCAGGCGAAGCGGGCGCAGCCGACAATGAGCGCGATGTGCGCGGCTTCTCGATGAAATTCTACACCGAGGAAGGCAATTGGGACATGGTTGGCAACAACACGCCGGTCTTCTTTATCCGCGACCCGCAAAAGTTCCCGGACTTTATCCATACCCAGAAACGTCACCCGCGCACCAATTTGCGCAGCCCGACCGCGATGTGGGACTATTGGAGCCTCAGCCCCGAAGCGCTGCACCAGGTCACCCTCCTGATGTCGGATCGCGGTTGTCCGAAAACACCGATGAACATGAACGGCTATGGCAGCCATACTTACAGTTTCATCAACGCTGACAATCAGCGCTCATGGGTCAAATTCCACTTCAAGACGCAACAAGGCCATAGCCATTATACCAATGCAGAAGCGGGCGAGAAAATCGGCCAGACCCGCGAGGGATACCAAGAGGCCCTGTTCGGTGCGATTGAGGCGGGCAATTTCCCGAAATGGACATTGAAGATCCAGGTCATGACGGAAGCTGAGGCCAATAGCGCGCCCTTCAACCCGTTCGACCTGACCAAGGTCTGGCCACATAAAGACTATCCTCTGATCGAGGTTGGTGTGGTTGAGCTAAATCGCAATGCCGACAATTATTTTGCCGAGATTGAGACCGCCGCTTACAGCCCGTCAAATACCGTTCCGGGGATCAGTTTCAGCCCCGACAAGGTGCTGCAGGCGCGCCTGTTCTCGTATGCCGACGCCCATCGCTATCGCCTCGGCACACATTATGAGAGCCTGCCGGTGAACCAGCCGAAATGTCCGGTCGCACATTACCACAAGGACGGAACGATGAACGCTCTGGGGCCACGAACCGGCAATCCTGACGCCTATTACGAGCCGAACTCAATTGCCGGGGCGCCGCAGCAAGGCTCGACTTATGCAGACCCGCCGCTGGCGCTATCTGGCGCTGCGGATCGCCATAATCACCGCGACGGCAATGACGACTATGTCCAGCCTCGGGCCCTGCACGCGCTGTTTGACGACGGTCAGAGAGCGCGTCTGTACAGCAATACAGCCGAGTCGATGATTGGGGTTCCAGCGCGTATCTTGCAACTTGCGCTCAGCCATTATGACCAGATTGACCCGGCTTATGGCGCGGGCATCCGGGCAGCACTGACGCGGCTGTCAGTCGCGTTTTAGCGGAGCCGTGCGGCTTGCGGATGATACTGCGAGCCGCCCGCTCTCTTGCTCGGCCTGGGCTTGCTCACCGCGAACGTCATGCTAGTGACCTCCATCGTGCTTCTGCTTCGTCTCCTCGGCGGCCTGTTTGTGGCCTTGGGTGCCATCGGCCTGTTCCTGCCGATCTGGCCAACGACGATATTCTGGATTCTCGCCGCGATTTGCTTTGCCCGGTCGAGCCCTGAAGCGCGCGACTGGATTTACGCGCGTCCCGGTATCGGCCCGCAAATTGAGGCTTTTGTCGAACGCGGGACGATCTCCCGCGCCGGGAAGCTTGCTGCCCTGACCGGGATGACAATAGCCGGACTGATTTGTGCATTTGTTTTGCGTCAGACCCCCTACTGGCTCGCCGCGACGATCACCGTCCTCGTTCTCGTCGCTGCATTTATTCTGACCCGAAAAACCGATTAGGGTCGGGGGCTAAGCCACGGCCCATTGCCGTAACAGGTTGGCAATTGTTTTCGACAGGACCAGCATCTCGGGCGCTTCTGGCGGCAACTGCTTGGCCAGTTCAGCTTTCAGGGTTTCAAGATCGAAAAGTATCTCACGCTGCGCGCCGTCCCGGACCATGCTTTCAATCCAGCCAACACAGACAAGCCGCACCCCTTTGGTCACCGTCGCGACCTGGTGCACGCTCGATGATGGGTAGACAACCAGATCGCCGGCATCGGGTTTGACGACCTGTGTTCCGCCCACCCCTTCAATCATCAGCTCGCCGCCGTCATAGCTTGCTGGACTTGAGAGGAAGAGCGTAAACGACAAATCTGTACGGAGCCTACGTTCACCACTGCCCATCAGGGCATTGTCGACATGCAGGCCATAACCGCCACCTTCCCTTGTGCGACTAAGCATGAAACGCGAAAAAATGCGTGGCCAGGCAGCGGCGCGTAACACGGGATGCTGGGTGACCGCCTGTTCAAGCGTGGTCCGAAGCTTGGCGCCTGCGCGACTGGACAGATCAGCTTGCTGGTTTCGTTTCACCCGGCCCGCATCATTGCCAGCCGTCGCCGCGCCGTCGCCCCAGATCAATTGCTCTGCCTGATTGATGACAGACCTCAAGGTTTCGGGGTCCAGAACAGCTGAAATTGTAATCATGGCTTTCTACCTATTGCGAATGAGTATCATTTACTGCATACGAGCGACCTGAAAACTGTCAACCAATTCGAGAGCGAGGCGCAAAACGCATGTCACTGATTTCAAAAAAATGGACCACACTTGGACTGGGCGCAGCCTTCGCGAGCACGGCACTGATCACCGCGTGTAGTGATGAAACCAACAGGATTGAAACGCCGCCGCTGCCGCCCGTTGAAACAGCATCGAACACCGCCCCCGGGGCCCAGGCTGGCGAAGGCGAAGGCGGCGTTGCGATTGAGCGCGCGCATGTCGATCCAGTTGTATTCAACGCTGCACTGGCGATCACTGAAGCGCATATCGTTGCCGCCCGTGACGCCTATGCCGCTGGAGAGCAGGCCGCCGCCGCCGAAATGTTAGCGCACCCTGTCAGCGAGGTATTGTTTGATATGGAACCGATCCTGGAAGCGCGCGGCGTAACCCTGTTCGACCATATGTTGAGCGAAACTTCCGCCGCAGCTTTGGCCGGCGAATCAGCCTCTCAAATCGCAGATCGCACTGACTTGATCATTGCCGCGCTGCGCGACGCTGAAAGCCATGCGCCCGACGATGGTTCTAGCCCTGAAAGCATCAAGGCACGGGTCATTGGCGACCAGATTGACCGCGCGGCCACCATGTACCGGATCGCCGTTGGGGATGACAATTATGAGCCATATCTTGATGGCTACGGCTTCTACAAGGTTGCTGAAACGCTGTACCAGACTACCGGAACGGCGATCCGTGCAGACGATGCCGCCGCTGCCGCTCGCATCGAAGAAGCGCTTGGGCTTCTGGGCTCGGTTTACCCAAGCGCGCTGCGGCCTGACGCATTAACTGGTGACGTGTCGGCCGTAACGGTGGCAGCCTCAAACGTGCTACTTGCTGTCAATAATTGACTGCCACGCGAGCGCTTATCGACGCGTAAATATCACTGACATATTGTTGGCGGGCATATCGATAATGGTCTCAAGCACGAGGCCGTTTTGCTCTGCCAGCGGGAGAATATCGACCTCAAGATCACGCACGCCCCAACGCGCATCGCGTTGCTTCAAGAAGCCGTCAAATCTGGCGTTTGATGGCGCGATGTCGCCTTGGCGCACGAACGGACCGTACAGGAACAGCTTGCCAGTGTCGGCCAGCACCCGTCCGGCCCCAGCGAACAGACCTATCGCCGCTTCAAATGGCGCAATGTGAATCATGTTGGCGCAGAACAGACCATCATACGGCGCTTGCGCTTCGGCCTGTCCCCAATCGGGCGCACTGGTGTCAAGATGACAGGGCCCGCGCAAGCGGTCATGGTCGGCCGATGCCGCCCATGACGCTTGACTGCTCAGACAACCGGGATCGGCGTCAGAATATGTCCACGTCATATCTGGCAAGGCGGCGGTGATATACGCGCCATGCTCGCCGGTGCCGGAAGCAATCTCCAAAACACGCCCCACGCTTGGCATATGCTTCAGGAATGCCTCTCGTACAGCATCCTGATTGCGCGAGGCTGAGGGCGAGAAGCGCCGCCCATCTCGGGTTTCGGCTTGTGCTTCCAGCGTCACCGGCTTGCCAGTGGCAGCCTTGGGATATCTCGCATCAGGATCTGTCATAGCCGTATGGGTTTAAGATCGCGGCGTGAACCGGTCTCGCAGCTCGATTTTCAAGATTTTACCACTCGCATTACGCGGCAGAGGTTCGGTTTCGAACTGGATTTCAACCGGAACCTTGAACGCAGCGAGTTGGCTGGCAACATGAGCGCGTAACTCATCCTCGGTCGCAGATGAGCCGGGTTTCAGTTGCACGACCGCGCCAACTTCCTGTCCCAGAATCTTGTGTTCAATTCCGACAACGGCCGCGTCCATAACCGCCGGATGGTCGAACAGCGCGCTTTCGACTTCGATACAATAGATGTTTTCACCGCCACGGATCAGCATATCCTTGGCCCGATCAACCAGATACAGAAACCCTTCCTCATCAATCCGTGCCAGATCGCCGGTGACGACCCAACCATCGATGAAGGTTTCAGCGGTCGGACCCGGCTTGTTCCAGTAAAGCTTGCAATTAGCGGGGCCTTTACACCACAACTCGCCGACTTCGCCGGATGGTAACGTGTTGCCATCTGGATCAACGATTCTAAGCTCAACCGCACCGGGCGCTGCACCAGCGCTATCAGGGCGGTTCACATAATCTTCGCCAATATTCAGGGTTGCCGTCGCACATGTCTCGGTCATGCCCCAGCCATTGCCAGGGGCCGCATCCGGGAACCGCTTCTTGATCGAGGTGACGAGTTCTGGAGCCGAAGGGGCACCGCCATAGGACACCGCCTTGATCGAAGAGAGGTCATAATTGTCACGCTCTGGATGCTCGAGCAATTGCCAGGCGATGGCGGGCACGCCGCCGACAGCGGTAATTGTCTCGTTTTGGATGAGCGACAGAGCTTTCCCGGCATCCCATTTATACATGCTGACAATCTTGCCACCGCGCATCAGTGATGGAATGAGAATGGCAAATGCACCGGTTACATGAAAAAATGGAATGGCAATTAAAGTAGCGTTACGTTCATCCGGATCAGGTTCAGCAATCGCCTCGCCGCGCCGCAACAACATGCGCGCCTGGCAGGTCAGCGAGTTGAGCATATTCGAAATGATCGCGCGATGGGTAGCCAAGGCCCCTTTCGGCTTGCCCGTGGTGCCTGATGTATACATGATCGTCGCGTCATCATCAGCGGCAAGATCAACCGGCGGCAACCCGATTTTTGCCAAATCAGCCCAGGTTGAAGCGGCTCCGATCAGGCTCTCCATCGAGGTCACGCGTGGATCGCCATAGTCCTCATGACTGCGTGCAATGATCAGCGCCTTCAGATTGGGAAGATTGTCGATATGCTCGCGGATGCGCTCATATATATGGCCATCGACAATAGCGATTGTCGCACCAGAATCGCTCAAGCCATATTCAAGTTCGTTGCCCGTCCACCAGCTATTCAACGGCGTTGCGATCGCCCCGATCGAAAGCGCTGCAAAGAACGGTATCGGCCATTGTGGATAGTTGCGCATGATAATCGCAACCCTGTCACCCTTTTTCACACCATATGTGTTGACCAAAATACCAGCAAAATGCTCGACCGCGCGGGTAAAGGCAGCAAACGTGATCCGTTCGTCTTCATAGACCAGAAAGTCGCGATCTCCGAACTGCGCTTCGGCGACGTCCAATAGAGATCGAATGGTCTCGGGCGCTTGCGAGTAGACCTTCATGGCAACCCCGCCAACGGTGCCATCACTCAGGTGTAAGGGGGAATCAGATGCGGCAAGCGCGCCATTGGCCTCCGTAATCGAGATGGCGGGCCAATTTTCGGGCAATGCTGACGACATGCGATTTCCTCCGGATGATCTTTAGTCAACCGGATATGCTGCAACCTTCACCAAAGGGAAAGGGGCGACGTTACGTCAGTTAGCCCATCTAGCAGGAAATTGACCCAAAACAGGGGAAAGATACCGCGACTTCAGGCAGATTCACCCTAGCCAGCCAGCATCGCAAAAGAGAGAAAGGCCATCGACGCGGCCAAAACAACGACAAAGAATGAGCGCATGTGCAATGCCTCCGTGGGTTACTTGAAGACAATCACTGCAACCCACATGCCACATTTATCTGGCTGGATACGACGCTTACTTGCCAAACTCACAGAACCGAACTGTGCGCTCTGTGCCATCCGGCTCGGTCATGTCAAAACTCGGCCCGGTAAGATCACTGTCCTCGCATAGATAGCCAACCTGGAAGAGATCGACGATATAGGCATTGTCAGGCTTGAGGTTGCGCGAGAAGATCAGGTCGACGGCCTCCTGATGATCCCCGAGGCGAAACAAGGTCTCAAACGTCTCGGTTGGCGATAGGTCACCGGTCTCCAGTGCCGCAATCAGGCGCTGTTCTTCCGCCTTTGCAGAGAATGCAAAATCACCCACCAGGCCGGACGGTTCACCGTCCATATATTTGGCCACCAGCTCGTCCAGGTCGCGAACGGCGCCGCGCAGATCATGACCGTCTCCGTAGCGAAGCTCGGCCCGCTTCAACAAGGTTGCAGCCGCATCTTCGTCAGACAGATCAGGATGGCCGAGCAATTGGGTCAGACGGTCAATCGCGATTTGCTCGTTGCCGGCCGCAACCAGTTCTTCAACCGTATGCATCGCCAAATCAAAAGGATCAGGCGTGACCGACTGAGAGGCAGGCGGCACATCGGCAGAAACAGGCTGGCGGGATGCATCTGTGCTGGTCGCGCAAGCCGCCATTAAAACCAGAGATGAGACAGCAATAATACGATACATGGGCCAATTTCCTTTGTGCTTCAATCACGCCTTCATCGCCTCAGGGCGTGGCAACACTAAGGCAAAATTCAGGTGATTGATGTGCACCAAATGCAATCAAATTCAACCATACAAATGCGTCATATTTTCAAAAGTCAGGCGCGCACCAGCCGTGCAATGGCCGCAACATCGCCGCGCCCCAGGGCTTCAATCGCCCGGCCAGCAATATGATGCGCCATCAACCCGGCTTGCTCATACATCAGCTCAGGCTTGTCCTGATCCTGGAAGATGTCCGGGAAATGCATTGTGCGCACTTTCAGGCCGCCATCCAAGACGCCCGTATCAGCCAGGTGGTGCAGCACAAATGCGCCAAACCCACCCCGCGCGCCCTCTTCAATCGTGATCAGTACTTCATGGTTGCGGGCCAGGCGATCGGTCAATTCAGCATCAATCGGCTTGGCAAACCGCGCGTCGGCAACCGTACAGGACAGGCCCTGCGCAGCGAGCATATCAGCGGCCGTGAGCGCCTCTTGCAGGCGCGCACCGTAAGATAGGATTGCTACCGCTGCGCCCTCACGAACAATCCGGCCTTTGCCGATTTCAAGCGCTGTCGGATCGCTCGGAATGTCGACCCCGAAGCCTTCCCCGCGTGGATAGCGAAAAGCACTCGGGCGATCATCAATCTCAGCCGCCGTAACAACCATCCGCGCCAGTTCGGCTTCGTCGGACGCTGCCATGCAGATCATGCCCGGCAGCGCACCAAGAAAGCCGACATCGAAACTCCCGGCATGGGTCGGTCCATCCGCCCCGACCAGCCCAGCGCGGTCAATCGCGAATCGAACCGGCAAGCGCTGGATCGCGACATCATGGATAACCTGATCATAGCCACGCTGCAGGAAAGTCGAGTAGATCGCCGCAAACGGTTTCATGCCGTCCGCTGCCATTCCCGCCGCCATGGTCACCGCGTGCTGTTCGGCAATCCCGACATCAAAGGCGCGCTCGGGAAATGCCTTTTGAAAGACATTCACCCCGGTCCCGGACGGCATGGCCGCTGTAATCGCACAAATCTTGTCGTCACTTGCCGCCAGCTTGGTCAGCGTTTCACCAAACACCTGGGTATAGCTCGGCGCATTTGGTTTTGATTTGACCTGTTCGCCCGTGACGACGTTGAATTTTGACACACCATGATACTTGTCAGCGCTGCTTTCAGCCGGCGCATAGCCTTTGCCTTTTTGGGTCACAACGTGCAGCAGTACCGGGCGCTGCATCTGTTTGATATTTTCCAAAACCGGGATCAGGACATCCAGGTCATGGCCGTCAATTGGCCCAACATAATAAAAGCCAAGCTCCTCAAACATGGTGCCGCCCATAGCGAAGCCACGTAAGTATTCCTCGGCCTTGCGGGCCGGGTTCTCAAGGCCAATGGGTTTGACGACCTTCTTGGCAAACCGGCGCAGTCCGCGATACGAACGGCTCGACACCAGCCGCGAGAAATAATGGCTCATCGCCCCAACCGGCGGCGCAATCGACATGTCATTATCGTTGAGAATCACAACCTGACGCAGCTGCTCATAGCCGACATTGTTCATCGCCTCATAGGCCATGCCAGCGGTCATCGAGCCATCACCGATCACCGACACAACATGATTATCACGCCCTTGCAACTCGCGAGATTTGGCGAACCCGTGGGCCGCCGAAATCGAAGTTGCGGCGTGCGCTGCGCCGAACGGATCATACTCGCTTTCCGCCCGCTTGGTGAAACCTGACAGGCCACCGCCCTGGCGCAAAGTCTTCATCCGGTCACGCCGCCCGGTCAGGATCTTGTGCGGATAACATTGGTGGCCAACGTCCCAGATCAGTTTGTCATCGGGCGTATCAAACACAGAGTGAACGGCCACTGTCAGCTCAACCACGCCAAGCCCGGCGCCAAGATGTCCACCGGTAACCGACACTGCATCAATCATTTCTGCGCGCACTTCGTCAGCGATTTGCCTCAGCTCATCACGTGACTTGTCCTTCAAATCAGCCGGTGTGTGAACCTCATCCAGCAAGCGAGAATTTATCAGATCAGTCATCGGGCGGGGCCTTCTAGGCTGCAACAAGCATCAAGCTAGCCGTCTTAGTGAGTTCGGTCCAAAACAAAATCAACAGATTGCAGCAAGATATTGGCCCTTTTGCGAAAAATTGCGAGATGTTGTCGGGCTTGCGCGGCGAGCAGCCGCACTCTCTCTTTGGCCTGATCAACGCCCAGAAGGGTGACAAAATTGGCTTTTCCGGCCTCAGCATCGCTGCGTAGTGGTTTGCCAACTTCTGCTTCATCGCCTTCAACATCCAACAAGTCATCGGCGATTTGGTAGGCCAATCCGAGATCATGCGCGAACCCGTGCAGGGCGTTGCGTTCAGCCTCATTGGCGCCGCCAATGATTGCACCAGCCTCAACTGAATAGGAAATCAGAGCGCCGGTTTTAAGTCGCTGCATCCGGGTAATGGTATTAATATCTCTCGGACTGTCACTCTCCAGCATGTCAATCATCTGACCACCAACCATGCCTTGCGCGCCCGACGCGTCAGCCAACCGTTCGATCAGTCGCAGGCGAACCAGCGGATCATTATGAGTGTCTTCGCCGGCCAGGATTTTGAACGCGAGGGTTAAAAGTGCATCACCTGCGAGCACCGCTGTGGCTTCCCCAAAGGCTTTGTGGACGGTTGGCTGTCCACGGCGAAAATCATCATCGTCCATACATGGCAGATCATCATGAACCAGCGAATAGGTATGGATGCATTCCAGCGCCGCTGCGGTTCTGAGCAGGCTCTGTTGCGGTGCATCGAACAGCGCGCCTGTCTCAATCACATAGAACGGGCGCATGCGTTTGCCATTAGCCAAGGCCGCGTGTCGCATCCCGCGCATCAAGTCGGCTTCGGGACCTTGAGCAGGCGGGATCAACTGATCCAGAGCCACCGTCACCCGATCGGCAATCCGAGAGAGACGACGAGCAAAATCCATATCCTCGTCGTCCTGCATCAATCGAAGCTCGCTGGCTCGGTGGTGACTTCACCATTCTGACCCTGGATGATTTGCTTGACCTTCAAATCAGCTGCATCCAGCCGCGCCTGACAATGCTTCTTGAGGGCTGCGCCGCGTTCATAAATCGCGATGGATTGTTCAAGCTCAACATCGCCCTGCTCAAGCTGACGGACTATGGATTCAAGCTCCGTCAGCGCCTCTTCGAAGCTCATTTTGTCTACAGGTTTCGTTTTGTCCGCCATTTGATCGTCCGCTTCCTGTTCCTGTAACGCTACACTAGAGCCGCTCATGACCCGGCTCAATGGGGTTTTTTAGGATTTCCTGCGATATTCGTACACGCGGTAGCTCCAATAATCGTCGCCGCCATCGCGAACGCACACCCAGCCGAGCTTTCGCAAGGGCCGCCGCAACATCCGGTTGAACCAGCCATGCGCCGCGACATATACCGCTTTGCCTTCCGCCGCCTCGTGCAAGGTCAGAGCTGCCTGCTTGGCCCTAAGTCGCGTGTCAGCAAGGTTTTCCTCACCTTCGGTATGGCCAAGCAGCCACGCAATTCGGGCGACGACATACCAGGTCTTTGCTGCCAGTTTACGTCCGTTCAGGGATGGCGGCGGCATTGGCGCTTCGTCGAACACAGCATCTGGCTGGGCGTGCTTGCCGCCACTGGCACGGTTTGCCGTCTCAGCTGCGCGTCGACGCGAAGAGCTCAGCACAATGTCTGCACCGGAGACCGCGTCCAACAGCTCTGCCGGAACATCCTGATCATCAGCAAGACCGCCAATTTCGTAGCGTTGCCACCAGTCGCGGTACTCATCTGCCGACAATCGCGGTCCGATATTGTGATCCAGAGCCGGGCGACCATGCCGCGAGACAATTAATGGGCCGCGTGCAGGTGACTGTCGATTATCCATCTAGTCCCCCTGCCCTTTGAGAAGAAAATTCAACACCTATCACGCTCGCCATAGACAAGTTGGAGTGTTGCATCAAGAGGCCGAAATGGGGCACTATCAATGATCGCCAGTCGCCGCCTACAAGCCCCGCCATACCCGCTTTTTCATGCATGGATCAGCATTCGCCCGACGGCAGCTATAGGTGCTGAACAAAACGGTATCCGCGCGGCCAATCAAATTGGTGAATGGCACGAAACCAACAGACGCACTTTTCGCCGTCGCCCCGCGCTGCGGCGGGCAACCTGCACGGCTAATCACGCCATCAGCATCGGCCGGGCAATGCCCGCTCAAGGCGCGCCCGTCAGTTGAATTGTCGCGATTGTCGCCAAGAAACAGGAAGTGTCCTTCTGGCACGCGGAATACCGGCGTGTCGTCGTAACGCCCGCCCCGGTTTTCCCAGTCATGGCTGATCCAGGTCGTCTCACCATCACCGTCATCATACTCACGCGCTGTAACAGAAACCTTGTCAGAATGGCGATTATAATTGATCCGGCGCACGAAGTCGTGCTGGGTCGGTGCGCCATTGAGCCAGACTTTTCCAGCCCGCATCTGAACCTCATCACCGGGCAAACCGATCAGGCGCTTGATCATCACACGCGATGTATGGGGATGCTCAAATACAACAACATCGCCGCGTTTGGGCTGGCTGGCAAAAATTCGGCCATCCGGCAGCGGCACGTAGCGCCCCAGGCTAAACGGCAGAGAGTTGCGCGAATAACCATACGCAAACTTGTTGACAGTCACGCGATCGCCAACTTGCAGATTTGGCACCATGCTTTCAGACGGAATCACGCGCAATTCGAACAATAGTCCGGAGAAAATCAGGAAGAGCGGAATGAAAATGCTCAAGGTCACGCCCCATTCGCGGGCCTCTTTGATGGCTTTTTCTTTCAGGGTTGCAGGCGCTGCGTCTTCAGCAAAGGCCGTTTCTGTCTCCGAAGTCATCGCAATCGTACCGCCGTGCCATAAGCCAGCAATTCTGCCGATCCACCCATAATCATTGACGTGGTAATGCGCATGGCGATCACGGCGTCGGCCCCCACGGTCTCGGCATCTGCAATCATCCTGTCCAGAGATTGTTCGCGCGCTTCAGCCATCAGCTTGGTATATTCAGGAACCTCTCCGCCAATCAGGTTGCGCAAGGCCGCCATGATATCACGGCCGAAGAATCGGGTCCGAACAGTATTTCCTTTAACGGTGCGGATCACCTCAGCGACCTCGCGACCGGGCACAGTTTCGCCCATGGTCACAATCATTCCGGTCGTCTCCTATTTATCGACGTTTCGTGAATAGTGGTCATCCTCGGCATTGTTGAGCCGATCAACAACCACTTTTGCCAGCAATATCAAAAAACCCAGACCAGCCAAGCCCGGAATCAGCAATATCGCCCAAACCGGTCCGCCTGCTTCCGCGCTGACTGAACTGATTGCAAAGCCAATTCCCACAAAGGCTGCCAAGCCATAGACAGCGCCACCGAGAATAATCAAGCCAATGCCCACGGCAAACCAGCCGCGTGTCGGGTTCGAGTCAGACATGAAGGCCTCCCGGCTTTGTTCTTGGCGAGTTTAAGCTGCACAGTTCAATTAGGCGAGCTTATTGGCCAAAAAATGTCAGCGACTCACCCGGTGCGATACCAGACCACGCCGTCTTGATCGGTTTCAGAAACCACCTCGCCGCGCCAGATCAGGCAATTGATATGGGCCAGGGCTTCACCGGTCGCCATGCTGATCACATCATCGCCGATCTTGCGCCCAAAGATCGCCGGGAAAACATCAACCGCGCGGCGTGGTTCCTGTCCAAGCCGTTGTTTCAGTCGTTTCAAGGCGATCTCATGGCCATGAACGAGATGATCGAGCCGGTCATGCGCGCCGGTAAACGGCTCATTATGCGCAGGTAAGACCAATACATTGGCTGGCAAGGCCGCCTTCAATTTCTCGCAAGACTCCAGCCAATCCTTCAGCGGATCAGCCGCTGGCTCAGTTGGAAACACCGATACGTTAGACGAAATACGGGGCAGCAATTGATCACCAGAAATGAGCACATTCAACGCCGGACAGAACAGGCAGGCATGTTCTGGGGAATGGCCGCTGCCCATGATCACGCGCCAGGTCTGGCCCGCCATTTCGAGTTCCAGACCATCTTCCAGCCGTTGATAGGCATCCGGCAGTCGCGACACCGCACGGCCAAACCCACCGAATCTCGCCTTGTAATTAGCGATCAAATCCTCGCCCCAGCCCGCTTTGACGTAGAAATCAATCCCCGCCTGCGGTGCCTCGCGGCCAGTATCGGCCACCAGTAACCGGCACGTGATATATTCCAACCGTGAGATCCAGAACTCGGCCCCCGGAAATTTCCGCGTCAGCCAACCTGCATTACCGATATGATCAGGATGCATATGCGTGACGATAACCCGCCAGACGGCACGCCCACCCAGCTTCTCGTCAAAGATCTTGCGCCAGGCGGCTTTGGTGTCCTCCAACGGCATACCGGTATCAACAATCGTCCAGCCCTTTGGCCCATCATCGATCAGCCAGAGGTTAATCCATTTCAGCGAGAAGGGCAGCGGCATCCGCAGCCAGTGCACGCCCGGCGCGATCTCGATCGTCTCGCCAACCTCCGGCACAGTGTCGCCAAGCGGGTAATTGAGCGCTGCACGCCCAGCAGTTTTGCCTGCAAATCCATCCATACTGCTTTCTCGCACGCACTGCCGCCTACTCCAACCATCACCGTGCGGAAAGCGGATCATTGCTCAAACCCACCACGCGGCGACAACAAGATAATGGACAAGACAATAGAACTGGCAAAGATGCAAAAGAACACCCGCCAAACAAGAAGCTGAGTGCAGCTAAGGAGACCCCATTATGTCCGTCACCACAAAGACCATCGATTATGAGCAAGGCGGCCAGACCTATGAGGGCGTCCTCGCCATGCCTGCCGGCACGCCGAAAGCCGTGATCGTGGTTGCGCACGCATGGGGCGGTCTGTCTGATTTCGAACGCGAGAAGGCTGAGTTGCTCGCCGCTTGGGGCTATGCCGGGTTCGCGATGGACGTCTACGGCAAAGGCAAACGCGGCGAGACCAATGAAGAATGTCAGGCCTTGATGGAGCCACTGGCCAGCAATCGCAAGGCTCTGCAGAACCGGCTTGAGCTTGGCCTGGAAGTGGCCAAATCCGAAAGCGGCGTCTCGGCAGCTGCGGCGATTGGCTTCTGTTTTGGTGGCCTGTCTGTGCTCGACATGGCGCGCATCAATATGGATGTCGAAGGCGTTGCCGCATTTCACGGCCTGCTTGGCGCGCCGGGCAACACGGATGGTGCCAAGATCAAGGCCAAGCTCCTCGTCCTGCATGGCTGGGATGATCCGATGGCCACACCGGATGACGTGATGGCCTTTGCCAAAGAGATGAGCGCCGCGAATGCCGACTGGCAGTTACACGCTTACGGCGCGACAATGCACGCCTTCACCAATCCGGGTGCTCAATTGCCGAACTTTGGCATGCAATACAGCGCCGAAGCCGACCGCCGCAGCTTCGCCACCTGTAAGGATTTCTTGGGTGAATTGTTCAAGTAAAATTTAACCCAATCCACCATCTTCACACCGCTCACAATAATGCATACCCTTACAAGGGTGGAACATGAAAGAAGAAGCCGATGCCAACTCTCAATGTGCTCGTGAAATTATTTCTACTCCCTGGATCTCTGGTTGTGCGTGCATTAGGGCTGTCACTCGAAGAAGATGGCGGTATTTTACGGTCACTGATCAATATGTTATTTTGGGGCGCGCTGCTAACCCCGCTTATTTTGATCATCGCATTGAAGAATTCTTCCTGAGCAGGCCCCAGTTTTGGCGATCAAGCCCTGCCTCGTAGGGCGGGCCTTGGCCCGCCTGATTTTAAAGAGCGAGGCTTATCATGGCGGGCCAAGGCCCGCCCTACGGCTTCACCTCAAGCGCTCCATCCCCCTCAATCCCCCACTATTAACCATCCTATCGCCCGCCACGGCTCAGCGCGCATAAAACTTATCCGCCCCCCTTGTTCTCTGATATAGACTGACCCCATCTCACCTCGATACAGGGCGGTCTGGAACGGCTGGATCTGGGATGAGAGCAGCGGTCTGGCGCTATACATGCGGCAACCGTGCCGCATGATGATGGTACCAGTCGGGTAGTGACTTGAGGGCCTGGTTGGCAATCCGCCAGGTTGGCTATGGCCACGAGAACACTCTTCTAAGCCCGGACTTGCAGCCTGTACGAAGGCTGCAGGATGACCAAAAAAACATGCCGCTGCAGGTGCGCTCGGATTTGGGTGCTATACGCCAGTCGCAAGGCTGGCAGTCAGTTTCGCGCTCAATCCGAGCGCACCTTGCCCTGAAGATATTAGGGGCGCTGTAGAACCGGGCGCCAAAACGCGGCCCGGGGTTTTGGCGTGCCTAGGGTCTGGACCTAACCTGCCAACACGCCTTGATACGCCGCTTCAAAAATACGGCCAGCATCCGCAGGCGTCAGCGGTATTGGATTGGTCGCGGCGGTCGGATCGGCAGCGGCCATTTTTGCAACCGTGCCGACTTGCGTATCATCTACACCAAACGCTTCCAACGTATGCGGCACGTTGATTTCTGAGCGGATATCAAGCACCCATTTGAGCACCCCGTCAAAGCCGCCCGACAGACCGAGATAGGCGGCAAGTCGGTCAAACTTCGACGCGATAGCCGGGCGATTAAACGCCAACGCATAGGGCATAATCACCGCATTGGTCATGCCGTGATGGGTATCATAAAGCGCACCAATGGGATGCGACAGGGAATGGATCGCGCCGAGCCCTTTCTGAAACGCCACCGCGCCCATCGACGCGGCGGCCAGCATTTTCGAGCGCGCGACAATATCCTTGCCGTCCTTGACCGCATCGCCGAGCGCTTCCTTGACCAAGCGCATCCCTTCCAGCGCGATGCCATCCGATTGCGGGTGGAAGGTCGGGGCGCAATAGGCCTCAAGACTGTGGGCGAATGCGTCCAATCCGACGCCCGCCGTCAGGGTTGGTGGCAAGCCAACCGTCAGTTCAGGGTCGCTGATCACCATTGCCGGCATCATTCGCGGGTGAAACAGGATTTTTTTCTCATGCGTGGTTTCATTGACGATCACAGCCGCGCGGCCAACTTCCGACCCCGTTCCCGCCGTGGTTGGCACTGCGATGATCGGCGCGAACTCACTTTCATCAACGCCGACCCACCAACCGTCTGCGCTTTCATAGTCCCAAAGCGGTTTGGTTTGGGTGTGCTGAAACGCAATGACCTTGGCGCAATCAATCGCGCTGCCACCCCCGAACGCGATCACGCCGTCATGGTCGCCGTCGCAAAACGCCGCGGCGCCAGCGATAACATTCGCCTCGTTCGGATTGGCCTTGAGGTCGCTAAACAGGCCAATCCCCAGCCCACCTGCCCGGCACAGATCGAGCGCGTCCCTGATCATTGGCAGCTTGGCGACACCCGGATCAGTGACCAGCAAGGGTCGCTGCATCCCAGCGCTCTTGCAGGCCTCGGCCAGTTCCGAAATCCGCCCTGCGCCAAACCGGATCAGCGTCGGATAGTTCCAATTGGCGTGCATTTGCATCTGGCGGGTTCCTTAGATTGTGTGCTTGAGATGGAAAGATTTTGGCCGGGTCAGCGTCTCATAACCGACGCTCGACAAAGTTGCGCCGCGTCCAGAATCCTTGATCCCGGTCCAGGCCAAAGCCGGATCGAGCGCATCGCAGCGGTTCATGAACAATGTCCCGGTTTCAACCTGCGTGCCGAGTGTGCGGGCCGCCTCGATATCGCTGGTCCAGATCGACGCGCTCAAGCCGTATTGGCTGTCATTCATCAGCGCCACAGCCGCAGCGTCGCTGCTGACCTTCATGATGCCAACCACAGGCCCGAAGCTTTCCTCGCTCATCACCGCCATCGAATGATCGACATCAACCAGGACTTGCGGCGCCATATAAGGCGAGCCAGCCGCATCGCGCTTGAACGCGGCCGCATCGATCAGCGCACGCGCGCCTGCTGCGGTTGCGGCGCTGATCTGACCACGGACAAAGTCAGCCGCGCTCGCTTTGACCATCGGACCGAGCGTTGTTTCTGGATCAAGCGGATCGCCAAGCACGTAGGATTGCGTCAGCTCGGCAAAGCCTTCAATGAATTCCGAGTAGACGGCTGCGTCGACATAGATACGCTCAATCCCGCAGCAGCTTTGGCCAGAGTTGAAGAACGCGCCATCGACCAGATTCTCGACAGCGTGAGCCACATCGGCGTCGCTGCGGACATAGGCCGGGTCTTTGCCACCAAGCTCCAACCCAACTCCCGTAAACGTGCCAGACGCAGCTGCGCAAATCGCATGCCCGCCCTCAACCGAACCGGTAAAATTGACCTGATCGACACGCCCGGTTTCAATCACCCTTGCAGTTTGAGCATGGCTCAGGACCAGATTTTGGAACAGCCCCTTTGGCAGGCCAGCCCGGTCACAAGCGGTCTGAAACCGCTCGCCGACACCAAGTGTTTGGGCGGCATGTTTCAGGATCACCGCATTGCCCGACATCAGGGCCGGGATGACCGAATTGACTGCCGTCAGGTACGGATAGTTCCACGGTGCAATCGCGAATACGACGCCAAGTGGAACACGCTCGATATAGCGTTCAAAGCCATCGACCGGGGTGGGTCGAACCGGAGCCAACGCTTCTGGTGCAAGGTCAATCATGTGGCACGCGCGCTCGGCGAACCCTGCGAGTTCGCCAGCGCCATAGCGCACAGGACGGCCCATCTGCCAGCTCAATTCTGGCGCGATATCAGCGCCCATGCTCAGCATCTGCTCGACAATTTCCGTGCAGTATTTCGCCCGCTCAGACAGGCCCAGACGCGACCAATCACGCTGCGCAAGGCGGGCCTGTTCCAAGGCTTGCGCTATGTTGCTATCACTCGCCACAGGCCGCTCAAGATAGAGCGAGCCATCGACCGGAGACATACACCGGATCATATCCATATTCATGCCTCTAAAACCTCAAGAGCGCTCAAACCCGCGCTGCAAATCCCAATCGGTGACGCGGCGGTCGCTCTCAAGCTGCTCCCATTTGGCCGCGTGGACATAATGGTCAATCACGTGGTCACCAAACGCTTTGCGCAGCATTGCAGAGCCTTCCAGCGCGGCGGTCGCATCGCGCAAAGTCGTCGCCACGCCGCGCAATTTATCGTCGCTATAGGCATCGCCGACAAAACCCGGTTCGAGCTTCATCTCTTGCTCAATACCATCAATCCCAGCCGCCAGCAGCGCTGCAAAAGCCAAATATGGATTAAGGTCGCCACCGCCGATCCGGCACTCGCATCGGATAGCCTTGCTCGCTTCACCGCACAGGCGGAAACCGGCAGTGCGGTTATCCCGCGACCAGATCGCCCGCGTTGGCGCAAACGTCCCGGCCTGAAAGCGTTTATAGGAATTGATCATTGGCGCGAGGAAATAGGTCACTTCTTCGGCGTGTGCGAGCAGGCCCGCCATGAACTGATGCATCAGCGCAGACATGCCAAACTCAGCGCCCTTGTCGAAAAAGAGCGGCGTCTTAGTGTTCTTGTCCCACAGCGACATGTGAACATGGCAGCTATTGCCCGCCAGATCGTAATTCCATTTCGGCATGAACGTGATCGCGCGGTCATGCAAGTGAGCAATTTCCTTCATGCCATTCTTCATGATCACGTGTCGGTCGGCCATAGTCAGGGCATCGCTATAGCGCACGTTCAGCTCTTGCTGTCCCGGACCCCATTCGCCCTTGGAGTTCTCAATCGGAATGCCCGCATCCTGCATGCCATTGCGCATCGCGCGCAGCACCGGCTCTTCTTTCGAGGTCTGCAGGATGTGATAATCTTCGATATATTGGCCGCTGGTTTTCAGGCCGTGGAAATTCTTCTCCTGCGCCGAGGCATAGCTCTCGTGAAACAGATAAAATTCCAATTCCGACGCCATCATCGCGGTCATGCCCATCGCCTCAAGCCGCGCCAGCTGAGTATTCAGGATCGCACGTGGACTGATCGCGGTGGGTTCATGCGTGTGATGGTCAAGGACATCACACAAGACCAGTGCCGTCCCTTCGAGCCATGGCACATGCCGAAGTGTTGCCATGTCCGGCTTCATCACGAAATCACCATAGCCCTTGTCCCAACCTGTCGCGGCATAGCCGGGCACAAGCTCCATCTCCATGTCATTGCTGAGCAGGTAGTCGCAGGCGTGGGTTTCCTTATAGCCACCATCGACAAAGAACTCGGCATGGAAGCGTTTGCCCATCAGGCGTCCTTGCATGTCGGTGAAACAGACCAGAACCGTATCGATACGGCCAGCTTGTACCTCAGCCGTCAATTCATCCAGAGTAAGCAAACCCGCCATACGCATTATCCAGTCTTGA
Organism: Henriciella sp.; assembly: GCA_021776655.1. Taxonomy (GTDB): domain Bacteria; phylum Pseudomonadota; class Alphaproteobacteria; order Caulobacterales; family Hyphomonadaceae; genus Henriciella. Next base: position 85,423 of record JAJFFK010000009.1, on the reverse strand, counting down.
TGTCAGCCAAATCAGAGAACCTAGCGGCGATTATACGCGCCGTCCAATGGTCCTGCCATGTTGAGATAAAGCCTATTTCCCGCAACGGTCTGCAGCCTACCAACAACAAGAAAGGTCTAACTCTCCACGCACCGGTTTCTTTCAATCAAAGACCGCTTCGGCTATCGCCAGATCCTGCTTTGTATTGATGTTGAAGAATGGGTCCAGTGATCCGGTTTTTGGAAACAGGACGAGGTTTGCAGCTATCGTATTAACCCAGGTCTGAACCCGGTACTCGCCCGCCCGCAATCTGACCGCCAGAGCCGCCGCTTGACTGACAGGCCACAGCCCGCAGACGCCATGCTGCCGGCCAGCGCTAACCGCGACTGATGGTGCGCCACCCCCGATCAGACCGACCAACAAATCCATTGGCAAAAACGGGGTATCGACCGGGACAGTTACGACAGTCTCGTACCCTAGTTTCTGCGCCCAAACCATCGCCGCGTGAATACCCGCAAGCGGACCGAGCCCACCAGGCAGTCGATCAGCGATGACCGGGTACTCCGATTGATCGCTCTCGGCATCGCCTCTCAGGTTCAAGGCAATCTCACCTGAGGTCTGCGCAGCAAGTGCGCTCAACACATGCGTGACCAGAGGACGACCAGCAAGCAGCGCATCAGACTTTCTGTATCCAAACCTGCGCGAACCGCCGCCCGCCAGTATCACACAAGGGACATCCAGTTTCTTCAAGAATTGCCCCTTGGCGCCACAGACACCTGAATGTCTAGCTCAATTTGGACGCCTGATCGACTTAAAACTTGGCACCCAGTGTCACCCAGAGCTTCTGCGTATCCGTCGCAAAGCCATCCGAGCTATAGTCGGCGAATTTCAGGCCGAGAGTATAATGCTCCATGAAACTCTTTGAGATTTGCAGATCGACCTCGGTGCCGTAATCGCCGCCCGTTTCAGCCGAGAAGTCGTGGTAAATCGCGTCGAACTTCAAACCCTTGAACGGTCCATCCACGCCGACCTTGTAAGAGGCTGACGCATAGATGTCTTCCAGTCCACCCGCTGGCGTACCGAGAAACTTGTCGGCCCAGCCGTTGAACTTGTGCAATGTGGCCAAAGGCGTTTGAAACGAGCTGCCATTGTCGGAGCCGAGAACCTCATAACCGAGCTTGCCAGTGAAGCCATGCGCCGAGAGACCGCCGCTTAAATGGTAGTAATTGGCCGTGTAGGAATTGGGGTTGTCCTGATAATCGCTTTGGGTTGCGACTTCAGCTTCATACAGAACTTTCATGCCATGATCGCCAACCTCTTGCTGGCCTTCGAAGCGAACCCCAAAAGTTTGGCTGGAGAGGCCAAAAACAGGTGCATCATTCAAGTCGATCATCAATCCATAGGCGGTGATTTTACCAAGATCAAAACCAGTATATTCAGCATTCAGGATAAACGTGTTGGTATCTAGATCGCCGAACGGATGATCGTCACCAAAGATGCGATTGACGTTCCAGACATAGGCATAGGTCAGCGTCACGTCTTTGGCGGGTGTTGTGATACCACCAGCCATATCCCAAGTCTGATCGTTCTGGCGCCAACCGACGGTGCCGACAAAGCGTTGATTATTCAGGTTGAGTGCCGTGCGCCCGGCAAGAAGGGTCGTGTTGTCGAAGCCGGTATAGATTAAGTGAATCTGGTTGACTTCGGTGATCAGCGGATCGGCCACAACCGGATACATGGTCTTGCCGTTGACGGTGCTATTATAGTCGCCAACTCCGATCTGGGTAACATTGTCAAACTCCACAACGACCGAAACGCCCTTATACTCGCCGGTAACATATTTCAGCTTCGTGCGCAGGGTTGAGGCGGTAGCCTCTTCAGCAAATCCATCTTGCTCAACGGTCTCCAAACGATAGCGGAGATCGACAATGACCTTGCCGTTCATGATCGCATCAGCAATGCTGTTTATGACCGTATCATCGGCCTCTTCGGCCAATGCCGGGCCAGCAAACCAGAGTAAGGTTGCAGCTACAGAGCTCAGAAGTAACGTCCGCATAATATGTGTCCTCAGCAGCGGTTTTCTGTCTCTTTAATCGAACAAAAAGCGGGTCGAATATTTGATCTGCATCAAGCCCTGGATGACAGATCGCCGCATCAAAAAAGGCCCTCACATGGAGGGCCTTTGAAAGTCAATCTTGTGAGTAGACTACCCACGTTTGCGCACGATCTGATAGCCCGAGCGGAGCAGGTATTTGAACGGGGCGCTGAAGATGTGCACCAGCCGGGTAAACGGGAAAATCAGGAAGATCGATAGCCCCAACACGATATGCGCTTTGAATATCCAATGCTCATGTTCAATAAACACCGCAGCATCCGGCCGGAATGTCACGATATGCTGCGCCCATTCGGCCAGCGCGATCATCGACGAGCCATCCAGGTGCTTGGCTGATTGCGGAATGGTCAGCAGGCCGAGGACCAGTTGCGCGAACAGCATCAGCAGGATCGCCATATCCATAAACTTGGTCGTCGCCCGTACACGTGCGTCCGACGTACGACGCCAGATCAAGATCAACATGCCAATGAAACACATGCCGCCAAAAATACCGCCGGCAGTCATCGCAAGAAATTGTTTCTGCCCCGCCGTGATGAATGGCTCATAGGCCCAATGCGGCGTCAGCAGCCCGACCAAATGCCCGAAGAACAGCAGCAAAATGCCGACATGAAACAGGTTACTCCCCCAACGCAAGCCCTTACGGCTCATCAATTGGCTGGAATCGGCCTTCCAGGAATAAGGGTCGCGGTCATAACGCAGGATAGACCCAAGGATCATACTGCTGACGGCGATATACGGGAAAATTCCGAAGAAAAAAGTATTGATGTGCTCGCTCATAGCTGGCCTCCCACACCTGACGGCGTCACCGGTAATCCGGACGGGCCGCAAGTCCCACAATCGGGCGCGCCGCCAAACGCTTCCGGCTCCTGCCATTGCTCATCAAGCTCATCCAGTGTCTTGATATTCGGCAGAGCCGCATCCGCCGCCTTGCGGATTTCAGCCTTGTTCAGCTTGGCCCCTGACAGCGCAACAACCGCATCCATAATGGCGGCATAATCACTTTTTTTGCGCCTTAGCTTCTCGCCAATCATGCCAATAATTGGGGCCGATTGCGCCAATGTTTCAAGCCCCTCTTCCGGTTCGCAAATCGAAATGAACTCAAGGAAAAGCGGTAGATAATCAGGCAGTTCACCCGTACCGATTTGCAGCCCCATTTCAGCGTACCGTTCTGACAGCTCAACCATTGCCTGCCCACGAAACCGCGACTCGCCATGGACATGCTCAAACAGGTGCAGACAATGTGCCCGGCCCCGGTCAAACAGCTCTACATAGTCTTCTTGCGACTGCATCAGGTCCGCATGCGCCAGCCGATCCATAAAAGCGATCAGAGGTTTGAGGGTCTTCGGCTTCAGGAAGTCATCCTCAACCAATACGCCCTTCAAGGCGCTCATTTGCGCCAGTATTTCAGCATCAGGATAAGCCAGAAGTTTCGCGAGCACTCGAAGCGTTCTCATGATCCGTCTCCTTCATTTTTTCGGGCGCCAACCCAGCCACTACCCATCGGTTTCGATCCCGGCGCTCGGCCACTCAATGTGTTACCGTGCGTTTGCGAACCGAACAGATTGGTGCGCTTCTTCTCACCGCCATGACAGCCATTGCCGAAGCTGAAGCCGCACTCAGACCGCGTCTCGAAGGCGATCTCGTGATCAAACGGCCCCTCGCCGGCATACTCCTTGTGATTGGTCGGAATAACAAAGCGATCCTCATGATTGGCGATCGCCATCATCTGATACATGTCTTCCATCTCGTCTTCGCTCATACCGAGCTGCTCCAGCACGCGGACATCCTTGTACCCTTCAACATGCTTGGCCCGCATATAGGCCCGCATGCCCATCATCCGCTCTAGCGCGGTGGTGACAGGTTCCTCGTCACCTGCGGTAAGCAGGTTGGCGAGATACTGCACCGGAATGCGCAAGGACTTTATATCTGGCAAAACGCCTTCCTTGCCGAGCAAACCAGCTTCATCGGCTGATTGAATTGGCGACAGAGGCGGCACGTACCAAACCATAGGCAAGGTGCGATATTCAGGATGCAACGGGAAAGCAATTTTCCAATCCATCGCCATTTTGTAGACAGGCGACTCCTTAGCCGCTTCCAGCCAGCTATCTGGAATACCATCGGCTTTCGCGCGCGCGATCACATCTGGATCATGTGGATCAAGGAACAGATCGCATTGCGCCTGATACAGGTCCTTCTCGTCTGGCGTTGATGCCGCCTCTTGGATCTTGTCCGCATCATACAGCAACACACCAAGATAGCGGATGCGCCCGACACAGGTTTCCGAACACACAGTTGGCTCGCCCGCTTCGATACGCGGATAACAGAACGTGCATTTTTCAGACTTGCCTGATTGCCAGTTGAAATAGATCTTCTTGTAGGGACAGCCTGACACGCACATGCGCCAACCACGGCACTTGTCTTGGTCGATCAGAACGATGCCATCTTCTTCGCGTTTATAGATCGCTCCAGAAGGGCAAGACGCGACGCATGACGGGTTGAGGCAATGCTCGCACAGGCGCGGAAGGTACATCATGAAGGTGTTTTCAAACTCACCATACATTTCTTTCTGCATACCCTCGAAATTGTAGTCTTCAGACCGCTTTTCGAACTCACCCCCGAGAATTTCCTCCCAGTTCACGCCCCAATCTGGGGCGTCTTTGGTTTTACCGGTGATGACAGATTTCATCCGCGCGGTTGGAACTGTTTTGCTCTCTTTGGCGGTTTTCAGGTGATCGTATTCGAACGTGAAAGGATCATAATAGTCATCGATCTCTGGCAGGTTCGGATTAGCGAAAATCTGCGTCAGCAGGCTGGTTTTTCCGCCCGCTTTGGGTTTCAGCTTGCCACCTTTGGTCAGTTCCCAACCACCCTTCCACTCGCTCTGGTCTTCCCAGTTACGCGGATAGCCAACGCCGGGTTTGGTCTCAACATTGTTGAACCAAGCATATTCAACCCCGCCGCGAGACGTCCAAACATTCTTGCAAGTGATCGAACACGTATGGCAACCGATACATTTATCGAGGTTCAGAACCATGCCGATTTGTGCACGAATAGTCATGATACTGCTCCCGATTTGAGATCTATATTGATTGCCTGGCCCTCTTGATAAGGCTCCTCGATCCAATCGAGTTTGTCGGCTTTGCGCACGATGACGAACTCATCGCGGTTCGATCCAACCGTGCCATAATAGTTGAAGCCCCAAGAGAGTTGGGCGTAACCACCGATCATATGTGTTGGTTTGACCACGGCGCGCGTCACCGAGTTGTGGATGCCACCGCGCTTGCCAGTGATAGAGTTCCCCGGCGTGTTGATGGTCTTTTCTTGCGCATGATACATCATACTCATGCCTTCTGGCACACGTTGCGAGACCACCGCGCGGGCCGAGATCGCTCCATTGGTATTGTAGGCTTCGATCCAGTCATTGTCTTTGACACCGATCTTTTTGGCATCAATCTCGGAAATCCAAATCACCGGGCCACCACGGTTCATTGTGAGCAGTAACAAATTGTCTGAATAGGTCGAATGGATGCCCCATTTCTGGTGCGGCGTGATCCAGTTGAGCGCGATCTGTTTCGACGATGCGCCACGCGCTTTCACCGCATCGGTAATCGTCCGAGTCGAGATTGGCGGTTTATAGACACACAATGTCTCGCCAAAATCACGCATCCATTCATGGTCCATGTAGAATTGCTGACGCCCGGTTAGCGTGCGCCACGGGATCAACTCATGCACGTTGGTATAACCGGCATTATAGCTGACATGTTCGTCTTCAATCCCCGACCATGTTGGTGAGGAAATGATCTTGCGCGGTTGCGCTTGAACATCCCGAAAGCGAATTTTCTCGTCCTGTTTCGGACGCGCCAAATGGGTGTGATCGCGGCCCGTGAACTCGCTGAGCGCCGCCCAGGCTTTAACCGCAACCTGGCCGTTGGTTTCAGGCGCCAGAGTCAGGATCATTTCAGCCGCATCGATGGCAGAACCGATCTTAGGTTGGCCTTTTGAAACGCCCTCTTCGCGTACCGTCTTGTTCAGCTGACCAAGCAGCTTCACTTCGTCTTCGGTGTTCCAGCCAATCCCTTTGCCACCATTGCCCACTTTGGCGAGCAGCGGTCCAATCGAGGTGAACATTTGATGCAGAGCCGGGTAATTGCGGGTCACTTCAACCAGGTTCGGCATCGTCTTGCCGGGGATAGGATCACACTCACCTTTCTTCCAATCTTTGACGCCAAGCGCCTGACCAAGTTCACCCGGTGTATCATGCAGGATCGGCACACTTACCAGATCGGTTTCAATGCCGAGGTGGCCAACGCAAAGCTCTGAGAATTTCTTCGATAGACCCTCGAAAATCTTCCAATCCGATCGGCTTTCCCAAGCCGGATCAACCGCCCGTGAAAGCGGGTGAATGAACGGATGCATGTCAGAAGTGTTGAGATCATTCTTCTCGTACCAGGTCGCCGCAGGCAGCACGATGTCGGAATAGACCGCCGTCGTGGACATACGGAAATCCAATGTCACGACCAGATCGAGTTTCCCTTCCGGGGCCTCGTCATGCCATTTCACCTCAGCCGGTTTCGCGCCGCCCGTCTCGCCAATATCCTCACTAAGCAACGAGTTCGACGCGCCAAGTAGATGCTTGAGCATATATTCATGGCCCTTGCCGGACGAACCGAGAATGTTCGAGCGCCAAATGAACATGTTGCGCGGGAAGTTGGCCGGATCGTCCGGGTCTTCACACGAAAACTCCATCTCGCCCGAAACCAGCTGCCCGGTAACATAGGTTTTCGTATCGGTTCCCGCCGCTTTCGCACGATCCGCCATTCCAAGTGGATTGTCTTTGAATTGCGGAGACGATGGCAACCAGCCCATACGCTCTGAACGAACATTACAGTCGATCAGCGAATGGTTCTCCCACTTGGCCTTGTCAGCTAGCGGCGAGAGGATTTCATTAACACCCAGCTTTTCATACCGCCACTGATCCGAGTGACTGTAAAAATACGAGGTCGAGTTCATCTGCCGGGGTGGACGGGTCCAGTCTGTCGCGAAGGCCAGCGGGATCCAGCCGGTCTGTGGACGGAGCTTTTCCTGGCCAACATAATGCGCCCAGCCGCCACCAGACTTGCCGATACAACCACACATGATCAGGAGATTGATGATCCCCCGATAGATCATATCCATATGGTACCAGTGATTGACCCCCGCGCCGAGAATGACCATTGAGCGGCCACGCGTTTTGTCGGCATTATCGGCAAACTCGCGTGCGACCTGTATGACTTTGGCCCGATCGACGCCGGTAATGGCTTCCTGCCAAGCCGGTGTGTAGGGCATATTGTCATCATAGGACGTCGCAACATTGCCGCCGCCAAGCCCGCGATCAAGCGCATAGTTCGCCGCCGTCAGATCATAGACAGTCGTTACGTAGGCGCTCTTGCCGTCTTTCAGTTTGACCTTGCGCACAGGCACATTGCGTACCTGAACATCATCATGATCTGTATGCGCGAAGATGTCTTGCTCATGTGGCTGGTTGCCAAAATACGGAAAAGCTACGCCGAGCGCTTCGTCGCGCTCTTCAAGGAAGGAAAGCTGAGGCCAAATATCCTCCCCAGTCGCCCGGTCCTTGGCTTCCAGATTCCATTTACCCTTCTCGCCCCAACGTGAGCCAGCCGACCCGTTTGGTGACTTGATGGATTTAGACGTCTCATCCCAAACGACCGGACACCATTCTGGATTATCTGGAACCTTCAAATCACCGGTGAAATCTGATGCACGCAGCGTCCGACCCGGCTGGTAATAACTGTCCTTCTCTTCAAGCAAAACCAACATCGGCATATCGGAATAGGTGCGGATATAGTCTTCAAAATATTCGGACTTGCCACCGAGATGGAACTCCTTGAACACGACATGGCCCATCGCCATCGCCATCGCGCTGTCAGTGCCTTGGCGCGGGTTCAGCCAAATATCGGTCAGCTTGGCGACCTCTGAATAGTCAGGCGTCACAGAGACGGTCTTGGTGCCTTTGTAACGTGTCTCGGTGAAGAAGTGCGCGTCCGGTGTCCGTGTCTGCGGGACGTTTGAGCCCCAAGCAATGATGTAAGACGAGTTGAACCAATCAGCACTTTCGGGAACATCTGTTTGCTCGCCCCAGATCTGCGGTGAGGCTGGCGGCAGATCGCAATACCAATCGTAAAAGCTCAGGCACGTTCCGCCCATCAATGAAAGATATCGCGTCCCCGCAGCGTAAGAGACCATCGACATGGCCGGGATCGGCGAGAACCCGACAACCCGATCCGGTCCATGGGTTTTGACCGTATAGATATTGGCGGCGGCCGTGATCTCATTGACCTCATCCCAATTGCCGCGAACGAAGCCGCCAAGCCCGCGCATTTTCTTGTAATCATTTGCCTTTTCAGGGTCAGAAACAATACTTCCCCAAGCATCGACCGGGTCTGAATGAACCGCCTTGGCCGCCCGCCACGCCTTGAGCAGGCGCGAGCGGATGAGCGGAAATTTCAGCCGCGCTGCGGAGTAGAGATACCAAGAGTAACTGGCGCCACGCGAACAGCCTCGCGGCTCGTGGTTCGGCATATCGGGACGTGTGCGTGGGTAGTCCGTTTGTTGCGTCTCCCACGTCACAAGGCCATTCTTGACGTAAATCTTCCAGCTGCAAGACCCTGTACAATTCACCCCATGCGTCGAGCGGACGATCTTGTCGTGCGCCCAGCGACCGCGATAGGATCTCTCCCAGCCGCGATGCTCGCTAGTGGTAATCCCATGACCATCGGCAAACTTGCCTTCGAGCTTTGAGAAATACGTCAGTCGATCAATAAAATGTCCCATTATGGTCGCTCCTTAAGGGTTCTGCACGTAGGCGTTTTTGCGGAGGTAGAACCACCAGTTGATGACGATGCAGACCATGTAGAAGGCTGCAAAACCGTACAGAGCGTACTCAGGCGTTGTTGCCTTGATCTGCTCGCCGAACACTTTCGGGATGATGAAAGCGCCGTATGCAGCCACCGCTGAAGTCCAGCCGAGCACAGGGCCTGCCTGCTCACGATCAAACACTTGCGCGATGGTCCGGAAAGTTGAGCCATTGCCGATACCAGTGGCGGCAAACAGGATCAGGAATAGAATCAGGAACGGTACGAAATAGTCCTGCGGCGTCTCCGAGGCATAAGCCAGCTTCATATAGTAAGCGACGCCAAGCGCTGCGGCGACCATGATCACTGAAATGATCTGCGTCACACGGGCACCGCCCATCTTGTCGGCAATCATCCCACCAACCGGCCGGATCAGCGCGCCTATAAACGCACCCGTCCAAGCGAACATCAAAGCGCTAGGCCCATCAGGATTGACGTTGCCATGGGTCATCACGCCATCAACCATGACGTGCTGGTAGCCAAAGATGACCTTGATCGCGAGGGCCAGTGTGGCGGCAAATCCGATGAAAGACCCAAACGTCATCGTATAGATGACCGTCATCGCCCAAGTGTGCTTATTGTTGAAAATCTTGTACTGATGGTTGAGGCTCTGACTAATTGCGCCGGGGATCATTTTCAGCGCAAACACTGTGACTGCGATAACCAAAGGTACGACAATCCACTTGCTGACACCAAAACCGGACCCGCCAACATCTGCAGGCAATAGCAGCCATAAACCGCCCGCCGCTGTGACCAGTCCGATCGCCAACATACCGAGGATTTTCCCGAACGCCCCAGCGGTTGAACCAATCTTGGGTGAGACGTGATCAGCCGTAATATTGTTCATGCCATACCACGCCGCCAGAACAATCGGGACAAGAATTGCGACCCAGATGAAACCAGCATTGTGCAAATAAGTGTCAGTGCCCGCCGGGATCTTGCCGATCAACGTGCCTGAGGTTGCCTCAAGCACCATAGGCGCCCCGCCAAACATCGCCGCCGTCATCACCAAGGGGATAAGGATTTGCATCGTGGTAACGCCAAAATTGCCCAATCCGGCATTCATACCGAGCGAATAGCCTGCGACCTTCTTGGGAAAGAAGAAGCTGATATTCGACATTGAAGAGGCGAAATTACCGCCGCCAAAACCTGACAAAAGCGCGACCATCTGGAACTTCCACAATGGCGTTGATGCGTCCTGCAACAAGAACCCGGTGCCAAGCGCTGGCAGGATCAGCAAAGCCGTGGTCAGGAAGATCGTGTTTCGCCCCCCGGCAATCCTGATGAAGAAGGTCGAAGGGATACGTAATGTCGCGCCGGACAGGCCTGCAATCGCGGTCAACGTGAACAGCTCAGATTGCTCAAACGCAAACCCGAGATTGAGCATCTGAACCGTGATAATGCCCCAATACAGCCAGACTGCAAAACCGCAGAGTAAGGATGGTATTGAAATCCACAGATTGCGGTTGGCGATGGCTTTGCCGCTCGCCTCCCATTGAGTCTCGTCTTCCGGGTTCCAGATTTTCAGATCTTTGGCCATGTCTCAAGCTCCCTCAGGTGAAGTGGCGTGCAGGTCTTGCAATTCAGGCAGGTCTTTCGGGCCACGCTGCTCTGGATGCGCCGTGCGCTCTGACATCTGAATGGCGACATGCATCCAGATCAGGTTGACCGCGACAATCAGGGTCAACAGCATGAAACAGCTCGTCCATACGCCGATCAGGTCATTCATGATGCCAAAGGCGATCGGCATGAAGAAGCCGCCCAACCCGCCGATCATACCAACCATGCCGCCGACTGCGCCCACATGATCGGGGTAGTAAACCGGGATGTGCTTATATACTGCCGCCTTGCCTAGAGACATCATAAAACCAAGCACAATAGTCAGCCCAATAAAGGCCCAAAGCGGGATGGTGATGTTGAAATCAATCGCGCCATCAATACCGGCAACGCTGTAATCAGTTGACGGATATGACAGGAAGAACAGAGCCACCAGGGAAACGCCGAAGGTCCAGTACATTACTGAACGCGCACCGATTTTGTCGGACAGCCAACCGCCTAGCGCCCGGAATATTGATCCCGGCAACGCATACACTGCGGTCAACAAACCAGCGGTTGCCAAAGATAGCCCATATGCGCCGATATAGAAGCGAGGCAACCACAAGGCCAAGGCAACATAACCGCCGAAAACGAAGAAATAGTAGAAGGCAAAACGCCAGACCTGAATATGCTTCAGTGGCGAGAGCTGCTTGATGAAGCTCTGATGCTTGATGCCTTGTGCCTTGCGTTCGCAGTGGACCGGATCATCCTTGGCGATCAGGAAATACATAACAGCAGTTACCGCCAGTACTACCGCGTAAACCAGCGCCACGGATTTCCATTGCCCGCCCATCGCCACGAGTATTAACGGCGCGCCAAATGTCGTAACCGCCGCGCCAACATTGCCCATGCCGAAAATACCGAGTGCGGTGCCTTGCTGCTCTTTCGGATACCATTTGGAGACATAGGAAATACCGACGGCAAAGCTGCCTCCAGCCAATCCCAGACCAAGCGCCGCGACCAGAAACATTTCATATGTACTAGCCAGGGTCAGCAAAGCCACCGCTCCGGCCGTGATCAGCATCAAAACTGTATTGACTAACCTACCACCATATTGATCAGCCCAAATACCAAGAAAAATCCGGCTTAGAGACCCAGTAAGAATCGGTGTCGCTATCAACAGACCAAATTGCGTATCGGACAGCCCAAGCTCGGCTTTGATCTTGATCCCGATAATCGAGAAAATCGTCCAGACCGCAAAACATACCGTGAAAGCCAATGTAGATGCGGTCAGAGCCGTATTTCTCTGTCCCTTAGTGACATTATCAAGATGTGCCATTGCGTTGTCCTACCGTAAATGCACCGACTCCGATCGAGTCGGATCGTACATGCGCGAAGGCGGGGGCAGCGTAATTGACCTGTGTCAAACCGTGCATATTTAGAAATGGGCATAGCAATGTACATCGCAAAACCGTAAAGAGAGGGCATGGATTCTGTAGCTATTACGCCGCCCCAGATGACCCAACTCCTATTGGCGTTGGGCGAGCTGACGCACCAACTCCAACTGGAACGGGGCTGCACGGCGCTGTTTATTGACAGCAAGGGCGAGATTTTCAGTGATGAGCTACGGGCACAGTACATCATCACCGATAAGGTTATGCAGTCATTAGATGAATGGATCTCAGTAATTGGAACGTCTTGGCCAGAAAAGCTTCGAGACATTCAAACCAGTCGTTCTGAGAGACAGCAACACAGGGATCAGATTCAGCAATCCAAAATCAGTTTTGCCAAAGCGGTCAACACTTACACCTACGCGTTTCTCGCGCCAATTTTAGACATCAGCGTTGAGCTTGCCCTCCAGATCAAAGATGTCGATCCGGTCAAAGTCAGCGCCTATTCCAATTTCCTGCAATGGAAAGAACGCGCCGGGCGAGAGCGCGCGTGGGGGGCACATGGGTTCTGCTCAAAAGTGTTTCGAAACCGCGAATTCTCTGAGCGGATGATTACCCTGATTGAAGAACAGGGGGCTTATAAAAGGGCCTTTCTATCACTCGCAACGCCTGGACAAAGTCAAATGATTGAAGCGGCGCTGGGCGGCTATGTCATGGAATGTCTTGAAAATATTCACGCCCAACTCGCTGCGACTGATATAAGCGATGATTTGGAAGCCCTATCGCCAGTGACATGGTTCGAGTTGTTGACCGGCAAGATAGACCGCCTGAAACGTGCCGAAGACGATCTGGTCAAAGCACTTGCACCAACTGATATATCCGTCCGACCGGTCACCCCAGCAAAGCGCCACACCCTGATCGAACCACATATGCCGATCATTCGGACGCTGCCTGCCTTTTCAAAGCTTGAAGACGACGAGCTGGATACGCTTCTGTCACATGCTGACTTGCGGACTTACGAAAAAGGCAAATTACTTTTCCTGCAGGATGAACCTTTGTCACGGTTCTACCTGATCCTGAAAGGCTGGGTAAAACTGTTCAAAGGTTCGGGAAGTGGCGACGAGACCGTTCTACAAATGCTGTCTTCCGGCGATTCCCTGATGGAAGCCGCAGTCTTCCTCAACATCCCTTCGACGGTCAGCGCTCAAGTGGTTCAGGACGTTGTCCTGCTGTCGCTGCCTGCACCAATTGTTCGGCAAAGCCTTATGGACAATCGCAAGTTTGCCCTGAACATGATTAATAGCCTGTCGATGCGCTCGCACGGATTGATCCGCCAAATCGAACATTCACGCTTGAAAACGGCGAGCGAGCGGGTTGGCTGGTTTTTGCTGCAACTCGGCATCGAACAAAACGGCGGTAAATCAAGCACGATCACCCTACCCTACGACAAATCCACCATGGCATCTTATCTTGATATGACACCTGAAACCTTCTCGCGAACTTTGAAACAGTTTCGCAATAAGGGGTTTCGCATTCATACCGACAAGATTACCCAACCTGATCCTGATGCCTTGTGTAAGTTCTGTGACGAAACTCTGGCAGAAACCTGCATTTTCAAAGACAAGCCAAGCTGTCCGCAGACTTACTTACACTGAAAACACGTATCAATTCATATCCGCAAGAAAACTCACCAACAGGTGGATCAACCTACCATGAACGGAATAAAACTCAGCGCTCAGCGTAAATCATGTATCAATCGTGCATCCATCTGACCGATTCTATGCATCTAATATATGTTGAGAACGGCGACGGAACCGAGATGATCATCCGTTAGAGGGTGATTGGAAGGTCAAACGAGCGAACGGGAGAGCGCAAATGGGGAAACGAATTTCGGTTCATGCACGAACGGTCGCCCTGTCACTAGTCATCGGCTTAGCCGCGTGTGGCGGGGGCGGGGGCGGCGACACGACGACGGTTCCATCTCCCCCTCCTCCTCCGCCACCTCCCCCTCCTCCGCCGCCTCCGCCGCCTCCGCCAAGCGGTGCATTTCAGAATGCAGCATCAACCTCGCGCTTCCTCACCCAAGCGACTTTTGGGCCGACCTCTTCAGATATCAGTTCCCTGACAGGTACCAGTGCTTCAGACTGGTTTATCTCAGAGCTAAACAAGGCACCGAGCCTGAACCTCGATTACGTGCTGACCGAAATTGCCAAGCCAGAAGCAACGGATACGACCGGCATGTTGAAATTCATTGCCAAACAGACCCCAACATTCTCGTTCTGGCGCAATGCAATTGAGGGGGATGACCAGCTGCGTCAGCGCACAGCCTTTGCGCTCTCTCAAATCGTCGTCATCTCACATGCGGAGGGCAGCATTCTATTTGATCTGCCCTCCACTGTTGCCAATTACCAGGACATCCTGGTGACCAACGCACTAGGGAATTACCGCGACCTCCTCGAAGAGGTCACTTATTCCCCCGCCATGGGTATCTATTTGACCTATCTGGGAAGCACCAAAGGCAACCCGGCGACCGGGCAGATGCCAGATGAGAACTACGCCCGCGAAGTCATGCAACTTTTCAGCATCGGTCTGGTTGAACTTGATCAGGATGGATCCCCTAGAACAGATACCTCCGGAGCGCCGCTGGAAACATATACCAATGGTGATGTCACCGGATTGGCAAAGGTTTTTACCGGCCTGTACTTCGATGCACCCGCTTTCGGGACACAATTTATTCTACTCCCTCCCCAATCGCTTTGGACGCCAATGGTTGCCTTTGACAGCTTCCATTCTGACCTTGAAAAAACATTCTTGAACGAGACGGTACCTGCCGGAACTGGCACCGTGCAAAGCATTGATATCGCACTAGATGCACTTGTTGATCATCCAAACACCCCGCCATTTGTGAGTCGCCAGTTGATTCAGCGGTTTGTAACCAGTCATCCAAAGCCTGAATATATTCAAAGGGTTGCAGATGCCTTCTCAGCCGGAAACTATACTTTACCTTCGGGTGCAAGCGTTGGCGACGGACGCCGCGGAGACCTGTCGGCGACGATGGCGGCCGTTTTGTTTGATGTTGAAGCGCGCAGCGATGCATCGCGTTCAGACGATCAGTTTGGCAAGATCCGTGAACCCGTTATGCGTTTCATAAATTGGGCACGAGCTTTTGACGTTGGAACCGTCACGCCGGAACTCACCGGTCTTTTGTGGAATACCAGCCCACCAACGGCACTCGGTCAACATCCCTACAAAGCGTCGTCAGTGTTTAACTTCTACCGGCCTGGATATATTGCACCGGGCACAGAGACAGGTGCGGCTGGGCTTACCATGCCGGAACTTCAGCTGGTTAATGCCAACACGGTGTCCGGCTATGCCAATTTCATGACTTTCTTTACGCTTGCCTTCGCCGCCGGCGACACAAGTTCACCTGGGGCCGCGAGCTTCATTCCAGATTATAGCGACGAATTACCACTCGCAGATGACCTACCAGCCCTGCTCGATCACCTCGATCTGTTGCTAACATATGGCACCGCTACTGCTGAAACCAAAGCAACCATCGAGACGTTCCTGAACGATATTCCGCTGACCGATCCGGCCGATCCAAATTATGATGGGCCGGCCCTTAGGGTGGGTCTGGCCGTGCTGATGATGCTCACCGCCCCCGACTACCTCGTACAACGCTAGGAGATAGCGATATGACCCCGAACCGGCGTAAATTTCTGCAAGGCAGCAGCGCCCTTAGCCTCGCCTCGCTCCTTGGCCTCGGCGCGACCTTATCCTCGTTCGAAGCCCAAGCAGCGGACACATCTGGCTATAAGGCTTTGGTGTGTATCTTCCTGCTCGGCGGCCTCGATACACATGACATCGTGTTTCCCTACGACCAGCCATCATATGATCAGTATGCCAGCATTCGTGCCTCACTTCTGGGACAATATGCCAACATGGCAGGTGGCTCGACCCGAGACAGGGCACGTCTTCTCCCACTGGTGCCGGACAACGCGGCCAATTTCGGCGGACGCCAATTTGCTTTGTCTGAAGAGATGGCAGGGATCAAGGGACTGTTTGACTCCGGCGACGCCGCGATCATTGCCAATGTCGGCCCGCTCATTCAACCGATAAACCGAACCGAGTTTGAAGCCGAAACCATTGCAACTCCCAAGCGCCTGTTTTCACACAATGATCAGCAGTCAACCTGGATGTCCAGCCAGCCTGAAGGGGCCAGCTTTGGATGGGGCGGCAGATTTGCAGATGCCGCCTTGAATGCCGGGGCCAATTCGAACCAAGAGTTCACAACCATTACCAGCCTCGGCAATGAACTGTTCCTGACCGGAGAAACTGCCAAGCCGTATCAGATCGGTCTAAATGGTGCGATTGAGATAGACGCCTTGAAATTCTTCGAGGCAAACCGAAGCGAACCGAACGGCGAAATCGTCTACCAGAAACTACGTGACCATTTTGAAGCGATGGACTTTGTATCCAGCAATCTGGTTGAACGCGACATCG
This sequence comes from Henriciella sp., assembly GCA_021776655.1. Taxonomy (GTDB): domain Bacteria; phylum Pseudomonadota; class Alphaproteobacteria; order Caulobacterales; family Hyphomonadaceae; genus Henriciella. The sequence goes on along the minus strand of JAJFFK010000009.1, from coordinate 68,987 downwards.
TTGCAACAATGAATGATGCGCTAACCACGAATGAAGACTTCAATACTGCTCTGGAGACAGGCCAACCTTTGGTGACGCAGTTCCCACAGCATTTCCTGGGGCAACAACTCAGTGCCATTGCCCGAACAATTGCCATCCGCGACTCTCTGGTCATGAAGCGGCAAGTATTCTTTGTCGCAATTGGTGGTTTTGATACGCACTCCGCTCAGGCCACGGATATGCCCGGCCTTCAAACGCAAATCGATACTGGTGTCGTCGCATTTTACCAAGCGATGCAGGAATTAGGGCTGGCTGATAGCGTCACGACCTTCACAGCATCTGATTTTGGCAGAACCTTGGCGGTCAACGGCGATGGCACAGATCACGGCTGGGGCAGCCACCACTTTGTCATCGGTCAGGCCGTACAGGGCCGCAACATTTACGGGCAGATGCCTACATATGATTTCGGACACGATCAGGACGCGGGAAGCGGCCGCCTCATTCCGACGACCTCTGTCGAGCAATTTGCCGCTCCGCTTGGATCTTGGTTTGGCTTGAATGCTACGGAGCTGGCAATTGCGCTGCCTAATTTGGGAAATTTCCCCACCCCACCCCCGGCCTTCATTTGATCTCGGGATCGCCGAACAGGGACTTAACGAGAGCATAGTCCTCAATTGTATCCAGTTCCGCCCAAGTGCGGCCCTCGATTGAATGGGTTTCAATACGCTCACCCGCTTTCGCAATAGCGTCGATTGCGCTCAAAAACCACGCGCTAACACCGTCGCCCGTACGCATCATCGCATGCAGTTTTTCACTAAAGATACGCGGACCATCCTGCATGAAGCGCAGCATGCCGATTGATTCGCCCTGCGTCTCGTCAGCCTGCAGGGTCTTTCCAATCGCCTTGAGTTGGGTCCCTTCCAGCGTGACTTTCATATCATCGGAATCATAAGCCGGTTTCTTGTCGATCGTGACTTGAATATTATTCGCCGCACTGCCGAGAACTTGCTCCAGCAAGACTGATTCAAACAGTGTATCACCATTGATAAGCAGAAAATCGGATGTCATGAAATCCTGCGCCATCCAACAGCTGGCTAGGTTATCTGCAACTTGATAGAATGGGTTGAACAAGGTTCGAACGCGCATCGGGCCAGTGCGGCCTGCGACCTCTTGCTCGACCCTCTGCGCCATGAAGCCCGTGATCACAATAGCCTCGTCGATTCCAGCGCGCTCCAACGTATCGAGTTGCATGCTGAGCACCGTTGTCTTGGCAACAGCAAGCAAGCACTTTGGCCGAATTTCGGTCAACGGAAGGAGGCGCGAGCCGCGACCGGCACTCAGAATTATCGCTCTCATTTGGACCCGTCCGCTTCAGTTTGACTCGCACTAACAGCCGCGCTGTCCCAGTCAACTATTGTCAAGCCGTTGCGTTCGGAAATTTGCTGCAGGCCTTTTGATGGGTTCACCGCTATCCCGGTATCTGCCCACATCAGCATCGGTTCGTCGGATCCATGATCACTATAGGCGGTAATTGGTCTGGCGAAGGTTTCAGCCGCATCCTGCTTGACGATGCGGACCAATTTCTCTGCCCCATAACAGTTCTCTACCGCCAGCCTGCCGGTCAGTTTCTGGTCTTCGCTCCATTCCAGATCGGTTGCGATAATCACATCAAAGCCCAAGGCCTTGGCGATTGGAATGGCCACAAGGTCAGCTGCAGCTGTCGCCATAACCAAGCGGTCACCGGCTTGTCTATGCGAGGCTAGAATCGATTTCGTTTGCAGGCGAAGTCCGTTTGCAACCTCATCCTCCGCGAACATTTGTGCCATCTGCTCCAGATGCTCACGCGTGGCCCATTTTAGCGTGGATAAGCCATGCTCTTTAACCGAGCGCCGGGAAAACAGTTTCAGTTTATACAAAACAGCATGCAGCGCCATGAATGGCAAGCGCATCCAGAACGTGATCCGATGACGGTTCACCCTGATCATATATCGTGACCAGGTTCCCTTGCGCGTCAACGTTCGGTCCATGTCGAAGATTGCAGTACCGCTCATATTAAACATCCATCCATGACTTCACAGACTGTCGTCCAGCCAGCGCGATGAGTAGTCGCCCAAGATGAAACAGTGTGCTTATAATTGTCCATGCTGCGACCAATAAGAAACCTAATCCAGCTTGACCGAACATGACCGCAATCATGAAAATTAGCAGATTCGGATTTCGGCGCGCGGTAATCTCTCGCATGAAAGCATCAACCGGCCGCCAAACATGGATATGAAAACCAAACAGGCCCAGAAATATACCCTCGATCACCCGGCCAGCAACGTATCCAACCATAATCGTAATCAGAGCTGGCAAGAGTAACGAATGCTCATAACCACTTGCAACCAAGCCAACATAAATTGCCCAATACCAGAACGGGGGATGGATCAGGTCGATGCCGTGATCATAGACGTTCCCCCAATTGGAGTAGGTCATCGTCGTGCGCGCCAGCTTGCCGTCAACCGTATCCAGAAAAGTCATCGCCCAACCGGCAAGAATGCCGGGCATCCAGGCCCCAATCCAAAAACTATAGAAAGCGACAATGACCAGGGCCAAGCTGGCCGTTGTCACCATGTTCGGCGACAGGCCCAGACTGGCGCACAACCGCGTGGCATGCAGCGCTGGAACAGGCCAAGCATACTTGGTCACCAAATCAGTGACGCCTTTATACGATCCTTTGAACAAGCGCTTCTCAACATCTTTGGGAGAGGTGGTGAGAAGCGACAAGGCATATGGCGCTTCGCGTTTGCGCAAAACCTTGTCATACGCCCCGACAAAATCGTCGAGATACCCAGGCCGATACCCAGCCGCCTTCAAGGCGGACCAGTCCGGATCAATGGCGTTCACTTGCTGGGCAATCGTGGCATCAGTATCGCCTGCCAGACGGTGGATTGCAGCAATGCGTTCTTGGCCTAAAGCCTCGTCCTTAACGATCAACACAGCCCCTGGTGACGAGAGTATCGCATCTGCCAGTGCGGGCGCAAAAATCCAATCTATTCCAACCAATAGTTGCCCGTCATCACTGATATTTGCAGTCCCAATTTTCCGCCAAGCACGGTTTTGCCACTCAGCCAGATCAATACTCCACAATCGTGCGGGTAGGTTTCCTATTAGTTTCACGCCGGGTTTAACTTCATCAGAAACGGGAGACATATGGATTAACCTTGCTAGGATCATGGTGCGCGGCGAGACATACTGTTTCGAGCGACATTTCGGAGTTCAAAATGGGTGAATACAATTCAACCTTCTTCACGTTCAACGGCCCTTCTACACAGATTGCGGAATATGAACACTGGTCAGTGCTTGTCCGGCCCAAACAATGCACGCAAGGCGCGCTGGTTTTGCTCGCGAATGGATCTGAGGTCGCTTTCTCACAATTGCCCCCGCTAGCATTTGCAGAAATGCAAACAGTTATTCAGGATATTGAGTCGGTCCTCTCCAGCTTGTTCAGCTTTGAGAAAATCAATTATCTGATGCTGATGATGGTTGATCCGCATGTACACTTTCACGTTCTGCCGCGCTACTCGATATCATCGCATTTTCTGGATTGGGAGATGTCCGATCCTGGCTGGCCAGGTCAACCCGACTTGTCGTCAGGATCTTCTGAGCCGGAATTGATTGATGCATTACGCGCTCGATTGCGCGACGCCTGGCCATCTGCCTCCCGCCGGACATGAAGCCTGGAAAGCGTCAGCCATGTGGCCAAAATCAATCCAACCGCCTGACCAATGATCATGGCAAACCCCGGCCCATTCTCGCCATGTGACAGTGACAGCACCACAAACAAAACAAGTATCGTCACAACACATGCCGCCCTTGCCAAAGTCGCCCGGCCTGGCTCTCCCAACGCATAAAGCGCCGGATAAAGTGGCGCCGTGGCCGCAAACAGCGCCGCTGCGATCATCAAGCTGGTCGCAACATGAGCCGTAGCAGCATACTCAGCGTCGAATGCCACCGTCATCAATCCAGGACCAAATATATAGAGCGCCGCCGCAAGGACAGCACCGATTGCCAACATGATCAGACTCATTCGGACGATAAGCTGGAACGCACGAGCTGACTTGCCTTCGAGCATCATTTTTACCAATTCTGGGTAAAGAGCCCGGTCAAGCAGGCTCGCACCTTTCACCAACACGTCAGAAATATCGCGGGCAATCTTGAATATCGCCGCAAAGCCTGGACCCAATAGCACCCCCGCCAACAAGGTCGGCATATTCTTGTCACCCAAATCAATGGTCGCATCGAGATTGGATATCCAGACAAACCGCCACAGACCCGGCTCAGGCGAGGACAAGTTTGGCGGCCGCGAAAACAAGCCCTTCAACTGCCCCCGCTTATGCAATTCACGCAGCGCCAAAACTGGCATCGCCAAATAACTGACAGCATTGGCGGCAAACCAGACCATGATGAACCAATTCAACCCCGCCCCAATCGCAACCGCAATTGAAACACCAATCAAACGGCAAACCGGAACCAGCAAACTATGCAGGCTGATCAAGTCAAATCGATCCAAAAGGCGCAAGACACCTAATGGGGTTGCCTGCAGATTTACCGCCGTAAGTAAGCAATAAAACAGCCCCGGTACCAACATTTCTGGCGGGAACTTCAAGTAAGGCATAACCAAAGGATATAAGCAGGCACTCAATATCGCTGCGAACAGGGCGGCAGAAATATCCAGTCCGATTGTGAACCGCAGCAAGGCGTGAAAACGCCCAATTTCCCCCCGTTCAACCGGTTGCGCACCATATTGAATAACCGCCTGCCAGGCCTTGAACGTCGCGACACCCGACATCAGCGTCACATAGGCATGGAGCAGCAGCAGGATACCAAGCGATTCACGTCCCAGTGCGCGAGCAGAGATGCCGAGCACAATCAATCCAATCAAAACCGCCGCTGTCTTGCCGCCAAACAACATCGCGATATTCGTCATGATACGGCGAACGACGCCGTCTTTTTCAGGAGACTGCGCGGTCGTCATATGCCTTCTCCCGCCAAGACAGCCTGCACCAGCTCGAGATCGGATGGCTTGTCGACATCGACCGCTGCATCAGCATAGGGCAGCAAGATCGGCCGCGCCGTCACACCAAGGCGCTGCGAGGCGATCTCAAATGTCTTGTCCAAACCGGCACGCCCAACCAAAATCTGCAGGGCAGACCAAATCCCAAACCGCCACGCAATCCGCCACGGCTGTTTGCGATCAACCTCCGCGCGTTGCCAGAACCGAATCGCCTCAATTGCCCGCTTATTCTTCAACAGAAACAGATTACAGCTCGAATAAGCGCCCCGGCCAAGTTTCAAATAGGTGCGGGCAACATTCGGATATTTGGCCTCAATGGTTTCACGCGCTGCCAGCGCAACCGTCAGGTCAGCACGCTCATTCATTGACTGCGATATGAAGGCGTCGATGATTTCTGGGCGCAGCAAAGCATGATCACATGTCGTGATAAGTAATGGCAGCTCAAGTCGTCCTGATGTGACCGCAGCCAGAACAGAACTGGCTGGCCCTGGCGCGCCTTCAAAGCGTTGAAACGCTGGCCAGGCCTCTGCCTCTGCCAAGCCATCAGCACCCACAAGTCCGCTCACCGCGACCGGCCCGGCAAGCACACTATCGCTAACCGCATCGAACACTCTGCCAAGCATCGACCGCCCAAGAATCATAATGCTAGCCTTGGATGGCACGCCACGCGCCAGCGCCAGAGGATCGCCGCTCGCGCGGACGCCAGCCAATATCAAACTTGAGACCATAGGGTGTGTCATCTCAGCTAAAAGCTTAAAGCGCCTTATCGTATATACGATAGGTTTTATAGCGCTCGCACTGGTAAATATCAGCCAGGCCCAGCAGATCTTCATTCGTCTCCAAAACCCAGGAGAATTCGACCTCGCGAACGCCGCGCGCGTGCTGCGCGCGCAAGCAAGCATCCCATGACCCTACCGTCGCCGTCATCCCTTTGCGCGACTTGTGGAATTTTCGCATTGTACCGGCGAGTGGAATTCGCGCCGTGCAAAGAGGGGCTAATTTCAGTCGGTAAAGCAACTTGGCCCAACCGAACGGTAGCAATCGACCGTTCAGGTCTCGCGCCGCCTCATTGATATTGGGCAACATCAGCGTGAACGAGGCGGGCTCACCATCAATGAACGAGATCCACACAGCATCTGAACGCAGCAATGGCTTCAAGGTTCCAGCCAGATAATCAGACTCTTCCTGCGTAATAGGAATATATCCCCAATTCTCTGACCAGGCATCATTGTAGATGTCCATGATCAGGCCAATGTCTTCGGAGAATGTCGATCGATTCAGCGGCCGCACGCTATAGGATGGATTGGCGTCAAATCGTTTTTTCAAACGCGCAACAAATGAGGGGGGCGAAAATGCATCACCCATCTGATGGCGCAATGCGAACATATCCATCGCTTTGGCGTAGCCATTCTGCTCCAGCAGTTCAGGATAATCCGGGCGGCCATATGGCATCATGACAGCGGGCGGGGTGTCGAACCCGTCGACCAACAATCCGCACTCATCATTGACTGAAAAATTGTACGGACCCCCGATCCGCGTCATGCCTTTTTGTTTTAGCCACGCCTCGGCGCCGCGAAACAATCCGGCGGCCGTTTCTGCATCATCAGCCTCAAGTGTATCAAAGAACCCAAAATGGCCCGTTCCGTCCTTGTGGCGATCCAAATGGCGGTGGTTCACGAAGGCCGCAATTCGGCCAACCGGATTGCCGTCGCGGCTAGCCAAAAACAGGGCAAGATCAATCGATTGCAAACCAATGTTCTTGTTTATATCGAAATGCTCATTGCGCTCAAACAAGAGCGGCGCGCGCCAAGCGGGCTGTCCTGCATAGGCCCGATAAGGTAGATTGATGAAGGCCTTGCGGTCTTCCTTCGTTTCCACCAATTTGACCTCGATTGTCATTGATACCGCTTCTTCTCAACCCGAAGGCGGCACAATGCTTTTATTTGCGGACAAGTACAATCGTGATCGCAGTACCTTCTGCAGGAATTTCGAAATCCGCATCCTTAAATTTCGGGAACCCAAATTTCAGCTTGGCATTGGTCGACAGGCCGAAGGGTTCTTTCGGCATTCCATTCCATTTTTGATCCAGATCCCGATCTGCATCCTTGTCATGATACGTCGCCACAGCGTAGCGGCCTGGCTCGGGCACATTAAAACAAACCGACTGGGGACCGTCACCTGCGGCAATGCGGATGCGGTGAACTCTCGATGCTTTTTTCAGAAAGTGCCGCTTCGACGGGCGGTATAGTTCAACCGCCAGAATGCCGACAGGCGTTACACCCTCAATTGTGACTTCGAGTTGACCGGTTTCTGCAACGCATTCGGCAGCGGCTTCATAGTCACGAATATCCAGAGGCTCAGCCGCCGCAGTCAGCGGTGCTGTCATTAGTAATGCGAGTGCACAAACACGAAATATCATATCAACATCCTTTGTGCCTATGTTTCAGGCAAAAAAAGCGGCATTAAGATGACAATTATAAGAAACACTGCAATCACCTGAACACGAACGCGTTATATATGCAGGGATTGCTCAGACGCAATGCAGATTGAGGCAATAGGAATGCAGCGAATACAGCGGTATCTCCTGGGCCAGTGTCTGACCGTCACGTTTGGACTGATCATCCTGACCGTCAGTATCCTTCTATTGGAGCGACTGCTACGGATCGCAGATCTGTTGTCGCAATCGCCTGGGAAGTTCTCAGAAGCTTTCGGCATGTTGGTGAATCTGGTCCCACACTATCTCGGAATTGCCCTGCCAGCATCCTTGTTTCTGTCCATCCTGATTACTGTCAACCGGATCAGTCAGAGCGGCGAACTGGTCTCAACCTGGAGTTTCGGTCGCTCGCTGCTTTTCATCTCCCGTCCGTTCATCCTGCTTGGCCTCGTCTTTTCCGGCCTGTCTTTGTTGGTCACTGGCTACCTGCAACCGCTGTCACGTTATGAATACCGCCAGATCGTCAACTCAATCTCGAATTCGAGTATCGAAACAGTCTTCCAGGAAAGCAAGTTTGTGACGCTTGATGGCTGGACCGTCTGGACCCAGCAAGTTGATCGCGATGATGGCATGCTACAGGACTCATTCATCCTGGAAGACCGCCCGAATGGCAGCCAACGCGTGATCGTTTCGGAGTCTGGAAAACTACGTCGCCAAGGCGGCAGAGTTGTCCAAATTCAACTCGATGCAGGCATGGGGGCATCGATCGGTGAGAATTTCAAACTGGCCAACAAGATCGAGTTTGATTCGTTACTCTGGCTTGTGCCCACCAACACATCGAATTTCCGCAGCCGCGGCAGAGACGAACGAGAGCTGACTCTGCGAGAATTATGGCATTCGGCTCAACAGGATGACACTCGCCATGATGACAAGATCAGCGCGAAAGCGTCTGTCCATGACCAGCTTGCCCGAATTTTACTGATGATCGTGTTGCCATTTCTGGCGATCCCACTCGGGTTGAGCTATGGCCGTGTTCCGCCCTCAAATACAATCGTTATTGGAATCGTGCTGCTCCTGACGATCCAAAAGTCGCTTGAGTTCGGCAAGTCGCTTGCCATGGGTGGATCGATCCCAACCTGGGCCGGAAGTTGGGGAGTAATGGCGGTTATCATCCTGATTACCGGAATACTTTTTGCCCGCTCTGCCTTTACCACTGCTCCGCCACCTTTATCTTCTCTACCGTCCTTACGGCTTCCAAACTGGCTATCCAGATTGAATATCCTGGCCACGAACGGACCCGAGACATGACGACAATCAAACGTTATTTTGTCAAACTGTTCCTGGGCCGCTGGATCGCTACAACTTTTGCGTTGCTGGCTTTGCTGAGTGTCGTTGATTCGCTTGGAAATGCGGATGTATTGCCAGATGGGTCAGGTTTGGGCGGGGTCTTGAAGTACGCCTATTTGCGGCTGCCAGCTCTATACGACCGGATTTTCATGTTCGCCCTTCTGGTCAGCTTGCTGCTCACCTTCCTGTCACTGATCCGCCGCCAGGAATTGGTGAGCTTTGTTGCCGCCGGCGTTTCCCCTCTGATGCAGGTGCGAGCATTGGGTTCAACGGTTGTATTGCTGACGATTATTTCTGCTATTGTGCTAGATCAAACCGCCCCTCCATCGGCCAGAGCTCTGGATGACTGGCTCGGGGTTGGCGCGCTAAGCGACGCTGATATCGTCGTCGCAGACTCTCTCTGGATCGCAGAAGACAATGCTTTTATCGAAATCGGCTCTGTCCGAGGCGCGCGGATTTTCGACCTGGCCATTTATCACCGCGCGGATCGCAGAACGATTTCTTCAGTCACACGTGCAGCATCGGCCCGATATATATCCCCTATTTGGGTCTTGGAAGGCGTGGAAACGCTGGCCGTATCGGGCTCCACCCCACCCGTGACGACGACATGGATAACCCAACAGAGCCCTGAAACCCTGCAAAAATTGGGAACCTCGCCGCGCAATCTGTCGGTCAAGGATCAGTTTGAATTGTCGCGGTTAACCCGTTCGGGATCGCGCCCAGCATCGGCCTATATCGTTTGGGCTCTAAATCGTATCACGATGCCTCTGGTGGCATTTAGCTTTTTGTTGATTGCGGCGCCTCTAATGCAACAGTTCGGGCGACGCCAAACAGGCGACAGGCGGCTGATCAGGGGGCTGGTGATTGGGTTCTCGTTCTTCATTTTTGATGGCGTGTTGAAAACCCTGGCCGAAGGTGGCGGAGTGACTGTGTTGAGCGCCATCGGATTTCCACTCCTCATCCTGCTAAGCCTTGGCATCTATATGCTGCTCGAATCAGAGCGCACCAGGTGATGCATTTGCCTGTATTGATTACCAATCCACGCAGCCACGCCGTCGCAACCAACGGCTCCATTTTGCACGACATTGCCAAAGATTTTCCGCAAGCCAGATTTTTGTCGGTTGAGGATTTCACCAGGCTTCCAGACAAGATTCGAGAGTTAGGTCAGTCAGGCGTCACGACATTCTTTGTTGAAGGCGGCGACGGCACGCTTGAGGGGGTAATGTCAGCTTATCTGGCCGCGCGGGATGCATTTTCCGAGGCCGCGTCATTTGCCGTCCTGCCCGGTGGCAGCACAAATCTCGCCTACCGCATACTCGGCCTTCAACGCGCCAAGCATGATGATGTGGCCAAGCGTCTGTCACAAGTCATCTCAGGGCAATCAGGATTGCGTTATGATCAACATCAAGCCCTAAGTGTTAGCGCAGCATCACTGGAAATACCGGTTGTCGGCTTCCTTCTATCGACAGGCTCTCTCGCTCGCGCCATGCTGTACACTCAGCAAAACCTGCATGGCGAGGGGCGACGCGGCTCTCTGGCTGTTGCCACCGCGATTGCCCAGATCGGCCTATGGCCTGAAAAGGCTATGGATCATGACGGCGAACCGGTTATCCGCAGCTCAGTATTTGAAGAGGTTACGGGACCGGCGGATCAACCCGCTCGCGAACACGCATTCTCGATAATGACCACCCTGCCACGGCTAAGCTTGCGCCTGAACCCGTTCTGGAATCGGGGTGATCATCCGATTGGCTTCACTTACGGACAATGGCCGATCACGAACCTGCGGCGCGGTGTTCTAAAGCTTCTCTTTGGCGCAACCGGAACGCAATTGGCCAAGCACGGATTGACCAGCACAGGGCTTGCAGAAATCTCATTTCGATCAGAAGATCCGGTGATTGTTGATGGTGAGGTTTTACCCAGGCCGGATGACTTTATCTATCATGTCAAACCGTCACCCAGCTTGAGATTTCTGCGATGAATACGACCGAAAATCTGGAGGCTGTGCGGCAAATTCTGGAGACAGAACAAGGCCCGCTAGGCACCCGCGCGCAAGCACTCGCCGATGTGATCGGCCATCAGCACGGCGACAAGGTCAAGGCATTACTGTTCTACGGCTCCAGTCTGCGCGCCGGTGAGACTGCCGGGAAAATGCTCGATTTTTATGTCCTCGTCGACAGTTATAAAAGCATCTATGGCAACGGTTTGAAGCGCCTGGGCGCATTCCTGGCGCCGCCAGGGGTCCATTATTGCGAAGCCGACGGCCCCGGCGGAGAGCGCTTGCGGAGCAAATACTCGATTGTCAGCCTCAAGGCATTCAATCGGCGAGCACGCGGCGCGGCATTGGAATCAATGCTCTGGGCCAGATTTTCCCAACCGACCGTGCTGGTCTGTGAGGATAAGGATCTGCATAAAACCTTGATAACAACACTGGCACACGCGACGCGGCACTTTTTGATGGAGACTGCACCATTGATCCACGGGACACTGCAGCCAACCGATATTTGGGTGCGTGGGCTTCGGGAGAGCTATCGCACTGAACTGCGGCCCGAGGATTCTGATGGTCGATCCAGAATCATTGTTGATCGGAATCAGGATCGCTACGCCGCTCTGTCAAAAGCCCTCTTTGGATATCAAGAAGACGGCACGATTAGTCATCAAGATGCTGGCTTCCTTCACCGCAACGCCTGCCGCTTGCGTTGGTTTGCCCGGCGTATTGTTGGCAAACCGATGGGCGCGTTTCGTGTACTCAAAGCCTTCTTCACGTTCGATGACGGCCTCAATTATATTCTTGAAAAGATCAAATCTCATAGCGGTGTTGAAATCAGCCTGAGTGAGCGTGAACGCAAACATCCCTTGCTCTTCTCACCGATCCTGGCTTGGCGTTTTTTCCGTAAAGGCGCGTTTCGCTAGCGCTTTTTCAGGCGAAGTGTGTGTGGTTCGCCGCCCGGAAAAGCGCGCAAAAACAATACTCTAAAGCAGGCGCTCGAAAGCGGCTAACACGGCATCAATTTCTTCGCTTGAATGCGCCGCGCTGACACTAAGGCGTAACAGACTAGTGCCCCCCGGCGTCGCTGGAGGTACAGCCAGGTTCACGTAGACATTATCGGCAAACAGATGATTCCATTCGCGAATAGCCGTCACTTCGTCCGGTCGACGAACGGCAATCACCGGCCCCGCCGGGGCCACCAGGTCAAAGCCCAGTTTGGCGAGCCCCGCATGCAATTGACGCGACCGATCCCATAATTGCTGACGCAGCTCAGGACGAAGACGCATTTCAGTCAGCGCTGCACCCGCTGCGGCGATATTCGCAGGCGTTCCAGATGCCGTAAACAAATAAGCCCGGCTAGCCAGGCGCACAGACTCGAATTCGGCGTGCTTTGAGATACAGAACCCGCCGACCGACGCGAAGCTCTTTGAGAATGTCCCGGACAGGAAATCTACTTGCTCGAGAACACCTTGTTCCTCCGCAATCCCTCGGCCCATTGGCCCATAGCAGCCGACAGAATGGGCCTCATCAACAAATATCATCGCGCCATTGGCGTGCGCGACATCAACGAACTCAGCCAGCGGCGCGACATCGCCGAACATTGAATACATGCCCTCAACCACAACCAGCCTTGCGCCTGTATCCGGCAATCGCTGCAAACGGCGCTGAAGGTTTTCCGGGTCATTGTGTTTGAAACGATGCGTCGCCGCATCACTCAGTCGGCAGGCATCATAGATACAGGCATGGCTATCGGAATCGATGAGTAGGTGGTCGCCCTGTCCCGCCAGCGTGCTGATTGTACCAAGATTGGTCTGATACCCGGTGGTGAAGACAATCGCACTTGCTGCGCCAAAGTGTGCTTTCAACTGATCTTCGAGATCTGTATGAGCGGTGTAAGTTCCGTTCGCTTGCCGACTACCCGTGGTGCCCGAGCCGTAGCGTTCAACCGCATCCGTCATTGCCCTCAGCACTGAGTGGTCAAAGGTCAGGCCAAGATAGTTGTTGGTGCCGATTAGAATGATTTCACGATTGCCAACCCGCGCACGGGTTGGTGACAGCATCTCCTCAAACGGCATCCCGATCGGGCTGCGACCAAAAGTTTTGGCATATTCATTACGCTCGCGAAGGCGTTCAAACTTATCGAAAAGTGACATATTTGGCGGGGTCTTATTTAGCACGGATCAAGCTTTCTACAACGTCAGTCAGTTCACCGACCGTATGAATGGTGGAGATCGTCTCCATTGAGATACTGACATCATTAGCATCCTCAATTTCCATGATCAGGTCAAAGACGTTGACCGAATCAATCTCGAGATCAGCAATAATCCGCGTATGCGGCGCAATCTCGTGGGCACCATCGACATAACCGGAAAGAATGGTCCTAATGCTCTGAAATACTGTACTATCTACGTTCATTTTTCTGGTCTGGCTCGGCAGCTTTCAAGGACAGGTTATGCTCTGGGTCTAGTGACGCTCCGATCATATGTGACAACGCGGTCGGCTTGTCCACCAAGGATACGAGTGACCAATCAAGTGTGAGCAGTTCGCGGACCTTTCCTGAGGTAATTGGCAGCGCGATACGAAAGACGCCCTGCAACAGGTCAGCGATCCGACCGACAGAGCGCATGGCGAAGGTCGGGATACGCAACAATCGAATGCGGCGCTGCGTGATTTCAGACGCCGCATCCGCCACCATTACCCAATTTGCTGATGTGATACTACACGGCTCGATCAAGCGAGGCTCAGAACCTGAACGAGTGGCGACTTTGGTGATGACGCGAACCAGATCATCCACAGCGATGGCGGCAAACTCGCGCGTCGTTCCAGCCGTTTCCGCTGGCGCCGGTAGCCAACCACGCTGCATCCATTTGAAGACCGGCGCGAGCATCGGGTCACCGGGACCAATAACGGCAGGTGGGCGAATAATTGTCACCTGCATATCCTTGTCGAACAAATGCACGGCCGCCTCCCCACCCCGTTTGGAGGCGGCATATGCAGATATGTCCGGCGCGCGGGCGGTCTGCGATGAAATAAGGACAAATCGTTTCACCCCCGCCTGCCGTGACAAAGCCGCCAGCGTAAAAGCGCCAATCATATTGATTTCCAGGAAGTCACTACGCGTCGGCGCAGTTGTCGCCCCAGCGATGTGAATAATTGTCGTGGCCCCGTCGACTAAGTCTTCTATCGCCTGAATATTCTGCAGATCGCCATCGACCCACGCGTTGAGAGCATGTCCAGGGTCAGTTCGCAGTTTGCGCGGTCGCCGTAAACATCTGGTCTGAACCCCTGAACAGTTCAAAGACCTCAGCACCGCCGCGCCGACAAAGCCCGTGGCACCCGTAATTGCGACCAATTCAGAACCGGCCATTTCTGCCTTCATTGGAACATTCATATAGTTGAAGCGAGGGCTTCCTGCTGCACACCAGCAGAAACGTCAAACGATCCGGCAAGGAATTTCCGGCGTGTGCGTTGCCGGCTGAGCTTGCCAGATGAGGTCACGATCAAACTACGGCTTGGTACCAAGATCACTGAAACCGGCGCGCCAACAATTTGGCGAACATTTGAGGTGATATCAGCAACCAGCGTCTGGCGAATTTCATCATTATGAGACTTGCACTCAGCCAATAGATAGATGCCGTCGGCACGGTCGCTATCGGTAAGCTCAAAAGCTGCGGCCTGACTGATATGACGCCCACCCGCTTTTTGCGCGGCCCATTCGATATCCTGCGGCCAGATATTCTTGCCGTTCCACAGGATCAGATCCTTGTGCCGCCCGGTTAGAACGACTTGACCACCCAACCAATATCCAAGATCGCCAGTGTCCAGCCAGCCGTCCTCATCAGCCAGCGGAATCAGCCCTTTTTCATCATCCAATATACCTGGAGAAACACTTTCGCCACGGAACATGATTCGACCAACGCTACGATCGCCTAGCCGTTTTCCAGCATCATCACAGATCTTGATCTCGTGCTCAGGAGCGGCGCGACCGCAAGCCACAAAATCGCGCTTTTCTGCGTCTTTTGTGATCTCGGATGCCGGCGTCGCATACCGAATTTCGCGCATGATATGGGCGTTGATTGTGTCGGTCTTGACGCCTTCATTCAGAGGCGCAAAGGAAACCGCGACAGTCGCCTCGGCAAGACCATAACTTGGGACAAATGCTTGCGGTGAAAACCCTGAATCGGCAAATGTAGATGCAAACAGCTCAAGCGCTTCAGGCCTGACCATGTCACCGCCAATTCCTGCGACACGCCAACTCGACAAGTCCAGATCGCCACCACGCCACCGCTTGGCTGAAATTTCGTAACCAAAGCTCGGACTGTAAGAATGAGTCGCCCTGTTTTCGCTGATCAATTTCAGCCATGTTGCTGGTCGGCGGGCAAAAGAAAGCGGGGAAATATAGTCGGCGGATAATTGCGCCAGCATCGGCGCGATGAACTGACCAATCAATCCCATATCGTGATACATCGGTAGCCAGGATGCAATCCTGTCGCCCTCGCACGCATCAAGGCCAGCTTGGATCGCCCGGCAATTCGTCGTCACACTCGTCTGACTACCAAGGATACCTTTCGGCGTACTCGTACTGCCTGAAGAAAACTGAATGTAGCACATGTCATCGCCGCCAAATGGCCGCAGGGCAGCTGTTCCATCTGGCAAATGTGTCCCGGTTAGGGATCCAACCTCAACGCTCGACCCGGCCAGCGCTTCCTCGATAACGCTTAGAATATTGTCTGGCGCCATCATGCTGTGCAAGTTTGCTGTCTGGGAAATCTGTGCAATTTGATCTTCGTACAGGTTTCGTCCACCTAACGCAGTTGGCATGGAAATGGGAACCGGTAACACGCCAGCATACTGGCACGCATAGAACATCACTGAGAAGTCTACGCTGGTGTCGGCAATCAAACCCACGCGGCACCCTGCAGGCGTTACAGCAACCAGGCGCGCGGCCATATTCATAGCCCGTTCACGTAACTCTCGATACCCAAGAACGAATTCCAGCTCACCCTTGGTTGAGTAAAAATTCAGCCCTGTCACGCCTTGGGCAGCATAGTCGAGAGCGCCGGTTAGCGTTTGGAATGCACCCCGAACATACTTGATCGTACTCGTGCTTGGCGTGGCAGTCATCATATTGCTCAACTCATTCCACTATATCGGACACGCGGGGCACCCTGAATCGCCTGCGCTTGCCGTTTCGCGTGAATTTCACACTTTTGTGAGCGTTTCACAAGTCGGCTCGTCACAAGATTACTCCATTGTGATCGCCGCCATAACACAAAACGATTACAATTCGTCACATTCACTGCAATAATTAAACATTTGGATTAGTAGGCATAATCGGCCACGCTGGCATGCCATAAAACAAAGGCTGATGGATGAAACTGCTAAACAGTATGATGTCGAGATTCGTCAAGATCGGGTCACTGACAATTATCGACGCGGGCGGTAATCGCCACACGCACGGACCTGGCGGTGTCCCTTCGGCCACGGTTCGCCTGACTGACAAAAAGCTCTATCATCAACTGTTCCTCAACCCGGAACTGAAAGCTGGTGAAGCTTATATGGACGGTACGCTGATCTTCGAAGATGGCGGTATTCGGGATTTACTCGAGATATTTGCGCACAACCGAACCGGATTGCGTGGCCACCCCGTTCAAAAACTTTTGAAAAGCTGGTTGAAGCGTATTCGCAAGTGGCACCAACGAAACCGGGCCAGTGCCTCACGTAAAAATGTTGAGCATCACTATGATTTGTCGAATGATTTTTATCGCTTATTCCTTGACGATGACATGCAGTATTCTTGTGCTTATTGGCCATCCACAGAGATAACGCTGGAACAAGCTCAGGCGCTCAAAAAAGCCCATATTGGAGCAAAACTGAACCTCAAACCCGGCATGCGGGTGCTTGATATTGGCTGTGGCTGGGGTGGAATGGCCATTTATCTTGCCAAGACCTATGACTGCCACGTGGTCGGCGTGACCTTGTCAAAGGAGCAGCTTGAACTCGGCCACCAACGTGTTGCCGAACAGGGACTAGACGATAAAGTTGACCTGCGCCTGCAAGATTATCGCGATGTCACCGAAACCTTCGATGCGATCGTATCGGTCGGCATGTTCGAGCATGTTGGCATCACTCATTATCACGAATACTTCTCGGCCATCCGTGAACGTCTAAATCAAAGCGGCACCGCTTTGGTCCACTCAATTGGGCGCAAAGGTGGTCCGGGAACGACCGGTGCCTGGATCCGGAAATATATTTTCCCTGGCGGTTACTCCCCTGCCCTGTCAGAGACGTTTGCTGAAATCGAAAAAGCTGGCCTTTGGGTCACTGACATTGAAATATTGCGTCTGCACTATGCCCACACATTGCTTGAGTGGGACAAGCGGTTTCAAGCCAATCGCGCCAAAGCCGTGGACATGTTTGATGAGCGATTTTGTCGCATGTGGGAGTTTTACCTAATTGTCAGCGAGTTCACTTTCCGCCATGGCAATCACATGAACTTCCAGATACAGCTGACGAAAGAGGTCGACGTCCTGCCAATCAGCCGAGATTATATGATCGAGACTGAACGCAGACTGACGAACACGTAAAACTGATGGCGGATACGATTCAAAAGCCCAAGACACTGACCACCCCGCGCCGCGCCTTTGTCAAAAGAAACGGCAAGAAACTGATGCGTTGGGTTGCCGGGTTTCAGGGGCGTCAATCGCGCGTGCCTGACACACCTGTGATTTCCAACACGCATTTCGATTTTCTTGAGGCATTTGAACACCATTGGTCCGTCATTGAGCAAGAAGCACAAGAGGTATTGAAGTACCGCGACGCCATTCCAGGGTTTCAGGAAATCTCTCCAGATCAATACAGGCTCGCCAAAGGGCAGAATTGGAAAACATTTATTCTGTTCGGCTTCGGTAAGCGGCTGATGAAGAACACACAGTTAACCCCGCAAACCGCGACCCTGCTGGAGCAGGTTCCAAACCTTCAGTCGGCAATGTTCTCCATATTGGCACCCGGCTATCATATCCCCGCGCATAAGGGGGTCACCAAGGGCGTATTGCGCTGCCATGTTGGTCTGATCGTGCCCCGCGAGTCCGAAAAGTGCCGCATTCGTATCCACGAAGAGATTGTGTCATGGGCGCCAGGAAAGGTGTTCGTCTTCGACGACACATTCGAGCATGAAGTCTGGAATGAGACCGATGAAGAACGCGTGATTCTATTATTCGATTTCGACCGACCGATGAAGCTTCCGGCTCGTATTCTCAACACTATCATGTTGCAGGTACTCAAACTGACGGCCTTCTATCAGGAGCCAAAAAAGAACCTCGAAACAGCCGAAGACCGCCTTGAGAAGGCGATCCGAGAGGTCGATGCCCGGCTTGAGCGCGCCGGTCAACCTTAACCGCGTTGCGGCCAACAGAGTTTACGATTCGACAAATCGCGTATGCGGTTCCGGCTTTAGAATGAAACGTGGTGTCTTGCGCTTCGGCTTGGGTCGCGGTGGCTCACCATGTGTCACACAAATTCCCTTGCCAGCATTCTTGGCAAGATAGAGCGACTGATCTGCCAACCCCAACACCTTGCTGCGTGTTTCATGGTGCAAGGGGTAGCGAGCATGGCCAATCGACGCGGAAATTCTCAGGATATCGCCATTCCAGGCATAAGGCCGACTCAGCACCTCGATGACATGTTGGCCAAATCGCCGCACTTCCGGTGGAGGTCCATCGACATTCTCCAATAGAATCACGAACTCATCACCACCCAGACGGACCAGCATATCCGCATCATCGGTGACTTCGCGCAAGCGCTCCGATACGGACTTGATCAAATAATCACCGGCTTCATGCCCAAACGTGTCATTGATTGACTTGAACCCGTCCAGGTCGATGAGCAATATATCAAATTCATCATCCTCGCTGCCATCGGCGAACCGCTGTTGCAACTGCACACGATTGCCAAGCCCGCTGAGATAATCATGAACTGCAAGATAGGCCTGATGGATCAGAAGCTCGCGCAACTGCCCTTCAACTTTCTCGTTCTGGTGCGCCATATAGAGCGCGCTACTGGCGCTGACAGTGACGCCGACCATGATCATCATGACCGACAAGACCAGACCTGTCTTCGGTGCAAAATTCAGGACGGGGAAAATTTCAATGCCAAGCCCTGCGATCACGATGATCACGACGAGATGCATGCCGGTAAACAGCACCGCATCACGGGTCTTCAAAAGCAAAGCTGCGACCACAGGAAAAATTGGCAGGATGGCGGCATTATATCCGCTTATGCCGCCGCTCAAAACGACTTCAAGCCACGCAAGCGCTGAGAATATCACCAGCAAAAAGCGTAGCTTGTTCTCGTAATGCTCGCCCCACAAGCCCAGCCAAACACCATATAGGCAGAGACCTGTCGCAAACCCACCTGCCGCCATACGCGCAACGGCGGCGGTATCAAATCGAAGCAACACGATTTGGGTTAGGGTGAAGCCAAACATCAGCACCGCGCCAAAGGCCGCCAGCATGACCAAGCGGCGTCGATGAATGTCACTACGCGACAAAATTCGAGTTCCGTCATCGACAACGATTCGAGTGGTGGGAAAATAATCCCGAAATTGATCAAGCCTACTGCTCATACGAATTCGTCCTTATCAGGACCGAATTAGCCGGGTTATTATAAGGGCAAATTGAGATGAAGAGCCAAATTCAGCTCCACTATTAACCCAACCCGTGCGGTTCGCCGTAGAAATTTATACTCGCTCGAATATCGCAGCGAGCCCCTGCCCGCCACCGATACACATGGTCTCAAGACCATATCTCGCGTCGCGGCGATCCATTTCCATCAGCAAATTGGTCAGAATGCGCATTCCGGTCGCCCCAACCGGATGGCCAAGTGAAATGCCTGAACCGTTGACGTTAATGCGCGCATGATCATCGTCGCCAAGCTCCATCGCTTTGGTACACGCCAGAACTTGCGCCGCAAACGCTTCGTTCAGTTCGATCAAATCCATTTCAGCGAGCGACAGGCCGGCCCGGTCGAGTGCTTTTTGAGAGGCCGCAACCGGGCCGATCCCCATAATGTCTGGACCAACCCCTGCCAGAGACCAGGACACCATCCGCGCCATCGGTTTCAGGCCCTGAGCATCAGCAAGCTCGCGCGTCGTTACAATACAGGCTGCAGCGCCATCATTCTGGCCCGACGCATTCCCCGCCGTGACCGTTGCATCGGGATCCTGTTGACGCCGGATCGGGTTCAGCTTGGCCAAAGCCTCGAGTGTCGTGCCCGGTCTGACATGACCATCCTTGTCAATAATCGTATCCTGCTTGCGGCCAGGCACCGTCACCGGAACAATCTCCTTGGCAAAATCCCCACGTTCAATCGCTGCGCTCGCCCGTTCTTGTGACCTAACCGCCAACGCATCTTGTGCATCACGCGAAATATCATAGTCGCGGCGCAGGTTTTCCGCTGTTTCAATCATGCCCCCGGCAACCGGGTAATGCTTGCCGCCTGCGGTTAGCCGCCCCTTGGTCAAACCATCTTCCAACATAATCCCCGGTGTCCGCACACCCCAGCGGCTGTCAGTTGTATAGAACGGGGCGCGGCTCATCGATTCTGCGCCGCCCGCAATCACCAGATCACTCCCACCTGTCGCCACTTGCATGACGCCGTAGATTACCGCCTGCAGCCCAGAGCCACAGCGCCGGTCAATTTGCAAACCACCCGCGCTAATTGGCAATCCGGCATCCAGCGCCACGACGCGGCCAATCGCCGGAGCATCCATCGTTGGATAGCAATTGGCTAGAATAACGTCCTCAACCAGGCCGCCATCCAGCCCAGTTCTGTGCAGAATATCTTTCACAACAGCCGTCGCCAGATCATGTACAGGGATAGTCTTCAACCCGCCACCAAACGCCCCAATTGCCGTTCGTCTCGGTTCGCAAATCACGACGTCTCGCATCATATTCTCCTTAGGGTCAGGCCCGGATAATCTGGTATCGACGCAATTGCCTTTCGGCAACCAGACGCCCTATTGCGCCGATGCTGCAACGCGGGCGCTGCCGAGATGATCGTGTATCAATGCAATCACGCGCGGCAGGAAGCGCGGTGGTATATCGTGGCCCATGCCATCGATGATCTCAAAACGAGCGCCTGGAACGATCTTGGCGACATCCTTGCCGCCTTCAATCGACACAAGCGGATCGGCAGAGCCGTGAATAACCAGGGTCGGCACCGTGATTTGGCGCGTGATGTTGCGAAAGTCCCCACTCCCCAAGATGGCTGCGGTTTGAACCCGTAACCCGGCTGGCGCGTGGTTACGGTCAACGCTGGCGGCAATCCGGTCGCGCATACCATTCGTGTTGTGATCTTCACCTGGCGTACCGATCAAGGCGAACGTCGCAACCGATTGGGCGATGATCTCTTCGCGCTCAGTCGCGGCCGGCCCTCGCCGTAGCATCGCTTTCATCACATCGCGGCCAGGGTGTGGTAGTTTTGGATTGCCTGTCGTTGTCATTATCGCGGTCAGACTGGCAACTTTTTGTGGGTATTTGGCGCTCAGAAATTGGCCAATCATCCCACCCATCGAAATGCCAACAATATCAGCCCGCTCAATACCCAAAACCTCCAGCAATCCAGCCGCATCGTCGGCCATATCTGTCAGCGTGTAGGGCGTCTTTAATTTAATACCGAAACGGCCAAGCAGCATTTGTGCAATCGGGTTTGGGGTTGGAGCATCGGCAAACTTGGCCGACAGGCCGATGTCGCGATTGTCAAACGTAATGACCCGGCGTCCGGCGCTGACCAAGCTGTTGATCAGATCGTCAGGCCACATGGTGAGCTGACCGCCCAATCCCATGATCAGCAATATAGCGGGCGCACCATCGTCACCGTGGCTCTCATAAGCAATCTCAATCCCGTTCACGCTTACTATTGGCATCTCGTTCGTCTCCATCCATATCGGTTCCGTGCGGAACCTATGCGGGTGGCGATAGAAACACTAGGGCCTGAACCCAATTGGCCTTTCGCGACGGCGACCTCAACTGTCAGGCTGAAGCTGATCCCAGTTCACATCGCCCATTTCAATGAAGCCCTGAATGTCCTTGTTCCACTTTTTCTGGATCGACTTATTGTAATTAAGATACAGTTTTCCGTCGACAATATTCCAATATTTGGCACTACCCTTGGCGTAATCAGCTTTTGCACCGATTGCCCAGGCGCAATAGCCGCCATATTGCGGTGCATATCTCTCTGGATCAGCCAAAAACGTGGTCAGATTAGCCTGGCTGGCGAACCTGAATTCAGCGCCCATGTAATTTGTCGAGTACTCCTCAGACCCCTTGGTCGGTGATCCAATCGTAAAATAGGCGACCGGGTCATAGCCCTGCACAGCGACATTCGAGCGCTTGGCCGTATAAATAGGAGCTTCAGCAAAGGCCGCCGGGGCGACAATGGCGATGGCGCTAGTGACGAGCGCGATTGATGCAAGAGCGGTTCGAAGGCGCATAAATATTTCCTCTTTAGAAACCCTGTATGTCAGCTCTATATCCGGCCCGTTTTTCACTTACGATACAACAATGCGTGATTTTCTATTGAGGATCGAGAGCCAAGGTCATATTGGCATTTCTCGCAGGTTTGTCGCGCGAGTTGATTGGGTGCTACACCCCACTGACTAATACACCAACGCACAATCGCAAAGGACCGCTTTCATGCAAAAGAAAAACGGAAGTGCGATCCTTCGTGACCCGGCTCAGACCAAATCAACTGCATTTTCGCTGCAAGAGCGCGCAGACCTGAACTTGCGAGGTCTGCTCCCACATGCCGTCACCAGCCTGCACGGTCAGACAGCCCGTGTGCTGGAAAACATGCGCCGCAAGAATAATGATATTGAACGCTACATCTTTCTGACCGCGCTACAGGACCGAAACGAAACATTGTTCTACCGCACGCTGATTGACAATATCGATGAGACTATGCCGCTCATCTACACCCCGACTGTCGGCCAGGCGTGTCGGGAATTTGCGCACATTTTCCGGCGTCCGCGTGGTTTCTACATAACGCCTGACGACAGAGGTCAGATTCGATCGATGCTGGATCACTGGCCGAAAGAGAATGTCAGGGTCATCGTTGTCACTGATGGTCATCGCATCCTGGGGCTTGGCGATCTTGGGGCAAACGGAATGGGCATTTCAATCGGCAAGCTGTCGCTGTACATCGCGTGCGCGGGCATTCACCCCAGCCAATGTATGCCAGTGATGCTGGATGTCGGCACTAACAATAAGGATCTGCGCGAGGATCCGCTCTATCTGGGCTATCCACATGATCGGCTGACCGGTGACGCCTATCTGGATCTGGTAGATGAGTTCATGGTTGCTGCGCGCGATAAGTTTCCCCACGTCTTGATTCAGTTTGAAGATTTTCTGACGCCGAATGCATACGGTCTTCTGGCGCGTTATCGCGACGATTGTCTGTGTTTCAATGATGACATTCAGGGCACAGCCGCGGTTGCGCTCGCCGGTGTCATGGCATCAACCCGCGCAACGGGCAAAGCTTTCAAAAACCTGAAAGTCATGTTCCTCGGGGCAGGCTCAGCCGCTACTGGCATTGGCGATCTGATGGCCCGCGCTTTCGAGGCAGAAGGGTTTAGCAAGGCGCAGGCCCGTGAGCGGCTGTGGTTTGTCGATGTCGAGGGCCTGGTCGTTGCTGGTCGTGATGATCTGGCACCGCATAATCTGCCTTATGCGCACGATCATCCGGCAATGGGATTCATGACCGCATTGGACACGATAAAGCCGGATATTCTGATCGGAGCAACCGGTGCGCCTGGAACTTTCAATCAGGCGGTGATCGCAAAGATAGCAGAGATCAATGACAAGCCGGTTGTGTTTGCCCTCTCCAACCCGACATCGCGGGCCGAATGCACCGCCGAGGAGGCTTATAGCTGGTCTGATGGCCGTGCGATCTTCTCGTCTGGCAGCCCGTTCAAGCCGATGGTTCTGGAGGATGGTTCGGTCCGACGCCCTGGACAGGGCAACAACGCCTACGTGTTCCCTGGAATTGGGCTTGGTGCCATGGCTGCTGATATTACCGCCCTACCTGATGCCCTGTTTCTGGTCGCCGCGAAATGTCTGGCGGCGTTAGTCAGCGATGCTGACCTTGCCGAAGGGGCATTGTATCCACACCTGACCAGCATTCGGACCGTCTCGCTGGCGATTGCAAGCGACGTCGCTAGCGCCGCCTATGATCTCGGCTTGGCGCGTGCCGAGCGGCCCAATGATCTCACAGCGTATATTTCCAAGATGATGTACGACCCGCAATACTAAGCGCCGCGCAGCAGTGGCCGGGCCTGGGCATAGTCCGATGAAAACACCTTTCTTCTCCCATCCCGGGATTACGCAAAGTATCTCGTTGATTTGTTATATCTACACCAGATAGTGTAAGCACTTACTGTTCAGTCAGGAGCATATTTATGATGTTGACCCCACCTCCCACATCATTCTTGTCAGACCTCCTTGAGGAACTCAGCGCGAGGCGCGGTGCAAAATTTTTCTGTGAACCGAAATTTGGCTATGTCGGATATATTGAATTCGGGTCAGGCAAGAAGAGTTTCTTCACGGGCTCAAGTCTTGAGATCAACTCTGAGAGCGCAGCCAAGATTGCCAGCGACAAGGACTATACTGCTCTCTTTCTGAATCGTAGCGGACTGCAAGCTCCAAAAGGCCTTCTCCTGTACTCCCCTGCTTACCGGCGCGAGATCAAGGCAAAACATCCCGAGATGGCGGCTAACTTCCCTGACGCGGCCACAATTACTCGCTTTGCAGATGAAGCCCTCTATCCGCTTTTCATCAAGCCAAATCATGGTGCCAGTGGTCGGGACATTTACAGGATCAAGACCTCAGAAGACTTGCGCCTTACGCTCACACATCTCTTCAGGCGGCACACTAAACTATTGCTGCAGCCGTCGATTATCGGGCGAGATTTTCGGGTTCTGGTTTTGAATGGCGCGGTCGTCTCTGCCTATGAGCGTATCCCCTTTAGAGTGACTGGCAATGGCACAGATACAATCCAGGATTTGCTCAAAACCAGAATTGAGGCTCTCAAGGATCAGGGGCGAGCAAGCGGACTTCGCATATCAGATGCTCGCATTGCCAGCCATCTTGCATCACAGGGACGCACGCTTGGCAACATCATCAGAGACGGAGACTGCGTCCACCTCCTGCCCAACGCAAATCTGTCAACGGGTGGCGATGTTGTCGAGGCGCTGGAAGACCTCAGCGAGGGTTTCAAGACGATTTGTATCACCGCAGCAAACTCGATCGGTCTTCGTTTCGCGGGCGTCGATGTTCTTTGCGACGATCCTGGCTTGGCGCATCCAGAATATACGATCCTCGAGCTAAACTCGGCGCCCGGCATGAAGAATTATGCGGCACTAGGCCCCAAGGAGAGACGCAAGGTTCTTGCTATATACGACACCATACTTGATTTGCTCGAAGCGGACTGATCAGCTGATATTACTGTCAGCAAAACTGGCCTTCTTGTCATCCATAAATTTGATCAGGCGTGCATCAATGCCCGGGTCCAGTTCCGGCGGCGTGTAGCTCGCCAGCATCTCCTTATAGATTTTCTCGGCCCGGGCTTCAGCATCGAGCGAGCCATCCTCGATCCATTGTTCATAACTGTTATTATCGGCAATGTTTGATGGAAAAAATGCCGACTTGAAATTCTTCTGAGTATGTTCGCAGCCAAGGAAATGTTTGCCAGGGCCGACTTCTGCCATCGCCGTCAGAGCCTGCCCATTTTCGCTCATATCGACGCCCTGAGCATAGATGGCCAGCATACCTGCCTGATCGGTGTCCATGACAAATTTCTCATACCCCATGGCGAGACCGCCCTCGAGCCAACCTGCTGTGTGGAGCATGAAATTGACGCCAGCCAACAGGCCGTGTTGTAGAGTATTTGCCGCTTCATACGCTGCCTGAGCATCCGGTAATTTCGAAGAATTGAACCCACCAGCGCTACGGAATGGCACGCCAAGGCGCCGGGCCAGTGCAGCGCCTATATTGATGATAAGGGACGCTTCAGGCGTACCAAATGTCGGCGCGCCAGACTGCATCGACATCGAGCTGACAAAGTTGCCATAGATCACAGGTGCGCCGGGACGTATCAATTGCGCCAGTGCCATGCCGACCATGCCTTCGGCCAGGCTTTGCGCGGCAACTGCAGCGGCGGTCACCGGCGACATCGCGCCAGCAACAATGAACGGGCTGACCATGACGGCTTGATTGTGCCGGGCATAAGTCTTCAGTGCCCCCAACATCACGCTATCGAAGGTCATCGGCGAGTTGGCATTGATCAGGCTGACCAGAACGCAGTTTTCTTCAACAAAGTCATCACCGAAAACAATTTTGGCCATATCGACCGTATCGAGTGCGCGCTCCGGTGCCGTCACCGAGCCCATGAACGCCCGGTCGGAATATTTGATATGCGAATAGACCATGTCGAAATGGCGTTTGTTGACGGGCAGGTCGACAGGCTCACAGACCGTGCCACCTGAATGGTGCAAGTGCGGCGAGGCATAGGCGAGCTTCACAAAATTACGGAAATCCTCAATCGTCGCGTAGCGTCGGCCACCTTCTCGCGAGTAGACAAAGGGCGAGCCATAGGCCGGAACTAGGACCAGATTGTCACCACCAATGACGACATTGTTCTCCGGGTTCCTGGCATGTTGCGTGAAAATGGCCGGCGCAGATTTCTGGATAATCTCGCGGCACATACCGCGCGGAAAACGTACACGCTCACCATCAGCAGAGGCACCTGCCGCGACAAACAGATCGATACTTTCCTGATCTTCCTTTATGTCGATGCCGATCTCTTCAAGGATCGTGTCTGCGTTCTGCTCAAGCTGCGCCAGATCCGTATCTCCAAGCACGGAATAGACTGGAATCTTGCGCTTGATATAGGGCGCTCGTGTTGGTGTATCTGCTTCAGCTGCAGCCTGCCTGCCGGCCCGGCCACCTCCTCTTGTACGTCGTGCCATTGCTTTTTCCTTATTAAGTTTCGCGCCGTTTACGCCGGCGCCCTCTTTTCGATTGTGTCGATACTTCCGGTGCGGTCGGGAATGTCATCGCTGCGACGAAATAATCCTGAAACTTTGGTTCAACTGCCGTTTCCAGTTTCTCGATCGACTTCACAGCTTCAATGATCCTCGCCTTTTCATCGACATTGAGCAAAGCCATCGCCGCGCCCATTCCCGCCGCATTGCCGATCGAGGAGATAATCTCGGCCGGTGCGCCAGCGACAATGCCAATACCGGCGACATATTTACTGTCGAGATGCGTGCCGAATGCGCCTGCGAGCAAGACCTCCTCCAAGGCATCACAATCGAGATATTCCTTCAACAAACTGACGCCCGCACTCAGCGCAGCCTTGGCAAGCTGCACGGCGCGAACGTCCGTCTGCTTGATATAGATCGTTTTCGTCTCGCGGCGCAGGAGGACATATTTCCAACCCTTGCCATCAACCTCAAAGCGATGCGGCGCGGCATCTGGAATGAAGAGACCACTGGCATCGACAAGTCCCGCACTGGCAAGCTCAACCATGACTTCGAATATTCCCGAGCCGCAAATCCCGGTGATCATATGCTCAGAAATATCAGCAGCTGTATCGCTGAGCCAGTCATCATGACCGATGATTTTAAAACGCGGCTCTTTCGTCTCTGGGTCAATCCGTACACGTTCGATCGCGCCGTGGCTTGCCCGCACACCAGAACTGATTTCAGCGCCCTCGAACGCTGGCCCTGTTGGTGAGGAACACGCTGCAACCCGGTCATTATGGCTGAGTACAATCTCGGCATTGGTGCCGATATCGACAAGCAGGACCGAACGCCCCTGCATGGTATCATACTGCGTCAGGTACGCGCCCGTTGTATCGGCACCAACATGCCCGCCAATCAGCGGCAAAAGCGATATACGCGCGACATCGGAGAGACCAAGGTCAAGCAGGTGGGCCGGAATATCGAGCCAGTCTTTCGTCGTCAGAGTGAAAGGTGCCTGCCCCAGCTCAGTTGGGTCAGCACCAATGAACAGATGATGCATTATCGGATTGCCAACCAGTGTCACTTCAAGCAACTGGTTCGGCTCAAGACCCAACGCCTCATTTGCATCAGCCAACATAGTTTTGATCTGTTTGCGGATTTCCGCAGTGAGCTTTTTGTCACCCTCCTTGTTGAGCATGACATAGGAGACACGGCTCATCAGGTCTTCGCCATAGCGTATCTGCGGGTTCATGGCGGCCTGCTCATAGACCAGCCCGCCATCTGTCAGATCAAAGACATAAATCGCAACCGAGGTTGAGCCGATGTCAATTGCCGCACCATAGAGATTGAATGGGTTGGGCGGCCAGACATCAATGATTTCGGTGGCATCGCGAACCACTGCAATCGCCGTGCGGTCATTTGCTTTCAGAATATTCTGGATTTTCACCAAAGCTTTCAAATTAGGCTTTGCCGTGACGCCAAATGCCTGCAATGCCTCCGTCAGTGCGCCGCCATCACTTGGATTGTCCGCAAAGGTCGGGACATCAAGCTTGACCATGTAGAGCTTGACCCCCGGGTTCAGTTCAGTGTCGATTTCAGTGCTCGTCTTCTTGATACTGCTTTCATGCTCGCGCGCATCGGCAGGGATTTCAACGACCAGATCGCCAAGAACTTTGGCGCGGCAGGACAGCCGACGGTTTTCAGCCAGTTCCCCATCATGGCGAGCCTTTTTCTCAGTCGGCGTGAGTTTCGAGAGACTGCTAGCCTTGACCTCAATATTGAACTTGGCGTGTGTGCCCGGCTCGACTTCGATCTGGCAGCGTTTGCACAAGCCTTTGCCGCCGCAGATCGAACTGATATCGACACCCGCGCGCAGTGCCACCTCAAACACATTCTCGCTGTTTTCGGCGATTGCGCGTACACCGGATGGCGTGAAGATGATCGTATGGCTTGTCACAATATGCTTTCAGTCAACCCTCTTGCCGTGTCCCTTCGGGCGGCCATTTCTCATATTGAGGCAGGCCATCACTAATCTCGAAATAGTCTTTCTTCTCGGCAACAAAAATATGGCCTTTAAGTACGAGGCCTGCTGTATCGTCTAGATTACCAGCCAGTATACTAATCGTTGCACGGTCAATTTGATCCCAGAACAAATAGCTTGAGCAGCTGGCACAATGCCCAGATCTTGTGCCAGCTGAAACTGGCGACCAGCGCACATTCCCCTCATAAGAAAAGTCAGCGCGCCGGGCACCTGCCGCCGCGACACAATGGCCCGTCATGTGCTGACACTGAGTGCAGTGACAATACCAGATATCGCTCAAGCCCCTGGCAATGAAATTGACCTCTCGGCATAAACAATGGCCGGTATAGGTTTTAACCTCCTCGTCGGCCACGGCGCCCTCCTCTACCCCTGGTACCTTCTTCGCCTTCAGCTGGTGGTGGCCGGTAAGCTTTGATCCAATTGGCGCAAGCAGGGTCAAGACCATTCAGGACATCGCCAGCTCTAACGGCCTGCACAAGCCCGTCATGCAACGGGTTTACAATCGCCGAAGTCATCCCTGCGCCAGCCAGCATTGGCAGGAAAGCATTGTTAACTGCATGGCGGTTGGGCAACCCAAATGCGACATTCGACGCGCCGCAAGTCGTATTGACTTTAAGTTCATTGCGCAAACGCCCAATCAGGTGGAAAACATCCTTGCCAGCACTATTGATCGCACCAATCGGCATGACGAGCGGATCGACAAGAATGTCCTCAGACTTTATGCCGTAATCATGGGCGCGCTCGACAATACGTTTGGCGACTTCAAATCTAACATCCGGATCCTGCGATATCCCTGTCTCATCATTCGAAATAGCAACAACCGCCGCATCATATTTTTTGACCAGTGGCAGCACTCGATCCATGACTTCTTCTTCGGCCGTGGTGGAGTTGACAAGTGCGCGGCCCTTATAGACTGACAGCCCTGCTTCAAGCGCCTCGATAATCGAACTATCAATGCAGAGCGGCACATCAGTGATGCTCTGAATCAGTGGCACAACTTCGGCCATGATCCCCGGCTCATCAGCCAGAGGCACGCCGACATTCACGTCCAGCATCTGCGCGCCTGCCTCAACCTGAGCCAGTGCTTCTTTCTTCACACGCCAATAGTTGCGGTCCCTGAGTTCGGCCGAGAACATCTTGCGGCCGGTCGGATTGATCCGCTCACCAATCATCACAAAAGGTCGGTCAAATCCTATTGCCAGCTCTTTGGTCGCTGAACCAATAATGGTTTTTGTCATAAATCTGTCCTTGCCGCTGTTGTTTGCGCGGATTTTTCTGAATCCAGTTTTCTACGATGAAAGTCGTAATCATCAGCACTCCAGGGTTTACGGTCCCCCAGCACGCCGGATTGCTGAACAATTGCGTTCACAAATTTTTCTTGCCGGTACGCCATCAGGTGGATGCCGCTGACACCAGCAACTTCCTTGATCTGCTGCATTAGTTCCACACAGATTTTCCGGCCCTCGGCCCTGGGATCTTCTGCCTGGTCCAGCCGCTCAATGATTGCGTCGGGAATATGCACACCGGGGATGTTGCTGCGTAACCATCTAGCAGTTCCCGCGGAGGCCAGCGTGCCGGTGCCGATCAGGATAAAAGCACGCTCGGCAAGTCCCGCATCAACGGCCTGCGCCATGAAATCATTCAACATCGCTATATCGAAGCAATACTGGCTTTGTATGAACTCAGCTCCGGCATTTATCTTTTTCGCAAGCTGATCCACCCTGTTTTCAATTGGCGGCGCGAACGGGTTTATTGATGATCCGATGAACAGGTTCGGGCCGCTAGCCAGTTTCCGTCCGCTCAGAAAGTGTCTTTCGTCACGCATCATTTTGATGGTTCTGATCAAGGACACGCTATCGAGATCAAAAACGGGTTTGGCTTCGGGGTGATCGCCGACACTGACATCGTCTCCGCTCAGGCACAGGACATTGCACACGCCCATCGCCGCCGCGCCCAAGATATCGCCTTGAATGGCGATCCGGTTGCGATCACGGCACGATATCTGGATAATCGGTGACAGGCCGTTTCTTGTCATGACCGCACACATGCCCATGCTGGAGAGATGACAATTAGCACCAGAACCGTCCGTGGCATTAACTGCATCAACACTGCCGTCGAACACATTGGCGCGGCGCATGATTTCGTCTGGATCGGCTGAATCCGGTGGCGCAATCTCAGACGTGATTGCAAAATGTCCGGCTCGCAACACGCGCTCGAACCGGCCATAAGAAACATGGCCCTCAAGTTGAGGGAGCGGATCACCGGGATTAGTGCCAACAATTTCAATGTCCGGACTCATGATATTCATGCTGGACCTCGCTCAGAAAGCTCTGTTTCTGGCGCATCAGTTTTCTCGACATCACCCGTTTCGCGGGCCAGTCTCAACCAGCTTGATTTACCCTTTTGTCGATAATCCAGAGCAAATTGGGCCTCCCTGATTACCTCGCCGTCTTTCATTCGCGATGCACCATCCCATGCCGCAACCCAAACGCAACGCATTTCAGGTTTCACCTCGCACATACCGTTTTCACGAACGCCTCCGCACGGTCCGTTGCGAATTGTCTTGGGACAATTCATCGGGCAACTCATACCCGTTTTTGACAAGACGCAGTCACCGCACATCTGGCAATCGAACAGGAAGCCCTTGAGCCCAGCTTCAAGCGCCGTAATCGGACGGTCCAGAGATTTACCAAACAGTCTGGTGATGCCTCTCAAGCAAAAAAGGATGCCGGGGTTCGTAAAATTGTAGACGCCTTCGAGAAATCTCGACCGCTTCACGGACCATTGGCGAACGCTATACATCCGCAGTCTCTTTTGGTGCAAGCTGGGCAATGTAGGACGCCAGTTCGCCATACCCCACAGGTCGATGTTCAAATGCCAATCCAAGAAAATCAGCCGCTTTTCTCGCTTCTGCGATGAGCTCATCACTGGGCGCTTGTGAAATATAAACAAGCCGTTTGTAATGCTCGAAATAAATCGCTTTCAGATTGGGATAGCGGTCAATACCGAAGCCTTTGACGATGAGCGTTTCGAAATGTCGCACCAGATAATCGGTCAGGAAAAAACTCCCGAGTTCTTCTTCCATCATCGCGTCGAATTCGGGAAGCCCCGCATAAAAGGCGTAGCAATGCGCGCCCGGCAGGCGCTCTGTCTTGGGATATTTCTCCATCATCCGATCCAACCCGCCGCCCGTCCCGCAATCCCCGTAACCGATGAGAATACGGTCATAATTATCGCCATTCTCGTTTATGATTTTCTCAAGACCGGGAACGATTTTGTTTGGATAATTGTGATAGCCAGCCGGAAGACATTTCAGATCAAAGACCCCATCCGTCAAAGCCATTGCCTCTTTCACAGCCAGAATTTCTTTGGCCAGAGCCCCGCAGGCGATGATGAGCGTTTTCTGCGTTGAGCTGTGCATGATCTTGCCTACCGGTTCTTGCCGACAATTGTCTTGGCTAGCTCGGCGCTCATTGCGGCGTCACGGCCATAGGTGTGGGCGTTGATCGCGTCGGCAAATTCCTGATTGAGCGGCGCGCCGCCAACCATCACAGGCAGCTCTTTCAGAATGCCGCGCTTGTCCAGTTCCTCAATGACCACGCCCATATATGGCATAGTTGTCGTCAGCAGCGCCGACATGCCGAGAATACTCGGCTGGTGTTTGTCGATCGCTTCAAGATAGTTCTCAACCGGATTGTTGATGCCCAAATCGATGACTTCAAAGCCCGCGCCTTCCAGCATCATGCCAACGAGATTTTTGCCGATATCATGGATATCGCCCTTCACTGTACCGATAACGTATTTGCCGGTGCTGGCGGCATTCTCACTTTCAGCCAGGATCGGGCGGAGCAATTCCATCCCGCCTTTCATTGCGCCGGCACATTGGAGCACCTCTGGCACAAACAGGATGCCATCGCGAAAATCTATGCCGACAATACGCATACCCTCGACCAGCGCCTCGGCAAGTACGTTATTGGCATCCCAGCCCCGGCCGAGCAGGATTTGCGTACCCTCCTTCACCTCATCAGCCATGCCATCGTAGAGATCGTCATGCATTTGTGCGACAAGGTCGGCATCGTTCAAGTCCTTCAGGATGATGTCGTCTTCGGAATCACTCATCTGTCTACTCCTTAAGCCAGGCCGACAATCAGGCCATCTTCATCCAGCTCGATATCGAGCGCTGCGGGGTGGCGCGGCAAGCCGGGCATCCGCATGATCGCACCACAAATTGCGACGACGAAACCAGCTCCGGCGCAAAGCGTTGCCTCGCGAACCTCAACGACATGGCCGCTGGGTGCGCCAAGTTTTTTCGGATCGGTCGAGAAGCTATTCTGGGTTTTGGCGATACATACAGGCAAATGGCCAAAGCCTATTTTCTCGATCTCGCGCAGAGAACGTGCCGCCTCTGCCGACAATACAATGCTTTCAGCGCCGTAGATCTTGGTCGCGACAGCTTCGATCTTCTGCTCTAAGGACGCATCATCAGGATAGATCAGTTTGATCTCGGCACTGCCCGCGTCCAATTGCGCCTTCACAGCTTCAGCAAGCTCGACCGCTCCAGCGCCGCCTTCGGCCCAGTGCCTCGCAACGGCCATGACGATGCCCTCATCAGCGCAGACTTCGCGAACAATCTCAATCTCGGCGTCCGTGTCATGGATGAAATGATTGACGGCAACGATAGGCTCAAGGCCAAACTCGCGCATATTCTGAATATGGCGGCGCAGATTGATACATCCCTCTGTCACCGCCTCGACATTCTCAGCCCGAAGATCAGCCTTGGCGACCCCGCCTTGCATCTTCATGGCGCGAATGGTGCACACGAGCACAAGCGCATCCGGTCGCAGGCCGGATTGACGACATTTGATGTCGAGGAACTTCTCGGCCCCGAGATCAGCGCCAAACCCGGCCTCAGTCACAACAACATCGGCCAGCTTCAAAGCGGTCTTTGTTGCAACAACACTATTGCAGCCATGCGCAATATTCGCGAAAGGCCCACCATGGATGAAGGCCAGATTATGCTCGATCGATTGCACCAGGTTCGGCTGAATCGCATCTTTCAACAAAACCGTTACCGCGCCATCAGCGCCTATATCCCGGACTGTGACGGGTTTGCGTGCGTACGTCTTGCCAATAATAATATTGCCAACGCGCGCTTGCAGATCTTTGAGATCGGTTGCGAGGCAGAAGATCGCCATCAGTTCCGAAGCAACCGTGATATCAAAGCCATCCTCACGCGGGACGCCTTGTGTCGCTCCGCCAAGACCAATGGTGATATTCCGTAACGCGCGGTCATTCATGTCGACAACCCGGCGCCAGGTAATCCGGCGCGGATCGATATCAAGCTCATTGCCCCACTGAAGGTGATTGTCGATCATGGCAGAGATCAGACTGTGCGCAGACGTGATGGCATGGAAATCGCCATTGAAATGAAGATTGATATCTTCCATCGGCAGGACTTGGGCCCGCCCGCCTCCTGCCGCTCCACCCTTCATACCGAAACATGGGCCGAGCGACGGTTCACGCAGGCAAACCATCGATTTAACGCCAATCTTGTTGAGGCCATCATTGAGGCCAACACTCGTGGTGGTCTTTCCCTCACCTGCCGGCGTGGGTGTAACAGCAGTGACAAGAACCAGCTTGCCGTCAGTGTTTGATTGAATGCTGTTTATATAGTCGAAAGTCAGCTTGGCTTTGAAATGGCCATACGGCACCAGGGCATCGCTCGGAATACCGAGCTTCTCTTCTGCCAGCGGCAATAAACGCTGCATTTTGGCCGCGCGGGCAATCTCGATGTCCGGCATGCCCAGTGTATCTAAGTTATCTAAAGCCATGAAAACATACGGCGCGAACCGTCCTCTGCAACATATGTGAGCGCAAATTATATTTGAAAATCGAAATTCATTGTTCCAAAAACGACATCGAAAGTCTATTTTCGGCATATAATGTAAATAATATCGAGATAGCGTTAGAGTCTGGATTTGATGCTAGGCAAGACACGAGCCGCTTTATGAACACTGATGACATTCCAGAATCTGTAGACAGCCCGTGTCAGTTGGTTTGTTATATCGATAAGGGCAGCAATATGTGCCTTGGTTGTGGCCGCACGCCCGAAGAGATCGCCAATTGGCCATTACGATCAAAAACGGATCGTGACAGAATACTTTCAGAACTACCGGCCCGAATGCCACCATTGGACATTAAATTAGCCGAACGTCGCAAACTGCGCAGGATCACCAAGCGCGGCAAAAGATCAGCTAATTCATAAATGTTTGGAAAGTCACCCGAACACACGCTGCAATCCATCGGTTTCCTGCTGATACCGAATTTCTCCATGATGGCTTTCACCGCATCGATTGAGCCCTTGCGCGCCGCAAACCGAATGGCTGGTCGGGAGCTATATTCCTGGAGCACATATAGTTCAGATGGCAGTACCGTGACAGCAAGCAATGGTGTAGCAATCACGCCAGACACTGCCTTGAGTGGTGAATTGGATGTGGACGTATTGTTTGTCTGTGCGGGCTTGCGTCCGTTAAAGTATCTTGACTCGAAAACGGCCGGGCATTTGCGTGTCCTGGCCCGGCGCGGGCTCGCCCTGGGAAGTGTATGCACTGGCTCAATAGCGCTCGCCGAAGCTGGATTGCTTGATGGCTATCGCTGCACGATCCACTGGGAATATATGGAAGGATTTGTCGAGAACTTTCCCGAGCTCGACATTACGGCAACTGTATTTGAGATTGATCGTAATCGTTACACTTGCTCGGGCGGTACGGCGCCGCTTGATATGATGGTCCACTCAATTACACTCGATCATGGTAAGGAACTCGCTGACAAGGTTTCTGACCAGATGCTGCATGGGTTTGACCGCGAACAAAAGCGAATACACCAACCTTCCATGGCGCGTCGCACCGATATTACGCATGCCAAGCTTCTGGCCGCGATAGGTTACATGGAAGCTCACACCGAAACGCTCATTCCGATGCATTCATTAGCCGGGACAGTTGGGCTGTCACTCAGACAAATGGAGCGCCTGTTCAAACGGCATCTGAACACGACACCGGCGCGATATTATATGGAATTACGCTTGCAGCGAGCCAACCATCTGATCAAGCAAACCAATCTGACACTGCTGCAAATTGCTGTAACCACCGGGTTTACCTCACCATCCCATTTTTCCCGTGTCTATACCCGGCAATTTGGACACAGCCCCAGCGCTGATCGCTAGGCTCAGGTCCTGAGCCTAGGGTCAGGCCCTATTAATTTGGTGTTTTCTATGGTTTCAATTTCCGTGCTGGCAAGGAGGGAACGCACAGGAAATGCGAGCATTTTCAAGCGTTTTCGACGCCGTCCAGCGCGGAAAGTGAGACCACCCTGCGGGCGACACGCCTTCTTTTCGATGACAAGGAAAAGGCTTGCCGGAAGCCATTCGGCTTTCAAAAGTCTTTGACGCGGTCATCGAAAAGAATTCGCATCGTAGAAAGCACCAAATTAACAGGTCTTGACCCTAGGTTTTCCGTACCTTCCGTTTGCGCAGATTACGTGGATCGAACCTGAAGACGGCCGGAGTTGTGCGTGGCACAGCGACATAACTGCCCGTATCCTCGGCCGCATCGCGCTGCGTTGTTCGATAGATGCCATAAATAGCCAGAAAAATATGAACACCGGCAGTGAAAGCAAAGAGGTATTGCGGCGCGGTGACCAACATCAGGACTGGCGCTAGCAACGGCCCCATAACCGAGCCAACCCCATACAGCAATAACAAGCCGCCGCTGATCGCAACAAATTCGTCAGGCTCAGCGTAGTCATTGGCATGCGCCGCGCTGAGGCTGAACAGCTGGAAACCAAAAGTACCGTATAAAGCCCCTCCGACCAGGAGATAAGCCAGCGAGCTCCCCGCAAGCAGGCATAAGAATACGCCGCCTGCCGCGCCGCCAATCGCACAGACAATCAACAGTATCCTGCGACCAAACTTGTCGGACAGTGCCCCCACGGGCCATTGGAACATAGCGCCACCAACAATCACCACACTCATGAACATTGGTACAGTAGAGATCGAGTGGCCAAGCTGTTGGACAAAGACAGGGGCGATGCCCCAGAACGCGCCATTGGCCAGCCCGACGCCAAACGCCCCAACAACACCAAGTGGCGCAGCCCGGATCAGCTTCCCCAAATTCAGGGATGTGCTGGCAACGGGGTTTGGCGCTTCAGCCTTGGTCATGGAAACGGGAGGAATTGACAGACAGATCAGGATCGCCACCAGCGAGAAGAGAATGAATTCTTTCGGGTCAGCCAGCGTCAGCAGAAATTGACCGGCCGTGACGGCGGCAAGATCGACCATTCTGTAAATGGACAGAACCTGCCCACGGTTCTTGTTATCGGACCGCTCATTTATCCAACTCTCGATCAACATGTAGAGACCGGCAAAGCTGAAACCGGTAACCACGCGCAGGACAATCCAGACCGGTACATTTATGATCAATGCATGCGTGAGAACGGCAGCCGCAATTAGCGAAGACAGGGCTGCAAAGACGCGGATATGACCGACGCGTTTTACCAGATATGGCGTGCCAAGACAGCCCGCGACAAAGCCTGCAAAATACGCGGAGGTCATCATCCCGATTGCAAAAAGAGGGAACCCTTCTAACTGCGAACGAACCGCGATCAATGTCCCAAGCAGCCCACCACCCGCCAGCAAGATTGCCGCCGAGAGCAGTAAAGTACCAATAGAGC
Organism: Henriciella sp.; assembly: GCA_021776655.1. Taxonomy (GTDB): domain Bacteria; phylum Pseudomonadota; class Alphaproteobacteria; order Caulobacterales; family Hyphomonadaceae; genus Henriciella. The sequence goes on along the minus strand of JAJFFK010000009.1, from coordinate 31,398 downwards.
TCAGTATAGCCCGCATGATGATAACCAATATGCATTAAGAACTGCTCCGGGTACGGGCCGGGCAAGAATCCTCATATTTGTAATGTGGAAATCGCGCAAGATTTATTTGAATGGCCCGATTCATGCTTGAACCCATGCTATATTTCGCGCCTTCTATGACGACTGGCTAGGTTGCCAGCCGCAGACAGAGTACCTAACAAGCTCGGGGCAATATTATCCCTGCCAATTGAACGAGGTTGAGCCTTGGAACAGAAAACAATCAAGAAGAAGCGCATCGCCAGCGACACGTCCCAGTCGATCATCAACAGCGCATTGTCTGCCATGGCCACAGATGGCATTTCCAATCTTACAACCAAATCAATCAGCGAACGTGCTCAGGTTTCGACCGCTGCAATCCACTATTTCTTCGATACGAAAGACAATTTGGTCTACAATTCATTTGTCTTTGTAATCAAGAGTATTCGCCTCGACATGCTGGAAGCGCGCAAAGGCGAAGCTGACCCAATCAAGCGCATATGGGGTGCCTGCAATGCACATTTCAGTGCGACACATCTTTCTGAAGAGGCAGCAAATATCTGGCCTCAGCTCTGGTCTCATGCGGCAAATGATCCACGTACGGCCAGATTGATGCATATATTTGGTGCGCGAATGATTTCAAACTTCACCTATGATTTACGCACTCTGGGGCTGCCAAGGGACAAGGCACGACAAGGTGCTATCGAGCTGCGAGCCTTGGTCGTCGGCTTGTGGGTTGAAAAGCAGATTACCAAGAATGCTTTCCCGGAAGAACATATTGAAATCTTTGAAAGTGTCCTGTCGAGGCTTAAAGCAGAAGCGAATGGCAATGGACACTCGTTCATGAACCACACAACACCGCTGTAGCGTACACATATGATAGACTGAGCTGTCCGCGTTTTTGGTTGACAGTAAAAGCGAGGATAAATAGTCACTAACTGAACAGTCAGTAGGGGCCGAAGATGGTCACAGTCTTACAATCAAGCCACAGCCGTATACGGCAGATCTGTGCAGGTTATGATAACCGGCCAGACGCCTTGATTGAAATCCTGCATGATGTGCAAGATGAAGCTGGCTTCCTCGCCAAAGAGGCACTGGTTGAAATTGCCGATGCTCTAAATATTTCACGCGCTGACATTCATGGTGTTGTCACGTTCTATCATGACTTCCGGCTAGTACCCTTGGATGGGCCTGATATCAGGATCTGCAGGGCTGAGGCTTGCCAAGCCGTTGGCGCAGAGTGTCTTGCAACACACGCAGCCAAAACATGCGACACCAAGATCACTGCTGCATATTGTCTCGGCAATTGCGCCCTTGGCCCGGCTGTGATGATGGATGGCAAGCTGTATGGCCGGGTTGATGCCGAGCGGTTCAATCAGTTGCTCAAACAAAGGGGCGAGACATGACCACTCGCCCGGTTAAGATATATGTCCCTTGCGATGCTGCTGCCGGCTCGGTTGGCGCTGATGAAGTGGCGCACGAGATTGAACGGATTGCAGGGTGCGGGGACACTGACGTAACGATTATCCGCAATGGTACGCGCGGCATGTTGTGGCTCGAGCCATTGATCGAAGTTGAAACGCCGAAGGGCCGGATGGCCTATGGTCCGGTCACGCCTGACGATGTGGAGGATCTGTTCGAAGCTGGTTTCCTTGATGGCAGAGCCCATACCCTGGCCCATGGCCCCACCGAGGACATCCCTTATTTCGCACGCCAAGAGCGACTGACATTCGCCCGTTGCGGGCTCACTGATCCGCTCAGCCTCACAGATTACGAGGCGCATGGCGGACTTGCCGGACTGCGAAAAGCGCTGGCATCGACACCTCAGGCCATCGTTGAAACCGTCACCGAATCCGGTCTGCGCGGTCGCGGCGGCGCTGGCTTTCCGACCGGAATAAAGTGGCAGACCGCACTCGCCCAGGAGGCCGACCAAAAATATATCTGCGCCAATGCCGACGAAGGCGACAGCGGGACATTTGCCGATCGTATCTTGATGGAGGGCGACCCGTTCTGCCTGCTCGAAGGGATGGTCATTGCTGGTCTCGCAGTGGGGGCAACGGTCGGCTACATCTATATCCGCTCTGAATACCCACTTGCCATTGCTACGATGCGCCGCGCGATTGATATCTGGCAGGAGACTGGGCTGCTTGGGCCTGATATTGATGGCTCCGGGCAGGCTTTTGACATTCATGTCCGCAAGGGTGCCGGTGCCTATATTTGCGGCGAGGAAACCTCGATGCTGGAAAGCCTTGAAGGCAAACGCGGGCAGATCAAGGTCAAGCCGCCAATCCCGGCAATAGAGGGCCTGTTCGGCCAGCCGACCATTATCAACAATGTCCTCACCCTCGCCAGCGTGCCGATCATCATGAGCAAAGGCGCAGGTTTCTACAAGAATTATGGCCAAGGGCGTTCATTAGGCACACAAGCCTTCCAGCTTGGCGGCGATATTGCCTGTGGTGGCCTCGTCGAGAAAGCGTTCGGCGTGACCATGCGCGAACTGGTTGAGGGTTTCGGTGGCGGTACCCACTCCGGCAAAGCCATACGTACCGTGCAGGCTGGCGGCCCACTCGGTGCCTATGTTCCAGCAAGTGAGTTCGACATGGAGATGGATTACGAGAAAATGTCAGAGGCTGACGCCATGCTCGGCCACGGTGGGCTCGTCATCTTTTCCAAGGACGTCAACATGGCAGCGCAAGCCCGCTTTGCCATGAAATTCTGCGAGATTGAATCTTGCGGGAAATGCACGCCCTGCCGGATTGGTTCACAGCGCGGCAAGGAGATACTCGACAAGATAATCGCCGGGGAAAATATCGATGATAATCTCATAATCCTCGATGACATTTGTGAGCTTATGGAAAAGGGTTCATTATGCGCTATGGGCGGCCTGACACCCATGCCGGTGCGAAGTGCAATTCGCCATTTCCGAGAGGACTTCGAGGGATAGATCATGACAATACTGATTGAAAAAGATTTCGGCACACCCGTTCGAACATCCACAAAGGTGATCACCCTGGAAGTCGATGGCAGGATGATCACGGCAGCTGAAGGCTCGTCTGTCATGAACGCTGCCGAGATGGCAGGAATTCAAATACCAAAACTCTGTGCGACTGACACATTGGAAGCCTTCGGCTCATGCCGCTTGTGCCTGATTGAAGTTGAAGGCCGCAGAGGCACACCAGCCTCCTGCACAACGCCAATTGAAGACGGCATGATTGTCAGCACAAAGACTGACCAACTCGACAAATTGCGCCGCGGCGTGATGGAACTCTACCTCTCGGACACACAAGGCGATCCAGCGCTTGTTGCAATGGCCCAGGAGATCGGCCTTGACGAGACCCGGTTCGAGACCTGTACGCACGCTGACGATAAAGATGAAAGCAATCCCTATTTCACCTTCGACCCTTCCGCCTGCATCGTCTGCTCGCGCTGCGTGCGGGCCTGCGATGAAGTGCAGGGAACTTTCGCACTGACTATTGAAGGACGCGGATCGGAATCCAAAGTCGTGGCCGGAATGGCGGAAGGATTCTTTGACAGCGAGTGCGTCTCCTGCGGCGCCTGCGTTCAGGCCTGCCCAACGGATGCCCTGGTTGAAAAGACCGTTCTGGACAAGGGCGAGCCGGACCGCACCGTCCTTACGACTTGCGCCTATTGCGGCGTTGGCTGCTCGTTTAAGGCCGAGATCAGGGATGATGAACTTGTCCGCATGGTGCCGTGGAAAGACGGCAAAGCCAATCATGGCCATTCCTGCGTCAAAGGCCGGTTTGCCTACACGTACGCTACCCATGAAGATCGCATCACCAAGCCAATGATCCGTGAGACGATGGATGACCCCTGGCGCGAGGTTAGCTGGGATGAAGCGTTCAACTATGCCGCCAAACGGCTGCAGGACACACAAGCAAAACATGGTGTGAAATCTATCGGCGGCATTACCTCGTCGCGCTGTACGAATGAAGAAGTCTGGGCCGTGATGAAGCTCATCCGGGCTGGCTTTGGCAATAATAATGTCGATACCTGTGCCCGCGTCTGTCACTCGCCCACCGGCTATGGCCTGATGCAGACATTTGGCGAGAGCGCCGGGACGCAGAATTTCGACTCCGTCATGCAGGCCGACACTATATTGGTCATTGGTGCCAATCCGACTGATGCGCATCCCGTGTTTGCCTCACAGATGAAACGGCGCTTGCGTGAGGGCGCGAACCTGATCATCGCCGACCCGCGCGCCATCGATCTTGTCAGATCGCCGCATGTTGAGGCCGATTATCACCTTCCCCTGAAACCCGGAACGAATGTCGCGCTGATTAATGCCATGGCGCATGTCGTCGTCATGGAAGGATTGGGTGATGAGGAATTCATCCGCACACGCTGCGATACGGAACTGCTGTCGGACTGGCTCGACTTCATCCGTGATCCGATCAACTCGCCTGATGCCATGGCTGCCATTACCGGCGTCAGTGCCGAGGATATTATCGCCGCAGCCCGTCTCTACGCCGAAGCTGATAGCGCTGCGATCTATTATGGTCTTGGTGTCACCGAACACTCGCAAGGTTCAACCATGGTCATGGGGCTTGCCAATCTTGCGATGATCACTGGCAATATTGGCCGGTCAGGCGTCGGGGTTAACCCGCTGCGTGGTCAGAACAATGTGCAGGGCTCTTGTGATATGGGTTCATTTCCGCATCAGCTTTCGGGATATCGCTCAGTTGCTGACGATGATGTCAGAGGCATGTTCGAGGCAAAATGGGGCCGGACGCTTGACCCGGTTCCGGGTTTCAAAATTCCCAACATGTTCAATGAAGCCGTGGCTGGGAATTATAAAGGCATGTATATTCAGGGCGAAGACGTGGCTCAGTCCGATCCCAATATCCATCATGTCGAGGCGGCCTTGCGCAATCTCGATATCCTCATCGTCCAGGACCTCTTCCTGACCGAAACGGCGCGCTTTGCCCATGTCTTCCTGCCCGGCACGTCCTTCCTTGAAAAGGATGGCACATTCATCAATGCCGAGCGCCGCATCAACCGGGTAAGACGCGTGATGAAATCGCCAACCGGCAAACAGGAATGGCAGGTCACGCAGGATCTCGGCAAGGCCATGGGCTATGATATGGGCCATGAAAGCGCCTCCGAAATCTGGGATGAAATTGCCGCGCTGACGCCCGTGTTCGAGAATGTCAGCTTTGCCGAACTTGACCGCCGCGGCTCTGTCCAATGGCCTTTCAATGATGCTCACCCGGACGGGACTGAAATCATGCACATGGATGAATTCGTTGGCGGCAAAGGCAAATTTGTCATCACCGAATATGTGCCGACAGACGAGAAGACCAATCGCCGCTTCCCGCTGATCCTGACAACCGGGCGTATCTTGAGCCAGTATAATGTTGGCGCCCAGACACGCCGTACGAATAACAATCAATGGGCCGACGAAGACTTCCTGGAAATTCATCCATCAGACGCAGATACGCATGGCATTCAGGACGGCTCTTGGGTTGCGATTGTCAGCCGCAAGGGCGAGACGGCATTGCGGGCGACTATCTCGGAACGCATGACGCCGGGCGTTGTTTATACAACTTTCCACCATCCCGAGAGCGGCGCCAACATCCTGACAACCGAGAATTCCGATTGGGCAACAGAATGCCCAGAATACAAGGTCACGGCCGTTCGTGTCACACCATCCAATCACAAGTCGGACTGGCAACAAGAACACGTATCTGCACGCTCGAAATCACGGCAAGTCATCGCCAGTCCTGCAGAATAATGTTCCCAGTCGATATCATCGGCAAGCCACCGCCTGCCTCTGAGACCATCGAAGTCGATTCTCTGGACACCCCGCATCATGGCCGCTGGCATGTCCCGGAGGAAACACCAGTCGCGTTTGTCTATAATCGGCGCAATTATGCTGTCATGCTGGCTACGCCCGCAGACATGATGGATTTTGCGCTTGGGTTTTCACTGACTGAGCGCGTCATTAACGCATCGGCCGAGATTGAGCATCTCGAAATCAATCATTCGGAAAATGGTATAGAGCTTTTTTTCAAGATCGACGCGGATCGGCTGGCCCGTTTCGATGTCCAGGCCCGTCGACGTAATCTTGTCGGCACCGCCGGGTGCGGACTTTGCGGGTTGGAAAATGCTGACAGCATTCTCGCACCTCTGGCGCCAGTCATTGAGGTTCCAGTAAAAATCTCGAAGGCCGCGCTTGAGCAGGCCATGCGAGATTTCGCTAGTCTCCAGCCAATCAATCAACGCACCAAAAGTGTCCATGGTGCTGCCTGGGTGCATCCGGACGGTACGATCAATCTCGTGCGTGAGGATGTTGGCCGTCACAATGCGCTCGACAAGCTGATCGGGGCCATGGCGCTTGCAGAGATCAAGAGTACGGATGGGTTTTTGCTGATGTCCTCGCGGTGTTCGTATGAAATAATCGACAAGGCCGCACGGCGCGGTATCTTAGCAATTCTCTGTTTGTCGGCGCCTACAAATCTGGCCCTGAACAAGGCCAGACAAGCCAACATCACCATCTATGCCCGTGACAAAACTGGCGGTGTGAAGCGTATGGGATGATTGCCACGGCAAGCCGAAGACTGGCTTGCAAGTTTCCCGACAGGGCATTCGTATCGGGCAGACCTTCCCCTCCGAACCTGCAATCGTGCTGACTGATTGTGACTATTGAACCACACATTCTTGGTGCATTTTCATATTCCAAGCGGATTCATTGACTCTTTGAGAGCATTTTTTTACAAATTACTGACTATTTAGTCAGCAGTGATCGCTGCGACTCAACCGGGAGGAACACACAGTGAATAAGCTATTAACCAGCGTTTCAGTGCTTACTTTTATCGCAGCCTTTGGCACCAGCGCCTATGCGCAGTCAACAGACAGCGAGGAGCCAGATGACCGCCGCCTTGGTACAGTTACTGTAACAGCGACCAAGAGGGCAGAAAACGCCCAGGATATCCCGGTCACAGTTCAGGCACTTAACGGCCAAGAGCTGGATGAGTTAGGCGTCGAGGTCTTTTCCGATTACTTGCTGCAATTGCCTGGCATTACAGCTGGTGGTAGCGGACCTGGACAGGGTACGATTTATATTCGAGGCCTTGCGTCTACGACACCGAACCTGACAACAGCTGGTGTTGCTGGCCTGGCTCCGAACGTGGCGCTCTACCTTGATGAGCAACCCGTCTCCCAACCAGGTCGAAATCTCGACGTTTACGCTGCTGACCTTGAAAGAATAGAAGTTCTTTCTGGCCCGCAAGGCACACTGTTCGGTGCCAGTTCACAGGCAGGTACAGTCCGACTGATTACCAACAAACCTCAACTGGATTCAGTTGAGGCAGCTGGCAAATTTGGCACATCCTTCACCAAGGGTGGTGAGATGAGCAACAATGTTGAACTCATGCTGAATGTGCCAGTGACGGATAAATTCGCAATTCGAGGGGTTGTTTATGTCGACAATCAGGGCGGCTATATAGACAATGTTGGCGGTATCCGCGATGCATCTGAATCTGGCCGCTTTCGGCCCGAAGGTGCAGTTCGCTCAAACGGAGTCCCTGTATCTGCCGTGCGCGCGGGTTTCCAGTCAACCGCCGATCTGTCCAATGTGAATTTCATCTCGGCCAATAATTCCGGTATCGTCGAGAAAAATTTCAACGATACACAATATGCAGGCTTTCGCCTGAGCGGACTCTATGAATTCAATGATGAGTGGCGTCTGAATGTCTCACACTCGCAACAAAACCTTGACACTGACGGCGTATTTTTCGCCGACCCCGAACTGGGCAAATATGAGATAGAGCGCTTCGAGGCTGACGAAATTGAAGACTCCTATCACAATACGGCCTGGACCATCGAAGGGCGACTTGGCTTTCTTGAAGTGCTGTACACGGGCGCATACACAGAGCGCAATACAGATCAGAGAGTCGATTATTCCGACTATCTCTTTGTCGGTCAGTACTTGCCGTACTACATTTGTGATGGTTCGGTCAGCTATCCCGGCGCTGGTGGACCTTCAGGCACCTGCCAGGCTCCAAACCTGTTTGTAAAATCCCAGACTGATACTGAGATCCAGTCACACGAATTACGATTCAGCACTCCAGCTGACAATCGGTTTCGCGTAACGGCAGGTGGGTTTTACAGCGACCTAAAGCTAAAGGAACGTAACGACTTTACCTATCCAGGATCGGAATCTGTCGTTGGCTTCAATGGCGTGATTGGCTTTGGCCCGAACTTTCCTCTGACCAATACGGATGCTACTGGTTTGGTTGGAAACGCGGGCGCTGGGTTCTTCAGTGATGCTGGGCCATTCCCGGAAGGCGTTATTTTCCGAAATGATGTCAAGCGGACGGATAAGCAGGTTGGACTTTTCGGCGAGGCATCTTTCGATCTGACGGATCAATTCTCTATTACCCTTGGTGCGCGTTATTATGACATCGAAGTCGATCTCGAAGGCAGCGCCAATTCATCATTCTTCAACCTTGGTGCCTCCACAGATGCACAGGCCTTCGGTACAAATATTTCTACCCAGTTCGCTCCCGGCAATACAGTTGGCGCACCTGACAAGGCAGCAACTGATGGCGTGATCTTCAAGGCGACCGGTCAATGGACACCTACGGATGACATCCTTCTGTATGCAACCTTCTCAGAAGGCTTCCGACCGGGGCTCTTGAATCGCCCGGGTGGTGCGGCTGGACCGAACGGTTTCACAGTACCATTTGCGATCGATACTGACGAAGTACAGAATTACGAGTTGGGTTGGAAAACTGAATTGTTCGACAATTCGCTTCGGTTTAATGGCAGTGCGTTCTTTGTTGATATTACAAACCTGCAAACGACCATCTTTGATCCGAGCATCACAAACCTGTTCTTTTCAGATAATGCAGCTAATGCCGAAATCAAAGGCGTCGAAGGTGAGCTCACCTGGGCTCCGGCATCAATTGATGGTTTGACCATCTCAGGTGCCTACTCTTACCTGGATACGGAAATCACTAAGGTTCTGACACCGACGAATGATGTCCTGAAAGGCTCAGATCTGGCCTTTGCTCCAACTTGGCAAGGCAATATCCGCGCGCGCTACGAGTGGGATGTCAATTCAGACTATACGGCGCACGTGATGCCACAGCTCATATTATCCGATAGCTCTTTCAGTGATATCATCGAGATCAACAAGACAAAAGTTGATAGCTGGGTCACGCTTGGTGCAACAGCTGGTGTCACGACTGAGAATTGGACGGCTGAACTTTTCGTCGACAATCTGACCAACGAATATGCAGAGCTGAGCAATAATTTTGTCTTTGATCGTGAACGTGTCACGCCGATACGGCCAAGAACAATTGGTTTTCGAGTCCGCATCCAGAATTAGGGCGCTTTGACAAAATACAATTGATAGACAAGTTAGCGGCACCCTGTCTTTGATAGGGTGCCGTTTCATTATGAGTATGGAGCCAAATCAAATGGCGCTATCTTCCGATCCCCATGACCAAGTGCTTGCAAATGCGCAAAAGGCCATGAAAGCAGGCTCATTCGATGAGGCCGCAGATCTCCTGGTTGGAATTCTTGAGACTGAACCAGCGCTTCAGGACGCGTATTACATGGCCGCAGTCTGCGATCGTTATCTCGGCAGGCATCAGGCAGCTCTTTCTAAAATCGAAAAACTAAAAGCCATAGCTCCAGATTTTGGACGCGCGTTCCAGGAAGAAGGACATCTATGGCGGAAAATTGGAAATCGAGACAAGGCCTTGAATGCCTATCAACGGGCCTGCCAGTACAACCCTGCACTAACGGCAAGTTGGCAGGCACAGGCCGACCTCTGCTCGGAAACCGGTCGCAAAGATCAGGCCGAAGAAGCCCGCGCCCAAACAAACCGGCTCAACACTATGCCTCACCAGCTCCTTGCCATCACCAACTTTATACACGAGGGCAAAATCCTGAAGGCTGAGCAACACTGCCGCGCCTTTATGCAAAAACATCCCAGGAATATTGAAGGCATGCGACTTCTCGCAGATATCGGTAGCAGGCTGGGTGCGAACGAGGATGCTGATTTCCTGCTCGAGACCGCGATCGAACTTGACCCTGAGAATATCCAACTGCGTCTCGACCATATCCAGGTGCTTCGTAAACGCCAGAAGTTTGTTGCGGCTCTCGAGCAAGCTCGTAATCTTTTGGAAAAGGACCCTACCAGCCCAATCTTTCAATCACATTTTGCAATTGAGAGCATGCAAGCCGGTGAGTATGACACTGCGATTGCGATGTTTGACAAAGTGCTTGCCAAATTGCCTGATGACCCGGCGACACTTACCTCACGAGGGCATGCGCTCAAGACCTATGGCAAAACGGAGGAAGCAATTGCCTCCTACCGCGCTGCATTCACCCGGCAACCCGATCTTGGCGACGCCTATTATGCCCTCGCCAACTTGAAAACCCATCATTTTACAGATCAGGAACTGGCCGCAATGCAAGCGCAGGAACTTGGCAGTGATCTCAGCTATATGAGCCGTGTGCACATCTGTTTTGCACTAGGCAAGGCCTATGAGGATCGCGGTGACTATCAACAGTCCTACCACTTCTATGCGCGCGGCAATGAATTGAAACGCATACAGACCCGCTACACTTCAGAACAAATGGAGGAAGAGCTCTTGACGCAAATTAGCGTCTGCACGGAAGAGCTTTTCAAGATTAAGTCTCATATGGGTTGTTCTGCTCCCGATCCCATATTCATACTCGGTCTCCCGCGCGCCGGCTCGACCCTAATCGAACAGATACTTGCCTCACACAGTCAGGTCGATGGGACGCTTGAACTGCCTAACATCCTCTCACTCGTCCACCGCTTACGTGGCCGCAAGCAGATAACTGACCCAACCTACTACCCACGCATATTGCACGATATACCGGCTGAAAAACTATCGGCATTTGGCAATGACTACATCAAATCAACCCGGATCCATAGACAGGATGCGCCATTCTTTACTGACAAGATGCCTAATAATTTTCGCCACATAGGCCTCATTCATATGATCCTGCCGAACGCCAAAATCATTGATGCACGACGAGAGCCAATGGATTGCTGTTGGTCAGGGTTCAAACAACTCTTCGCAGAGGGACAGGAATTCACTTACAGTCTTGAAGATATGGGCCGCTACTATCGCGCTTATGTGGCGTTAATGGATCATTGGGATAGAGTTTTGCCCGGACGTGTATTGCGGGTTCAGCATGAAGATGTCCTCGACGATCTCGAAACTCAGGTTCGTCGTATACTCAACTATTGCGACCTCCCTTTCGAGCAGGACTGCATCGACTTTCACAAGACGAGCCGCGCGGTGCGTACCGCCAGTTCAGAACAAGTCAGGCAGCCGATTAGCAAAAAGGGTATGGACCAGTGGAAGCCATTCGAATCATACCTCTCTGAGTTGAAAGAAGCACTAGGCGATTGCCTGACGACCTATCGCAACTGATCAACTACCACTTTCTTGCTCTGCCCCCTTTCATCCCACAGCAATGTCTTGATCAGAGATATACACATCAGGACGATGACGAGTGAGAATGGCAGTGCGCCGATTATCATGGCGGCTTTGACGGCATCGAGCCCTCCGGCCAGTAACAGAACGGCTATCATGGTCGTCAGCACGCCGCCCCAGACAAGTATATGCTTTGACGCATTCTCTGTCGTTTTTCCGGCTGACGCGATCGTATTGATGACCAGAATGGCTGAGTCCGCTGATGTCACAAGATAAGTCAGAAGCAATATAACGATGACCACCGACATCGCTGTTGCAAGCCCCGAACTTAGCATAACATTCAAGGTTGCGTACAATTGTGATGAGAGATCAGCATCAAGGATTGCATTCTGTGCAACCCCGGTCAGCTCAAGGTTCAGCGCGGTCCCACCTATTGCAGCGAACCAGACAAAGCCCATGACGGATGGGATGACCATTGTCCCGAATATATATTCACGTATCGAGCGTCCCCGTGAAACTCTGGCGAAAAACAAACCGACAAATGGCGCAAAAGCAATCCACCAGGCCCAGTAGAAGATAGTCCAGTCGGCTTGCCAGCTTGATAGCGCTTTCCCTGTCTCTGTACCGGTATCCGACCAGACCCTAGTCGCCATTATCGGTAAACCAATGAGATAATCCCAGATGCCAAAAAAGAAGGCTTTAAATGCGAAAGCTGATGCACCAAAAATCATGAAGAATGCTAGCAAGAATATTGTCAGACCCATATTCAAATTGGATAGCCACTTGATCCCCCGACCGACCCCTGAGAGTGCAGAAAGCGTAGACGCGCCCATAATGATTACCAGAAACAATATCATTGCACTTGTGGTAGGCGAACCGTCCGCGTTGATGATCCAGCCAGCCTGGAAAATACTGTGAACACCTGACGAAAACTGGGAAATGCCAAAGCCGATTGTTACCGCAACACCAAGCAGAGTTGCGACAACGGCAACGATGTCGATCAGATGCCCAAATGGCCCGGACAGTCTTTTCCCGAACAATGGCACAAGAGCGGATCTTATCGTCAGCGGCAATCCACGCGAATAACTGAAATAACCTAAAGCCAGACCGGTAAGTGCATATACGCCCCATGCCCAAAGCCCCCAATGCATGAAGGACCATTTATAGGCAGAACGTACAGTCTCAGCACTCAGAGCATCAACACTGCCACGGATAACATCCGGGTTATTGGCAAAATGAAAGAGGGGCTCAGCCGTCGAATAGGTCAGCATACCGATGCCGATACCAGCGCCAAATAACATCGAAATCCACGAAAACCGTGAAAACTCAGGCCGCTCATCTGCTTTGCCAAGCCGCAATTTTCCTGTCGTCGGCCATAATGCCAGCCCCATGCAAGTGACACTGAACAGGACCATTGTGTACATATACCAGTAGCTGAAATGCGCGCTGACAAGTCCTCTTAACCCATTCAACATCGCCATGGCATGCTCTGGGAAAAATGCTGCCCAGAGAATAAGTGCACCAATGAGTATCTTCGAACCTATCGCAACAATCCTGTTAAAGCCGGAATAGAAACCTGTCGTAGCGGTTTTTATCGCCAACTCAGTTTGATGGAATTCTTTCGTCATAACCTGATCTTCTCCAGTTGGCGCTAATTCCAATTTGCGATTAGCCAATTCAGCTCATCTCTATGTCTTTCGCATATCTGGCAAATAAACCAGTAACATACGGGCCGTAAGATCGCCAACATTCGAGATGAAACACATCCTCACCAGTTCGAAGTAGCATAATAGGGGCATTCTCAAAAACAGTTCGTGTAACCTTGCCCACCGGAAAATGTTCCGGTGACAGATCCAGCGGGCAGCCAATATTGATCGCCGCAACAGCCTCTGAGCCTTGCACTGTCAGGGCAATATTACGGTGAGATATGTCGGTGAAGCTGAATATGAATGAGTCCGATAGTCGCTTCAGTTGCGCGCCCAGGCCTTTATCCAGATCTGGCTGTGTCACGATCAGCCATTCGTCCGGGCCAAGACAAAGCTGCATCCTAGCTTCCGTAAGTGATGATTGCCCAATTCGTTCTGGCAATCCAAGGCCACTTTCCAGGTTAAAGGCCGTCAGGTCTTCGGCCTTGATTCGCAAGGAATACCGCGTCCTTTCACTAACAAGTAGGACAGTCAAACAGCCGTCTGACAAGGTGTCACCAATTTCCAGTCCCTGATCAACCAACATTGAGCCGCTCCCCATCAGGATCGTAAAAGACAGGATTACAGACTTTCGCGGAATGGGTTGTTCCCGGCATCGGCACGAATATAGTCTTGCCCTCGAGATCAAACCCACCCTTTACTACTGCCATCGCGATAGAGCGGCCCAGCGTCTCACTCCAATAGGACGAGGTCACATGGCCGATCATATCCATCGGGATAGGTTGGTCGGGGTCCGCAACAATCTGGGCACCCTCTTCAAGCACGACATTGGGGTCAACAGTCAATAGTCCGACAAGTTGTCTGCGACCATTTGCGACTATATCTGATCTCATCAAAGAGCGCTTGCCGACAAAGTCCTTCTTCTTTTTTGAGACGGCCCAGGACATGCCCGCATCCTGAGGTGTCACCGTGCCGTCCGTATCCTGGCCAACGATGATAAAGCCCTTCTCAGCCCTGAGCACATGCATGGCTTCGGTACCATATGGCACTATTCCATATTCAGCGCCCGCCTCAAAAAGTGCCTCCCAAACAGCGCGGCCATAATGCGCTGGGACATTGACCTCGAAGCCAAGCTCGCCAGAAAAACTAACCCGGAAGAGACGTGTCTCGATACCGAAGATCTTCCCCTCACGCACGGCCATGTGCGGAAAGGCGTCAGGCGAAAGATCAATACCGTCGATAAAAGGCGCAATCAGCTTGCGTGCATTTGGGCCATTCAGCGCGATGACCGCCCATTGCTCGGTTGTTGATGTGAGCCAGACGTCGAGCTCAGGAAACTCGCTTTGCAAATAGTCTTCCATATGCCTGAAAACACGGGGCGCACCGCCTGTCGTCGTCGTGACATGAAACCTGTCTTCAGCCATGCGGCCAACAACACCATCATCGTATATATAGCCATCTTCGCGCAGCATCAGGCCGTAACGGCAGCGCCCAACAGCGAGCTTGGCCCATGGGTTTGTATACATCAAATTCATGAACTTTGCGGCGTCCGGCCCAACAATTTCGATCTTGCCGAGCGTGCTCGCGTCAAAGATACCAAGGCTCGTTCTCGTTGCCTTGCATTCGCGCGCAACCGCCGCATGCATATCTTCGCTACCATTTGGAAAATACCGTGCACGGCGCCAGATACTCACAGGCTCGAACACGGCATCATTCTCGGCCGCCCAGCTATCAATCGATGTTTTGCGCTCAACCTCGAACAAGTCACCGCTGCGATACCCGGCGAGGGCTCCGAATGTTGTTGGTGTATAAGGCGGTCGGAACGTCGTCAGGCCGACCTCTTGAACAGATTTTTTAACCGCAACGGATGCGATCTGCATGGCATTGAGATTGGATGTCTTGCCCTGATCTGTCGCCATGCCAATCGTAGTGTATCGCTTGACGTGTTCGATGGATGAAAAGCCCTCGCGTACTGCGAGCGAGATGTCTTTTTCGGTGGCATCGTTTTGGAAATCCACGAAGGCTTTCTGCTTTGATACGTCCTTGTAGTTTGGCAGTGACCGAAATGTTTCACCGCGCCCAAATGGGACTTCCGATACAGTATAGGTCGCTTCACCTCCAGCCACCCTGCCACCTGCTTCCAACGCTGTTTGTAAGCCAAAATCTCCATTGCAAGCACCGACGCAACTGGCATTTTCATTCGCCTTGCCCGGCACGAATGCATCTATTTTGTCATCCCATTTGATGCTGCTTTTCGAGTGCGACCAGAGATGCAGACTGGGTGTCCAACCACCGCACATGAGCAGCGCGTCACATTTGATCCTGCGCGTCTTGCCATTGATCGGGGTGTAGAGTTCCAAGGCGTTGATGCGCCATTTACCGAAACAATTGGAAACTGCGGCGGCCAAAACAATCTCGATCCCGCGCGCTGCAGCGCTATCTCGCAAGTCAGCATCAATATCAGTACGCGCCTCAATGATAACCGGCACATGAACTCCAGCATCATGCAGGTCGAACGCCGCGCCATAGGCGCTGTCATGGCTTGTAAAGACGGCCACCTCATAGCCGACAGCTGTGCCATAACGATTGAGAAAAGTCTGCGCTGCTGACGCCAGCATAATGCCCGGTAGGTCATTGCCATGAAACACCAATGGCCGCTCTATCGCGCCTTGCGCCAGAATGACTTTATCGGAGCGAATGCGGTGCAAACGCTCACGTGATTGTCCAATCTCTGCATCGGCAAGGTGGTCTGTCAGTCGCTCAGCTAGGGCAATGAAATTGTCGTGGTAATACCCAATAGCGGTCGTGCGCGTCAGGATTGTTACGTTTTTAGCCTGCCTCAGAGCTTGCTCTGTCTGGGCCAGCCAGTCTGTGATGCTTGCTCCATCTATGCTGGCTTTTTCGGATGAGAGAAGGCTGCCTCCCAGCGCCGGATTTTCATCAACCAGAATAACGCGATTATCAGTCTTCGAGGCTGCAAGGGCTGCAGCCAGTCCAGCCGGGCCGGCACCAACAATCAATGTATCGCAGTGCCCATAAGTGCTCGCATAGACATCCGGGTCAGGCTTTGTTGGCGCAAGACCCAAGCCCGCCATGCTCCTTATGAAGGGCTCATAGACCTTGTCCCAGAAACTCCTGGGCCACATGAATGTCTTGTTGTAGAAACCGGCCGGGAAGAACATCGAAAACGTGTTGTTGAATGCGCCAACATCACGCTTCAGGCTGGGCCAGCGGTTCTGACTGTTGGCGACAAGGCCATCATATAATTCAAGTGTTGTCGCCCGAACATTTGGCGTGACACGGCCAGCGCCCCGATCAAAACTTACAAGTGCATTGGGCTCCTCCGAGCCAGAACCAAGCACCCCGCGCGGGCGATGATATTTGAACGAGCGGCCCATCAGGTGGACGCCATTGGCGAGCAATGCCGAGGCCAGCGTATCACCTTCCCGGCCTTGATAGGTCTTGCCATCAAAGGTGAAGCTGATCTGTCGCGTCCCGCTATCAGATAGCCTGTAAGGATTGGGTTGATCAGTCGTCATCACGCGCCGCCTCTATTTCTTCGGGCGTCGGGCGGGGCTCCCCCATCTCATATGTCATAATGAACTTGTCGGTGACTGTGTTGCGCACCGCATTGAAAAACCGGTTGCAGCCATTTGTGTGCCACCAGCGCTCACAATGTATACCGCGCTTGTTCTCGCGAATGAATAAGTATTCCGACCATTCGGCATCACTTATAGCGTCGGCATTTTGCGGCCGGGCAATGTGGGCTTCGCCGGCATAGGAGAACTCGATCTCGGGACGATCCTCGTCGCAATATGGGCAGTGGATCAGGAACATCGCGTCCGCCTCCTAGTGCGCCACGGCTGCTGCAGCGGCCTCATCGATCAACCGGCCACCCGTGAAGCGATCGAGATTGAACGGCGCGTTGATCTTGTGGGGTTCGTCATGGGCGATTGTATAGGCGAGGAGGTCTGCAGCGCCCGGTGTGGCCTTGAAGCCACCCGTCCCCCAACCACAATTGACGTAGAGCCCCTCGATCGGCGTCTTGCCCAGTATAGGTGAGCGGTCCGGCGTCACATCGACAATGCCGGCCCAGGAGCGCAGCATTCGCATACGCTTGAATATCGGAAAGAGTTCGCAAATCGACATCAGAGTGTGCTCCAGTATGTGCAGCGCCCCTCGCTGAGAATAGGACGTATACTGATCTGTGCCTGCGCCGATCACCAACTCGCCCTTGTCGGACTGGCTGATATAGGCATGGACAGCATTTGACATCACAACACATGGCATGACTGGCTTTACGGGTTCAGAGACAAGCGCCTGCAGGGGATAAGACTCGAGCGGGAACCGCAAGCCTGCCATTGCCATGACGACTGCTGAGTGCCCCGCTGCCGAAACAGCGATCTTGTTCGCCTTGATGAAACCCTTTTCAGTTTCGACACCCGTAACCGCCCCATCCTTGCTGCGTCGAATGCCCGTGACTGCACAATTTTGGATGATGTCGACACCAATCTGCGAGGCGGCCCGCGCATAGCCCCAGGCGACACTGTCATGCCGGGCTGTACCTGCCCGCATTTGCAATGCGCCGCCAAGAACCGGGTAATGAGGCCTCTCCGAAATATCCAGAATGGGCAGGAAGGCTTTACAGTCCTCCCGGCTCAACCATTGATTGTCGACGCCATTGAGCCGATTGGCGTGGATATGGCGCTGGAAGCTCTGCACGTCATGGATATTATGCGCGAGCATTAGCACGCCGCGCTTCGAGAACATGGTATTGTAATTGAGTTCCTGTGACAGACCATCCCACAGATCAACGGAATGATCATAGATCGCAGCACTCTCATCATAGAGGTAATTGGAGCGGATGACTGTCGTGTTGCGTCCGGTATTACCGCCGCCAAGCCAGCCCTTCTCGATGACAGCGACATTTCTGATGCCGTATTTCTTTGCCAGGTAATAAGCCGCGCCAAGGCCATGCCCTCCTGCACCGACAATGATCACATCATATTGCTTTTCTGGTTCCTTGTCAGGAAATTGCTCCGGCCAGTTCTTGTGACCTGTGAGGGCATTGGCAAAAAGAGAGCGGGCCGAGAACTTCATGATCTAAGATCTCAGCTTGTCATTGGCTGGATCGTATGGGCTTTCTTCGAGCACGACGCAATCATAGCGATTGCCGAGGATATCGATTTGTAATTGCAACCCCGGCTCGGCCTTTGATGGATGCACCATTGCCAGCGCCAGAGACTTGTTGATGCGCCAGCCATAACCGCCGCCTGTCGCCCGGCCGACGATCGTTTCACCATCATAGATCGGGTTATTCCCCAATACGTCCGCGTCATCTACACCAAACACTTCGAGCGTCACGAAGGCGTTCTCGAAACCGCGTTCCTGCCAGGCCAGCAATGCGTCCTTGCCGAGAAAGCCGTTCTTCTTCTTGAGATTGACGAAGCGTCCGAGATCACTCTCATAGGCGGAATATTCAATTGACATTTCCGTGCCGACAAGGCGGTAAGATTTTTCCAGCCGCAGCGAATTCATGGCACGAATGCCGAAAGGTTTCAGTCCATACGCCTCGCCATGTTTGAACAAAGTATCGAATATGTGGTTCTGGTATTCGATCGGGTGATGAATTTCCCAACCAAGCTCACCGACAAAGTTCACGCGTATCAGCTTAACCGGAGCTTGGCCGATATAGGTTTCCTGACCCGTCAGCCATGGGAAGGCATCCGTGCTGAGATCAGCGCCGCAAATCGGCTGCAATAGGTCGCGTGACTTCGGCCCGGCAACCACCAGAACACCCATGGAATTGGTCAGGTCCGTAAACTGCACCGACCCATCTTCTGGCATATGCTTTTTCAACCAGTCATGATCGAGCCGGTGATAAGCGCCGGCTGATACAAGATAGAAACATTCCTTGCTTTCTCGCTGCACCGTGAATTCGGAATGGACACCGCCCTTGGTTGTCAGCCCGTGGCAAAGGCCGATACGGCCAGGTGTCACCGGCATCTTGTTGGCTAAAACCCAGTTGAGGAATTTCAGCGCACCCGGCCCTTGAATGCGGCACTTGGCAAAAGCCGTCATATCCAGCAGGCCAACATTCTCTGCTACGTTTTTGCACTCATTGCCAACATGTTCGAAATAGCTTGAGCGGCGGAAAGACCAATCATCTGTCTGCTCGACACCTTCAGGCGCGAACCAGTTCGGGCGCTCCCAACCAAAGAGCTGTCCGAACACTGCCCCTTTGGCTTTCATCCGGTCATAGCATGGCGAGGTGCGCAATGGCCGGGCAGCAACCCGTTCCTCATCCGGGTAATGGATCGCGAAGACATCAGCATAGGCTTCTTCATTCTTCTCAATCAGATAGGATTTCGTCGCGTATGACCCAAACCGGCGCGGATCAACGCCAAGCATATCAACCGTAGGCTCGCCCTCGACGATCCATTCTGCCAGTTGCCAGCCAGCACCTCCGGCAGCCGTGATACCAAAACTGTGACCTTCATTGAGCCAGAAATTCTTCTTGTCCCAGGCCGGGCCAACAATCGGATTGCCATCCGGCGCATAGGCTATCGCGCCATTGTAGATTTTCTTGATACCGAGTTCTGCGAAGATTGGCACGCGGGCGATGGCGCTCTCGACATGTGGCATGAGGCGATCAAGGTCACCTTGAAATAGCTCATACTCACTGTTTGGATCAGGCCCGTCGACATAACAGGCCGGGGCATCTTTTTCATATGGCCCGAGCAGCAGGCCACCAGCTTCTTCGCGCATATACCAGGAACCGTCGGATTCGCGCAGGACGCCGAGCTCTGGCAAGCCCTGCTTGCGCCGCGCCTGAATATCCTTGTGTGGCTCGGTAACGATGAACTGATGTTCGACAGGTATTACCGGAATATCAAGCCCAATCATGGCACCCGTCCGCCGGGCAAAATTGCCTGTTGCCGAGACCACATGCTCGCAGACAATCTCGCCCCTGTCAGTGGTTACTTGCCACTGACCGTCAGGCAAGCACTCTATAGCGGTCACAGTTGTCTGCCGGTGTATGGTTGCCCCGCCAGAACGAGCGCCAATGGCAAAGGCCTGCGTCAGGTCGGCTGGTTGGACATAGCCATCATCGGGATGAACCATCGCTCCGACAAGACCGTCTTTCTTGGCGAACGGCCAGAGATCGATCACTTCGTCAGGTGTTAGGAAGTTGACTTTAACGCCAATTGTCTGGGCGACACCCGCATATTGGTAATATTCATCCATTCGGTCTTGATTGGTCGCCAGACGAATATTCGAAACGGCGCGAATACCAACATCCTGACCCGTTTCCGCCTCAAGACGCTTGTAGAGCTCGACTGAGTATTTATGTAATTGACCAACCGAATAGCTCATATTGAACAAGGGCAGCAGGCCGGCCGCGTGCCATGTCGAGCCAGATGTCAACTCCTTGCGCTCAATCAGCACGACATCTGACCAACCCTTTTTTGTCAGATGATATAGTGTTGACACACCAACAACACCGCCACCGATGACGACGACTTTCGCGGTAGATTTCAGTTCAGCCATACCAACGCCCAACTACTAACTGTTCAGTTAGTTCCTACTGCATCAAACTGGCCAAGGTCAACGACTTAGAATCGATAGAACCTGAGCCCTGTCACCTGATGGTTGGGCATTCCATTAACCTGTCTGGTACGGGCCAGCCATACGCGCTCCGCGCATCGACTCGGCAAAACCCAATATCAATCGCTGTAGATCATGTGCGGTTGCCGGACAGCTGCAGTCAGAATATCCGACGACCAGCAAAGCGCCAGCAGGTCCTGAGCACATAACTGTGCAATCTGATTGGTACAAAACTACGAAGATCAATTCCGGAATTTAAAGGCGGCGCAAGCAATACGTTTACCCGTCTCGCCACCAGGTTGTGTCTGGTAATCATCTGGTAAGGCGTGAATGATCAAAGCCGCACCGTCACGGTCTGCCAAGTCTGCAACAGTAACTCTCTGTGTTAATATATCGACGCGTGCAGTGCCATCGCTATTGACGTGAAGATTGGGCAAGTCACCATCATGCGAGCCGCCCGGATGCAACGCACCATGAGGACCGTCAACTCCTGCAATATGTCCACTCGCTAATTGAAACGAAGCCGTGTCAGAACAGTCACCAACTGAGTGAAGATGCATACCGTGATCTCCCGGTGACAAGTCTCTCGCACTGAGTTCAATGACGACACTGTCAATCCCCTGGAAGATGATGACATCGCCAATCCGATTTCCGGCTTCACCAACTAATCTGGCGCGTATTCTGTCGCCATAATCATCCCCGCTAAGAGGCGCCATCGCATCAGCTGCAGGGCTGACACGATCGGCGTCAATTGATGTCGTTGGGCTACAGGCTCCCAACAGGAGCAATGAGACAACGAGGGTTGAGGCAATAGGGTAATGCATCATTTCTCAAGCACCACCCGGCCCGGAAGAGAGAGATCACCAGAGGCGACGTCATGAATCCCTGTGACACAAAGCAGTGGTGCTTCACCATTTTCATTGACCTGAAGCTCGGCTGTGACCGCATCAAAGGAAATATCTTCACTCTCGCTGAGTGGCACGGTAATTTTAGCAATGCGGCCATTGAGCAGTGGGCTCATGCCGGGGCTATCCAGGGCAATTGGCAGCATGGGAGCTGTCTCAGGCAGTAAATCCACGCCCGGTGAAACATCCCGTACTTTGAGGCCGCCACTACAGGCTTCATCCTCATTTAGGACGACCCAATGAGAGTGCCAGTCCTTGCCATCATTGGCTGGATCACCGTCCTGATCCTCATCGAAAAGAGGCGTGTCATCGAAATCCGGATGGGCGGTTATGGCAAGAGCAAGTATTCCCGTGCCAGCGCCAAACCCAACCTGCGAAGGATCCAGACTTGTCGGCCAAACATAAGCCTCAACTTTGGCACCAGTCAGCTGCCCAATTGGCACTGGTTTGACACTACCCGCAACGCCCGCAACCTCCATGATGAATGTCGTCAGGCGTCCATCGGTCGTTGCGCTGGCAAGTGTTATGTCAAATGCTGGTGTTTGGTCAGCATCCACCTCGCTCGTGATTTCGTGAGCATAGGCTGTCTGTGTTGTGGCAGCCATTAGCAGTGCGGTAAAAGCTAGTCGTCTCATGAACATATCCTTTGGTAGCGACTCGAAACAATATATCTTTATGCCAAGTTCAATTAACTTGCAAGTAAAGTTTTTAGTCGCTACTATAAACCGATGAAACCGACAAAAAATATTGGCATTCTGATTGAGCGGCTCGGCCGAATTATGCAGAATGAAACTCATACGGCCGGACTGAAGCCGACCCAATGGGAAGCCCTGCGTTTCCTGGCGCGTGCGAATCGCTTTTCGCGCAACCCGACAGCCGTAACCGCCTATCTCGGTATGACCAAAGGCACTGTATCCCAGACCTTGAGTGTGTTGGCGCAGAAAGGACTGATCCGAAAGATCACGAGCAAAAAGGATCGTCGGAATCTTACTCTGGACCTCACCGCCAAAGGCAAAGCCTGTTTGAAAAACGATCCCGTGGCACGCGTGGACCAGGGATCAGAAGTTCTTGGCCGTACCGAACGGGAAATCTTGAGCACGCAACTCAATGCGATCCTGCAATCGCTCCTGAAACGTCGTGGTGGGCGCGCATTCGGCGTCTGTCAGACCTGTCGATATTTTGAGCATGATGTATCAGATGGCAATCCCCACAGATGTGCACTGCTGAAATTGTCACTTACCCAAAGTGACAGTAATAAAATTTGCATTGAGCAAGAAGCGGCCTAATCAGCCCGGATGATTTATCTTGAGTTCTGGCGGATAAAGCAGAACAACACCCTTGATACACTTGTGTCCGCAACGTAATTTTTGATCGTGCATATGTGCCAATCCAGTGCGAGGTTTCCATGAAATACTTTTCAGCAATAACAGGCCTGATCCTGCTCGTATCGGGCATAATCCTGCCCGAAATAATCGGGCTAATGCGTGATGATTACAATTTTGCCAATAATTATTTAAGCGAATTAGGAGCCCACAAAGCCCGCTACGCCCTTATCGTAAACAGCTATGGATTTTTGCCGGTTGGGATCACTGTATCATTGTTGGTAATCTATCTGCGCAGGACGCTGCCTGGCTCCCTGCTGATAACACTTGGTGCTATCAGTATTCTTGGAGTTGCTGTTGGCTATTTCGGTGCCTTCTTCTTTCCTTGTGAGCTTGGCTGTGCACCTAGCACGGGCGCGAAGCAGATTGTACATTTCCTGACTGGCATCATTGAATATGCCGGTGGAATAACAGGTCTGCTTTTGATGTTCCTGGGATTAAGATCGGTAAATTCCAAAGGCCTCTCGGCGATAACATTGATCGCCGCCATATGCATGCTCACTGGGTTTGTACTGATGCTGATCCCTCAAGCCAATGAAATGAAAGGATTGTGGCAACGTCTAGCCGATTATTCCTTTTTTGCCTGGCTGATCGTTGCATCCAATCGTACATTGCTTTTTTCGAAAGCAGATTAATCTGGTGACCCAGCCCCGTGATCCGAGCCGTTCATTGGGGGCTGGATCAATCCATGTGCCCTTAAAAGTCGAATTGCACTCTTACCATGAAGCCATCAACCTTCTCATCCGAAATGCCGGCCGTCTGCAAAGCAATGAAATCTACACCTAAGCCGGACCCTCGATTGCCAAGTGTGGCATCAGATTGGAACCAGTTGAGGCTTGCCCGCGTGTGATCGGTTGGCCACCAGTCTACACCTAGAGTGATCGTCTCAAGATCGCCGCCATTTGTGTCTTTGCTCACCAGGTCAACCCCATCATATCTCGCCACAACTGATACGGCGCCAAAGCCGCCCTCAGTGATCGGCTTCCTGACTTTAGGTCGATTGAACTTGCCGCCTTTATACACTCGGCGGCCACCCAAGAAGGCACCGGCCTCAATATAGTAACCCGAAAAACTTGGATCGGAGAGGCATGCAGGGCAATCTGACATTGTGACCGTATACTCACCAGCAGCCCATAAATTCTTGTGTATGAAGGCCGCCTCACCACCCAGGAAAATGTCTGAATCAGCGATCCGGCCGGTGCTGATAATCCGGTCCGTGATATGAGCATAGGGCCGCTGACGGTAGCGCAGTAATCCATCATCCTTGTTATTGGTTCGGTATCGCGCAGAAGCACCAAAGTGAACTGTATTTTCCTTATTGCTCACCGGTGAGTATGTCGCCCTGCCAGAAACAACCAATCCACCGGCAAAGGGCTGGCGTTCCAGAGATCCACCAAAAACACCGGCTGAGAATGTGTGATGGTCCCCGCTATGAGAAAGACCAAGCCCCAGCCTTCTGTCTATCTCAACCGTATCCGTGAACGCCGCACGCTCCAACGTTGAGCTAAATCTGGATGACGTCGACTCGTCCAGAGACATGGGCGTTTTGAAGTGTCCCGCGGTGAAGCTGAAATCGCTCCCTTTGGGATCCCACTCAATAACTGCATCGACAAGACTGACATCTCCAGTGTCATCGATCCGTCCGGTAACGCCCCAACTCACGCGCTTACTAAATCTGCCATCCACACCCAGATAAGCGCGGCGGACTTCAAAATCATTGAAATTGACATCAGCATTATCAGCGTGACTGTCAGTATAGTCGAGCTGGAGGCGTCCGGAAAAACCTATATCCAGAAAGTCCAGGAGGCTAGAAGTCTTGGAGGTTGAACTTGCCTCCTGGTTTTCCTGAGCATAAACGAGTGGTGATTGGATTAGCGCGAATGCTGACAATGCAACAAAAATCACAACTGGTTTATTCTGGTTGAGCGCTGGTGATTTTTTCATTTGTTATTCCCCTGTACGAGACTCATTGGTTTTGGTTGCGACTGTGTGCCAGCACAGACCGTCATGAGAACAACGGCTTGAAGAAAAGAACTATTCCCAGGTAATTCCAACTGAAGGAATAAAAGCTGACCTGTACGTGATCCAAGCGCTCAAATAACGAGCAAGATGCTCATCAAGGTGTTTCCAGAACAGGGCGACCATCTATTTCGAGCTGGTCATAAGGGAGCAATACATAATGACCGCCACGTCCCCTGCTACGCGCACCATCATCAAAAACAATCATCAGGCCTTGCATGAAATCAGTCCGGATGGGTGAGATACCTTCAGCATTATCCAGGTCGAATTCAATCCGAAGCCGTATTCGCTGAGGGTCATCATCAGCTTCACCGCTCCATAGCCAGAGCTTGAATGATTTGTCTTTCTTGTCCTCACGGCGAGAGAGAATGAGATACCCCCCCAGAACATCATCATAAGCCATAGCTCTTATACCGCCATGATCGAGGTCAAGAAAAACAAGCTTGTCAGAAAGTAATATTTCCTCTCCCGAACCAAAGGCAAGGTCAGGATTTTCCATGGTAATCACGACTGCGCGCTCATCAATGACGGGTGTGCGTAGTCCAATCATCAACTGGTTGTTCTGCCGGTGATAACTGAGACTCTCAATATTCAGATCAGACTTCCGGCCTGATATGGCGTCTTTAACACTCTCATACTGTGCCACTACCGCACGCTTGAAATCATCAAGTACGATGGTTTCGGTCACTGAAATGTCATCCAATCTGAATCGGATAAGCTTCTTGCGTGAGCCTGGAAGGTGATGACGTGATGTCTTGGAATGGGACGTGACGGCATAGAGATGACCATCGTCATCTCGCGCAATCCCTTCCAGATCTTCAAGTCTTCCAAGCGCATTGTCATCAAAGATATCACCAAGCTTGAGTGGCAGGTCGCCCCTCCTCACGCTCAAACTGCTATCTGGATTAATGGTTATGATGCTGATGGGTTGGTTAGCTTCGTCTTCAATCACTAATAAGTCACCGTCAGGAAGCGTCACGACACCAGATGGCTCGTAGACTCCGTCAAATTGTTCAACAATCCCGGGCGGGCGAAGATGCTGATTTTCAGCCGCGTGGCAGCCCTGCAAACCACTCAACGCAAGGGCACTGAAGCCCAATGTATGCAGACTGAGTATCCTGAACATAAATTTTTGACCTTATGTCGCCTGTATGGCTGATAGTTCTGGATAGAGATGAGCCCCCAGAACAGCAAGAAGGGATAGTACGCTGATGATCAATCCCACCATGAATGAATTATACGATATGTGTAGCCGGGCAAATTTCTTGTCAGCGATACAGCCCAGATCATAGATGTGCGTAATCATGCTGCGGTAAATCCGTTCATTATCATCCAGCATTTCCCACATCGCAGTTGTGAATTCTTCGGACGATAATTTAGAGAATTGCTCGAATATCAGCATATCTGCTTTACTTGATGCAAAATCCTCAAAGCTCAAATCCCGCTTGTCGATATCAGGGCGCGCCGCCAGGACGGCAAAGGTTATCGCAACGGTACAGGTCAGGAGAAGAATTGAAATCGGCACAAGAAATAATGGTTCAGCTGAAAGTATATACGCACCTGATAATAGAAGCATCGAGACGAGAAGTCCGTTCAGAGAAATCATGATATTGGCCTTCGTGGCGGCCAGTGCAATCATCGAAAGTTGAGCCCGATAGGAATTGCGGAACATAGATTCCACACCTCGCGCACTGCCAATCTTCCGCGTTGGGTGTTCGGCTGCCTTGTCCTTATCTGTCTCTTCGGATTGCCCCTTTTTTTCACCGCCCTTCATCTTTGCCGCCTTAACAAGCTTGAGTGATTTGGCCTGGTTTGCCTCCCCTTCAGACTTTTTGTCTGGTTTGCTTTTTGACATTCCCTGCCTCCTGATCAGTGTAAGAATTGACTCTCTTGTTTTTGGTCGACTGCGCTTGATCGCAGCGGCCATGGCCAGTTGCTGTGATCCTGCAGCAGGATCGCCATTTACAGGTTTGAGTTGGATATATTCCCCAGAACTTCTCATACTCCAGGCACTACGCATATCTGAAATCTGGTTCTTCAAAATTGATCCCAGGCGCTTTTTTGCGGCCTTGTCAGTAACCGGTATCAAGATTTCCACGCGGCGTTCAAGATTACGCGACATAAGATCAGCTGAGCCAATAAAATACTCGTCCTTACCGCCATTCTGGAAATGATATATACGGCCATGTTCCAGAAATTGACCAACAATGCTGACAACCGATATTTTTTCTGAAACCCCGGTCAAACCAGGACGAAGCCGACATATGTCACGTACAATCAACTCAACCTTAACACCCGCCTGTGAGGCTGCATAAAGCCCCGCAACAATATCCGGATCTTCCAATGCATTTGTCTTGAATCGAATGAGCCCCTTTTTACCTTTTTTCGCCAGTTTAGCCTCGCGCGCTATCTTCGAAAGCAGGGCTTTCTTGATGTGCTGCGGTGCCGTTAAAAGCTTCTTGTACGGTCTGAATGGCGCCGCGCCTGTCGTCAGATAATTGAAAAGCTCACCCAGATCGGTCGCAAGCTTCTGATCAGATGTCAAAATACTCAAATCTGAGTACATCCGCGCATTCTGAGCATGATAATTGCCTGTACCTATATGAGCATATCGGCGGATATTCTCGCCTTCCTTTCTGACAACAAGGATGATCTTGCAATGAGTCTTGAGGTCCTCAATTCCGTAACTGACATGTATGCCTGCCTGCTCCAGCCGATTTGACCATTCAATATTGGCCTGTTCACAGAAGCTGGCGGTTAACTCCACGATGACTGAGACCTGTTTGCCAGCTTCTGCAGCATTTATGAGATAATCTATAATCCGAGTGTCCGTGGATGTTCGATAAAGCGTCATCTTGATCGCGCTGACTTTCGGGTCTTCACTCGACTCTTTGACGAAGCGCTCAACAGATGATCGAAAAGATTCGTAAGGGTGCTCTACCAGGACGGAATGGTTCAGATCGATCTGATCGAAGATGCTGCCTTTACCCTGCAAAGCGCCAATTTCCACACAATGATGATCAGACCTGCGCAGAGCAGGAATATCCAAAGCAGCAAGCTCCATGAGATCGGCCATACCGATGACAGGGCTCACTGTAATGATACTATGCTCAATATCGATTCCGAGATGACTGGTCAGTGAAGCGCGTTGCACATCCATCATGCTCGGGTTGACCTGCATCCGGACAACTGGTGCGAACTTGCGATCCCTGAGATAGACTTCAACCTTTTCTACCAAATCACCCGCATCACTATAATCCGAAACAGTATTGGCATTTCGAGTTATTCGGAAAACATCAGCTGACAGGACCTCTAAATCTGGAAATAGCAGATCCAGATTATTTATCAGGATATCTTCAAGGCTAACAAATCCATATTCCACACCCGCAGCCCCTTTTGGAAGTCTGGTATATCTGGAAATATCGTCACCAAGAGGCACCTTGATACGGACACTGATGACTTCACTTCCTTTTCGTTTGAGCGTTACGAAGACGTTCAGAGAAAGATTGGATATGAAAGGGAATGGATGAGACGCATCTATCGCGAGGGGAGAAATCACAGGCAGAACATTTGCCTCAAACGCCTTGCGAATTGTCGACTGAACCGATTTGTCCAGATCAGCGTATTTGTAAACGACAATTCCCTGCTTTTTCAGCTCCACCACAATTCTTCCATATGTCTCGTTTTTGGCTTCAACCAGACGGGCAATTTCTTCAGAACATAGCGAAACTTGCGTGACCGGATCCCGGCCGTCGACAGTCAGGCCCTTCATTCCGGCATCTATCTGGAGGCGCAATCCTCCAATCCGCTTCATGCAGAATTCATCAATATTTGAGCTGACAATAGCCAGGAATTTAACGCGTTCCAAAAGCGGCACACGTGCGTCATTCGCTTCGCTCAAAACACGCAAGTTAAACTTCAGCCAACTCAGCTCACGATTCAGATAGAGTTCTGGGCTGCAAAGATCATCTTGCGGCATTGAAACACGACCAACCTCTGCGACCGGGGGCATTTCAATCGACTCGGCAGCGCCCAAAGGTGGTTTGTTCGTGCCGCTCATGACATCACCTGATTAATGATCTTGAACATGATCGCAGAAATTATCGCCGCTGAAGGCACCGTGATCACCCAGGCGCTGGCGATGACTAACAGCTCCTTGCGGCGCACTAACTTTCTGGCTTTTCTATTCGAAGAGTTCACATCAGAAACGCCACATGAGTTCTGGAGCTTCTTGTTCACAACGGCCTCCCGATAGAAGCCAATGCCGAATATTGCACCAATCGCAATATGAGTTGAACTAACCGGCAGACCAAGCATTGTCGCAGTGATGACCGTGATGGCAGCCGACAGGCAGATACAATAAGCACGAGATTGATCAAGAGCTGTCAGCTTAGTACCAACTTTGCGGATTAATTTCGTGCCGTAAAATGTCAAGCCAATCGCAATTCCGGCAGCGCCTATAGCCATGATCCATAGTGGAATACTGGCCTTGGCAGTGATCGCGCCGGTGCCGGCAACACTTGCCACGGCTGATAAAGGGCCAATAGCATTGGCCACATCATTCGCTCCGTGCGCGAATGAAAGGAGTGCGGTCGAAAATATCAATGGGATCGTGAACAGTTGATTTACACCACGGCGATGGTTCTCAAGTGACCGAGATGCGCGTTTGATGATTGGTCTCGTGACCAGGCTGACAAATATGAATGCCGCCAAACCCAACAAATATATCGTAACAACATCGAGATGGATTATTTTTTTCAAGCCCTTAATCACCAGATAGATGGTGAATGCACCCGCCATGATACCAAGCAGTACCGGAACCCAACGGCGACTGGCAGCAAGCATATCTGATTTGCGAAAAATGGCTCTCTCGATGAGATGCAGGAACAATGCTGCAATCGCACCTCCGATCGCAGGTGAGATGACCCAACTCGCTGCAATCTTCCCCATAACATCCCAATGCACAACATCCATACCTGCAGCAGCAATGCCTGCACCCAACACAGCACCTACAATCGAATGTGTGGTCGATACAGGCGCCCCGATCCACGTCGCCAGGTTCAACCAGATCGCGCCAGCCAGCAAAGCTGATATCATGGCTATCATGAAGATACGTGGCTCAGACATTTGCGATGAATCGATGATGCCCTTGGAGATTGTCGAAACAACATTACCGCCAGCTAGCAAAGCACCAGCAGCCTCAAATATCACGGCAATGATAATCGCCCCAACAAGTGTTATGGCACCGGAGCCATAGGCAGGAGAGACATTATTCGCGACATCATTGGCACCAATATTGAGCGCCATATAGCCGCCTGCCGTCGCCGCCAGAACCACCATGAATGCCGCTTCACTCGACCCAAAATAGAAATAAGCCGTCACTCCAGAACCAACAATGAATAGCAGCGACATAAGCATTTGCATGCCACCTCTCAAAGGTGGAGATCGCAAGTAGTTACGATCAATACTAGATCCTGAAATAGGTACTGACTGACTGGCTGAACTGGATGTATCTGTCATCTGATCTACTGGCTCCCGCGCATCTGTGATGTTTTGTTGTTAGGGAGACAACGGGCCTGGTCCGCACTTATTCCAGAGAGGCTGAATAAAGAAAACGCCAGCCCCCCCTGAACAGGGGAGCCAAGGGGTTATTCAGTGCGCCCCATTGAAGATGAAAGTGCTTGCTGCATCGAAACGGACCTGAGGAACGAGATTGCTTTATTTCTTGGAAAACCAACTATGCCGGGAAGAAAATGACTGGGATGGCCGTTATCATAGCAGCACCCCTAAAAACGGAGTCAGTTATGACAAGTGTAATTAAGATAGGTCTTTTGATTGGCGCGTCTTCGGTTCTTGCTTCTATGCAAGTTGCGATGGCGCAAACAGGTGACGGAGATGACAGTGCAACCAGATACATACAGCAATCGGATGATATCGGAGCAGACGGCCTGAAACGGCGTGGTGATGGATCAATTGATGATGACCAATCAGGCTCTGATCGGCATCATTCCGATGATAATCGGCGTGATGGTGGTCATCACGGGCATGATGATAGTGGTCATGATCGAGATCGAGATCGAGGCCGAGGCCGAGGCCGGGACCATGATCGAGACCGGGACCATGATCGAGACCGGAACCATGACTATGATCGGGATCGAGAAAGCGATCATGATAGATCGGGAAGTAATTCTGGAAAAGGGAGTTCGCATGGACGTGGCTGAAATAAATTAGGCAATCATGGACCTGTCTCGGTTTGATTCCTTCCTTGAT
Organism: Henriciella sp.; assembly: GCA_021776655.1. Lineage (GTDB taxonomy): Bacteria > Pseudomonadota > Alphaproteobacteria > Caulobacterales > Hyphomonadaceae > Henriciella. Next base: position 109 of record JAJFFK010000009.1, on the reverse strand, counting down.
AGACGATTATCTATTATTGAGGAGAACGGACTATGGGACAACGACATGGTGAAGATTTCAAGCGCGAGGCCGTTCGGCTAGCGTTGAGCAGTGGTCTTTCGCAGACCCA
>JAJFFK010000008.1 GCA_021776655.1 Henriciella sp. | reverse complement strand
AGCTGAGGCCTATATCCTGACCAAGGAAGAGGGTGGCCGTCACACGCCATTCTTCACCAATTACCGGCCGCAATTCTACTTCCGTACGACGGATGTGACCGGTGTTGTGACGCTTCCAAAGGACAAGGAAATGGTTCTGCCGGGCGACAATGTGAAGATGAATGTCGAGCTGATCCAGCCAATTGCGATGGACCAGGGCCTGCGCTTTGCGATCCGTGAAGGCGGCCGCACCGTCGGCGCCGGCGTCGTCGCTAGCGTCTCGAAGTAAGAAGCGAGCGACACCAAATCAAAAGGCCGCCCTGGAAACAGAGCGGCCTTTTTGCTGGGCGGGGTTAAGGGAAGGGGTTATGCCTGCCGCTTAACATGTTGGAAACCTCCACCTAGGGCCAATAATTGAAGCCTGCCGCGAAACATATCGAAATGGCGCTAAATTACAGGTCAGTTTCGGTGATGCTATGGATCACAGCAGTGCACTGAACTTCCCATGACTAAAGTTCGATAATCATCATTATGGGAAATAATATTGAAGCGGTTATTTGGCACACCTTTACGAGGTGCCAAGTCACAGGGTTCGCGATCGCAGCGTCACAGAAAGCCTAGCCGGCACGTCACAGCATTCGCCCGAGATCTGTCACACAGAAGCTATCCGGAATGTCACACATATTACCAGAGATCTGTCACAGCATTCGCCCGAGATCTGTCACAGAGAACTAGCCTGGCGCGTCACATAAAAACCGCCGGCCGTGTCACAGCGATCAACCTGGACCTGTCACAGACATTTCCCGAGCTCGGTCACGCATAGATGGCCGAAACGCCCCTAATTCTCTCCCTGTTCCCCGGAATTGACCTACTAGGACGCGCTTTTGAGGCTAATGGTTTTTGCGTGGTGCGCGGCCCTGACGTAATTACAGGCGGCGACATTCGCGATTTTGCGCCCCCTACTGGCTGCTTTGACGGTATTATCGGCGGGCCACCCTGCCAAGATTTTTCTCGGCTCAACCGCAATCCCGGCACGTATAGCCACGAAATGACGTCTGAATTTTGCCGGGTGGTGCAGACCAGTGCTGTCGACTGGTTCCTCTACGAAAACGTGGTGACAGCCCCCTCTTTTCAGGTCGAAGGATACCAGCAACAGTGCTTTGCAATAGATCTTGCATGGTTCAGCCCATATTCTCGACGCCGCAATATTGTTTTCGGCTCTAAACATGGAAAAATGCTCAATCCTATCATTCGCACCAAGGCAGAAATTGCGGGGACATGCATCACTGGATCAGACGAGCGCTCATTCGCGGCCTGCTGCGAAATCCAAGGGCTACCCGCTGATTTTGACCTCCCGTTCTTTTCTCTGGCAGGAAAAAAGCAAGCAATCGCGAACGGCGTGCCGATGCAGCTTGGCAGCTATATTGCCGGACTAATATCAAGCACGATCTATGGAAGGGGCACACCTAAGCAGACCTATAATCAACGCCTATGCAATTGCGGCTGCGGACGCCCTGTCGCAGGCAAAGCCCGCTACGCTCACGCATCCTGTCGAAAACGCGCACAACGGGCCAGAAATGCCGACATGAGGCAAATTTCAACTAATATTGTGGCGAATAATTCGCGCACCCACAACAATTATATGCCATGATTACAACTGGGTGGGAATATTGCCGTGATCCGCATGCTCTTAAGGTGCTGGAACGCGGTCTAGAGAATACACTACGACAAATTCGTCAACAAATCGCTATAGTCGAGGATTGCGAACCACATATGCGAGGTGGCCAGTCATGGCATTTTCAGAACATCAGAGATGCGCGCGAAGTGATGGCGTTGATGGAAACTGATTGTTACCGCTCGCCGCCAATCGGCCACGTTGTCGGTTACGACCCGATCAGAAAGAAAGCTGTTGCATTCTGGATTAAGCGGCTCAGCGACCGCGCTGATAAAGCTGCCTTGGCCCGGAAGAAACAGGCCGCGCGGGATATGCAGGCGCGCCGGGTTGCTCAGACGGTAATTGCGAAGCGCCTTGGGGTCGCGCAGTCAACGGTGTGCGAATGGCTTCGCGGGCCGCGCCGTGAACCTTCTCCCAAGATCGTGCCCCGGCAAGGCCGAGCATCATCCCCAGTAGCGAAAGCAATTGCGCCCCGTCCACTTTCGGCGGCGCAGCCATGTCAGGCGCAAAATAGGCAAAAAACCACCCCAAAATCGGCTCAAATATAATCGCATAAGAAAGACCCAAAGCGATGACCCAACCGACAGCCGGACGCCAGCCCGCGACAAACCATGAGGCGTGCCCGGCCTCGGTTTTGTTGATCTTGATTTGCCCCAAATGAGGCGCGGCCTCTAACTTCTTTTCGAGATACTGGGCCTGCAACCGCTCCTCGTCAGATGTCCAAACGTCATCAATGATGCCACCCGCCTCGCGGATGACACCACCAATAACATTAAAACCAACGGCCATTCACGCCGCCGTGCGTGGACCGAGACAATAGGCAAGATAACGGCCCACATTACCTACATCACCGACGCTCGCAAATTCAATCAACGTCTTGCACTCCGCCTCTGTCATGACAGCTAGACGATCATCGTTCGTTACGTCCTTTGCGTCGACGGCAACCGCTGCAGCCACTGGCTGAGACGGCACGAATGGCGGGTCAATTGGCGCGGGCTGAACTGGCGCAGGCTGCACAGATGTGTCAACAGGTTGAGGTGAGGCCGGCTGCACGGGTTGCGACGTCGCCACCGGCTGTGGCGCAGCGTTCGCTGTGACAGATGCCGCTGCCTCAGCAGCCAGCTCGACAGCATATATTGTAGCTATATCCGCTTGCGTGATTGTCGAGCCATCGCTTGCAAAAATGCTTTGACCCGCGACCTGTGCCGCGCGAATTTCCGCCAACGTATATGGCTGACCTGTGATTGGGTTGATGGGTTTCATGATTTTCAGTCCTTTTCGAGCATGGTTAAGCGCCTATCGTGATCGTCGACGCGAGGTTTCAACGCTGAGCGCTCTCTCAGCAGCGTCTGATTGGTATCGACATCACGCCTCAATTGCGTGAGAACGACAGAATTCTTTGTGACCTGATGGCTAAGTTGAAACTGGCCAACAATTACCGCGACCAACAGACCTGCTATCACGGAAGGCATTGCCTTTCCGGCAAATGAGCCGACAGATTGAGAGCTATTGCCGGTCATAGCGCTGACCTAAATTGACGCCAACGCGGCAAGTGAATGTCACGTGTAGATGCCGGAAACACGCCCTTCAGATAATTACCGATCCCGGCATTATAGGCCCATATCAGGTGCTCGAATGTCGGCGATTTCAGACCATCCCGCGCATATGGTTTGTCACTGCGAGAAGAGCCAACCATCCAGCCATAAACCAGTTTAAGATAGCGCATCGAAGCGAGCGCGCCGACCTCTGGTACCAGTAGCGCGGCGACGTCAGGAAAGCCCACCTCATTCGCGGATGCAGCCCAGACCTGACCTAATCCAAATGCTTTGCCGCCATCGCCAATTGCACGCGGATCAAGCCCGCTCTCGACTTGCCACATCGCGACAACATCTGCAGCGCTAAAGCCGCGCGACGCAAACCAGCCGCCAAACTCTGTCGCCTCAAGATATGATGCCAACTCCAACGCCTCTTTAACCGTCAACTGGCGGGATGGAATGAATGGCGCTCGCGGCACGGGCGGCGATGCCACAGGCTGGCCGTGTTCAGACCGCTCAGGATCATGCCCCACAGGCGAGGCATTGCCCCGCTGACGATAAAGGCCGTAGCCGATCATAGAGAGTAACGACAACACAGCGAACTTACCTCCTAATTTCATAATTTTGCCTGTGAGCATGGACAATCAAAGCAGCGTGTCTTTTGCCGACATCCGGAACACCGGCGAACGATCTAACAATCTCACCGGCAAGGCCTACAGTCTTTTTGTAAGCAGCATCTGGCGCTATCCACGCGATGCTGACTGCCTCAACGTCTTCAGGGTCAAGATAGAGCGTTTGTCCGGGATAGAGCGGGATGCTTTGGCCACCGTCTCGCGTGTATTTGATGAGCAAGTGATGCTCTAATTCCCATCCACCCGAAACCGTTTGACTTGTAATATCGGCGTCCGCCTGGCACGTGCGAAAATCAATCACACCGCGAAAAGGCTCAAGCAAAAATTCCTTGTCCGTCGACAGATCAATAACGTGGCTATCTGGCAATGTGATTGGGTTAAAATTCATTCGTCAGTCCTTCAAAACAAACATGATTGCGATGCCGACAGCCGCGACCGCGACAATGATCGCGACCTCTGTTGCACCCTCCGCTAAATTCTCCGCTCCAGCACTAAACCCGCTGGTAAATTCAGCCGCCGCAGAGCCCAGTCCGCCAGCCGCTGACTTTGCCGCGCCATCTAGCCCGCGCGTGAATGCCTCGGCAGTGTCAATGCCGACCGTAAATACCGGGTTCACATCAACCTCAACAGCGGTTTCAACTGTGTTGGTTGACCGCGCAGAGCCGCCTAACAAGCCCATTAAAAACTCTTTTCCTCAACCGCAGATGACATCAAAGCCATACCTGATACCGCCAAATTAGCAGCTGATCCGACGACAAGAAAACCGAAAAACTTATCGCCTGACTTGATTAAGTCCCGACCAGCCGCGAGCGAAAAATAAGCGCCAGACATAACTGAAATGCCGAGCCAAAAATCCACCGGGAACCCTAAAATATATCTCATGATTTCACCTGCCCGTAGCCCCAGATTGCCAGCCCCGCGACAACGATAAATGGCGACCATCTGACCAGCGTCGCAGCGCCATTGAGCGCCCCGGCAATACCTCCCAGAACGCCGGACACAGCGCCAACAGCGCCATCCAATGTCTGGGCAGCATCCGCCGTGCTGGGGACACGGACGGAGCCGAGGATGCGCCCGCCAGCGCCGTCAAAAGGCTCTGGCACTCTAATTGACGCGGTGCCGCCGCCAAAAATAGACGGGATACGAAGGCCGAACCCTTTAACAGGTGGCCCGTTTACAGGCACGATATCGCCAGTGCCAGCGGCGCTTGAGCCAAGCTGCAACTCGCGCGCGTGAATGCGCACATCCTCAAGTAGTTTCGGGTCGCTCAGTCCTCGCGGAAATTTCAAAGGACCTAAGGGCATTAGAAGCTATCCTTTAGAAAAAAGAACGCGCCTGCCCCGATCACCATTATAAAAATCATGTCAAAATTCTGAGACTGATTGAACGGGATTTGCGACGGGAGCGACGGCTGTGCAAACACAGGCACGTCGAACAAGCCGAACGGGTCTTGATCGGGCGGCTTTGGCGCACTGAAAGCCGTCGAAGGCGCAACCGCCTCTTGAGAGTTGATTGGATTGCTTTCGATACCGCCGCCTAGCGAGATGTTAAAAACCGGGCTTAGTGATCCAGAAAATGACTGGCTGTTTGATGTGCTGACCTCCGTCGAACCGCCACCACCGCCGAGCAGCGCGGGGATGCCACCGGCAATCGCATCAAAGAAGCTCATGACTTCACCGCTGCAACCAGGCCAACGGCCAACAGGCCGAAAAGAACCAGCCGCATCATATCTTGCTCGCCAGTAAAGACGTCAAAGCCGCGCAAACCGAGCGCTGGCAAGGATTGCGGCTCCAGAGGAACCAGACCTGTATCGGGCGCCGTTTGATCTGTAAATTCACCGCCCGTGCCAGCAACGGGAATGATCGGGCCGGTTAGCTTGATTGTATCCAAGTGCTGAACGTGCGGAGCCTCAATAATAGCACCGACACCAACATCTGCAGGCGTGTTGCCTAATGCCGTCGGATTAGTATTGTCCGCCACCTCAAGAACGTCTGGAATAATCCAGCCACCTGCCCCAAAAAACGGACGATTGGGTAGAATACGAGGTGTTGATGACGGCAAGACTTCTGAGCGTGCTGGCTTTGATAAGCCGTTCAACGCCTGCCCCGCTTGCGAGGCAAGCAGGTTGCTCAAAGTGCCGCCGATAAAACCAACCATAATTCACCTGTTCAAAATATAGAGACCAGCCAGAACAGCGCCCACGATCATCACCATATTCATCTGGTTTTGCTGTGTGATGCTGGCGAACGTCAGGCTTCTGCTTTGGGCGATGGCAACCTCTGCGTTCCGCTCAGCAATTTCAACATTGCCAATCGTCTCAATTGCCGCGCCGCCAAGCTCAGTGATTGCGCCCAAAATGGTCTTTTGCTGGAAACCTAGAGACATCTTGCGCCCCTAACTACGTCGCTGCAAATGCCATTTCGGCGCGCGAGTTGCATCAACGATGAACTGCAGCAACACTTCTTCGCCCGGTACGGTTGGACCAATGACGCCAGTTTCCAGAACAATGTCATCGTTCAGCTCGCTGGTGTTGACCATCTCGGCGCGATTACCGTAGCGAGTGAGGTCAATCACTTCAGTGCTTGGCGCTTCAGCCCGGCTACCCTGAATTGTCAGCCACGCCCAATCCATTTTAAGCGAATTGTCGCGCCACTTCGTCGTCCCAGACCTCAACTCAGACAAGCCGTCCAAGATAGGAGGTGTAGCCGCATTTGGATTTCCCCGAACAACCCCTCTGTTGTTACGAGTAGAGACAATCGCGATTTTGCGAATATTTATACCTGTACCCGCGCTGATCGCTACCATCTCTCGCGCGTGATCTTCATAAATCCGCCGGTCTTGGACCGTAATAATACGAACAGGCAGCCATGGCAATTTTGGGTCAGTGTTGAGGTTTTTGTCAACAATCACCTCGCAAGTTAAGTTATCAACCGTGACGGCCTGTGGCGTGTTGTACATCGCTGCAGCCGCGTCTGCAGCCCAATAGATTTTAATGTACGCATCGGGTGCGCCGCGCAAATCAAGGCCGTTTAGGAGCGGCTGGATCATGTCCGGCAGGTCGAATGACAAAGGCAAGATCACGTTAACATCTTCTGTTGCATCAATTGCCAAGTTGCCACTGCCCAAGATCACTGGATTTACTCCCCAGTCCATATTGCAAACCAAAGACAACAGGTGCCCCGGGAGCCGCCAAATTTCGTCACCGCCAACCTCAATCGTCAATCGATCAATAGGCCGCTGCTTTTTAAAAAGCTTGTCACCAGATGGAACAAGCCCCGCGTTCTTGTTCAGCGTGTACTTGAGATCAAGCAAAACCCGCTCGATAATCTGACCGCCCGGAAGCTTGATCGACTGTTCTCTGCCAGCTTCGTGTTTGATGAAACCGATGCTCTCGCGCTCAATATGAGGTTTGGTGAAGCTCATAGACTTAGGATCCGCGTGCAAATAGACGCGGCTTGATAATGTCAGCCACAATCACACCGAGAACGACAGCGGCGACGGTGTTGAAAAACTTCTTGTCCATTTCGATAACTCCAAGGTTCAAAAACGAGGCATGGATCGCCTATGTTTTGAGCCTTGAAACAGTTCTTTTCAGATAGCTATTACGTGCAGCCACGTGCGTTGCACGTATAAAGCCTCCAAAAGCAGGTATTTTATTTTTTTTGCAGCGCACGTCCGGTCTTTGAGATAATCCGATACTCGCCGCCAATGATCTCTAGGCACTGATATTTTGCCAGACCGGCCATCGCTTTCAACGCATCCGCGCCAGCTAAATCGCGAACATATTTCTGATAAGCTGGTTCCATCCCTTTGAAAATGAAGAATTTTGCGGTGTTTGATCTGAATGTCGGATTGACCTCATGCGGTCTCTGCGCAGTCCAGACAAGATCAACGTGCACGTGACGGCCACGCTTCAAGACAGTGCGGATATAGCCGATATTCGGGTCTTTCTGGTTCATGTTCAAAGTGTGGGGCACCATACTTTCGCACTCATCTGCCAATAGCAGAACCTCGCCCTTCACCGCCGCCGCACACCTTGCCGCAAAAGCAAACCCGGCAAACGGGTCTTTCTCGACACCACGCCAACATATCTTGCGAGCGCCGGACACAAGTTCAGAGGCCATTTGCGCCCTATTGTAAATTACCCGCGCGCCTTTTTCCATCTCCGCTTGATGGTTCATATCGCAACGAATGAACGACTTTCGAGACGCGTAATCGCGCAACATTTTGAAAGTCTTACCCTCGCCAGCCGGGCCAATATAGGCGGTGATTTCGGATACAGTTTTAGCGGGCATCTGACGTCCCGAATATGTCCACATTATCAGGTTTCATTTGATGACCAGTCGGAATATCAGGAATGTCTGGCTTTACCGGCTCCCCCTCAATCGTATTTTCCTTATACTGAACAACACGCGGCGAAACGATGATTAGAATAGAACCGAGCGCAGCGCCCCATGCGACCATTTTCGGGTCAGTATCAAAGCTATAGAAACTCAACAGCTTGGTCGTTGTGTCACCGACCGCCATCGCCTCCTTTTCCGTCACGGCATCTACATTGGCGCGGTCACAAATTATATTTGCAATGGTCATGAAACCGCTCGCGATTATAGCCGCCAATTGCGGGTTTGCATCACCACCGGCGGCTTGCCTTCCCTCTGCATCTCTGCCGTCTTCAAACTCAGCCTCAGACGATAATTCCTCGTCTAAAATGCCGTCCAAAGTCTCAGCCTCAAGTTCTTCACTCGTCGTCGTCATCGAAATATGTCCTTATTCCGCGTTTTGGTTTCGACTTCACCGCGACCGTCACCTCTTCGTCTTCGAATTCTAAATCCGGTTCCACTTCCGGCGCGTCAGGCTCAGGCTCTGGCGCGCTCATCGCAGCCAAAACGGGCCCTTTCATCCCCTTGATCCATCGAATGCCTGACATGTTGAAAATCGTTCGGGCAGCGCCGATGGATTGAGCCCGGTTTTCCGCGCATCTAGGGCAGATATGATATGGCCAGCCCGCTTTATTAACCTTGATCAGGACCAGCTTTGCGCAGCCGTCTGCAGGACATGGTATTTGCGCGATCATTTGACCGGCGAACTCTAAAAGCGGGCCTTTTGAGTAATTCGCACCCATCACGCGGCCTCCCTGATTTCATCAATGAACCGATACCGAGCATCCGCGTTTTCTTGGCAATTGTTCCACTTATCTGGCTCTTGTAGTATCCGCGCTCGTATGGGTTCCGTGGCGATGCAGACCGCTTCATCTGGAACCGCCGTGCCGAACACGTCGCGAAGGAAGCACAGCGTTGCAGCAAGCCCCGCAATTTGCTTTTCAATCATGCCAACAGCATCATCACGTTTGATCGAGATGATCTTACCGCGCTGGCGACCGTCGCACATTTCATTGAATGCATCGTCATATGCCGCATACACCATCGCCCACATCGGATGCACAGTGCTGCGCGCCGCATTGTTGTGATCAATTTCAGAACAATAACGCACGTCCAACAGCGCCTTTTTCATTGCGGTTCCAAGCCCCTCTTGCAGATCTTCGAATGTGCGGATATTCCAGCTTTTCAGATGCTCATTGAATAGTCGAACTTCGACACGCCAGATCGGCGGGCAATCCTCTTTTGTCGTATTCCAAAGCTCAAACCATTCAGTTTTCCCGGTCTGAGTTTGCTCCGCCCGCTTGTCGTATATCTGTATTTGGCGGTTGCCTTTTTGCCCGATGGTCACAGATGTTACGCGCCGCGCGCCAACAACTTGAAAGGCTTCGCTTTCGAGCGGAGACAAGTCATTATGTGTGCGCGCAACCATTCGCGAGTGCATCACCAATGCAGATGGCTCTAAGCACCAACTTTCAGCCATTTCGAGATCAACCGCATAATCTACGCGGCCGATGCCATATGCCAAAATCTGACAGCCCCATTCGCTTAGGAAATGCTCCATGTGCGCCCAACTGCCGTGTATTCCACGTGTTTTTAGGTTCAGAGCGCGAAACTCCACACGTATATTCCATTGTTCGCGATCATTCGATTTCTTGATCAAAACCGTTTCGCCCAAAGGGCCTGTGTCAAGAATATATGCGTACCCGCCCGCCGAGCCATTCGCCTTTATGGCGCATTTTGACCCGCGCCACTCAAACTCACCGTCATGGGGCAAGCCCTGTGAATTCCTTTTTGCCATCTCTAGAGCGGATATCATCCCCTTCGGCGCGATACCTTTGCAGTTCACGATAAAAGCATCAAATGACTGGTTTTTGATTTCCATGGCGGTTTTGACTTTCTGCTGTTCTAGAGGGGGGTGCTACTCACTCCCCCGCCTGGTTCAATTTATCGGTTTTATGGGTTCGTTGGGTATTTCGCTCGGCAAAAACACCTCGACACGTGACCAGTTGCGCCGATAATTCATTTCCTCGGCCAGCCACTTTGCTGCGTCCAAAGCTTCGGCCTGGGTCTCACCGCGAAAGAAAGCAACGATCTCAACCTCTGGCTCATTAGCCGTCGCACCGATCATTATAGCGTGCACGGGCTTAACCATTGCGCTGTGCCTCCATATGGAAGACAGCCTTCGCGAACGAATACGCATCCGCCTCAGCGGCCCTGTTCGCTTCCGCGATCTGTTGAAATGGACGGTTGCGGCATGGCAGGTCTTCAATCACACTGCTGTCGGCCTTCAACGTGTAGCCACACGTGAACTGGACGTAATCGCAGAGCCGTTTGTCGCGACCTGTGCCGATAGATGATGCCCAATCACGATAGATATCAGAGTTGCACTGTGGGCAGGCGTCTAGCTCAAGTACGAAATCTCGGGCAGCGGCGTGGCGATAGCTTTTGCGCACGTCGCGAAAAGCGGGAGAGGCCTCCATGTGAGCCCTCTCCGTTTCTTCGGATTTTAAAGAGTTGCCCATCAGACAGGTATCCCATCGCCTTCAAGTGCGTCAGCGGTACCAACGCCAGATATGGCTGCACGTGAGCCAGCACGTGGCGGAGAATAGACCAGTGAAACTTGCGTCGGCGCACCTGCGTCGGCTTTGCCCTTGTCGTCATCATCCGGGAATGCGGCTATATTGACCACGCTTTGCAAGACCGGGCTCTGCAACTGGATAGACCAATAGGGCTCACCTGACTTCATTTCCTTTGTCCACGCGACACCAAACGCGCCCCAGCGATCAGAGCCAGCGGGGCGATACAAAACATCATGCGATGGTGAATGCTCGCTCTGGGGCGTGCCGTGACGCGGCTTGAGGCAGACTTCACCGCCTGCCACGCCAACAAGATTTATCTCGCCCACATAACCGGTTATTTTGTCGTCGCGGATGACCGCTTCCAAGTGTCCAATATCCATAATTCAATCCCTTTCAAGGCCTGTTTTCATGCCCGCTTCGCGGGCGTTAAGGTGGCGACGCTGCGCGCCGCGAGTGAGACTTTTTAAGGTTTTAGGGAGGGGCGGAAAATCCGGCCCCTCCCCGGTTTAGGCTTGCGCCCTCCCTAAAATCCGAAGCTAAGGAAGTCTCAAAACCTCGCCCCGGCAAAACTTGTTCAACAGCGCTTCCTGTCCACGACATGACGGCGGAGCATCGCCTCCGCCGCTTTGCGGGTTTTTGGCTCTTTTCGGCACGTACTGGATGCTGTTTGACAGACGCCCTTCGAATTGTACCGAGCGAAGAATTTCAGAAGCCGGGTTTCGCGCTCTCTTATCTGTTGTGGAAAGCGCGCCCATGAGACCATGTCTGCGCGCGCCTCAGCCGAGCCGAGCACCATTTTTGAGCCGGACGCCGCCTTCTTTTTGGTTGGCGCTTTACGCTTTTTTGGAGCCGCCTTGCGCTCTGCAGGTGCGCGCTTTTTCGGCGCGGCTTTGCGTTTCGCAGCGGGTCTCTTTTTCTTGGCAGCGCCGCGCATCTTTGGCGCACCCGTGGGAAGTTTTGAAAACCGCGCCGCCGCAATTGCATGCGCCTTGGTTGCCGACGCACCCAGTGGGACACCACGTCGCCGTGCAATCCAGATCACGTGTTCGCGCAACAATCCCTTGAACGCATCAGATCCGGCATCGCCCGATCTAAGTAGGGACAGCACATGCTGGCCACGTACGGTTTTGGCGATGCTAGCCACTGGTTTTACCCCGGATCACTGCCCAGATTTGCAAGAATTTCATCGACCTGAGATAGCCGACCAAATCCGACAGCTCTAACTTGCCGTCGCCGTCGACCGCGTGGATATCCGCGAGCATTTTCTCTGCGCCTTTTGCTAGCGCCGAGATACTGGCCTTGGCCCCAAGAGCGAATGACAGCGCGAGCAAAATAATAAACGCGCCACCGATAAAAATAAGATCAACCATTAGACAATCTCCGCCTTGCTATAGGCGAAGGTGCAGTCGAAAAATTCCGGTTCGCCCTTGTGAATGACAACTCGAAGTCGGTTGCCTGGATACGTGGACACCGCCACGTGAATTTCAGGATATCCGACCATCTTGAGCGTGTCGGATAAGAACCCTTCCAAAATGCCACGGGCGCGCGGCCCGTATTGTTTGCCAGCCTGATCGACCAAGCCCCAACGCACTTCGCGACCATCCTCGCCTTTGCTCCAAGCCGCGCCGCGCAAGACGTCGAACATGGTCTTGTGCACGTAGGATACCGTGTCATTTTGCGCGAGTTCAGCCAGTGCCGGGAAGTGCTGAGGGGCGCGATTTGTGGCCTCTGAACTGACAGTGCCCGCGCTGGTCTGGGCTGGGGGGGCTGATGGGTGACCAGAACTGGCACTGTCAGTAAGTTCGCCATCAAGCGCGATGTGAGGGAGGGATTGAGGCTCCGCTGACGCAACATTGATGGCTGGGGAAGGATCACTCTGGGAGGAAACTGCTTCACCAATTCGTGGGGGTAGATTATCCATTTCGCATCAATCCTTTGTTCACTTCTACTTTATAGCGTCGCTACATGTGCGAGGTGAGGGGTGATTTGTTATTGCTGTCAACCCTCGACTCGGTTACATATTTATCTGTGAGAATAGGAGAAGTACCATGACGCTTGATGAAATCATCGACCAAGCCAAAGACAAAAAGAACATTCAAAGCGATAGTCAGCTAGCCCGAGTGCTCGGTTGGAGTGATGGTGTTGTGTCTCAGTATAGGAAGGGCCGCTCCTACCCGTCGGACGACACCATGTTGAAGCTATCCGTGATGGCAAGTATAACAGAAGAAGAAGGCTTAATGCTTCTCAATATGTGGCGCAGCCAAAGCTCTGGCGCGCGCAAAGTTTACCGGAAGCTTTATGAAGAAGCCGTACCCATGATCAGATGGGTCATAGGGCTAGCCCTTCTCCCCGCGATGATAATAGCAAGTCCAATGAATTCAGACGCATCTACGGTTAATTATCGACCAGAAGCCCCACAATCATCATTATGGGAAAATTTTATTGGATTGAGGTATGGGCAATCGCAGATATGGCGTACTATGCGCTGGCTTTCAGAATCCTGCGGCGCTGTACGCTGCTTGGGATATTTAAGCTCTCACGATACTTTGCAACAGTTCGGCGGGCGATCTCAATTCCAAACTCAGTTAGAATCTCCACGATCTTGTCATCGGACAGAACCTTGGGCCCCTCCTCCACAATCAGCTGCTTGATTCGGTGACGTACGGCTTCAGCGGAATGCGCTTCACCGCCACCCGTTGCTGGAATTGAAGCCGAGAAGAAGTATTTCAGCTCAAACAGACCGCGCGGTGTCGACATGTATTTGTTTGATGTCACACGGCTAACTGTGCTTTCGTGCATTTCGATAGCGTCTGCGACCTGTTTCAGATTTAGCGGCCGTAAATGTGCCACCCCATGCGCAAAGAACGCATCTTGTTGGCGGACAATTTCACTCGACACTTTCAGGATTGTGCGGGCCCGTTGATCCAAAGACTTGATCAGCCAGGATGCGTTCGCTGCACATTCTGAAATGAACTCTTTTTCCTCGTCGCGCATGGGCAGTGAATTGACCTCGGCATAATAGGCATTGTCCATCAGGACTCTGGGCAATGTTTCGCTGTTAAGCTCAACTGCAAACATGCCATTCGGTAACTCACGAATGTAAACGTCTGGAACAACAGCAATTGTTGCCTCAGTTGAAAACCCCGAAGCCGGACGCGGGCTAAGGCCCCGGAGTTCGGCTAGCATGTCAGTGACATCTTCTTTGTCGACCCCACAAGCGGTCGACAGTCCCTTGATATCATGCTTGGCGGCGAGGTGCAGGTTTTTAAGAAAACACTGCATAACCGGGTCGTATCGGTCGCGTTCAATCAGCTGCAGAGCCAGACACTCAGTCAGATCACGGGCCATAACACCGGTTGGATCAAACCCCTGGCAGATATCCAAAACAGCTGCGACATTCGCAGTATCCGCCCCTAGAGTCTTTGCAATCTCTGCAGGCTCAACTTTGCAGTATCCTGCATCGTCGGTTTCGTCGATCAAACGCGCCGCGATCAAACGATCTGCCTGTGACAGGCCAGACATATTCAGCTGGTTGCGCAGATGCTCGCGCAAGCTCTTTTCGCTGGTCAGGTGACCAATAATATCAAAATCATCGCCCGATCCTTTGCCCGCTCCTGCTTGAGACCAATCAGTTGTCGCTGATGGTCCGCTACTCATAGCGTTTGCAGTCGTCGCAACATCAGAGCCTGTGCCGGCTTCGAACACATCACCATCTGGGGCATCAAGCGCTTCGCGTGCTTCATTCATGCCGCTCGTATCGTCTAAAGAAAGTTCTTCGCGGCGTTTAGGATCGGGATTCTCACCTTCTTCAATATCGTTTTGATCATTTGCATCGCCGCGCTCCAAAAGCGGGTTTCGCTCAACCTCTTCCGCAACGAATTCCGCCAATTCCTGATTGGACAATTGCAAAAGCTTGATCGCCTGCTGCAGTTGCGGCGTCATAACCAGGGATTGCCCCTGACGCATATCGAGTCTTTGGTGGGTACCCATAATCAAATACCCCTAAGCCGCGAAACGCTGGCCGAGGTAAACGCGGCGAACGTCTTCGCTGGCGAGCACTTCTTCAGGTGCCCCCTCGAATAGCACCCCGCCTTCATAGATAATTGATGCGCGATCGACAATTTCCAGAGTCTCACGAACCTGGTGATCTGTGATCAATACGCCCAAACCTCTATTCTTGAGGTAGCCAACCAGATCGGAAATATCCGAAATTGCCAGTGGATCGATACCTGTAAACGGCTCATCAAGCAGCATGAAGCTAGGCTTTGATGCCAGCGCTCGCGCGATCTCAACCCGGCGACGCTCACCACCAGAGAGTGAAGTCGCCGGCTGTTTACGCAGATGCGTTATGTGAAGCTCTTCCAATAGTGCATCAACTTGATTTTGCCGCTCTGATCTGTCTCGTTCGACCAATTCCACGACAGCCATGATATTTTCTTCAACACTCATACCACGGAAAATCGAGGCTTCCTGAGGCAGGTATCCCAGCCCTAAACGAGCGCGCTGATACATCGGCAGGCCGGTTACGTCGGCACCATCAATCGTAATTGCGCCGCCATCAGCAGCGATCAAACCCATAATCATGTAAAAGCATGTGGTTTTACCGGCCCCGTTTGGTCCAAGCAGCCCAACTGTCTCGCCACGCTGTAGAGACAGGGAGACATCACGGACGACCTGGCGCTTGCCAAATGTCTTAGCAAGTCCACTCGCAACGAGGCCTTGGCCGGTCTTGTCCATTTTAAATTGCTCCCTCAAGCACGATACTTCGCTTAATCACTTAATCTAACAGGCTTAAAATCGAGTGACAGGGATAGATTGAATTTTATCCGTCTCGGTCTTCGTTCGGGATAATCACCATCTGAACCTGACTGCCACCACCGTCTAGAGTCGTCACACCTGCTGTTAACTGCATCACGAGTCGCTGTCCCTTGGCGACATCTTCTCCGCGCACCAGAACGACGTTACCTGTCAAGGTAATCGTATCTGTACTCGCGTTGTAAATACCCAAATCGCCGGTCGCTTTGAGGTCTGTCGTGATGTAGAAGACCGATCCGCGCGCCGTCATGGTTTCGATATCCCCAAATGCTGAGCCAAGGCCATCCGTTGTCGTGCTGCCCTGCCCGCCATAAGCAAGCGTCACAATGTCAGCCCGCAAACGTGCGTCCCCTTGGGTAATATCAACATTGTCGATCAAAATAACTTTTCGTTCTCTCTCCAGCACTTCAGAACGATCAGCCTTGACCCGAATAGGTCCACCTTCACCAGAGACCTGAGCGATCACTGGCAAACTCAAAGAGAGAGCCACGGCTCCGACGATCAGGAATTTATACATCTTTTCACCACTCTACTCATCCGTTTCGGTATCCGGTTCAGGCTGGCCATCCGGATAAATCGTAATATCAACATTCCCACGAAGGATCACACGATCTCCTTCGTCTACTATTTCATAAGAGTCAGATCGTAAATCGCCAAGGGGGCCATTACCGATTAATGGTTCTAATCCGGCGACACGTCCCTCTTGCACAAAGACGCGAGCGGCTGTGGTAATGAAATCATAGCCTTGTCCATCGCTTACCTTCACATCTTCAAACAGGTCGAGATACTCACTATTCTGGTTATAGACCCCTGACGGTGCCGTCACCACTGTACCAGACTCATCAATTAGCCGAGGGTTTTTGAGGTCAACGATGCTTGAGTCCGTTCGTCGACGGCGTGCGGTATCTGCCGTAATCACAAATGCTTCGCCAGAATTATTGTGCCCTGTAAAGCGGGCATTGACCATTGTGACGACCTCATCTGCCGCCAGATTTACGGGGTCAGCATTCGCGCCCTCCAGGGAACTTGCAACAATTGGCCCAATCATGATCCCGGCCGAAGTCGCCGCACAAACCACAAATAGTATCCGCAGCACGGCGACGATCGACGATCGCTTACGCACTTGCGCCAATGTCATTTGGCGTTTCGGCTCCCAGGTCGCCAGAGCGTCAGTGTGTTTTGCAGCGATAGTCATACTCTATCCATAAGCGACAAACCTCATCTCGAACAGCAATTATGATGTGACAGTTCCGTCACATTTTCTCGCGATCAGCTATGGGCAAATATGTCATTATCACCCCAACCCGCCAGATCAAGGTGAGCGCGCGTTGGTAGAAACTCAAAACACGCTTGCGCTAACTCAATCCGATTCTCGCGTCTCAGCATATTCTCCAAACCACTTTTGATCGCATGCAAATGCAAAACATCACTGGCGGCGTACTGTATTTGTGCATCGCTCAGGTCAGCCGCACCCCAATCTGAAGATTGCTGCGCTTTATCCATATTAACGCCGGCAATCTCGCGGGTGACATCCTTCAAACCGTGGCGATCTGTATACGTACGTGCCAGTTTCGACGCGATCTTGGTACACCAGATTGGCGCACAAGCTATCCCCAGCCATCGCTGCATCATCGCGACATCAAACCGGGCAAAATGGAAAATTTTCAGGATATTCGGGTTCTCAAGCATCGCCTTTAGGTGGGGACAGTTATAGTCGCGCTGCAGCTGCACGACATGAGCGCTACCATCGCCGCTGGATAATTGGACAACACAAAGCGCGTCGCGCGCCGGGTTTAATCCCATGGCTTCAGTGTCAACTGCGATCACGGATCCAAGGTCGAGATTGGCGGGTAAATCGCCTTTGTGCAAAGTAATCTTGTTCATCAGTGCTCGATAAGCCCTGCCAGGGGGGATTGGCAAGTCGAACAGTGCTTATCTATGTGGGTTGAGCATCCTCCAGCAATTTCATTCCGGCAGCCGATAAAGCGGCTTGCAAACAATGCGGGTTATTACTAGGGCATTCAAGCGTCGGAGAGGTGGCCGAGTGGCTGAAGGCGCTCCCCTGCTAAGGGAGTATACGTTAACGCGTATCGAGGGTTCGAATCCCTTCCTCTCCGCCACATTAATTTTGTTTGATACTGTATTTATTGAATTATTAATTTATTGTAGCTAGAAAACCCCACCATTACCCCACCGTGCGCTCCAAATTGAAGCTTTATCTAATCCGCCCTGTTATCGAGCCAGTTTGGAGCGGTTGAGCGTGTCGTAGAGTTCGAGGGCTGGAAATGCGTCCTCCCCGTCTTCAGCGTTTATGGGCTGGACAATGGCGGTCAGGCCGGGGTTCCACCAGGCACGCGGGGCAGCGGCGTAGTCTCGTTCATAGCGATCACGAACGAGCGCCTCATACGTCGTAATGCGTTTCTCATCTGCGCCGAATATGGACATGCTGTTCAAGCCGCCTGCAAGCGGTAAATTTCGATCCCGTATATGCAGAATCACAAAGTGACTGAACCCAAGTCGCTCGGCTTCAGACCCGGCTCGAGCAAGCAGGCGTAACTCAACCGCCTCCATACTGGACCTGTCACGCTTTTGTTCCGACCCTGCGTCTCATTTAAGCTGCCTTTCTTTCGAAAGCCAAGGGGCTTTTCCATCCGAGGGCTGAGTGCCTTCGGCGTGGGTTGTAGAAGCCGTTGATATATTGAAATAGCGCGGCCTCTGTTTTTCTCCGCGTGGTCCAAGTATGCCGCCAGATCAACTCAGCTTTCAGTGATTTGAAGAAAG
>JAJFFK010000007.1 GCA_021776655.1 Henriciella sp. | reverse complement strand
GCGGTGTTTAAGCCTCGAACGCAACCATTGTTAAGCTACGGTGAGGCCCGCGTGCCGCATCCGCGCAAGGCTCTATCTGTATAAGCGGACATCGGTGAGGTGGGCCGGGGGGATGGGTATGTTTGGATCTTGCCTCGCGCTAAGGCTCTGGTTTTGCAACGCGCTAAGACGCTTCGCGTCACGCGTTGCCCGAAGGGCGTTGACGCGGGACAAAACCCAGCCTTTAGCGCGGGACAGACCCAAAAGGTGTGAGCACAATTTTCGGGTGGTGTTTCGTCTCAAGCATTGATACGGGGCAGCCATGTCGAACTCAATTCGCTTCGGATTTCTTTGCGCGCTTGGCTGCTACACGATCTGGGGCGGCTTGCCGCTATATTTCCGCGCGCTTGGCCATATTGCGCCGCAGGAGATGCTGGCGCACCGGATTATCTGGAGCGTGCCGACCGGGCTTTTCCTGATTTTTCTGGCGCGCAATTGGAGCCAGCTGCGCGCTGCGATGACGCGCCAACACCTGCTTTGGCTCAGCATTTCGTCGCTGCTGATCGGGCTTAACTGGATGGTCTATATCTGGGCCGTGTCGCAGGAACGGGTGATCGAAGCGAGCCTTGGCTATTATATCAATCCGCTGGTCAATGTTCTGATCGGGGCACTGTTCTTTGCTGAGCGCTTGCGGATCGCGCAATGGCTCGCTGTGGCGATCGCAACGATCGGTGTTGTGGTGATGACCATGGCGCTCGGCTATGTCCCGTGGATTGCGCTGGTCTTGTGTTTCTCGTTCGCGTTTTATTCGGTGATCCGCAAACAGGTGCAGGTCGATAGCCGGGCCGGGTTTGTGGTTGAGGCGGCGATGCTCGCCCCGCTGGCGCTGATCTGGATGGGCTGGTTCATCGGTCAGCCAGATGGCCGGATCATCGGCGAGGGCGGCACGGATATTCCGATGCTGCTCCTGTCCGGGCCAATTACCGCTGTGCCGCTGATCCTGTTCGGCCTCGGTGCCAAGCGCTTGCGCCTGTCGACGATAGGGATGATGCAATATATCGGGCCGACTTTGCAATTCATCATTTCGGTGTTCATCTTCAAGGAGGCCTTCGGACCAACTCATGCCGTCGCTTTTGCCTGCATCTGGACCGCGCTGATTGTGTTCACCACCGATAGCATGGTCGGCGAAGCTAAAGCCAAGAGGCTGGCGCGTGCAGCCGCATCAGTGAGGTAAGATATTCAGGTAGCAAGGCTGCCCGGCGCTAATGCGGCGCGCCCGCGCGAGGCTAGGTGCGAAGCACCGAAATAGCCGTGAGCGAAAATGTGCTCAAAAAAAAGCCCGGCACATAGGCCGGACCAAAGTGATACAAAAGTGTAGAGGCTTCCAAACTCTGCCCTTACCTTCGCAAGACGTGTGCCAATCACAAACAGCCATACAATGCCTGCACCAATCGTGTCGCCCTTGGGTCGCCTTGCAGGCTGTTGGATTGCCGGTTCATTACATAAGCGGCTGAGAGGTGTCGATCCGGATCGCCGAGCGCCAATGAGCCGCCCCAGCCGGAATGACATAGCGTGTCTGGGTTAGGCCCATAGATGCCGAGATTGTTACGCATCATCCCGGCAGCGAACTCAGTGACGAAAGGCAGAACCAGATCCTGACCCTTGGTGCGGCTCTCGGCCATCGCGTCGTAGCTGGTTTGCGCAATGATCTGCTTGCCTTCAAGTCGTCCCGCATGGGCGAGAATACCGTAAAGCTGCGCAACCGCTTTGGCGCTGCCGTGGCCATTGGCAGACGGGATTTCAATCTCTCGCCAGACCGCCCCGCCACGGTTCGGCGCAGCCCACTTGGTCAGGAACGCCGCGCGGGTTGCATCATTGATCTCGCCGAGATCAGGCAGCGCGCGCGGGCGCATGATGTCGGCGATCCGAGGATGATGCTCAGACGGTGTACCGATGTGGAAATCAATGCTCGCAGGCTCGGAGAAATCCTCACGCAGCACGGTGCCGAGCGTGCGGCCATCGATCCGGGCGACCAGTTCACCGATTAGATAACCCCAGCTCAGCGGGTGATAACCATGCGCAGACCCAGGTACCCACATCGGCTCAAGCGCAGCGAGCGCAGCGGCGCAGGCGGGTGGATCAAGCCAGATGGCCGGGTCAACTGGGTTCACAAAGCCCGGCAGCCCAGCCTGATGTGAGACCATTTCGCCAATTGTGATAGCGGCTTTTCCATGCACGCCGAAGTCGGACCAGACATCAGCAACCGGGGTTTCATATCCGGCGGGGAGTTGGCCGATCATGCTAGCCAGAACCAGCGCGGCAATTGGTTTGGTGGTCGAATAGATCGGCGCGATCGTGTGGCCGTCCCAGAGCTTCGATTTTGCCCGGTCGGCCCAGCCGCCATGCAGATCGATCACGCATTCGCCATCCAGATAGGCGGCAAATCCGGCGCCGAGCTCTTTGTCGCCCGCGAAGTTTGCTTCAAAAGCGTCGCGGACAGGTTCAAATCCGGCCGCGACATGACCTGATATTGGCAACGCAGTCATAATCGCTTCTCCATTTTGAAGCGGTCCAAACTCTGGCCGCCCGTCTGGACAGTTTCTGGCGTGAGAATGGTGAACCCCATCGCAGCAAAGGCGGAATGCGCCATCAGGCTGGCATGTGTCCAGAGCCGGGTTTCGCCTTCGCTTCGGGCGCGGGCCTCAATCTTGTTGTAGAGTTGCCGGAACAGACCGCTGCCCTGAGCTTCGGGTCGGATAAAAGCAAAATCGACATAACCCTCAGCGGCCAGGGTCATGAAACCGAGTATGCGCGCATCCTGCTCACCAATAATTGCGTGTTGCCTGGCGAGTTTAGCCGTCCAGTCAGCCCCCTTGCGTGGCTCTGACACCCAAGCGGCTCTCTGGGCTTCAGTGTAACGGCTAGGGCCATTGCGCACCGCATCGTACATGATCTGGCCCAGCGCGTCATCGTCGGCGGGGGTCGCCCATCGCAGGTGTGGTCTATTGGTCATATCATTGGCCACGCGGTTGATTTGCTCGGAAAGGTCGGGCAGTCGTGCCTGCTGATCTATTTGCCGTCAAGGAAGCCCTGTCATGACCGCCAACCGTCCTCGCCGTTCTTGTCTATATATGCCCGGCGCCAACGCCCGCGCATTGGAAAAAGCCAAGGCTCTGCCTGCGGACACGTTGATCCTCGACCTTGAAGATGCTGTCGCGCCTGACGCCAAGCTTGAGGCGCGCGACATGGTGTGTGCGATGGTGAAGCAGCGCGGCTACGGTAATCGTGAAGTGGTGATCCGGATCAACGGCCTTGATACCGAATGGGGGTTGGGTGATTTGAAGGCTGCCGTGGCGGCTGGGCCGGACGCAATCCTTGCGCCCAAAGTCATTGATGGTAGCGATATTGATCGCCTGAACGACGCGATGAGCAGAGCTGGCGCGCCGGACAATATGGGCCTCTGGGTGATGATCGAGATGCCTAAAGCGATCCTCAACATTCAGGACATTGCCGAAGCGGTTGGCCGAACCCGTCTGACCGCGTTTGTCATGGGCACCAATGATCTGGCCAAGGAAATGCGCGCTGAGACCAATCCGCCACATCGGACTGGCTTTCAAACCGCCCTCGGTTTGAGTGTCGCGGCTGCGCGCGCTTATGACCTGCTGGCGATTGATGGCGTGTTTAACGGTATTGGTGATGGCGATGGGCTTGAAATAGAATGCGTGCAAGGCCGCGCCCTTGGCTTTGATGGCAAGACCCTGATTCACCCATCGCAACTGGATGCGGCGAACCGGATATTTGCGCCTGCCCCGGAAGATGTCGAACAGGCACATGCGATCATTGCCGCGTTTGCGGATCCGGAGAATGCTGGCAAGGGCGTCATCAAGGTCAACGGCAAGATGACTGAGCTGCTACATCTGGAAGAAGCGCACCGGGTGGTTGCAGTTGCGGCAGCAATTGCCGCGATGGCGGGATAGGTTAAGCTCCGAAAGGTGGAGCAGGACATGGCAGGCAGTAAAACCTATCTTGGATGGAAGGTCGATTTCTCGAGGCCACGCGGCGAGGCTGCTTTGGTTGCGCCAGATTCGATGTCGTGGCGCGTGTTCAAGAACCCGGTCGCGCTGGCCATTGGCGGTATCTGTGCCGTGCTGCTGGAATTTGCCGATGCCCGTATTCGCTCCGGCGTCTGGGATCATTCAGTCTTCAAGACCGACCCAATCGGTCGCTCGAAACGCACCGGGATCGCGGCGATGGTTGGCGTCTTCGGACCGCAAAGTGCCGCGCGCCGGGTCATTCAAGGCGTCAATAATATGCATGCGGGCGTGGCTGGAACCACGCCTTCAGGTGAGGCTTACAAAGCACTCGACGCCGAGCTTTTGGCCTGGGTTAGCGCCACTGCGGGTTACGGCTTCCTGACCGCCTATGACCGGTTTGTTCGCCCGGTCAGTGAGGCCGACAAGAGCCGCTTTTTTGCCGAAGGTGAGACCGTGACCAAATTGTATGGCGTCGAACGCCCGATCCTGTCGCTGGCTGATTTTGATGTGATGCTGGCCCAGCTCATGCCGCGGTTCGAGCCACATCCGATCAATCTGGAATTTCTTGATATTATGCGTTCCGGCGAAGCTGCGAAATGGGTGCCGCGCGGACTGCAAAGCGCTTTGGTCCATGCCGCGATTGCGATTCTGCCAAAACACGTGCGTACCTGTCTGGAGCTTGGGCCAGACTACGATCTGAGCCCACGCGGTGAGTGGGTGGTCAAGCTGATGGCCCAAATAGCCGAACGTGTGCCCGACTTGACTGGCCCGGCGGCGCAAGCCAGCGCGCGGCTCGGCCTACCGCGAACATTCCTGTGGCGCAGCGCCGCGTCACAGGTACGCTTGTTGAATGATTTGCATAAGCCAGCGGTCGCCACGTCGTAGAGATCAGATTGAGTTTGGAGCTTAGGGTGATGCTTGTCATTCATTGTCCGGTCGGTCACTATTTGGCAGAGGCGGAGGAATAGATATGCGTTGGCTGCTTGGCATAGGTGTTACTCTTATTGCGGTCGCGGTCGCTGGCTATCAGGTCTTGCAAAACCGCTTGTCAGCGCCGGTGCTGAACGCCGACGCAATTGTCGCCCTTCGCGCAGACGCTGCCGCGCAGAACGAAGCGGCCTTTGAGAACCCTGAGCCGCGTGCGAGATTGTCCCAGTCAGGCAATCGGTTGCGAAATGTCTATTTCGGCGACCTGCACGTCCATTCGAGCTTGTCTTTTGACTCCTACATATTCGGCAATCGTTTCGACGTTGATCAATCGTATCGTTTTGCCAAAGGCGAAGCGGTTGAGAACCTGGCTGGTGAAACGACGCAGCTGACTGTCCCGCTCGATTTTGCTGCGATTACCGATCATGCCGAAGGGTTTGGACTAGGCCAGCAATGCGCGGCCTCCGACGCGAGCGCTGCGATTCGAAACCTGTGTGACCGGATGGAACAGCCCGGCATCAAACTGTTTCTGGAGCTGCGTAAATCCGGTGTGCAGCGGCCCCCGGTCTCGCTGATCAGCGGGGATGCCGAGCAAGCGGAAAAGACCCGCCTTTATGCCGAACAGGCCTGGGCCAGTATCGTTGCGACAGCTGAAGCTCACAATACGCCGGGTGAATTTACGACATTTGCCGCGTATGAATACTCCCCGCCGCTACCGGATTCCGGCAAGATCCATCGCAATGTCATCTTTCGCAGCAGCGATGTTCCGGGCTCTGCCGTGTCTGCCTTCGACGCACTGACCGAAATTGATCTCTGGAAACGACTAAGCACGGGATGTACGCAGCCGTGCGAATTCCTCACCATTCCGCACAATCCAAACAAGACTTGGGGGCTCGCTTTTGCCGGCCAAACGATTGATGGCGATGCCTATACGATTGATGATTGGGGCCTGCGTGATCGCTACGAGCCGCTGGTCGAAATGTACCAAATCAAGGGCAATTCCGAGTGCGCGATTGGCTTCGGGACGACCGACGAGGAATGTGCTTTCGAACAATTCCTGCCGCGTTGCGCCGAGGATCAAGTCACCGGCTGTATTTTCCCAACGTCGATGGTTCGCGATGGCTTGAAAAAGGGCCTCGCACTCGAAGATGAGCTCGGGTTCAACCCGCTCGAGTTTGGCATGATTGGCAGCACTGATTCTCACAATTCAACCCCAGGCGATACAGAGGAATGGGATTATCGCGGCGTGTCCGGGTTTAGCAGTGCCTCGGCCAAGCGACGCCTCAGCCCGGGCCGTTCAGGTGAGTACGCGAACCTGAAGCGAAACCCAGGCGGTCTGGCAGCAATTTGGGCACCTGAAAATACCCGTGATGCCCTGTTTCAGGCGATGCAGCGCAAGGAAGTGTATGCCACAAGCGGCACCCGCATTCAGCTCCGGTTCTTCGCTAGCTTCGCCTATGATGAAGACCTTGCAACCCGGCTTGACGCAATTGAAATCGCTTACTCTGATGGTGTGCCAATGGGCGGTCGTCTTAGCCCACCAATTGAAGGCGCGCCTCGTTTTCTGATCTGGACTGGCCGTGACCCGTTGAGTGCGCCGCTGGACAAAGTGCAGATCATCAAAGGCTGGACTGAAGGCGGTGAAATGAATGAAATTGTCCTGGATGTGCTGTGTAGCGAAGATCGGCCTATCGACCCTGAAACCGGACGCTGCGCGGCGACCACGGCCAGCGTTGACCTCAGCAATTGCCAGATTGAGCCGGGGCGCGGCGCTGGTGAGTTAAAGACAATGTGGACCGACACTGACTATCAGCCCGGTCAGAATGCGTTTTATTATGTTCGGGTATTGCAAAATCCAACTTGTCGTTGGTCTACTTATGATGCGCTGCGCCTTGGCCGCGAACCGCCGTCAAATGTCCCGGCAGTCCAAGCCGAAATGGCCTGGTCTTCACCGATTTGGCTTGGTCGCTAATGACGCGCATGGCTCAGGTCCTGAGACTTGCGCCACCATTGAGCAGCAGAAATTACTCGTAGTCGCCTGTCTTGGTTGCTTTTGGCAGGTAGCGGTCATCTATTTGCCAGAAGTTGAGGTCGAGATGTTCAAGCGGGCGCTCCTCATCCCCGGGGCGGGCACCTGTTTTCAAAGTCACACCAATATCAGCCAGGACCCCCGGATGCAGGCGGAAATAACTATGGCGATCATATTTATTGGCATCCTCGACCAGAATGAATGACACCGACTTCACACCGCGAAACACGGCCCGTGATTCCTCAGACATTTCATCCGGCGTCATCGCGCCAAACCGAGTGTCTCCGAAGAGCCAGCCGGCAAGCCCGAGGGCATTGTCGTCTGGGTTGAGATAGACATTGATTTGGCCAAACCCGATACCGAATGCTTCTGCCACAAGGCGTTGTTCCATGACCCCAAGATCAATGTCTGGAGCGGCCATAATCAAGGTGTCGATCCGATAAGTATCGCGCATCGACATGACCGCCCCGCGTGTCTCGATGAGCAGTTCGCGCAAAGCTGTGGACACGATGGATGCGCCGTGACTATGGGCGATGACCGAGATGCTGTTGACCGCCTCTGTGGCGCTGATCAGGCGCAGGGTTTCCTTGAGATGATAGGTCGAGAAGGCACCATTTTGAGTGTCGCCCAGATAGCTGGTGAGACTGGCTTTTCCCGTCGGCCAGCTGAACAGAACCGGCACGCTGGATCGGCCGGAATAGTGCCAAAGCTCAAACAGGTTATAGGCACCTTCCTCAAATGTATTATCAAACCCGTGCACGTACAGGACAACATCTTCAGTGCCTTGCGCAGCCAGTTGGCGTGTCAGTTCGGCTTGAAATTCTGCCCCTTTGTGTTGATAGGCTAATTGCAGCGGGCGATCGCGGCTGAGGACTCCATCGGTAATGCTGAAAGCCAGAGGTGTGCCGGGAAACCGGCCAAGCTCGGCAAAACTCTGTACTGCGTATTCAGGCTTGGATCGGGGCGCTGCCTGCCCAGCTGCATAGGTCGCAAACCCTGTATCGGTCATATTGGCAACCCCTATGACGACTGTCCCGAAAGCCATTGAGGTCGAGCGGTCAACGCCGTATTGGCCAGTGTCGTCATGCCAGTCGCGGTCTGTGACATACAGCATCTCACCGCGTGAGGTTGACTGGGAAGGGGACCTGTCAGTCCCAACTTGCGTCATCTCGATAAGCAGATTGGGCGGCGGTGCTGGCGTATAGACTGACGTGCAGCCAGCCAGCAGGAAACAAAATGCAATTGCCTTTATAGGTTTCATCTCGCGCTTACCTCGTCTCTGTCATTGCTGTTGTGCGATGGCGGATGAGCAGCCAGAGGACCAGTAAAGCCACAACCATAGCGAGTGAGATGAAGCATTGCGGGATGCCTCCAGCCGTGCGCGGGCAAGTTTCGCCGCGGGTCAATTGCAGGCCAGTTCCCAGCCCCGCAAGCAGCGCAACGGGCGACCAACCGAGCCAGAACAGACGCGCACGCCAGGTTCGCTTCAGCCAGACCGATACCAATACCAGCGTGTAACCGGTCAGAACAAGATAACAGGCGGGCAGCGGCCCGATCATCGGACAGGTCGCCCCCGTTTGCAGGTGCGCAATGGACAGTAAGGCCCCATTAAAGACAGCGAACCCTGCTACGAGGCTGAATAGCAATTTGGTTAGCATGGCAATTTCTGGATGCGATGTGGAGAATAGTGCATCGTTCAAACTCCGCCTGGCGTGTACTTATGGTCGGCCCAATGGGTCAACCTTAACGGATAAACCATGTATGCGTCACTTGATATTCACGTCTTCGCGATTCTCATGCTTGCGAAACGTAACTGACCTGACCAGATGGTACGCTGGTCCTAAACCGCGTCGCCGAAGAGGTCGTATTCGTCGGCGTCAGTGATCTTCGCAGCGACGATATCACCCGATTCCAGGTGCAGGTTGCTGGTCAGGTGGACCATGCCATCCACTTCAGGAGCGTCGGCTTTCGAGCGCGCCAGATAGCTGCCAGCCGTTTCGCCGGTGGCATCAATGATGACGTCTTGCACCGTGCCGATCTGGGCTTTCGCGCGGGCAGCTGAGACCTCGACCTGCGCCGCCATGAAGCGATGCCAGCGCTCTTCCTTGACCTCTTCGGGCAGATGCCCCGGCAGGTCGCGGCTGTCGGCGTGGATGACATTCTCGTATTTGAAACAGCCCGCCCGGTCGATTTTTGCCTCTTTGATGAACTCAAGCAGGATATCGAAATCTTCCTCGGTTTCTCCCGGAAAGCCGACAATGAACGTCGAGCGGATCGCCAGGTCAGGCACATCGCGGCGCCAGTTGGCAATTCGGCTGAGGACTTTATCCTGCCCGCCGGGACGTTTCATCGCTTTGAGGACCGGCGCGCTGGCATGCTGGAACGGGATGTCGAGATAGGGCGTGATCAAGCCCTCGGCCATGAGTGGAATGACCTTGTCGACGTGTGGGTAGGGGTAAACATAGTGCAGCCGCGTCCAGACGCCGAGGCTGCCCAGTCCGCGTGCCAGGTCGATAAAGCGGGTCTGGTATTCCTCACCCTTCCACATTTGCGGCGCATATTTTACATCCAGGCCATAGGCGCTGGTATCCTGGCTGATGACCAGCAATTCCTTGACCCCGGCCCGGACCAATTGCTCTGCCTCGGTCAGCACATGATGGATTGGGCGGCTCGCCAAATCGCCGCGCAGTTTTGGAATGATGCAGAAGCTGCAGCGATTGTTACAGCCTTCCGATATCTTCAAATAGGCATAATGGCGCGGGGTCAGGCGCAGACCGCTTTCCGGCACAAGATCCATGTGGGGGTCATGTGGCGGGGTCAAATACGTGTGCACCGCGTCCATCACTTGCTCGTACTGGTGCGGGCCAGTGACGGCCAGAACTTTCGGGTGCGCGGCCTGGATCACCTCGGGTTCCGCGCCGAGACATCCGGTGACGATGACTTTGCCGTTGGCTTCGATCGCTTCGCCAATCGCCTCCAGACTCTCGTCACGGGCGCTGTCGAGGAAGCCACACGTATTGACCAGAACCAGGTCTGCGCCTTTGTAGTCAGGGCTGATCTGGTAGCCTTCGGCGCGCAGCCTTGTGACAATCCGCTCGCTATCGACCAGCGCTTTTGGACAACCAAGCGAGACGAGACCAACCTTCGGTGCAGCATCTGGGCGA
The DNA here is from genome assembly GCA_021776655.1 of Henriciella sp. Taxonomy (GTDB): domain Bacteria; phylum Pseudomonadota; class Alphaproteobacteria; order Caulobacterales; family Hyphomonadaceae; genus Henriciella. The sequence continues at coordinate 67,380 of JAJFFK010000007.1, read as the reverse complement.
ATGGGGGCTTGTGGCGTGGTCATAGGCGACCTGCTATACTCAAGTGGCTGACTTGAAAAGGAGGCTCAACATGGGGATGACCGAAGGTGGGCAACCAAATTACGCGCGTTTGCGCCGAATACAGCATATTGCGGTGATCGTTGGCGCGCTGACGCTCGGTTTGAGCCTTTACCTGATGGGCCAGTTTTCCAAGCCGGAACTGGTGCCGATCATCATTGCAGTGGCCTTTACCGGCGTAGGGTTTAGCGCCGTGTTCTATTTCGGCTGCCTTTTCTTTGAAGGCTCATTGCAAAAATATATCGTCGATGATGATAGCGTAATCAAAGGCCAGACCGTTGAGATGGTCACCACAACCCAAGCCAGCGGAGATGACACAATTGACGAATGGGTTGGTCGCTATGTCTTCGCACGTAATCTGTTCGGCATGTCAGTCATTCCGCTTTTGTTGTTGGGCGGGTTATTTTTGTTTAGCTGAACTCAATCCCATCAACCCGCTCGGCATAGACTGCAAGGGCATCTTTGATGGCAGCAACAGCCGGAAACGGTGTCTCATAAGTCCAAACCGCATTCTCACTCAAACTGCCATCGGCGCGCTTAATATGATAATAGCTGGCCTCGCCCTTATAGGGGCACCAGCTTGTATGGTCCGAGCGCACCAGAAGCGAAAAGTCTGCAGCGTCACGTGGCAAGTAGGCGACCTTTGGATAATTCGCTTCTTTGAGTTCCAGAAACTGAACCGCATCGATCACAATGTGGCCATCCACCAGGACACGGGCACAAGCGATTTTTGGGTCTATAGCAATCGGGTGATCGGCGCTTGGCTCAAGGCGTTGGCGCATCAGGCGGCCTCCAGCTCAATCCCCTTGTCGGTCATGAACTCGCGTAGCTCGCCATTCTCAAACATTTCTTTGATAATATCACAGCCGCCAACGAACTCACCTTTGACATAGAGTTGCGGAATGGTTGGCCATTGCGAAAAGCTTTTTATCCCTTCGCGCACGTCTTGGTCTTCCAGCACGTTCACGGCCTGGTATTCGACACCCAAATAGTCGAGCACCTGAACCACAGTCGACGAGAATCCACATTGCGGGAATGTCGGCGTGCCCTTCATGAACAGCAGAACGTCATTGGCCTTTACGGCTGTTTCGAGAGATTTATGTACGTCGTCAGTCATCAGAGTGATGTCCTTTTAGCGGTGCGATGTTAAGCAGAATGTTGGGACGAACACGCTGCGGATCAAGCCTGCTTAGCCAGCGTCCTTGAGAACTTGCTCACGGGCGATTGGCAACAATTCCGCCATTTGATCGCGGATCCGGGCGTCAGAGCGGTCTACGTGTTTTTCATCAAAGCCAGCACGGACTTTACGGAAGACATCATCATCGCCAGCCTCTTCGAGGTCAGACAGGACAACTGACTTGGCATAAGCTTCAGCGTCCTCGTCGTGCAGATCCATCAGGTCCGCCGCCCACAGGCCGAGCAGTTTGTTGCGCCGCGCCATGACTTTGAACTGCGTCGCCGCATCCAGGGCAAATTTAGCTTCTTCGGCGCGTTCGCGATCATCAAATCCGGACATAGGGGCCAGCCTTTCGTTAAATGTTCTTTTCACCTGTCGATATAGGGCGCGCGGGGGTATGGGTGCAAGCACCTATATGACCATACGGGGTCGGCGTCGTATCTGCCGGTTATTCGCCGAGCGTATTGACGAAGACCGCGCCGCCTTTCATGACGAAATCTACGTCTTCCAGCTCGCGTATATCAGACAGCGGATTACCAGACACGGCGATGATGTCAGCGGCTTTGCCAACTTTGATCGAACCGATTTCAGACTGCAGCCCAAACAGGGTGGCATTATGGATGGTTGAGGCCTGGATTGCCTGCATTGGGGTCATGCCCCACTCAACCATATAGGCGAACTGACGCCCGTTCAGGCCGTGGCTATAGACGCCCGCATCCGTGCCGAACGCCATATCTACCCCGGCTTCCACCGCCGCTCTGAAGCGCTCGCGCTGGACTTGACCAACTTGGCGTTCCTTGTCGAGGCTTTCCGGCAAGATGCCCGCCGCTTCGCCCTCGCTGAGGATGAAGTCGGACACATAGACGTCCATCGAGAGATAGGTGCCTTGCGCCTTGGCGGCGGCGATGCCCTCATCGCTGATCATGCTGGCATGTTCGACCGAGTCGACGCCCGCTTCGAGCGCCGTGTTGATCCCGTCTGTTCCGTGCGCGTGAACCGCGACTTTCAAGCCGAGCAGGTGCGCTTCATCGACGATGGCGGTCATTTCTTCGAGGCTGAACTGCTGCGCGCCGATTGAGGTGCCTTTCGAGAGCACGCCGCCTGTGCCGCAGAATTTGATCACCTGCGCGCCATATTTCTTGTTCTCGCGAACCTTCTGGCGCACGCCCCATGGCCCATTGGCGACCCCGCCAGCGGTCTGGTGATATTCGAACGGCAGCAAATTATTGTCGCAATGCCCGCCGGTGATACCGATCGAACGCCCGGCTGGAATGATCCGAGGGCCCGGCACTTCGCCCTCCTCAATCGCGGTCATGAGATCGACATCAGCAAAGCCTGGCGCGCCAAGATTACGCACCGTGGTAAAGCCTGCCATCAGCGTCTTGCGGGCATTGGCAACGCCTGAGATCGCGGCGCGCGGGGTCGACACGGTCAGGCGGCGATAGCCGTGAACGTCGGAGCGGCCGGTCAGGTGAACATGGCTGTCACTGAGGCCGGGCAGCAGTGTCGCGCCGCGCATATCGATAATTGTCGCATCCGCAGCCGGGCCAAGTGAGCCGGTCGATCCGATGGCCGTGATCCGTCCGTCCTCGATCAGGATATCCTGCGATTCAAGGGTGACGCCGCGCTCGACATCGATGACATCGCCGCCTGATAACAAGGTCTGATCAGCCAGTGCAGTGCCAGCGCAAAGCAGGGCAGAAACGGCGCAGAGTGTGAATTTGATCATGATAGTCCTCAATGACAGATACGTGCGCAGTGTTGCTTGCATGACGGCGCTGGGCAAGAGAAAGCGACAGAAAGCTAGAAATATTCGCGTGATCTGCGCACAAGTTTTGCTTCAACGGTCCCATTGGCGTATGGCAGGCGCTTGTCTCGATAGCGCGCGGCGGTTCGCGGGTTGGATAATCGAAAAGGGCGAGCTGATGACACGCAAGCGGATGATCTATGAGGGCAAGGCCAAGATCCTGTATGAGGGGCCTGAACCGAACACATTGATCCAGTATTTCAAGGATGACGCGACCGCCTTCAACGCCGAGAAACGCGCTGTTCTGGACGGCAAGGGCGTGCTGAACAACCGTATCAGTGAGTATATGATGACCCGGCTCGGCGCGGTCGGCATTCCCCATCACTTCATCAAGCGCCTGAATATGCGCGAGCAATTGATCAAGAAGGTTGAGATTATTCCGCTTGAAGTCATCGTTCGCAATGTCGCTGCTGGCACGATGTCGAAACGGCTCGGCATCGAAGAGGGCACGCAATTGCCGCGCGCGATTGTCGAGTTCTGTTACAAGAAAGACGAGCTCGGCGATCCGCTGGTGTCCGAAGAACATATCGCTGCGTTTAACTGGGCCGCGCCGCATGAGATGGACGAGATGATCGCCATGGCGCTGCGGGTGAATGATTTCATGTCGGGGCTGTTTGCAGCGGTTGGCATTCGTCTGATCGACTTCAAACTGGAATTTGGTCGCTTTTTCGAGAACGATATGCAGCGGGTGATCCTGGCCGATGAGATCAGCCCGGATAGCTGCCGTCTGTGGGATTTGGAAACCAACGAGAAACTCGACAAGGATCGCTTCCGGCGTGACCTTGGCGGGGTGACAGAGGCCTATGCCGAGGTTGCCCGCCGGCTTGGTATCATCAAGGAATCAAGCCAAGGCGCAGAGATCGTAGACATTAACGGAGCGGTGAAATGAAAGCCATAGTCCATGTCGGTCTGAAACCGGGTGTGCTTGATCCGCAAGGCAAAGCGGTCGCTGATACGCTGGGCCGGATGGGCTTTGACGAGGTTGCCTCGGCGCGCATCGGCAAAGTCATCGAACTGGACCTGACCGGCATTGCGCAAGCCGATGCCGAAATACGGGTCAAGGAGATGTGCGAGAAGCTGCTCGCCAATATGGTGATCGAAACGTACCGAATAGAATTCGAAGGCTAGCCGACTGTTTAGCTTTGATTTTTGATCCTGGATTGATTGTATGTGCCCTGTTCCCAAAGCCACAATATTGCGCCATATATTGGTGTCAGGGGTCATGTGGAGTAGGGCGATGCGATCCACCACGATTGTTATTTGGGCCATGCTTTCGGTCTGGGGCTTACCTTTACTGCTACAAGCTGCAGCAGATGAAGCATCGATTCCAGACTTGCAGTCCTCATTCGACGCGGCTGTTCAATCAGGCGATGTAGAAACTATACGTCAGCAAGGCGAAGTTCTTTTTGAGAGAACCAATCGCCTACCACCACATCAGCAACTGGCTGGTCGCGTCGCGTATGTTCTGGCGGAAGTCTCCCGCCTATCGGGTGACACTCACAATAGTCCGCCATGGTTTGACAAATGTGCCAGTAATTACGGACAGGTGTCGGCCTATGCGCAACAGGTTGATTGTTTGTACCGGGCGTCAATCGCATACAAAGCGATCGGACGTTACGGCACGTGGAGGAGCCGCTTACAGTCGGCAGAATCGGTTCTGGAACAAGCCGGTGCGACAGGAACCGCTGTTGCGGCAAATATATTTAGCGAACTTTCTGAGAGTTATCGACCCAATCAATTCGAAGTTGGTGCACAAGCCACAGAAAATCGACGACGGGCGCTGAAATATGCTTCGAAGGCGCGAGCCGCTTTGGTCGCGAGTGGTGACACGCAGAGTTTCATGTTCGCGATGATTCTCGCTGGTGAGGCAATCGCGTATGAAGATTTGGAGGAATATCAGGCGGCTTATGACTCTCTAGAGCAGGCCATCCGCCTTTGCGCTGATATGCCAGAGGCTGCTGGCCTTATCGATGATCTTCAACGCAGGTTTATTAACCTGTCCATAAAAACTTCAAAAAACTCAAACCCTGACAGGATCACTGTAGAAACACTGGACGGACGGCGCGTTGAACTGAAGATCAGGAAACGGGCGCGCATTCGCTATCCCCGAACAAGAAACGTCAGCGCGGATTACGGTTTTGTGCGGGTTATTGTTAGTCTTGACGACAATGGCGGTGTCGCAATTGTGGACGTTGCGGAAAGTCAGCCAAGCCCGGAGTTTGGCGAAGCGGTTCGCAAAGCGGTCGCCAAATGGACCTTCACTCCGGTTGATGAGACATTGCCTGCCAACATCCTTCCTTTCGAATATTCCATCAGCTTCACACTTGAGCGGGTCCGCTAAGCGATCGGACGATTTACAAAGTCATCGCCATAATGATGTCGTCATACAGCTCATTGCCGACCTGAAATTGCCGTGTGCCGATCTGAACGAAGCCTTCGCGCTTGTAGAACGCCACAGCGCGATGGTTGCCCTCATAGGTACCGAGCAACAGACGCGGAGCGTTCAGGCCGCGGGCATGCGAGACCGATAAAGCGTTCAATTGCTTGCCCGCCCCGGTGCCATGAAAACGCGAGAACACGTAAATCCGTTTCAGCTCAACATCGCCGTCTTGCAAATCAACCGGCAGGTCTGGCGGACAGGTCACGGCATAGCCAATCGGCGCGCCGGTTGCGCTATATTCTGCGATCCAGCAGGCATAGCGCGGATCATCGGCGGTCAGATAGGTGCGGTAAATCTCCGGCGCATGCTGGGTCTGGCTGTGCGCGACGATAGCAGCCCCGGTAATATCCTCGACAAAACTCTCCAGAAATGTCGCCGCACCGACAGCTCCGAGCGCGTTTTCGTCGCCTGGAGCTGCCTTTCTTATGGTCATGCCCGTCGGCAACTATGCCGCCGTCATGGCTTTCTCGAAATTATCCGAGACAGCCGTGAGGAAGCCTTCCGTGGTCAGCCATTCTTGCTCTGGTCCAACCAGGAGCGCGAGATCCTTGGTCATCTGGCCACCTTCGACGGTCTTGATGATGGTCTGCTCCAGCCGTTTGGCGAACTGGCTGACCTCGGGCGTGTTGTCCATCCGGCCGCGATGGGTCAGGCCTTGCGTCCAGGCATAGATCGAGGCGATGGAATTGGTCGAGGTCGCTTCGCCCTTTTGATGGTTACGATAGTGGCGGGTCACGGTGCCGTGGGCCGCTTCGGCCTCAACCGTCTTGCCGTCCGGGGTCATTAGCACAGACGTCATCAGGCCGAGTGAGCCATACCCTTGCGCCACCGTGTCGGACTGCACATCGCCGTCATAATTCTTACAGGCCCAGACATAACCGCCAGACCATTTCATCGCCGCAGCAACCATATCGTCGATCAAGCGGTGTTCATATGTGCCGCCAAATTCGGCGAACTTGTCAGCGAATTCCGCGTCGAAGATTTCCTGAAAGATGTCTTTGAACCGGCCATCATACTTTTTCAGGATCGTGTTCTTGGTCGAGAGGTAAACCGGCCACTTGCGCTGCAGGCCATAAGTCAGGCTGGCGCGGGCAAAGTCGCGGATTGACTGATCGAGGTTGTACATCCCCATGGCGATGCCAGAATCCGGGAAATCGAAGACTTCTTCCTCGATGCTCTCGCTACCATCAGCTGCTTCCCATTTCATCGTCAGCTTGCCCTTGCCGGGCACCAGAAAATCGGTGGCCTTGTACTGGTCACCAAAGGCATGTCGGCCGATGACGACAGGCCGGGTCCAGCCGGGAACCAGGCGCGGCACGTTTGAGACGACAATCGGTTCGCGAAACACAACCCCGCCAAGAATGTTGCGGATCGTACCGTTTGGGCTGCGCCACATCTGCTTGAGGTTAAACTCTTCAACCCGCTGCTCATCCGGCGTGATCGTCGCACATTTGACAGCTACGCCATGCTGCTTGGTCGCCATGGCGCTGTCTATGGTGATTTGGTCATCAGTTTCATCGCGTGACTCAATGCTGAGGTCGTAATATTGCAGATCAATATCGAGATAAGGGAGGATTAGCTGCTCCTTGATCATCTTCCAGATGATGCGGGTCATTTCATCGCCATCCATTTCAACGATGGGGTTTTCGACCTTGATCTTTGCCATGCGATATTTTCCTTTGCCTATACAGGTTTGCGCTGCCCTATAGCAGGATGGGCAGCCGCGTCAAAAGCTGCGCGCTTACGTTTGCGTGATTGACGTAAGGGGCCAAGGGTGGGCAGGGAAAGCAGATGAGACCTTCTGCACCCGCAATCATCCTGCACAATCCCCAGCTTGGCGAGAATATCGGTGCGGCAGCGCGGGTGATGCTGAATTTTGGCTTGAGTGAGTTGCGTTTGGTTGCGCCGCGCGATGGTTGGCCAAACTCGGCGGCGACGCCGCTCTCGGCAGGTGCTTTTGAGGCCGGGGTTAGCGTGAGTGTGTTTGCGACAGCACAGGAGGCAATCGCTGATCTTGAACTGGTCGTCGCGGCAACGGCGCGCCCGCGCGGGCTGCAAAAACGGGTGACGGATGCGGCGGGTAGTGTTGAGCTGATCGCTGAGCGCGGTCTCAAGACTGGCGTGATCTTTGGGGCTGAGAATAATGGCATGCCGAGTGAAGTGGTGGCACTGGCCGATGTGATCATGACCTATCCGGTTGAACCGAAATTCGCCTCGCTCAATCTGGCCCAAGCGGTAGGCGTGTTCTGTTCCAATTGGGGCGCGGCGCAGGGCCGACAGGGCCGGTTCGAGGGCACCAATGAAGGTATTGAGGCACCAGCACCGCGTGCAGACGTGCTACGCATGTTCGTTCATTTTGAAGACGAATTGGAACGCGCCGGCTATTTCTATCCACCGGAAAAGAATGAGGTGATGAAGAATAATTTGCGCACCGCTTTCCTGCGCGGGACGTGGACCCTGCAAGAAGTGCGGACCTTTCGCGGTGCGATCAAAGCGTTGGCGCTAGGTCGAGGCAAGGCGCGAGCCGGGCGCGAGTAAAGCAGGAAGAGACATCATGATTGTACATCAACCGAAATTAGAACCGCTTCGTAGATGGGCCTGGATTGCCTGCCTCGCAGCCATTGCTGCCAGTACTGGCGATTGTCTGCTATTGTGGCATGGGCTTCAATCTATGCCAGAGCATTCTGGCAATTTGCCACCGCCAGAACATGCGCTGCTGGCCGGATATTATCTCGGCATCATCGGTTTGCCACTCTATGCCCTTGGGTATTGGGGCATATCAAGAGCGCTGTCAGGGTCGAAACGGGCGACCATTTTCTTTGCAGTGGCGGCAACAGGCGTGATCAGCGGTGCGCTCATGCATGGCGGCGCAGCGCTGGGCGGACATGCGCTGGAACTTGTGGATATGAAACATATAGGGGCCGCTGGGGCATTCCTGGCATTTGCAGACTTTCTATTACCGCTTGTTGTTGTGTCCGTGTTGATGACCCTTATCGGTGCGGGGCTTTATTCTCATGCTGTAGCAACGGGGCGATCAATGCTGCCGCGCTGGGCTGCGGCAGTGAACCCGCTCAGCTTGATGTTGGCCTTGGCCGTTGCCGGACTTCTGGCAGGTGGGATCATCGGTCAGATAATGGTCTTCGCTGCGCCAAATGTTGCGCATATTTTCCTGTTTGGGTGTCTGGCAATTGTGGCTCAGCGGCGACGGTCTGAGGCGGACTAGCGCCTCGGCTGGCCCGGAATATTCTCGGTCGCCAATTTCCGGGTCAGGGCCTGGCCTTCAGCGGCAAATTGTTGTTCGGCCGCCAGCGTATCGGCGTCGCAAATGGAATGATCTGCATTTGTGTTGGCATATCCGGCATTGAAGCCATCAACCATCGACCGGCGCAAGCCGCCTTGATAGGGCGCTTCCAGATCCAGCAGGCGCTGCATGTACCCGCGCCAATGCTGATCATTACGGCCATTGCACAAGATCCGGATCGAATGGGATTTGCCGAGAGTCTCGGACAGGGCGATGACGTCGCGTAAATAATCCTGACTGCGTGTCGGGGTCTGGCCATAGGCCTGGATCACTGGCAGGAACGCAGCCAGACAACAGCCCAACAGCCGGAGAATCGTTTGAGACATCTGCTTGTTCATTCCGCTACGTTCGCGCGCATCGAAGCTGCGCTCAAGCCCTTTCATGACCAGATCACACCGATGGTGATGAATGATCAGGGGGAATTGACCTACCCATGGGGCGAGAGTGAGGCGAGCGCGGCAATTGTTTATGGCACCACGGACGCGTTTTTCGGGCCAGCGGTCGCAAGCTTCCTCAAGCAAACGTTCAGTTTAGAACGCTTCGACTGGTTTCAATCGTCAGCCGCCGGGCTTGAGCATCCGATGCTGCAAGCGATTGGCAAGCAGGCGGCGCTATACACTTCCGCGCACGCCCAATCAGAAGCCATTGCTGAATGGGTGCTCTGGGCGGGGTTGGATCATTTTCAAAACGGCCGCGCCCGTCGCCAGGCCCAAACGGCGCACCAGTGGGGACGGCTAGGCTATCGTGAGATCAGCGACACGCATTGGCTGATTATCGGGTTCGGTGCGATTGGGCAGGCGGCGGCCCGGCGACTAAGCGCGCTTGGCGCTGAGGTGACCGGAGTGCGCCGGTCTGGTGCAACAAGTGAGCATGCCAAGCGTGTGGTGATGCCGGATGATATGCAGCCTTACCTGCAATTGGCGGATGCCGTCTTGTTAAGCGTGCCGCATACGCCAGAGACGGAAAGCCTGGCCGATGCAGCCTTTTTCGCCGGGATGAAACCGGGCGCTTTGTTTCTGAATGTTGGGCGCGGCGGATTGGTTGACGAGATGGCATTGTTGGCCGGGCTGGATGCCGGCCAGCCCGGACATGCAACGCTGGACGTGATGCGCGAAGAGCCGCAGCCCGCAGACAGCCCGTTCTGGGACCGCGAAGATGTGACCATCACGGCGCACGTCTCGGCCTCAACCGAACAGGCCAAATTGCGCACCGATGCAGTGTTTATTGACAATCTTGGACGGTTTCTGGCTGGCGAGGACTTGCAGCATCAAGTTCCGGCGAGCGCATTTGCCTGACCACGCGGTAAGTGGCACACTGACCTGGCGGTGGTGGCCATGACTGCCGCAGGGAGATTTGTCATGACCCTGCCCTTACGCTTGCTGATATTCGCCCTGATTGTCGCTTGGACAAATGCGGCGCAGCCTGGCTTTGCCAGCGAGCAGCAGGCCATTCACATGACTGTCGACGATGATCATCGCATGACCATCACGATCCGCATCAATGGCCAAGAGGGGCTTGGAATCCTCGACACAGCGGCAACCTATGCTCTGATTGATGAGAGTATGCTCACCGAGCAAAATTCAGTGGCGCAGCAGGAAGACATATCCATACTTGGAGTGTCCGGACTGGGCATTTTTGCAACCGCTCAAATAGGCCCGGTGACGGTCGGTGATATCAATCTCGACATGATTCCGGCTGCCGTGAATGCGCAAAGCAGATTTCCGGGCAATAAATCGGTTCTGCCTGCTAATTCTTTTAGCGCGCGCGTGATTGATTTTGACTTCGCCCATAACCGCATCACTCTGTACAATGGCCGACCTGATCGAGTCGCAGATAGCGTGGTGACCAGGTTACGCTATCAGGAAATCATGGGGCTGCCTTTTGTCGAGGTGAAACTGAACGGCAAGAAAGGCTTGGCGCTGATCGATACCGGATCTGATGTGACGTATATCAATCCGGTTTTTGCCAGACTGGCGCAGACCCGGCTGCGCTCAGAGGAGACGCGTTTACTGATCGGCGCGAATTTAATCCGCACCGATGCCAGCATTGTATCAGCTCGGCGATTATCCATTGGTCGCCACAGGATCAGGAATTTCATGATCCTTTCATCCAACCCACCTTTGTTCGAGCACCTTGGAATTGACGATCAACCGATCATGGTTCTGGGCCTGGACACGCTGCGATTGTTCAGATTGCAGATTGATCGTGAACAAAAATATGTCCATCTGTCTCACCCTCGTTCCACGCGTTAATCTGCGGTTGCCTTCCCGGTGGGCAGCAACGCAAACTGGCCTGCAGATGACTTGCAGGAGATCTTTAACATGACATACGCCCCCTTCGACCTTACCGGAAAAGTTGCGCTGATTACTGGCGGTAATCGCGGGATTGGCCTCGGAATGGCCCGTGCTTTGGCCGCCTCGAATGCCAGTATCGCGATATGGGGTCGCAAGCAGGCGGCCAATGACGCCGCGATTACCGAATTGTCAGCGCTTGGCGTGGGGGATGTCAAAGCCTGGTCTGTTGATGTCTCGGATGAGCTGGCCGTGACCCAGGCGACGGCTGAGACGATCTCTTCAATGGGCCGCATCGATAGCTGTTTTGCCAATGCTGGCGTTGGGTTTGGTGCCCGCAGTTTCGCAGAAATGGACACCGAAACATGGCGCAAGAACATGTCGGTCAATCTTGACGGCGCGTTCTGGACGATGCGTGAAACGGTCAAACACATTACGGCGCGGGCCAATGACGGCGATCCGGGTGGTTCAATTATTGGTGTGGCTTCCCTCGCTGCAATTGAAGGGGCGGCGCGCAATCAAGCCTATGCCGCAACCAAAGGCGGTCTGATTTCGATGTTGAAAGGGATTGCTGTGGAAACCGCGCGTTACGGCATCCGCGCCAATGCGATCCTGCCGGGTTGGATCGCAACTGACATGACTGCCGCCGGTCAGGAATCGGATGTCTTCAATTCTAAAGTTATCCCGCGTGTCCCGGTGCGGCGCTGGGGTCAGCCGGATGATTTTGGCGGTATCGCGGTCTATTTGGCGTCGGACGCGTCGACCTATCACACCGGTGGCACATTCGTGGTCGATGGCGGCTACTCGATTTTCTAGGGCATTCGTCTATTATTCCCTGACCTGGCCCAGTGGGTCGTCGCTTTAGGGAAGCTTAACCCATGCCAGAAAATGACAAATCGCGTGTACGCGCCATCGGCGGCGTGTTCTTTCGCGCCAAGAATTCACAAGCCACACGCGACTGGTATGCCCGCCATCTCGGGCTTGGCGTTGATAACTATGGCAGCAATTTCACCTGGCGCCACGCCGAAAGTCCTGAACAGTTTGGCCACACCCAGTGGAGCCCGTTCAAGCACGAAACCGATTATTTCGGCTCGCCCGACCAACAATTCATGATCAATTACCGGGTTGATGACCTTGAGGCTCTGGTCAAAACCCTACGCGAGGAAGGCGTCGAGATCGTCGATGAGATCATCACAGAGGATTACGGCAAGTTCGTCCACATCGTTGATAATGATGGCCGCCGGGTCGAACTATGGGAACCGGTTGATGACGAATACGAGAAAATGCTCGATGGCGTGACGAAATGAGCCTCACAAAAAAAGGGCTGCCAGCTTTTCAACTGGCAGCCCTGAATCTGTCTGTCGACAGTGATCAGCCTGGAAGCGCTTCGTCTACAGCGTCATCAACTGCATCGCCAGCATCCTCAACAACGCCATCAACAGCACCTTCTGCTGCGTCAGTTGCTGCATCGACCATGTCGTCGGCAGCATCGCCAGCGGCATCCAGCGCATCATCAGCAGCGTCAGCTACTGTATCACCAGCACCTTCAACAACTTCTGTTGCAGCATCCGTTGTCGCATCAACTGCATCGCCAGCGGCATCAGCAGTGTCTGCTGCAACATCAGCGGTAGCATCGGTTGCGGCGTCAGTCGCGTCTTCAGCTTGGTTACAAGCGGCTAGGCCAGTGATAGCAATGGCTGCGACCGCAATTTTAAATTTACTCATGGAAAGAACTCCCCTTCTCCAAACGTCTAGAATGACGCATTGCTAGCCTAACTGATTTTGCCAATCAATGCCTCAGTCAATTGCATATGCATGATTTGCGCCTAATTCCACCCCAAAAATGCAAAGGATATCGCTTGCGCTGCCCTTACGTCGCTGTCCTAATCAGGTGATCCTCTTAGATTTCAGCGAGATAGACGATGCTAATTCACACACCACTTTGCGATCTTCTGGACATTAAACATCCGGTCATGTTGGCCGGTATGGGCGGGGTGTCTTATGCCGAGGTCGTTGCCGCGATGTGCAATGCCGGTGGTTATGGCGTGCTCGGCATGGCGGGTACTCAGCCAGATTTCATCGCCAGCCAGATGGCGCGCGTGCGTGAACTGACCGATCGCCCTTTTGGGGTTGATTTGCTTGCCGCTGATCCACGCGGCCTCGAAGCGGCGGTAGATGTGATCATTGCTGGCGGCGCAGACAGTTTCGTCGCTGGGCTCGGCGTCCCGCTGCCAGTTATGAAGAAGCTCAAGCAAGGCGGCGTCAAAGTCATGGTTGTCGGCGGTGCGGTCAAACACGCGATCAAGGCCGAACAGGCCGGGTGCGACGCGGTGATCTTGCAAGGCGGCGAGGGCGGCGGCCATACCGGCTTGGTCGGCACACTGCCTTTGGTTGCCCAAGCGGTCGAGGCGGTGGATATCCCGGTGATCGCAGCGGGCGGTATCTATGATGGTCGCGGATTGGCCGCCGCCCTGTCACTCGGCGCGGTCGGGGTCTGGATGGGCACGCGCTTCATTGCCAGCGTCGAAGCCCACGCCGCGCAAAGCTACAAGGACACAATTGTCGGTGCGAGTGACATTGATACGACGCGGACGCGGTGTTATTCCGGCAAGCCGATGCGGTGCCGCACCAATCCTTACATCAATGACTGGGAAACGCGGCCTGGCGACATTCAGGCTTTCCCGATGCAAGCCATGAATTCCATTCAGGAAGACGTACTTGGCGGGATTGGCGGCGTCATCGACGAGACCCGCCTCAGCGCCGAGAAATCCTGCTTTGCCATGGGCCAGTCGGCTGGCGGCGTGCAGGACGTGCTCCCGGTCAAAGAGATTGTCGACCGGATCATCGCCGAAGCCGACGCTGCCATTACTCGCGTTGCGGGATTGCGGGTGGCTGCACCTGTCTGAGCAAGAGTTCAGTCATTTGATGAGGGCTTGCCAAGGGGCAAGGCGCGGCGCAATCGTGGGGCCATGAAAAGACAAATTATTATCGATTGCGATCCGGGATTGGATGACGCAGTGGCTTTGTTGGCGGCGTTTGGCGCGGCGGACCTGGATGTATTGGCGCTGACCACGGTCGCAGGGAATGTGAAGGGCCCGCAGACGGCACTGAATGCGCAGATCATTCGCGGCGTTGCCGGACGCGGTGGTGAGGTGCCGGTCTGTGCTGGTGCGCCGCTGCCCATCCTGCGTGATCAGGTCACAGCCGAGGATTTTCACGGCTCTACCGGGCTCGGCAATATCGACTTCCCAGCCCCAAATGCGCCGCTGTCAGACGAGCATGGCGTCAACGCGCTGATCCGTCTGTGCCGCGCTGCGACCACCAATCCGCTGACGCTGGTGATCACCGGGCCGATGACCAATCTGGCGCTGGCGCTGGTCATGGCACCGGACATCAAGGACGCCATCGCCGAGATCGTGCTGATGGGCGGGGCTGATCGCGAGGGCGGTAACATCACCCCTTTCTCCGAATTTAACGTCTTCGCCGATCCCCATGCAGCAGCGGCGGTGTTTGGTTGCGGTTTGCCGATCCGCGCGCTTAGTCTCGACGTGACGCATGGCATTCGCACCACCAAGACCCGCCTCGCCAAGGTGCGTGCCGTAGGCAACCGCCAAGCCCTGGCAGTGGGCGACCTGCTTGATGCGTCGTGCAAGCTGGAATTTTCAGCCAACACGGATCGCGATGCCCCGCTACATGATCCAAGCACGGTGATCGCAGTCACCCGCCCAGACCTGTTTGAGGGCCGCCGTGCACATGTCTCTGTCGTGACCGAATCGGGCGAACAGCTCGGTCGAACACGTGTGCGGTTTGCCGAAGACGGCCCGGTATTATGGTACGAGAGCGCCGACGCGGACGGCGTATTTGATGAGCTCTGCCGCCTGTTGGAGGGCTATTGATGGCTGTGAAAATTGGTGTTGTCGGCTCAATCAATCTCGACCTTGTGGCTAGCGGTGCGCCGCTGCCTGCGCCGGGCGAAACAGTGACGGGCGCACGGTTCGCGCAGCATCCGGGCGGCAAGGGCGCAAATCAGGCGCTGGCGGCGCGGCGACTTGGCGCCGATGTGGTGATGGTTGGCTGTGTTGGCGACGATACGCTGGCGGAACCGGCGCTGGCAATGTTGCGTGCTGAGGCTGTGGATGTGTCGGGCGTGATGTTTGAAGTCGGTGTGCCCACGGGCGTCGCGCTGATCGCGGTGTCGCCTGAGGGCGAAAATCAGATCACTGTGGCGAGCGGTGCCAACGCGCAGGTGAGCGAGCGTGACGCGATCAACTTGCCAATGTGCGATGCGGTGCTGTGTCAGTTGGAAGTGCCGATACAGGCTGTGATCGCAGCAATGGCGGCGGAAGTGGAGCGCGGCCTGTTCGCGGTCAATCTCGCGCCAGCCATAGAGGTGCCAGATAGCCTGCTACGACTGGCTGATCTGCTGATTGTCAATGAGATTGAAGCGGCGTTCTATGGTGACGCTTTGCATGCGGGTAAAGGCCTGGTGGCGCTGACTTTGGGCGGCGAAGGCGCGGTGCTGTACCGGGCTGGCGTCGAAGTGGTGCGCGCCGATGCGTTTGATGTGGCCGTGGTGGATACAACCGGTGCGGGCGATACGTTTTGCGGTGCACTGGTTTTGGCGCTGGCAGAGGGGCAGGGCGAAGCCGATGCTTTGCGGTTTGCCTCGGCAGCAGCGGCGCTGGCGGTGACCAAGCCGGGCGCGCAGCCGAGCCTGCCGCGCCGCGAGGCGGTTGAAATACTATTGGCAAAGGGCTGAGACATGGCAGGAATACCGATCACACGCGCGGTGGTTTCAGAGTCTAAAGACGAGGCGATCAGGGCGGCGGTTCGCGGCGCGCAATCGCTTCCCTCCGGCGCATCGACGAGCCGTTTGGCGAGAGCCGATGATGCGGCTGACCTTCTCGCTTTTCTGTCTGACCCGGCCGTGCACGCGCCGATCTATTCGCTGCCTCAGCCGCTCAATCTGGAAATGGTCGCGGCTTGGATCGAGCAACACCTCACAGAGCGCGAGGCGGGCGAGGGTCTGTTATTTCTGCGTATGGATGGCGAGCAACAAATTGCTGGCTATTCAGATCTTCAAATCTGGCCGCAATGGGCCGCGGCAGAACTTGGCGGCGCGATCCGGCCGGATATGCAGAATCGCGGAGCTGGCGGCGCGGGGGCCAAGACCATGTTTGACTGGATGTTCGAGAAGCTGGGGCTGGAGCTGATTTGCGAGACCGCAGCTTTGGACAATATCCGCACTGCGAAACTGCTCGATCATCTTGGCTTCAAACGCATGGGCGAAATACAAAGCACCCGCGCCGACGGCACGACGCGGCCCTCTCTGGTCTGGGAAGTCACGCGCGGCGATTGGTTCGTGTGAACAGCCTCAAGTCCCACATTACCTGCGAAGGTAGGGCAGCGCCACAGGCATCCATGGCGGTTGAGGATGATCCCAGCCGCTATAGACCCCTGCCTGCGCAGGCGAGGCGATACCTAAATCTGTGTGTAAAGCTTTAAGCCTTCACCAAGCCAATCTCACGCAGGCGTTCCATCAGGTAATCTTGCGCGGTGATCGGGGCTTCGGCTTTGCCGCCTTCGGCGACGCACCCGGGCAAGGCTTCGATCATCACGTCCTGATTGAAATGCAGGAAGAATGGCGTCGAATAGCGCGGGAACCTGGCGCGCTCTGGTATTGGATTAAGCACGCGGTGGGTGGTTGAGGGCAGCACGCCTGCGGTCAGGCGTTGCAGCATATCCCCACAATTGATCACGATGGCGCTCGGCGGCGGATTGACACTGAGCCATTTACCCGAGCGATGCAGCGCTTGCAGGCCGGATTCCTCGGCGCCGAGCAACAGCGTGATGACATTGATATCCTCATGTGCCCCGGCGCGCACCGTGCCTTCTGGCGGCGGGTTATCCTGCGGCGGATAGTGCAGCAGGCGCAGGATCGAGTTGCCGCTTTGAACCTTGTCACCAAACCAGTCCTCATCAAGGCCAAGGTGCAGCGCGACGCCTTTCAGAAGCTGCGCGCCAAACTGATCCAGCGCATCATAGAAAGCATGCGTCGCCGCATCGAACTCTGCGACCTCTGCGACATGCGGCGTCGGTTTCATTGTCGCGCGGTAGGGCGAGTCTTCAGGCAGGGCGCGGCCGGTGTGCCAGAACTCTTTTTGGTCAGCGTTGGCATTGCCCTTGGCGCTTTCGACGCCAAACGGTGTGTAACCGCGTTGGCGACCATCAGCGGCGTCATGATAGTGCTCTTTCACATCTTCGGGCAGTTCAAAGAAAGCTTTAGAGGCGTCAATGGCCCGCGCGATGATCACCGGATCAATCGGGTGCTGGTCAATTACGGCAAAGCCGGTTTCACGGAAAGATCGCCCCAGTGCAGTTGCGAAGGCGAGCTTGTCTTCATTCCATAACGGGAATGGGATCGGGGTAAAATATTCGGTCATGCCCCCTCATACGCCCGTGTGCGAATGAGGGGAAGTCAGGGAATGCCCTTAGGTGGGCAATCTAGTAGAGGGCTTCATCCGCATCGATTTGCCAAGTGCCATCTGGCATTTGACAGATACGAACCGGATCACGCACCACGCTGCCATCTTGCGTGCGGGTTTCGCGTTGCAGGACCTGACATTGCAGTGTGGTGCCAGTGCCTGCCTCAGTCTCTGTGCCGGTTGGTGTAACCCGGATAGGCGGCTGCGGCGGTTGAGCGACCGGGGGAGCGGTCACCGGACCCCCAGACAGATCATTGCTGCGTGGATATTCGGCCACTGGCAGTGAAGGATTGGTTGATTGTGGCGCGCTATTCCATGCCGGGCCGTAAGGTTGCCGGGTTGGCGACGGAACATCGGCGTAATTGTAGCGTGTCACGGTGCGATTACAGTTCGTGCTGCTGCCAGCAATCTCGCTGCCAATCACGGCGCCCAGAAGGCCGCCAATCACGGCTCCGGCGATCTCGTCTCCGTTACCGCCGCCGCGATGGCGACGATAGCCGTGGCGGCGACCATGGCCACGATGACCGCGATGCCCGCGATAGCCACGTCGGGAATGATGGTCGTTGCCGTCAGCAATGGCGACCCCAAGCGCACCACCTGCGACCGCACCGATCAGGCCGCCGACCAGTTTATTATCATCTTTCTCACGCTCACAGGCGCTGTTCACCTGGTTCTGATAGCTGTTATAGCCATAGCCGTTTTGGTGTTCGGCCTGAGCCATCGGAGCGAAGCATAGCGCAGCAGCGCCTGCAAAAAGTACGGTTCGGATCATCACATGATCTCCTGTGCAAGAGGCATAATACCCCCATAGTTACGCTGCATATTGGATGAGGTTGCCTGAACAGAACCTGAAGCCCGCGTATATATGCGCACTGGACGAAACGAGTGATCGTCGCCAGTTTAGGGGTATGGGCATTTTTGACCGCGTTTCGAGATCCGCTGCTCGCGTGCGCTATACAGCGGCGCAGGGGCTGCGCTCAACCTGGTATGGCGGGCAGTATGCCTTGGCGCGGCGACGCTCTGCCGGGTTTAATCGCCCCGGGGAGCCAACCTTTCGCCCAGACAACAAGCCCGAAGCCAGAGCGCTTCGCAAGGCCTATTTCAAACTGTTTCAAACGGACCGCGCCAATATCGAAGCGGGCCTCTACCCTGATCCGGTGGCACGTGAGATGCGGTTGCGCGATTTTCCCGGCGCCGTCAAACGCGCCCGCGCCTTCCTGAAGGATGTCGCCGAAGTTGATCGCCGCCGCCTGACCCGTGACGGCACTGAAGTGCGCGTGCTCGATCAGGCTGATCCGGCGAAGTTCCCGGCCTATTATCGCCAGAATTTCCACTATCAGACCGATGGCTGGCTCAGCGATGACAGCGCCGATATATACGATCATCAGGTCGAGGCTCTGTTTACCGGTAGCGCAGATGCCATGCGCCGGGCGTCACTGGCCGAGATTTCGCGGGAGTTGCAAGGCAAGGATCAGCGGACTCAGCGTGTGCTTGATCTGGCCTGCGGGACCGGGCGGTTCATGACGCAGGTGCTGCACGCTTTCCCAAAACTAGGTCTGACGGGCCTCGATCTGTCTCCGCCTTATGCGCGCGCAGCGAGCGGCGCTGTTTCGCCCTGGCCGCAAGCCGATGTGGTTGAAGGGCAAGCGGAAGATTTGCCGTTTGGCGAAGCGCAATTTGAGACACTTGTGTCGATCTATCTGTTCCACGAATTGCCGCCGCGTATCCGTCCGCTGGTGATCGCCGAAGCGGCGCGCGTGCTCAAACCGGGCGGCGCATTTATCGTCGCCGACAGTCTGCAATTTGGCGATAATCCGGGGGTTGATGGGTTTCTGGAATATTTTCCTGAAGGGTTTCATGAGCCATACTATAAGGGTTATCTGAAGTGGGATTTCGAACCCGACATGCAAGCGGCTGGATTTGAAGCTGACAGAACTGAGCTGGCCTTCCTGACCAAGGTGAAGGTCTGGCGCAAAACGAAAATAGGATGAACGCCATGACGACACGAAAACTGATGCTGATTACCGGGGCTTCGGCAGGGATTGGAGCGGAATTTGCGCGCCAGTATTCAGCCCGTGGCTGGGATGTCGCGCTGACCGCGCGGCGCACCGACCGGCTCGAGGAATTGGCCAAAGAGCTCGAGGACAAGCATGATATTACGGCGCTGGTAATCGCGCAGGATCTGGCCAAAGCCAATAGCGTCGATGCGATCCTGAAAGAGGTTAAAGCCGCCGGACGGCATGTCGATGGTGTGATCAATAATGCCGGATATGGCCTGCCGGGGACATTCTTCAATACCAAGTGGAAAGACCAGGCGGCGTTCATGAGAGTGCTGTATACAGCGCCAATTGAGCTGACCCATAAAGTCTTGCCAGGCATGGTTGAGCGCGGATTTGGGCGAATTATCAACATTGCCTCGCTGGCCGGATATACGCCCGGCTCAAACGGCCACACGCTGTATGCCAGCGTCAAATCCGGGATGATCAAATTCTCCGAAAGCATCAATGCCGAGGCCAAAGCCGCCGGGCATGAGGATGTCCACTGCACGGCGCTATGTCCGGGCTTCACCTGGTCAGAATTTCACGACGTCAATGGCACGCGTGAGAAGACCAAAGAGATGCCAAGCTGGCTGTGGATGGAGGCCGCCCCGGTGGTCGAAGCCGGAATTGAGGCGTGCGAACGCGGCCAACCTGTCATCGTGCCCGGCGCGGTCAATAAAGGGCTCGCGACCCTGACCCGGATATTGCCAGAGCCTCTGGGCCGGATGATGGTCGGCAGCCAATCGAAACGATTCCGCAGCGCCGACTAGCATAGCGCTTGCCGCGCGCGGGCGATCACACTAGGTCAAGACAAACCGGTAATGGAGGCTGACCCTTGAGAGAATTACTCTTCGCGTTGCATGGATATTTCCTGTCCCCGCTCCTGTCGATCTATTTCTTCTGCATCTTTGCCTATGTCATTTTGAGCTGGCTGATGGTCGGCGGCGTGGTTGATATGCGTAATCAGACCGTTCGGTCGATTTATAGCTTTTTGGGCTCTATTATCGAACCTGTGGCGCGGCCAATCCGACGCTATATCCCACCCATCGGACGGCTTGATCTGTCGATCTTGATTATCCTTCTATGTATTCCATTCATTCGCGACTATGCCATTCTGAAGCTGATCCTGCTTATACCCGCCTGATGCATTTGAAGGTTCGGGTTTCGCCAAATGCTTCGGTGGACCGGGTTGAGGGGCTTGGCGAGGATGCGGCGGGCCGGACCTTTCTGAAAGTTCGGGTTCGCGCCGTGCCAGAGGATGGCAAAGCCAACAAAGCGGTGATCAAGACACTGGCCAAGGCGCTGCGACTGCCAAAATCTTCGCTACAGGTGGTGACGGGCCAGACGGCGCGGCTTAAGGGCGTCGACATTGTTTGCGCTGATGACAGTCATGCAGCGCGCCTGATCAATGAATGGATGAGCCGATGACAGCGACACAAATCTCTGGAAAAGACGTTGCTGCCGATGTGCGCCAGCGGGTCAAGCAAGCGGTTGATCACCTGCCCGGCCAACCAGCACTCGCTGTCGTCATCGTTGGGGATGACCCGGCCAGCCAGGTCTATGTCCGCAGCAAAGTGCGGCTAACCCAAGAGGTCGGCATGGCCTCGCTGCACCATCACTTGGACGCGGATGCGACGCAGGCCCAGGTTGAGACCCTGATTGCCGATCTGAACAGCGACGAAAATGTCGACGGTATCTTGCTGCAATTGCCATTGCCGAAAGGCCTGAACGAGGCGGCTGCGATTGAACGGATTGACCCGACCAAGGATGTTGACGGTCTGACCGAAGCCTCCGCTGGGCGTCTGGTCCTCGGCAAGCCGGGTCTGCACCCGTGTACGCCAACCGGTTGCGTGATCCTCGCCAAAAGCGCGCTCGGCGATGATCTGTCTGGCAAGCATGTTGTGGTGATCGGGCGCTCTATCCTGGTTGGTAAGCCTGCCGCGCTACTCTTCTTGGCGCAGAACTGTACTGTCACTATCGCCCATTCGCGCACCGCCGACTTGCCGGGCGTGTGCAGAGGGGCAGATATAGTCGTGCCTGCAGTCGGGCGTGCGCAAATGGTCAAGGGTGACTGGCTGAAGCCTGGCGCCTGTGTCATCGATGTTGGGATCAACCGGATTGACGCGCCTGAAAAGGGCGAAGGCAAAACACGGCTGGTTGGCGATGCCGATTATGAGAGTTGCGCGCAAGTGGCTGGATCAATCACGCCGGTGCCGGGCGGGGTTGGCCCGATGACGATTGCTTGCCTGCTGCGCAATACGGTTCTGGCCGCTTGTGCCCGGCGCGGCTGGACCATTCCTGATCAGCTGGATGCATGAGCCAGCCATTTGTCACGCCTGATACGGCGTTGTTCAACACGCTATGGGATGCCCAGTCCGGTCTCTGTGCGCTATGTCAAAAATCGATGTTTCGGTCGCGTTTTGAGGCGGCGCACGCGACCCTGTGGGCGAAGGGTCGCGCGACTTTTGATCATATTGTTCCACGCGCAAAAGGCGGGCGCGACAGGCCGGATAATCTGCAACTCGCCCATGCCCGATGCAACAAGATCAAGGGGAATGGGCTGTCTTAGAGCTAATCTGTTCTTGACGGGAAAGGTTCAGTTTGTTTTCGCTCACGGCTATTTCTTGCTGACGCAAGAGCCTGCACGGGCGCGGCGCATTAGCGCCGGGTCGCGCTTGCGACCGGGGGTGCGTGTGGTGAAACCGGAAACACATTAACTCTCAGTTTCCGGGATTGCCTGATCCATGTTCCGGGCCGGTTCGCAGCACGCTCCACCAACTTGTTTAGCTGGCACACCTGCAACGGTGCACTGCGCCGGTACATCCCTCAGGACAACCGACCCTGCCGCGACTTTCGCCTCGTCGCCTACGGTAATATTGCCGAGCACTTTTGCGCCAACCGAGAGCAGAACGCCGCGCCCGATTTTGGGATGGCGGTCGCCAACTTCCTTGCCGGTGCCACCGAGCGTGACGCCGTGCAAGAGCGAGCAATTATCCCCGACCATAGCGGTCTCACCGATGGTAATGTTGGTGGCGTGATCAAGCATCACCCCGCGCCCCATCGTGGCTGCGGGGTGGATATCCACCGCGAACAGTTCACTGGCCCGCGACTGGAAATGGAAGGCCAGCGTTTCGCGGCCCTGTTTCCAGAGATGGTTGGCAACCCGATGTGTTTGCAGGGCGAGGAAGCCCTTGAAGAACAGAAAAGGCTGCAACAGGCCGCGGCAAGCGGGGTCGCGTTCCAGCGTGGCTTGCATGTCGGCTTCTGCGGCATCAACCAGGCTGTGCTCGTGGTCATAGGCCTTTGCAATGATCTGGCGCACTTGCTGCGCGCCCATATCCGGGCCTGCAAGCTTTTCGGCAATGTGAAACGCCAGTGCCTGACACATCGTATTATGGCTGAGAATGGCAGCTTCAATATAGCTCGCCATGGTCGGTTCATCGGCCGCTGCCGCGCGGGCTTCAAACTTGATCCGCGTCCAAACCGGAGGCGGAGCACCAATATCAGGATTATCGATCATCTAGCGGTCCTCTTGGACGATAGATGGACCTGATCATGGACCGGATCAAGTAGCAGTTGAGATACGTTACGGCTTCGTTTTGTGCATAAAGCGGATCGCGAACTCATTGGTGATTGAACGCACGACTTCGCCTTTGAGCTTTCCAGCACGGACAATTTCACCAACAAATGGGATCGGGCCTTGATATTCAAAGGCGGCGCCGGTCAGTGAAATGTCAATCACCCGGCACTGTAATTTGGTGCCGCTGGCCAGTGTGATCAGCGCCGGCCCACCGGCGGCTTTACGAGGGGCAGAGCGCTCGTCTTTTAGATCGAATTTCTTGTGGTTCATCAGCCAGACCAAGCGATCGGCCAGCTTGTCACGCTTATGCGCGCTGGCTTCAAAAACCACCGCAAATCCGTCGGTAATGTGGCGTATAACCCGCGCTGTTACGCGGCCAAGATCGTCAAAATAGCAAATCACCGACTGACCTTCCGGCGGGCAGACTTTCGAGCGAACCTGCGCCCCGCCGCAAGACACATTCAGGGTCAACAGGCTGTGGTCGGCTTCGTCGTGCAAAAACCGCCCACCCAGGCGCAAGTCAACGCGGTGATGGCGGCGGCGATCCGGCTTGGTTCGGGATGCTTTATTCGCTGATTGGGTTGTCTGCAATGCAGCACTCATTTGTCTCTCCTGCACACGCCAAGCGTGCCGCCCCTGGCCACTAGGGGTAGAAATTAACACTCTGGGGTTCACAAATGGTTGATAGACAAGCGAAAGCTGTCACAATTGATTAATCAAATCGGGGTGCGGAGGAAGCATGAGCCAGACGAAGAATTTCGACTATATCATCGTTGGTGCGGGCAGTGCCGGTTGCGTGCTCGCCAACCGCCTCAGCGAAGATCCCGCCGTTCGGGTTTGCCTGATTGAGGCCGGCAAGAAGGACACGTCTCTAATGGTTCGGATGCCAGCGGGTTTGGCCAACCTGTTGCCAGAGGAAAACCCACAAAACTGGGGCTTCTGGACGGCACCTCAAAAGCATATGAATGACCGCAAACTGTTCTGGCCGCGTGGGCGCGGATGGGGTGGCTCATCCTCGATCAATGGTATGATCTATATTCGCGGCCATGCCAGTGATTACGATCAATGGCGCCAAAGCGGTCTGCGCGGATGGGGCTATGAGGACGTCCTGCCCTACTTCCGCCGCTCCGAAGGGCTTGAGGGCTGTGAAGACGCGTTTCACGGGGCGGATGGGCCGCTCAAGATCAGCGAAAGTCCAATGAGCTCACCTGTGTATGACGCTTTTGTTCAAGCCGGTGTCGACGCAGGCTATCCTGTGACCAAGGACTTTAATGGTGCACAGCAAGAGGGCTTTGGCCCCTATCAACGCAACATTCACAATGGTGAGCGCTGGAGTTCGTCTTTTGCGTATTTGCGTCCCGCACTGAAGCGTAAGAACCTGACGGTGGTCTCAACCGCGCTGGTGTCCAGGGTCATCTTTCGCGGCGGGCGCGCGCGGGGCGTCGAGACCGTCGCCAAGCGCGGCGCGACCGCCGAGGCAATTTATGCTGAGTCCGAGATCATCTTGTGCGCGGGCGCTGTTCAGTCACCGCAAATTCTGCAGCTGTCCGGGATCGGCCCAGCCGACCAGATTCGCAAGCTTGGCATCACCAGTATTGTCGATCTGCCAGGGGTTGGCGCGAATATGCAGGACCACCTCGATGTCTCGATCATTCATGAAATGACCAAGCCATTATCGGCCTATTCACAACAATCTGGCCTGAAGAAATTTGCGGTTGGACTAAAATATATGATGTCCAAGTCCGGTCCCGGTGCGGATAATTTCCTGCAAGCGGGCGCGTTCCTGAAAACCCGCGAGGGGCTGGCCTGTCCGGACATTCAGCTGCATCTGGTCAATGCGATGATGCTTGATCACGGCCAGACCGAGATCAAGCGTGATGGCTTCACCGTCCATGCCTGCCAGCTCCGCCCGCAAAGCAAGGGGACGATCGGCTTGGCAAGTTCCGACCCGTTCGATCACCCGGTGATCGATCCGAACTATTTATCGGCTGAAGAAGATATCAGTGTGCTGCGTGAAGCGGTTAAGATGGTGCGCGACATTTGCGGCCAGAATGCCCTGTCCTCGCTACGCGGCGACGAGTTCCTGCCAGGCGAAAGTGTCAGGACAGATGACGAGATTGATGCGTTTATTCGCGCGCGGGGCGAGACCATCTATCATCCGGTTGGAACCGTCCATATGGGTATCCATGATGACGCGCCACTTGATGGCGAGCTACAGGTTCGCGGGGTTGAGCGGCTGCGGGTTGTTGATGCCTCGGTGATGCCAACCCTGGTCGGCGGAAACACCAACGCACCGACGATCATGATTGCTGAAAAAGCTGCTGACATGATCCGTGGGATTGCCGCCCCGGAACCGCAATCTGTCGCAGTGGCAGACTAGGCTTTCGGCGTCCAGATTGTCCGGATGTGAGTGTCTGTTTCTGAGCCAAGGCCGAGCCAGGCCAGACGGCCAGTATCGGCGTTGACGATCACCACTTTCGCATCGTCGGCGCACGCCACTTCCAATTGCTGCCTTAGGTCAGCGGTGCGAGTTGTGGTGTTGAGTAGATAAGTGCCCGGCATGATCTCTGCGAAACGGCCAAGGCGGTTGAGAACAGCGATAACCTGACTGCGATTGTCGCCGCGTGTCCCGGCGACGATCAGATGATTGGCGGCAGGCCCGGTTTGCTCAACCGGCTGGCTGGCCAAGTGTTCCTGAAAGATCGCGGACAGCCGAGGCTGCTCGCCAGCGGGCAGGAACGCCGCGCCATCGCCTTCTGCGGTACTGGATTTGAGCGTCAGTCTGTTTTCCAGAACAAAGCTGCGCATCTGGCCCAGAGTGTAGGGACCATAGACCACTTGCTTGACCATGATCTGCCAGATCGGTGGATCAATTTCGGATAAATCGAGGACGTCTTGATTTGTCATGTCGCCACGTCATCCTTGATTCGCTACTGATTGCCCATAGCCTAGCAAAAAACACATCCAAAGGGAGCTTGAAGATGGCCGACAGAGAGTTTGTGAATACCAGAACGGACGGACATGTTCTGATCGTTGAGATAAACCGCCCGGAAAAAATGAATGCGGTGCACCCGCCAGCCAATCAGCAGCTCGGCGATGTGTTCGACGAATTTGCCGCTGACAAGGATCTCTGGGTTGCGATTATTACCGGTGCTGGCGACCGCGCTTTCTGCGCTGGCAATGATTTGCGCTATCAGGCGGAAGGCGGCGAAATGTTTCCCGTGCCGTCCGGCTTTGGTGGCTTGACCAATCGTTATGACCTGAACAAGCCTGTGATTGCGGCGGTTAACGGTGTCGCGATGGGCGGCGGCTTTGAAATTGCGCTGGCCTGCGACCTGATCATCGCCGCTGACACGGCGCGGTTTGCCCTGCCGGAACCAAAGGTTGGGCTCGCCGCGCTTGCGGGTGGCCTGCACCGATTGCCTCGCCAGATCGGTCTGAAACGCGCGATGAGCATGATCCTGACTGGCCGCCACGTGTTTGCGCAAGAGGGCAAAGAGCTCGGTTTCGTCAATGAAGTCGTGCCGCAAGCGGACCTGATGGACGCGGCAATGAAATGGGCCGGCCTGATTGCCGAATGTAGCCCGGCCTCGATCCGTTGTTCCAAAGACGTGGTGATGAAAGGCCTCGATATAGCCAATTTCGAGGACGCGTTCAGCACGCGCTATGAGGGCGTCACCAACATGTTGAAAAGCCCGGACTTCATTGAAGGCCCGATGGCGTTTGCCCAGAAGCGCAAACCCAATTGGAGTGGCGATTAAGCGCGGACGGCTGAGCTGCCGTATTTACCGTTGGCGGTAGAGCTTGTATGCCTGCCCATCGAAACGAAGGGGAATTGACATGTGGCTACTGGCAAGGGCGCTCTCGAATGCGTCAGCAAAGATCATCGCGACCTTCTTCATGGTCTTGGTCCTGATCATGGTTGGCATTCTTTTCTTTCCGGGTGCCTATAATGCGGTTAACAATTTTTCCAATTGGATTGCCAATCTCGACGTGATCCGAAACCCTGACTTTGGCGAGCAAGGCGTAGCGGTGACGCGGGTGTTTATCAATGAGGCGACGATCTTTGGTATCGTCACCACGCTCATCGCCCGGATCGTGGTCGAACTGATCTTCTTTGGCAGCGGCGCATTGTGGCGGATGGTCAATCCAAAGGCCGATTCTAGCGCGGCCAAGCCAGCCGAGACCGACGGTCAGCAGACCTATTATACTGAACACTAATTTATTTGCGACTATGATGGTTCACTTTGCGGGCGCATATGAGTATGCCGGGCACAAACCGGTTGAAGGAGTTAAGCGATGGACCGCGAAGAAGTGCAGCGCGTTGAGGCGTATCTGAAAGAGAAACTGAACCCGGACCTGAAACTGGTAACGCGCAAGGAAACCGACGATTCGGTTGAGGTCTATCTCGGCACTGAATTCGTGGCGGTTGTATATAAAGATACTGATGAAGGCGAAGTGTCCTATTCGGTCAATATGACCGTGCTTGCCGAGGATCTGGAAGGCTAGGGCGCTTTATTTTGCCTCGCGCCAAGACGCTTTGCGTCACGCGAGGCGAAGCAGGTTCCGCGCTGCGCGCATGAACCGGGCTCAAGGCTGTTTGTATTCGGAATGTCTGGGTTCAAGACGGTACTCTCAACTTGTCATCTCGGAATTTGCGCTCGCAAATATCCGGGACCCAGGGACGCTTAGCACTGGGTCCCGGATAAGCTTTGACAAGCTTTCCGGGATGACAGGGGAATGTAGCCCAGAGGCAGAACATCCCGAATACAGAACAGCCCTGAGCCTGGTTCATGGGCTGGCGAAGCCAGACCGGAACCCGTTTCGCTCCGCGTGGTGCGCAAGCACCTTAGCGCGGGGCTGAGCAAGAGCGCACCGGGCGCAATCTTATAACACGTCCAACATCTCTGCGACGAGGGGGTGGCGCACGATGTCTTGGCCTTCGAGACGCACGACGGCTGTGTCGTTGAGCTGCTCTAACCGGTCCGCCGCTTTGCCAAGCCCTGACATTTCGGGCAGCAAATCGGTTTGTGCCGGGTCGCCGGTTACCACCATTGTGGAATTCCAGCCGAGCCGGGTCAGCAACATTTTCAGCTGCGTATAGGTGCAATTCTGCGCCTCGTCGATAACCACGAAGGCATTGTTGAGCGTGCGCCCACGCATGAAACCAATTGGGGCAATCTCGATCACGCCTTCGGCCAACATATGTTTGAGCTGCGCCGGGCTGAGCCGATCCGACAGGGCGTCATAAAGCGGGCGCAGATACGGCGCCATTTTATCTTCCATTCCGCCGGGCAGGAAGCCGATCTGCTCGCCAGCTTCAACCGCCGGGCGGGCCAGGATGATGCGCGCGACTTTGCCTTTTTGCAGCGCCTCAACCGCTTTGCAGACGGCTAAATAGGTTTTCCCGGTCCCGGCCGGACCGAGGGCGCAGACCAGGGATTTGCTCTCCAGCGCATCCATTAGGCGGGCTTGATTTTCTGATCTCGGCTTGATGGTTTTTTGATAGCGTTGCGGGCGTTCACCATGAGCGGGCACGTGTTTCGGCCTGTCAGCATCGTCAGGGTGCCACCCGCCGCCTGAGATGGCGTAGAGCTTGGTTTCGCGCGGACCTTGGCCCTTTTTGTCGAAAAATTTCGATCCTTCAAATGCAGCATTGGCTTTTTGGCGTTTTGTTGCAGCGCGTTTACCCATAATGATCTCCTTTTTGGGTATAAAAAAACCGCTGGGCCAAGTGGCGCAGCGGCGACGGAAAACAGAAGCGAGCTTCATATCCGGGCATTTGCAGGGGGCCCGGCGGGGATATGTGCGGTGATCGGTTTACGACCATTAGCAGCGTCCTCGCGAATCTCTGATTGAATTAGAGCTTAGCAAGGTTAACCCGGCATTAAGGATTAATCCGCCAGCAAAATGAATATCAGGAGTATCATAATTATGGCTTTGTACGACTTGAACGGGATTGCTCCAAAGCTTCCGCAGAGTGGCAATTTCTGGGTTGCGGAAAATGCCACCGTCCTTGGTGATGTGACCTTGCACGAGAATGCCAGCGTCTGGTTCAATGCCGTCATACGCGGCGACAATGATCCGATCACGATTGGTGGGAACTCGAATATTCAGGATGGCAGCGTGCTGCACACCGACATTGGTTCTCCTTTGAGCATCGGCCGGGACGTCACGGTTGGGCATATGGTGATGCTGCACGGCTGCACAATTGGCGATGAGAGCCTGATCGGGATTGGCTCGACGATCATGAACGGCGCGGTGATTGGCAAGAATTGCATCATTGGGGCCCATAGCCTGATCCCGGAAGGCAAGGTGATCCCAGACAATTCGCTGGTCATGGGCGCGCCGGGCAAGGTTGTGAAAACCCTCAGTCCGCAACAGGTCATGTTGATCAAAGGATCGGCGCAGGTCTATGTCGATAATTGGCGGCGGTTTAAAGCTGGCCTTAAGCGCTGCGATTAGTCGTTGCTGGCAACCAGCCTCAGGCGCGGCGGGTCGGGCTGGATATCGGGCGGGAAAACGGCGGTTAGGCGGTGGCGCCAAATCGGACGCCCGGCGAGCAGCTTGGTGGCGCCAAGGGTTTGGTAGAGCCCGAGTATACGAGCCGACTGACGCCCAGGCCGTAAGCTGGTCAACGGAGCCAGGGTCATTTCGATATCTATACGCTGACCGTTCAGGGTCTCGCCGCGAGCTTTGACAATACCGGGCTGGCGGCTTTCGTGAACGGCGTGAAGGAAGGCTGCCAGCATCTCGCGATCATGCCCAGTCCAGAAATCGAGATAGTCGTGGTCGCCTAATTCGCGGCCCAGCAAAGTCGACATCTGATCGCCAGCATTGCGGAAGGCCCAGACCCCATCGTCACTCAGCTCGATCACGAACAGGTATTCGATCAGGTCGGCATGCTGGTCCGTGCTCGGACCATGACCGGTTTGATCGGGTGCAGCGCGCATGCGTTCCCAGGCAGACAACAAGGTTTGCGTATTTGGATGTAGCGTCTTTGTATTCATGTATTTACCCGTTCAACCTCAACCACCTTAGGGCGGCACCCAAAAATCATCTCACCCCGTCTATCGCAATGAATACGCCAGTTTTGGGCTCGCCCATCAGGCGATAAGTGTCGGTATTTGAACCAGCTTTCACCCACGGAGCGAATTTGAGGGGGTTAGATTGCGCGTGCCCGGGGAATTGTGTTTCAGGCCGCGCACTGACTGTTCTAAGTCGATACAACTTCGCGGCGCGGTTTGGATAAAGGACATGGTCCTGGCCCAGAGCACCGTTGCAGAAATGTCTCATTTCGCAGCTGGTCGTGTCACAATTGAGTTAGCTGTATTGCCTCGCGGCCAATTCAACTTAAGCATCACTCCTAAGTGTCAGCATCAAAAAAATGGCGCTCCTCCCAGCGATCGCGACATAAATGAACACAGTATTTTAGGAGATTATGGATGAGAAATAAGCACAAGAGCGATTATTTTTTGAAGGCCGCGTTATCCTGCGGTGTCGGGCTTGGTGCCTTGATGGTAGGCAGTCTCGCAACAGCGCAAGATGCACCTGAAGGTGAAGAAACGAAACGTTTGGGGGTGATTACAGTTACCTCGACAAAGCGCGAGCAGACGTTGCAGGATGTTCCTGTTGCGGTTTCGGTTGTTGATGATGAGGTTATTGCGAGAGCTGAAATTCAGGATTTGAATGACCTGCAATCGCTTGTTCCATCATTGAGTGTCGGTCAGCTTCAGTCATCTGCCAACGTGAATTTCCGGATTCGTGGCTTTGGTAATGGCGCCAACAATGCCGGTATCGAACCATCGGTTGGTGTGTTCATTGATGGTGTCTACCGGTCTCGTTCAGCGGCTGCGATCTCCGATTTGCCTAATCTGCAGCGCGTGGAAGTTCTGCGCGGCCCACAATCGACATTGTTCGGCAAGAACGCGTCTGCTGGTGTGATTTCGGTCATCACCCGCAAGCCACAGTTCGAGCACGGCGGCGCGGTTGAGGCCAGCTACGGTAATTACGACGCCATGCGTTTGAAAGCCGACATCACTGGGCCACTCACTGACACGATTGCGTACAGTGCATCGGGCTATTTCAACAAACGTGATGGCTATGCACAAGATCTGGCCACCGGAACGGATGTCAATCAGCGCGATCGTTTTGGCCTACGTGCGCAGCTATTGTTTACGCCAAACGAGGACCTGGAAGTTCGCCTGATTGGTGACTATGACAAGATCGATGAGATTTGCTGTGTTGCAGCCAATATCATTAATGGTCCCACAGGAGGAGCTATCCTCGCACTTGGCGGTAATCTCGATTTCGAAAACCCGTTTTCATATGAAGTGTTCAACAATTTCGATTCTGAAAATGACATCGAAAATTACGGCTTCTCTGGGCAAATTGATTACGCAACGAAGTTTGCCGACCTGACATCGATTACGTCATATCGTACATCCAGCCTCTTAACCGATCAGGATTCAGATTTCTCCAGTGCTGATTTGATTGGAACTAATCCTAGTCGCGGGGATATCGATACATTCACGCAGGAAATTCGACTGACGTCTAATAATACCGACGGCATGATCGATTGGATGGTCGGCGGGTACTATTTTGATGAATCGGTCGAAACAGTGTCATCACTGACATATGGTGCCGATTTCCGCGGATTTGCGGACCTCCTGACTGGAGGTGGCCTCGGCACGGTTGAGGGTATCCTTGGTGGAGCCCCGGCCGTTGGCAACCTGTTCGCACAAGAAGGACAAGGCCGGTTCTTGAACTTTGGTCAGGATAATACTGCCTGGTCGCTGTTTGGTACGCTTGACGCGCACCTGACCGACCGCGTGACGGCAACGGTTGGGTTGAACTATACCGAAGATGAAAAAGACGCCTTTGGTAACCTGGTGTCGACAGACACGTTCTCTGCGCTTGATCTGGTTGCGCTTGGTGTCGCCATCGGGGTGCCAGCGGCGGTTGCAGATGACCCTGCCTTCAATCCGTTCCTGCCATTGGCCGCTCTGCAATTTCTGCCACCCTTCCTGGATTTCCCGAATGTGATTGAGGACGGCAAAAGTAATGACGACAAGCTGACATATGCTTTACGCCTGTCATATGAAGTGAGTGATTACATCAATATCTATGGGTCATATTCGACCGGCTTCAAGGCGACGTCCTGGAACCTGTCATCTGATAGCCGTCCGACAAGTGATATTTTCATCTCTGGTTCGCCGGTAACCAACCCACCGGCGTCTCCTATTCGTGATGCGGGTCTGGACGTTCCGAACCTGACATCGGGTACCCGCTTGGCGGGCCCAGAGGAGGCGAAAGTCTGGGAGTTTGGCCTGAAAGCTTCATTCGACCGGGTTGCTTTCAATGTTGCGGTGTTTGACCAAACCATTGAAGGGTTCCAGTCCAACACCTTTACCGGCGCGGCCTTCACACTTGCCAATGCAGGTGAGCAGTCCACGCAAGGGGTTGAGTGGGACATTACAGCCAGCTTGACTGACAATTTCACAGTGGTCTTTGCCGGTACGGCCCAAGACCCGATCTTTGACAGCTTCGTAAACTCGGCGAGTGGTGACATTTCTGGACAGCGCCCTTCTGGTATCCCGAAGCTCGTGACATCTCTCTCGGGCAATTATGACTTTGTCATCGGCGGGATGGATGCCTATATACGCGGTGATTGGCAGCATGAGAGTGGCGTTGACTATTTCGATGACCCTGCCAATCAAGCTATTATCGGCTTCCAGAAGAAGATTGATCTGGCCAACGCATCGCTTGGTGTCACAACTCCGAATGGTCTGCGTGTCTCTCTATGGGGCCGCAATCTGTTTAAAGAGGAATTCGTGACAACAGCGTTCCCTTCAGTCGCTCAGTCAGGCTCGGTCTCGGGTTATCCAAACCAGCCACGCACCTATGGTGTGACGGTTCGTAAGGAATTCTAGGCTCGGTTAACCTGGATTACAGTTTGAAAAGCCCCTCTTCACGGAGGGGCTTTTTTTGTCCGTTCTCCGGATAATCCCGGCGAAGACCGCGACGCGGCCCTGCTCGATGCGGTCGGGTTTGAAGTCTCCGGGCGCGGCGTGATGGAAGCTGGATCAACGCCCGCCATGAGGACGCTGATCGACGCGCGATAATCCCTTAGCGCTTCACGAAGACGCGAGGGGTCTTTTCCACTGACCCGAAAACCAGATAAAGCAATCTACTCGTCAGGAGTTTCCCGAATGAAACGCATCTCTACAATCATCACAGCCGTTCTGGTCCTTGCAATTGTCGGCTTTGTCGGGCGCGGGATGTTTCATCGCGGTGACTATCAGGCGGCAGTTGGGGCCGAGATGGACCCGGCCAGTGCGTTCACCGATGGCCGCGCCAATCTGGTCGGCGCGACGTTCTATTCGGCTTGGTGCTCATCATGCGCGGTGCTCGACCCGAAATTGCGCGCCGTGGTGCCTGACTTTGATGGCCGGGCGGTGGAGTTCACCAAGTTTGATTTCTCCATCGGCCAACCCGAGAGCCTGACCCAAAAGGCGACTGAGCTTGGGATTGAGGACGTGTATCTCGCCAATAAGGGCGCGACCGGCTTTATGGCACTGGTTGACCGCCGCGATCAGCGGGTTGTCACCATCATTACGATGCGTGACTCAAAAGACGACATTCGCAACAAAATTGAAAGCGCGATCAAAACCACGTCTAAACCGCTTGAAGAAACAGGTGTTTAGTCGTTAAACCCCTGCCATGAGCAGAGATATACAAGCGGTAATATGGGATTTTGGCGGCGTGCTGACCTCGTCGCCGTTCGAGGCGTTCACCCGCTATGAGGCTGAGCGCGGCTTGCCGAAGGATTTCATCCGTTCGGTTAATGCTCGCAATGGCGACAGCAATGCCTGGGCCAAGCTGGAACGCTCAGACGTGAACGGCGATGCGTTCGACGCCCTGTTTCGCACCGAAGCCCAAGCTCTCGGCCATGACATACCTGGCAAGGATGTGCTGGCGCTCTTGTCAGGCTCACTGCGCCCGGCGGTGATCAACGCGCTGAAAGTCTGCAAGTCGAACGTGAAAGTCGGCTGCATCACCAATAACGCGCCGATCGGCAAAGGCGCGTCGATGAGCAGCGACGAGAGCAAAGCCGCCAAGGCGGGCGCGGTCCTCGCGCTGTTCGACCACGTGATCGAGAGCTCAAAACTTGGCATTCGCAAGCCTGATCCACGCATCTATGCGCTGATGTGCGAGGCGCTGGATGTTGAGCCATCAAACTGCATCTATCTTGATGATCTTGGTATCAATCTCAAACCCGCGCGGGCGATGGGAATGACCACGATCAAGGTCACAAGTGAAGACCAGTTATTAGAGGAGCTTCGCGCTGCAACTGGGTTTGAGGGCATATGATGCGCGCTTGGTCCTTGCTGCTTGGCGCCTGCCTGGGGCTGGCCGCGTGTGGAGAACCTGACGCGGGGACGCCAATTGTTCGTATCACCGTTGACGCGGCCCCGGCGGCGATCATGCCAGTTGAGGCACAAGTTGATACGGTGATCGCGCTATCTGAGGCTGCCGAGAGCAAGATTGCCGACATTCGGGTGGTTCTGGCGCGCAACTCGCTGGCACGTCTGGTGCGCCTTGCTGATGCTGAGTCGTCCTTCATTTCCAACTTTTCCGGTGAATCCAACCGAGTCCACTGGGACCTGCTGCGCCGCACCGGGTTTGATCCATTGGCCCAACTTGAGATACTGTTGGACGGTCCGTACGCGACCCGCACTGTTGGCGATGAGGTGTGGTATATTTGGCCTGATTTGGCCGCACTTGACGCTGAAGAACTGGTGCCAGAGCGGCTCAGCTTCAGCGACCGGGCACGATTGCACGACCTGGTTGGCGAGACCGGCATTGCGCGAATACGGGCCGGGCAAGGTTATCCCGGGATCAAGACAGCGATAAATCAGGATGGCCGCTGGTTGTATTTTGTTCACGAGACCGAAGACGAAGCAGCAGAGGAGTAAGTGATGGCAATGAGAGTCGGCGCCTCAAAAGCGCTAGAGACATTACCCGGCTGGGCCGCCCTGGCTGGCGATCGCGATGCAATCTGCAAAACGTTCAAGTTCGCAGACTTCAAAACTGCCTGGGGGTTCATGACCGCCTGCGCGCTGAAGGCCGAGCAGATGGACCACCACCCGGAATGGTTTAACGTCTACAACCGGGTTGAGGTCACGCTGTCCACGCATGACGCCGACGGCGTAACCGCGCTGGATGTGACATTGGCAGGCTTCATGGACGCGCTCGCCGTGAAATTAACCTAGGCGCGAGGCTTCCTCCTGTCACAAACTGTCACTAGCGATGTGCCTTACTGGTCGAAGGAACGATCTTGCGCGACGAGCGTATTTGTATTCCTATCAGGATCAAACAGGAGACCCAGTCATGATTGGATATGTAACCCTCGGCACCAGCGACCTACAGAACAATGCGGCGTTCTATGACGCGATTTTCAAAGAGCTCGGTTGTGGCCGGATGATGGAAATGGATACATTTATCGCGTGGGGAACGATGGATGGCGGCGCGGGCATCGGCTTGACCCAGCCGTTTAATGGCGAAGCACCCAGCGTCGGTAATGGCGTAATGGTGGCGCTGCAAGCCAAGGATCAGGCGCAAGTGAACCGCCTGCACGCGATTGCACTGGAACAGGGCGGCACGTGTGAAGGTCCGCCGGGACCACGCGGTGAACCCGCTGGCTTCTATGCCGGATACTTTCGCGATCTGGATGGCAACAAGCTCAATGCGTTCACTATGGTAGCGCCGGGGTAAACGGTTTCGCTCTTAGCGGAAAAGTTCCGGGAGCAAGTGCGACCCGGCGCTCCTGCGCCGCGCTCGCGTCAGCGAGGATTAGCCGTGAGCGAAAATGGAGCTAATCGCTCTCAATCTCGCGCTTCGACGTGATGGTAAAGGCATATACAGCCAGAACGGCCATCATCGTGGCGGCGACATAGAACGGTAGCGGTGAGGCAAGACTGTAAAGGCTCGCGCCGATCAGCGGGCCAAAGATGAACCCGGATGGCGGCGCGGCAGCGAGCAGCGCCGCCGCTGAGGCCTGTTCTTCGCGTTTGACCGACAGGCTGCCGAGCGCATTTGCTGCGGGAACAGCCAGCGCCGCGCCCGATCCAATGACCAGAAACGCGACGCACATTGCTGGAAAGGCATGGACATGATTGGCGGCGATATAGCCGATCGACACAAGCGCCAATCCAACCGGCAGGATTTTACGCGGGTCCGGCTTGCGCGGGACGATATAGCCGAATTGAATGATCACCATCATCACTGCCAGACAGGCAAATGAGATACCGGTATACAGGACCACAGCTTCTTTGGTCAGATTGAGCGTGTCCTTGTAATGATCCTCAATGAACCAGCCGAGCGTCTGCTGGATCATCCCAACCGCAACGAAATAGGTGAACAGGAAAACCAAATGCGGGAACACACGCGGGTCGCGCATCGATAGCGGCTTGGGGCGTGAACTGGTCCGCGTGATATCGCGGCGCTCTGGCAAGATCAACCCGATCAGAGCGCCGCACACCAGGCTGAATATGATCGAGCCCCAGAGCGGGGCCAGTGCACCAAACGGGGCCAGAACAGCCGCGCCTGCCGGACCGATAATCGACCCAATACTCATCCCGGCACCGATCATGCCGAGGCCGCCAGCCCTTGTCTTGGCTGTGGTCGCATCGGTCATTGCCGCCATCGAGGCGGGCTGCAATCCCGGCGATAACAGGCCGAACCATATCCGCACAAAGACCAGCGTGAAGAACATCGTCATCCCGGCAATTGCCCCGGCCAGGGCAGCGCTGAGCGCAAACAGGAAGGCCATATTGGTCAGCCCCATGGCAAAGAGCGAGAAGACCATGACCCGCTTGCGGCCAAAGCGATTAGCGAGCCGTCCCCAGGTCGGGATCATCAACGCATAGATCGTGGTTGAAAGCGTCAGGATGCCCGCAACCTGTATCGGTGTCAGGCCGGCTTGCCGGGCGAGCGGCGCAACGACAACGAAATTGATCGTCATCCCCGCACCCATCGCGACGCTGGCCAGCGCAATCATGCCCTGCTGAAACCCGGTTAGCGGTAGCAGCGGCGTGTCGATATCGTGTTCGCTATCCATCCCGCGCAAGGTGACGACCTTTACTCGCTGGGGCAAGCCAGACGTAAGGGAAGAGTTGGCTCAGGCGATGGCTTCTATCGACCCAGCCATGTGAAAATGACCGCTACGCTCAGCAGCATCCAACCGAAATGGCGACCTCTGGTGCCCCAGAAATTTGCCAAAGCCGCAGACAGATACATGGCCCCGACCAGTAGGGCGGCAACCCGTCTTGCTTCGTCCGACAAGTAGCCCGGCGCGGCGACCAAAACAGCGCCGCCGATGAACCAGTAAACCGCGCTGAGGAAGAAGATCGCGTGCAGGATGCGCTTTGACGAAGCGGCGATCCCCTCGACCGGAGCGACCACTTTTGTCGCGCCGAGATAGCCATGCACCACGGCAATGAACATGCCCAGGCTGCCGGCGAGAATGATAAAAGTATCTGACATAAATTTCTCCATACATAAGTGTATGGTCTATGGGTTTGATCTTGCGGTTTGTCAATACAGTGCTGTATGGTTTGCGCATGACAAACCGCTTGAACAAACTGCATTGGCTGGAGCATGGCTTGCGAACTCTGGCGTCCACTGGCCCCAATGCTCTGCGAGCTGAACACCTGGCAAAGTCGCTTGGCGTCACACGCGGGAGCTTTTACTGGCACTTTGCCAACCTTCAGGGCTTTCACCGAGAATTACTCGAACTGTGGAAGATACGTACGACGGATGATGTCATTGATGAGATTGAGAGCGCGTCAGAGGGGCCGGGCCGATTGCAGTCTTTGTTGAGGCGGTCTTTCGCCAGCAATCAAACCCTCGAACGCGCGATCAGATCATGGGCCTTCGACAACGCCGATGCGGCCAAAACAATTGCCAGCGTAGATGGTCTGCGATTGGACTATATAACCGATATTCTCAGCTCATCAGCGGTCGATAAAGTTGACCAGAAATTACGCGCAAACGTGCTCTACTGGGCCTATGTCGGCCGCGTCGTGATGGACAATGCCAGCGACAAATGGAGCGAGCAGGATACGCAAAAGCTGGCGCAGTTATTTTTGTCTTGAGCTTGGTCAAGTGGGCAGGGCGTTGTAGGGCGGGCCTTGGCCCGCCATCTCCAAAATCCCGCTGGCGGGCCAAGGCCCGCCCTACAGCTTCGCGAAGCATGCATTACTGTTCTTGTCCCGATCTTGAGCGAGCTTGTGCTACTCTACGAATAATCCGGTCTTCGTTTGGCCAGAAACGCGCTTTGGCCCTGATTGAAATCAGGGCCGAGGAAGCCCTCTATTTGTAGCGCGCGGATGGCTGGTGTTTCAGTTTTTTGTCCGGTGCCGATCTGGTTCAGCATGGTCTTTCCGGCCCGCAAGGCCCAGGGCGAGAGGGTTGCCATTTGCGCCGCGATCTCGCGCGCCGCTGCCAGCGCTTGCCCCATACCGATGCGCCGCGAAACGAGGCCGAGCGCGGCAGCTTCTTCGGCATCAATCGTGCGCGCGGTGAGCAGCAGATCGCGGGTCGCCGCGAGGCCGATAATATCGCTGAGACGGCGCAGGTCCGCATAAGGATAGGCCGCGCCGAGTTTTGCCGGAGGCAGGCAAAATTTTGCGCCATCGCCGATCACCCGCAGATCCGCCGCCGTCGCCAGGGACAGACCCGCGCCCATACAGCTGCCCTCGATGGCGGCGATCACTGGCACCGGGCAAGCCTCAATCGCGGCAGTGGCCTTGGCTAATTTTTCAGCTGCTGCTTCGGCGCCCTCGCGGGTCGCATATTGGGTTGCAAATTCTGAAATATCGGCCCCAGCGGCGAAATGTCCGACCTCGCCGCCATGCAGGATCAGCGCGCGAATGCCCGGCGGCGCGACCAGATCTGCAAGCATATCCGGGATCGCTGTCCACATTTCAAGGTTGAGCGCATTGCGCCGCTCGGGATGATTGAGGATCAGCTCCGCAACCGCCCCCGATGATCTTCCAATCAGCCTGGTCGTCATTACGCGAACAGGTCCGGCACCCGGTCGATCCATGGCTCGGCCGCTTCAAGCTCATAGGCCAGCGCCAATAGCATCGCGTCATCACCGCGCTTGGCCGAGAACATCGATCCAATTGGCAGACCGGCCTCGCTCCATTGCACAGGCACCGACATAGAGGCCGCGCCTGAGACATTCATCGGCGAAGTGAAGGCGGCAAAATTCAGCACATTCTGCATCACGGTTTCGAAATCCCCATCCGGCGCTTGCTCGCCAATCTTCGGCGCAACTGTTGCTACTGTCGGCGACAGGATGACATCGAAATCGTCGAAATAAGCATTGTAGATGCCTTCATAGGCCTGCAGATAGGCGACGACATCGTCAATCTCTCCGGCGCGGGACAAGAACTGCATGGCCAGGCTTAGCGTCCACGGCTCAAGGATGTCCGGGCTTGGCGGTTGCCCGGCGAACTTGGCAGCTTCCTGTGCAAATTGCGCTGCACCTGCGGCCCAGTAAAGCAGGAACTTGTCGCTAAACTCGTCGCCATTCAGCGGCAGTTTCCAATCGATCACTTCGTGACCCATGGCGCGGCAAAGCTCGGCTGTGCGCTCAAGCC
Source organism: Henriciella sp. (assembly GCA_021776655.1). GTDB lineage: Bacteria > Pseudomonadota > Alphaproteobacteria > Caulobacterales > Hyphomonadaceae > Henriciella. The sequence goes on along the minus strand of JAJFFK010000007.1, from coordinate 27,533 downwards.
CGGCGCGCGTATCGCTGTCCAGTGGGGCACCCGTGCTAGGCTCGGGTGCAAAGGCAATTTTCAGCCGCCGGGTCGAGGGGCCCGTAATATGCCCAGTTGCGCTGAGCCCATTCGCCGGGCGCTCAGAGGCAGCAAACAGAGCTGCACTGTCGCGCACGGTTAGGGTGACGGCATGATTGATCGAGATCGACACCGGGGCAGGGGGGCGGCTGCTCGCCATCGCATCGCGTGATGGCTTGAGACCGAACAGACCGCAACAGGCCGCCGGAATGCGGATCGAGCCGCCGCCATCGCTGGCATGGGCAAATGGCACCACGCGCGCCGCGACCAAAGCTGCCGCACCGCCTGATGAGCCGCCGGGAATGCGGGTTGTATCCCATGGATTGCGTGTGGCTCCGGTGACCAGCGGTTCGGTTGATGAGATCAGGCCCTCTTCCGGCGTGGTGGATTTGCCGAGGCTGATAATCCCCATCTCGCGCCAGGCGGTTGCAACCGCATCGTCTTCGGCGGCAATATGGCTTTCCAGGGCGCGGCTGCCACTCATCCGGCGCACACCTTTCCAGTCGATCAGATCCTTGATGAAGGTCGGCACGCCGCTAAATGCGCCCGGCGGCGGTGCGGCGGCCTCGCTCAAGGCGGTGTCATAACTGTCAGTCGCGATCGCATTGATGATCGGCTGCGAAGCTTTGGCCCGCGCAATCGCCGCTTGTGTCAGCTCCAGTGAAGTGGTCTCGCCATTGGCCAGCATTTCAATTTGCCGCAGGCCATCCTGAAAACCTGTTGCGGTGCCTCTAGGCGTATGGGTTTGTTCCGTCACGATTGCGGGTGTCTCCTTTGAAGTTGGCGGTGCACAAGCGACCAGACCCGGGCCAAAAGCGGCCAGTGCCGTGCCGGATTTCAAGATCGTGCGCCGGGTGTGATCGGTCATGGTTGCCACCTGTGATTTGTTCAGGTTAAGCGTAGGCGAGCTTGCTGCAAAATCAAGCGGTCCGTTGGGTTAGTTGCGGATACAACCATTGGGTGAGGGCTAAAAATAGATGTTGTCAGTACTCGATCTGTTTCGGATTGGCCTGGGCCCGTCTTCGTCGCACACGGTTGGGCCAATGCGGATCGCGCGGCGGTTCCTGCGTGAGGCGGCGCAAACCGGTGTTCTGGCGAGCGCCCACCGGGTCGAAATTGAATTGCAAGGGTCACTGGCCTTGACCGGCACCGGGCACAGCACCGACAAGGCTGCCATTCTTGGCCTGTTGGGCTTTGCGCCGGAAACAGCCGACCCCAGCGAAGCCGAACGGGTGTTTCTGGAGGTTGCCAAGATTCGCCAATTGCAACTCAAGGGCGGACCGCAGATTGCGTTCAACCCCCTAAAGGACATCATCTATCGCGGCGATATTGTCCCCGATCTGCACCCCAATGGCATGATCATGCGCCTGTTCGATGTGGCGGGTGAGTTGGTCTTGATGCGCGCTTATTATTCCACCGGCGGCGGCTTTATCGCTTCGGCACGCCGCTTGTCGCGGCCAGCCAAAGGTGACTGTGTTCCGGACAAAAGCGCGTCGCCCTATCCGTTCGACTCAGCGGCGCAGTTGCTCGACCTTTGCCGCGCGACCAACCTGTCCATAGCTGATTTGATTCTAGCCAATGAGGATGCCCGCCGCCCGCGTGAGGAAACGCTGGACCGGCTCGACCATTTGACCGATACGATGATGGTTTGCATTGATCGCGGCCTCTCGACACCCGGCACGCTACCTGGCGGTTTGAATGTTGCACGCCGGGCCCCGGACTTGTTTGCGACGCTGCAATCGGGCGCCGGCTCAAATGAACGCGAAGCGCTGTTTGACTGGCTCAATGTCTATGCGATGGCGGTGAACGAGGAGAATGCTGCCGGTGGCCGGGTTGTGACCGCGCCGACGAATGGCGCGGCAGGCATACTTCCAGCAGTGTTGCGGCACTATTGCTACACAGATGAGGTGATGAATCGGACCAAGGCGCGACAGTTTCTGGTCGTGTCCGGCGGGATCGGGTTGTTATATAAGCAGCGCGCGTCGATCTCCGGGGCCGAAATGGGCTGCCAGGGCGAGGTCGGTGTCGCCTGTTCGATGGCAGCGGGCGGTCTCGCTGCGGTCTGGAGCGGCGATACCAAACAATGCCTGGCTGCTGCTGTGATCGGCATGGAACATAATCTCGGCCTGACCTGCGACCCGGTCGGCGGTTTGGTGCAAATCCCCTGTATTGAACGCAACGCCATTGGCACGGTCAAAGCCGTCAATGCTGCACGCCTGGCTTTGCATAGTACCGGTCAGGAAAAAGTGTCACTCGATCAAGTCATCGAAACCATGCGCCAAACGGGCCTAGATATGTCGACCAAATATAAAGAAACCAGCCAAGGCGGTCTTGCGGTGAATGTCGTGGCCTGTTGAGGGTGTGTGTTTTGCCTCGCGCTAACGCCCTTCGGGCGAAGCGAGGCGTAAGCAGGTTCCGCGACAGCGCTTTGCGCTGCCACATGAACCAAGCTCAGGGCTCTGGTTTTCTCCTGCGCTAAGCGCCTTGCGGCGCACGCGGGACAGCAGGTTCCGTATCGGGCTTCGCCCTCACATGAACCAGGCTCAGGGCTGTTTTTCTCTCCCTCACCCTCCATTGTCATCCGGGACGCGAAGCGATCCGGGACCCAGAGCACAGCTTCCCTGGGTCCCGGATATTTTCTGGCGCAAATTCCGGGATGACAAGGTGAGTGTAGGAAACAGCCCTGAGCCTGGTCCATCGCGTAGGCGAAGCCGGAGCGGGTGACCCGCTTACGCCACGCGTGACGCGCAGCGTCTTAGCGCGAGGCAAAACCAGAGCGCGGGGCAAGCTTAGAGCCAGTCTGGCCGGACATATTCCATGCCAAGATCGCTGGCGACTTGCTCGTGTGCGATATGGCCGTCGGCCACGGTCAGGCCATGGGCCAGATGCGGATTGCTTTTGACCGCTTCTCGGCCACCCTTGCGGGCGATTTCCAAGACATAAGGCAAGGTCGCATTGTTGAGAGCATAGGTTGACGTACGCGGCACCGCGCCGGGCATATTTGCGACGCAATAGTGCAGAATGCCGTCCACTTCGTAGATTGGATCTTCGTGCGTGGTGGCCTTCGACGTTTCAAAGCAGCCACCCTGGTCAATTGCGATATCGACCAGAACCGCGCCTGGGCGCATCTGTTTCAGCTGTGCTCGTGACACCAGTTTCGGCGCTGAGGCACCGGGGATCAGGACGGCGCCGATCACCAGATCAGCCTCGCTAACCGCAGCGTCCAGCGCGGCGCGGGTCGAGTACATGGTCTTCAGAGCGCCATTGAATTGCGCGTCGAGCTCGGCCAAGCGGGCATTGTTGCGGTCAAACACGGTCACATCGGCGCGCATGCCGACGGCAATTTCTGCCGCATTGGTGCCAGAGACACCGCCGCCAATGATCACGACCTTGGCCGGGGCGACACCGGGGACGCCGCCGAGCAAAACACCGCGCCCGCGCTTGGTCTTCATCAGGGCCCAGGCGGCGACCTGCATCGACATCCGTCCGGCAACCTGGCTCATCGGCGACAATAGAGGCAGGCGGCCTTCATTATCGGTCACGGTTTCATAGGCGATGGCGAGACAGCCCGAGGCCAGCAATCCTTTGGCTTGCACAGGGTCTGGTGCCAGATGGAGATAGGTGAACAAAGTGTGGTGCGGTTTTAGCCGCGCGGTTTCTTCCGGCTGGGGCTCTTTGACTTTGACGATCAGTTCGGCGGTCTCAAACACCGCATCCGCATCGGCCAGGATCGATGCACCCACAGCGATATAGTCGTCGTCGGAGAAGCCGGACCCGATGCCAGCCCCGGTTTGAACCGCAACCTCATGACCGGCGCGGACCAGCTCGCCGACACTTTCGGGGGTCAATCCCACACGGGATTCCTGTTTCTTGATTTCAGATGGAACGCCGATACGCATGCTTGAACCTCGCAATTATGTTGAGGCATATCTATGCTCGGATCATTGAAAAGTCATGCTGAAATATTCCCAATATTGCACGCAATGAGACGTCATATTCGAAAACCTCTAGTTTTTGCGCAAAGAATATCCAGCTTGCCGAACCGTTCTGATCGGGTTGTCGCGGCCATTTATCATCAGGGCTCGGCGTAGGCGGCCAATATGCACATCTACCGTTCGCAGCTCGACATAGACATCAGACCCCCAGACGCCGTCGAGCAATTGCTCTCGTGAATAGACCCGGTCGGGATGCTGGGCCAGAAATTCCAATAAGCGAAACTCCGTTGGTCCTAGATGTATATCCGTTCCAGCCCGTGAGATACTATGGGTCGCGCGATCGATCATAATGTCGCCGACCGTGATGATATCCTCAACCAGCGCCGGGCGGATGCGGCGCAAGACAGCTTGCACGCGCGCCATCAATTCGTTGTTCGAGAACGGTTTGGAGACATAATCATCCGCACCCGTTTGCAGGCCACGGATTCGGTCGGTTTCCTCAGTCCGGGCAGTCAGCATGATGATCGGCAAGTTTGCAGTGGTCTGCCGCGCCCTGACACGTCGACAAATTTCAATCCCGGATACTTTGGGTAGCATCCAGTCGAGTAAAATAAGATCCGGCACGCGTTCATTGATCAGCAGCATGGCCTCTTCACCATCATGGGCAATTGCCGCTTCATAGCCTTCGGCTTCAAGATTATAGCGCAGCAGCTCAGAAACAGCCGCTTCATCTTCCGCTATGACAATGAAGGGTTTCACGAAAAATCAGTCCTCACTGCTCGCATTAGAGGCCAGAAGAGCAATCTCCGCCTCCGATAGAACTTGCTTGCCGGTGGCGATATAGTGCACCACTTTGGCAATATTGGCGCAGTGGTCACCAATTCTCTCAAGGTTTTTGACGATGAAGAGAACATTGGCACGTGAATCAATTTGCTCAGGATCTTCAGCAACATATGACAGCATCAGACGCAGCAGAGCGTTATAGTGACTGTCAATGTCATCATCCTGGCGGATCACTTCAAGCGCCGCTCTGGCATCACGCCGACCATAGGCATCAAGCGCGCTCTTCAACTGGCGCGATACCGCTTTACCCATTGTCTTGACGCCGCGCATCGAGGCTTTGGTGGCTGAATCGTCAAGCTTGATGCTGCGCCGTGCGACGTTCTTGGCAAGGTCGCCAATCCGCTCAATCGTCCCGGCCAATTTGATGGCACCGATTACCATGCGCAGATCCGACGCCATCGGCTGGCGCAGCGCCAGAACACGCACCGCGCCGCGTTCGCACTCGCTTTCCAATTTATCCAGTTCGGCATCGCGGCGAATGACGGTTTTGGCGAGTTCCGTGTCACCTTTCACAACCGCCTTGCAGGCGTCCCGGATCATTGCTTCGGCCATGCCGCCCATTCTAAGCAGGGTCGCTGAAAGTTGATCAAGCTCGTCTGTAAAGGCGCTGACTATGTGCTGTTGCATTTGCTCTCCATGGGTCGAGCTTAACCGAAGCGGCCAGTGATGTAATCCTGGGTCCGCTGGTTGGTTGGATTTGTGAAGATTGTTTCAGTGTCGCCCACTTCAATGAGCTTGCCAAGATGGAAGAATGCGGTTCGTTGTGAGACGCGGGCGGCTTGTTGCATGGAATGGGTGACCATGACGATACAATAGCGCTCGCGAAGTTCGTCGATCAATTCCTCAATCCGTGCGGTAGCAATTGGATCAAGCGCCGAGCAGGGTTCATCCATCAGGATAACTTCCGGGTTGACCGCAATCGCGCGGGCAATGCAAAGGCGTTGCTGCTGGCCGCCGGAGAGGCTGGTGCCCGGCGCGGCCAAGCGGTCTTTGACTTCTTCCCAGAGCCCGGCGCGGTGGAGGGATTTCTCAATGATCCGGTCGAGATCACTTTTGCCGCTGGCAAGGCCGTGAATACGTGCGCCATAAGCAACATTGTCATAGATCGATTTTGGAAACGGATTGGGTTTCTGAAACACCATGCCGACCCGTGAGCGCAGCAAGACAGGGTCAATCGCCGGATCATTGATGTCGGCGCCATCCATCATGATCTTGCCGTCGACCCGGGCAATATCAATCGTGTCGTTCATCCGGTTCAGGCAGCGCAGGAAAGTAGATTTTCCGCACCCTGACGGGCCAATGAAGGCGGTCACAGCGCGATCTGGAATCAGCAGTGAAATATCGTGAATGGCCTGGTTGTCGGCATAGAAGACATTGATGTTCCGGCAATCAATCTTGATCGGATTGTCGGTTCGTTCTGCCCTGACAACAGGGGTTATGAGCGGGGTTGCGCTGGCCATATCTACCACCTTCTTTCAAATCTGCGGCGCACCAATACCGCAACAAGGTTCATCAGGATCAGGAAGACAAGCAGGATCACAATGACTGCAGATGTCATCGGCTCCCAAGCGCGTTCAGCGCCTGAGAACCATTTATAGATCAAAACCGGTAACGCGGTGGATTCCTGATCTGGCCCAGTTGGCACTTCATTTACAAACGCCACCATGCCAATCAAGAGCAGCGGTGCCGTTTCGCCCAACGCGCGTGCCATCGCGATGATGGCGCCCGTCATGATGCCCGGTGCCGCGAGAGGTAAGGTGTGATGAAACACCGCTTGCGTCTTCGAAGCGCCCAGGCCCAGCGCCGCAGTTCGGATCGATGGTGGGACTGATTTTAAAGCCGCGCGAGACGCAATGATCACAGTTGGCAAGACCAACAGGCCAAGCACCAAGCCGCCAACCAGTGGCACCGATCGCGGCATACCGAAGAAATTCAGAAACACCGCCGCACCGAGCAGACCGAAGATGATCGACGGAACAGCTGCAAGATTGTTGATATTGACCTCGATCATGTTGGTCAGACGGTTCTTGGGGGCAAATTCTTCGAGATAAACCGCAGCCAGAATGCCGACAGGGATGGCGAAGAATGCCGTGATCAGCATTGTGAAGATCGACCCGACAATCGCCGCCGCCGCCCCGGCCAGTTCCGGGTAGGTACTATCAGCCTTGGTCAGCAGATCGAAGTTCTGCTTGCGGCGAATGCGACCTTTCTCCTGTAGCAGGATCGCCCAGGCGATTTGCCGATCCGAAACGGCGCGATTGGCTTGAGCAACGAACAGGACCAGAGCGCTGATCTCTGCGCTTTGCTGCTCACCCAATTGCGGTAGGGCACCGGCCAGATGGGTGAGGGTCAGCATGGCCCCGGAGTGTGCTTCGAGTCGAAACCACGCATCTTGCAGCCTTATCAGAACGCTGGAATCAGCAGCCGTGTCTGTCTCGATTTTTGCCTTGAATTCGGGGAACCCGTCAGGACCAGAATCGCTCAGACTATAAAGCCCACTCTCGAGCACACTCAAGCGCCCGGCTTGGCCAACTGTAAGCGTTCGCCGCGCCGTGATGCCGCCTTTCAGGTAAAGGTCGAGGTCGTCTGACAGCGGTGCGGTGAACCGCTTTGTCGTGCCGATCAAGGCTGGTGTCTCGGCGGTTTCGCGAGCGATATCGAGTACAGCCAGGCGGGTGACGAGGGCATAGAGCTCGCGCCGCAATTGGCGCTCAGTGGCCGCCTCTGGAAAGGTTTCACGCAAATCATCCTGGATCAGAGAATAGAACCCAGAGATATTGCTTGCGGTTGCCTGTGTATCCTCGACCCCGTTTGGGGCCACAGTCTCTGCATCAAGCGTCAAGTGAAAGACAATCTCGTGCTTGGTAAAAGCGGGCGCAGCGTTTGAGATGATCGAATAGGCCAGAACAAATAGCGCTGAGAGCGCAATCCCAATGGCCAGCTGGCCATAGAGTTTGAACCGGCGCTCGGCGGCATGGCGATCTTTCAAGCGCGCAATGGCGGCTTCACTACCAAAGGGGCTGGTCGATTTTGGCGGCTGTGCATCAGTCATATTTTTCCCGATACTTCTGGACCACACGCAGGGCGATCAGGTTAAACACCAATGTGACCCCAAACAGGACAAATCCAAGCGCGAAGGCCGAGATGGTCTTGGCACTATCAAATTCTGTGTCGCCGGTCAGGAGCGCAACAATCTGATAGGTCACAGTCGTCAGATCCGAGGTCGGGTCAGGTGTGATCAGCGCGCGCCCGCCCGCCGCCATGACCACAATCATCGTCTCGCCAATCGCCCGCGACACGGCCAGCAATAAAGCGGCGATCACACCGGGCAGGGCGGCGGGCATAACGATCTGCTTGATCGTTTCTGACTTGGTTGCGCCCATGGCCAGCGCGCCGTCACGCAGGGTTTGCGGAACCGCATTGATCACGTCGTCCGAGAGCGATGACACAAACGGCACGATCATCACGCCCATAACCAGTCCAGCCGCAAGCGCGCTGGTTGGCTGGGCGGCGAGAAAATTATCCGGCACCAATGGCAATGCGTTCACCCATTGCGCGCCGGAACGCACCAGCGGCGCAATGATGGTCGCGGCAAAGAAGCCATAAACAACTGTCGGGATACCAGCGAGGAGTTCAAGCAATGGCTTGACCCAGGTGCGAACGCGCGGGCTGGCATATTCCGACAAGTAGATCGCTGAGAAGAGGCCAATTGGCGCGGCCACGCACATTGCGAGCATGGCGATCATCAAGGTGCCAAAGAACAGTGGCAACATGCCAAAATTGGCCCCGGTCTGGGCATTCCAATCGGTTCCAAACAGGAAGCCTGTAACGGTTGGCCCACCCTCAATGGTGAAGAACCTGATCGTTTCGAAGACCAGTGATAGAACAACACCAATCGTCGTGAAGATGGCAATCGCTGCGCACAGGAAGAGGAGGAAATTTATCCCACGTTCCACGAATGTGCGGGCGCGAAATTCGCGGTTGATCCGACGTCGGCCAAAATGAAAGCCGCCGCCCGCGACGACAAGCGCGAGAAAAACGGTCATCAGCCGGACCTGACCTGTCAGTTGCGCGAATCGGTTGCTGGCCGCATCGAACAGGGCATCGCCGGTGAGAATGGTTTCGCGCCGGGTCGCATAATCGGACAAGCGGTCGATATATTGCGACAGCTGAAGCTGCCCGCCCTCAACAATTCGTGCCGGAAGTTCGCCTGCTAACTGGTCGCGAACGAAATTGTCGCCAATCAGCCAATAGCCCAGAAACACTAGTGCAGCCGGGATAATCGTGCACATCACAACGAAAAAACCGTGATAGTTTGGTTGCGAATGCAGCCGCCCCATCTCACCGCCCGTGACCGGTGCGGCGGCCAATGCCATCCGTCCAGCATAGAACGCGATGAACCCTGCCACGGCGAGGACCGCGAACAAAATCCATTCAAAGGGAAGATGCCCAAATGCCTGTAGCATAACCGCCCATTGTCGCTTACAAGGCGCTCATATCGTGTGTGTTTGACAGATATGTGACACTTGCACATTGCAGGCAGGCGGTCCGATCAGAATGGGCAGACCGAGACGAATGATGCGGGTCCAGAGCCGTCCGGATGGGGCAAGGTCAGCGCCGCCGCATGCAGCAATAATCGCTGCGCACGTGATCGATCGCCATAGAACGGGTCGCCCAGAATGGCATGACCGATCGCGCTTAGGTGCAGCCGCAATTGATGCGTCCGCCCGGTTCTTGGAGTTAAAAGGAGCCGTGTCGTGGTGGCTGTACGGTCGAGCACTTGCCAGTCGGTGACGGCTGCCTGTCCTTCGGGATCAATGTGCCGGAGTGGGCGCTGCAGCGAATGCCGGGCAATTGGCAGCTCAATCACGCCGGTATCTTCCTGCATATGACCCTCGACCACAGCCTCATACTGCTTGTCACCCAGACGGCGTTCAAACCCGATTGAGAGATAGCGCTGGGCGGTCTTGTTGCGGGCGAGAACGATCAGACCGGACGTGTCCATATCGAGCCGGTGTACGGTCAGGGCGTCGCCATGCCTGAGCTCGAGTATTTGCTGCGCGCAAACGGCCTTTTCAGGCCCCCGGCCAGGGACGCTCAGTAAGCCAGCGGGCTTGTCTGCGACAATGATCTCAGGATCGATGTGAAGGGTCTGCAACGCCTCTGCTGGCGGCGGGCAATAGGGCGGTGATTGTCGGGTAACCGTCATCAGGCAGGCGGCGCAAGTGGTAGCCAAATTCCAAAAGCTGTCCCTTCGTCTTCCAGGCTTTCAACCGCCAGCCCGCCGCGATGCCGCGCCATGATATGTTTGACAATGGCGAGGCCGAGGCCAGTGCCTTCAATCCTGCCGCCGCGGCTTTCATCGGCGCGGTAAAAGCGCTCACCCAGACGCGGCAGATGCTCGGCGGAGATGCCTACGCCATTATCCTCAACCCGTAACCAGACCGCCGGGACCTGCGCCGAGGCCCGGGGGTCAAGCAACAACGCCCGCGTGAACGCATCACTTTGGCGGGCGGCACTGTCGGCGGCGTCCTGCATCGTGGCGGCGGTTCCGAGGGAGACCTGCACGCGCCCGTTCTTCGGTGCGTATTTGATTGCATTGGTGACCAGGTTCTGGATCACCTGCATGAACTCGTCAGCGTCAGCCACGATCTCGATCGGTCCGCTCGCCAAGTTTAGATCGAGGATCACACCGGCGCGCTCAGCGATTGGCTGCAGGCTAAGGCCGGCGCGGTCCAGAAGAGCGATTGCGTCGACGTGTGTAGAGGGCGATTTATGTTCACTGAACTCAATGCGCGACAAAGATAGAAGGTCAGCAACCAGGCGCTTCATCCGGTCGGTCTGTTGTTGCATGATTTCCAGGAAGCCATCCCATGAGCCCCGGTCATCCTTGGCGGGACCGCGCATCGTTTCGATAAATCCCGCTAGCGCGGTCAAAGGCGTGCGAAGCTCGTGACTGGCATTGGCGAGGAAGTCAGCGCGCGCGAGTTCTGCACGCCTGACTGCGGTCATCTCTTCAAAGACGATGAAGACATCGCCAATGTCCGGGCCGGTCCGCAAGTGCGCCATCCAGATAGCAGCATCATCGTGAATGGAAAACTCAACCAATTCGTGGGCGCCGGTGCTCGATACACGGTCGATGGCATCTATCAAGTCAGGCTGACGCATAACTGCGGTGGCCAAGCGATCTGTCATATCCTCAATGCCGAAGATGTCTTGAGCTGCAGCATTTGTGACGTCCAAGCGCCCGTCAGAGCGCACCATCAGTGCCGGAAACGGCATCGACACGATGAGAGCGGCGACCGCTTCGGTATGGTTTGATGCAGCAGGCAGCTTTAATGAGGCATCTGGTTTGAAAATAGCTGGCGCAACGGGGCTTGGTTGAGAGCCGACATAATAGGCCAGTGATCCGGCCAACATAACGGTGCCACCTGTCAGCCACTCAACCAGGCCAACGGCCCGGGTGAGGAACAGAAGCGACAGGACGCCAATCGCGCCAATTGTCAAGATAACGAAATCCTTGAACCGTCGGCGAGCAGCGTCTTGATCGCGCGCACTTTGCTGATTTTTGTCAGGCATGGCGCTCTCCGTTCATGGTGTGCCCAAAGCGCAATTACTTGGCTGTAGCCGTATAGGGTTTCATGGCCTCAGGGCAACTCTGAAAGCTGAGCTGGAATTATTGAATAACGATAATTCTTTGTTGACAGTCATATAGGGCGGGCGTAAAGCAGGGCCGTAAATAGGGGCCAGAAGGTAGTCGAATGAAGCGTGCAAGCGTATTTTTTGGAGTAGTCGTTTTGGCGAGCTGCGCGGTCGTGCCGAAACTGGCCGGTGAACCCGTGTCAATCTTTGCCATAGCGCCTGACGCACCAGAGACCTGGGCAGCGGTAGGCGTTTCGGGTGACTTGCCGATAACTGACTGGCTATCCCAATTTCAAGATGAAACCATGATTGCTCTTGTGTCAGAGGCGCTGGCGGCTAATCCCACGATCCGCTCACAATATTATACGGCTCAAGCAACACGCGCGCAGGTCCGCAGTGCTTATGGCAGGTCATTGCCAAACCTTTCAGTGTCCGCAAGTGGCGGCGGGAACAGTTTCTTTTTTGAGACCTTTGCGGGTGATATTCGCCGCAGTGAACTGGCCCTGGGTCTAAGTACGAGCCTCGACTGGGAGGTTGATTTGTGGGGGCGGATTGGTGACGGGATCAGGGCCGCCAGAGCGGACCTGCTGGCCAGTGAAGCTGACCTTGCGGCTGCGCGCCTGTCGATTGCCTCGCAAACGGCGATTGCCTGGATCGATCTGAATGAAGCGCTGGCCCAGGAGCGCGTCGCGGTCCAGACCTATGAGGCCCGCGCGAATGCTCTGACGCTGACGGAGCGGCGCTTTTCGAGCGGCCTCACCAATGCCTTGGATGTGCGCACGGCGCGCACAACGCTGGCCTCATCCGAGGCGGCGATTGCAGCGCGGCGTCAGGCTAGCGGTAACGCAACCCGCCGTCTCGAAGTGTTGCTCGGACGGTATCCGGGGGCGGCGATTGATGCACCGGCTGAGATTGCGTCTTTGGAACCGATTTCCGGGGCAGGTAATCCAGCTTTACTCTTGTCACGTCGCCCGGACGTTGCTGCGGCTGAAGCCCGTGTTGAGGCGTCAGGATTGCGCGCAGAGCAAGCCAGGTTGGCGCTACTGCCCGGACTGCGGATAAGTGGGTCAGCGTCAACCAGTGAGGACAATCTGACTGATGCGTTTGACCCCAGCCGTATTGCGGCTCGTCTGCTGGCCAGTTTGACCGCACCGGTGTTCAATGGCGGATCCCTTAGAGCGGATCGCGACGCAGCAATTGCGCGGGCGCACGCCTCGGTTGAGAGCTATGCCGCGACGGTCCTGACCGCTTGGCGCGAAGTTGAGGATGCGCTTGCCGCTGATACATTGCTGGCCCAGCAAGAAGATGCGCAAGCGCGCGCGCTTGAAGAGGCGCAGTTCGCTGAAGATTTGGCAACGCGCCAATATACCAATGGCCTTGTGTCGATTTTTAATCTAATTGACTCTCAAACCCGGCGCTTGAACGCCGAGAGTAATTTGATTGCGGCGCGTTCTGCGCGTGCATCCAATCGAGTCCGTTACCATCTCGCTCTTGGCGGTGGTTTACCTGTGACTGAACAACAGGATCCAACCGTTGCGGGCACTCTTGCTCTTGAAAAGGCGATCCTCCCATGAGCCGTATTCTTCCTATTCTCGTAACTTTGCTGATGCTGGTTGGTATTGGCGGCGGCGGAGCGACGGCGCTCTTTCTCCTCAAACCGAAACCTGAGCTGGCCGCAGAGCGTCCTGTGGGTCTGTCGGTTTTCGCCGAACAAGTTGTGCGTGATGATCTGGTCTTTATGATTGAGGCGCAAGGCGAAGTTCGCCCGCAGCGTGAAATCCTGGTGGCGCCGCAAATTTCAGGTCGGATTGCCTATGTTTCGCCAGATTTTATCGATGGTGGCTTCATTCGCGCCGGGCAAGTGCTGATCCGACTGGAAAATGCCGATTATGAGCTTGGCGTTGTACGCGCGCAGTCCGGTGTTGCCAGTGCGCAGCAGCGTTTGGCGCGGGAGCGGGCGGAAGCCGAAATCGCGCGCCAGGATCTTGAAAGCCTTGGGATTATCGATGGCAGCGCTCTGGCACGCCGCGAACCTCAGTTGCTAGAAGCGATGGCTGGTCTTGATTCGGCCAATGCGCAGCTTGCAGATGCGCAGCTATCGCTGACCCGTACGGCGGTGGTTGCGCCGTTTACAGGGCGGGTGCGCGCGAAGACTGTCGACCTCGGGCAATTTGTCAGTCCCGGCATGTCATTGGGCAGTATATTCGCGACCGATGTGGTTGAGGTTTATCTGCCCATTTCTGACGACCAACTGGGTCAGTTAGGCCTGCCATTAGCTTTTGCAGAGACCGAAGCCGATAAAGGGCCGGACGTCTCATTCTATGGCCAGGTTGGCGGTCAGCAAAGACACTGGACCGGGCGGATTACGCGCACATCAGCGGCCGTGAACCCACGCACCCGCTTGATCAATGTTATCGCGGAACTGGATGATCCGTATGGTGCGGGCGCAGATGATGGTGCGCCTATGGCACCAGGTCTGTTTGTGATCGCGAAAGTTGAAGGCAACCGCATTGATGGCCTGTTGCGAGCGCCGCGCGGGGCGATCCGAAGTGGCAACAAGATATTCCTTGGTGATGTCGAAGCCGGAGCGTTGCGGATCCACGAGATAGATTTGGTCCATAGTGATCCGAGCGGTGCGTGGTTCCGCAGCGATGCTGTGGCGAGCGGCGATTTGGCAATTATCAGCCCGCTACAAGCGCCCTTTGATGGCATGAGTATTGTGGTTTTGGAACGACAGCCTGACGGATCGATTTTGACCCATGCCCCAACCAGTGAAACATCGAATGAGTCAGGTGATGCGTCCGACACTGATGCTGCGCCATCGGGAACGGTTTTAACCAGCGTGGAAGGAAACTAGCATGATGGGCATCGTATCCTGGTTTGCGCGCAACGCGGTTGCAGCCAACCTTTTGATGATTGTCGCTTTCATTGGTGGATTTTTGGCTTTCAACCGGATGGAACGCGAAATGTTTCCGGTTGTATCGGTTGCTGGTGCCTCAGTAACTGTAGCCTGGAATGGGGCTTCACCGCAGGATGTTGAAGAGCAAATTATTACCCGGATCGAAGAGGTTGTAGCCAGTATCGACGGCTTGGATCGGATAACTTCGATTGCCTATGAGGGCGGCGGCACGGTGAATATTCGCGGCCGCGATGACATTGATATGCTGGAATTTCTCGACGAGATAAAAATTCGCGTCGACCAGATCAATAATCTGCCTCAAGCCGCTTTCGAGCCGCAGGTTCAGCGTTGGGAACAGCGCAATTGGTACTTTGGTATGGTGGTACATGGTGATGTTGATCCGCTGACCATGAAACGCCTTGCGGATGGTGTTCGCGATGATATTGCCGACCTGCCCGGCGGTGAGCTCGCGCAGGTTCAGGGTGTCCTCGACGAAGAGGTTTCGATCGAAGTCTCCGAGAATGATTTGCGGCGCTATAATCTCAGCTTTTCGGATGTCGCCAACGCGATCCGTAATTCTTCGCTGAACTCATCTGGCGGTCGGGTCCGCTCGTCAGTCGGCGATGTCAGCATGGCCACACGGCAGCTTGCGGATAGTCAGGAACAGTTTGAGAATATCATTATCCGGGAGACATCCGAGGAAGGCACGATCCGGGTTGGTGATGTTGCAACAGTGATTGATGGCTTTATCGACGCCGATCTGAAGGCCACTTACAATGATCGACCCACGGCTTTTGTGTTTGTGGTGTCGCCGGATAAAATGGATATCGGGCGCTACGCCCAAGGTTTTCGCGATTACATCGAGCGGGCGAATAATCCGTCAAACGGTATCCTCCCGGAAGGCGTGAAGATCGATAAGCTCTGGGATGATAGCGTGATCTTTGACGCGCGTATGTCGTTGATTTCACGGTCCGCTCTTCAGGGTGCGGTGATGGTGATGATCGTCCTGTTGCTGTTCTTGCGCCCGGTTGTGGCGCTGTGGGTGACCATGGGCATAATAACGGCTTTTGCTGGCGGGATCATGATGCTGCCAGCCTTCGGTGTGTCATGGAACATCTTGTCGACATTTGCCGTCTTGTTGGTGATCGGGGTGATTGTCGATGATGCCATTGTGGTCGGCGAAAATATTCACAAAGAAGTTGAGAGCGGCCGCCATAGCGGTGTGAAGGCGTCTATCGTTGGCACGCAACTGGTTTTGAAGCCGATCGTCTTTGGGGTTCTGACCACGATCATTGCCTTCTTGCCGTGGGCTTTCGTGCCTGGGCCAGCGAAAGCAATGACACAGCAGATCGCGTTTGTTGTCGTCGCCGCGCTGACCTTTTCTCTGATCGAGTGTCTGTTCATTCTACCCGCGCACTTAGCGCATATGAAGAAGCAATCGTATAACGGCCCGATTGGGCGTCTAATGCTGATCCAGCGACGGATTGCTGACAGTCTGCTGTGGTTCGCAGGCCATATTTACAAACCCATGCTCGAGCTGGCTTTGCGGTTTCGTTATGCCACGATCGTAACGTTTTTCTGCTTGCTTGGCCTGGCATTCATGGCGGTCAATGTCACGAAAAACGTTCCCTCAACGTTCATGCCTGAAATTGAAGGTGATCTCATTCAAGTGACGATCGATGTGCCCGATGGCACGCCGTTCTCGCGGACATTGCAGATCCGCGATCAATTGCAAGCTGGCGTTGAGCTTGCTGCGTTGGAACTGGAACGTGAATGGGGCGCTGAGATCAAGGCGCTCAGAGAGGCCAATCTTGAAGCGGATCAGGTCCTTGCGCGCGGCGACAGGTTGCAAGACGGCGTGATTGCTGGCGCCTCGATTGTTGCGAGCAATGGCCAGATTCAAGCCTGGATTGGGCTCATCCCGCCGGAGCAACGCCCCGAAACGCTGCGCACGAAAACAGTGTCGGACCTTATTCGCCTACGGACCGGTGAAATCCAGGATGCTGATGAAATCTCGTTCGACTTCACCCAGAATGACGAAGATAGTGGTGTGCGTTTTGCCCTCAATCACTCTGACCTGGATCGTCTGCGCGAGGCCTCATCTGTCGTGCAAGAGCAGCTTGCAACCTATGCAACTGCCTATGATATTGGTGACAATCTAACCTCGTCAGCTGACGAAATTCAGATCGAGTTGAAGCCCGGTTCCGAAGCGCTTGGTATTTCAATCGCCGATGTGTCGCGTCAGATGCGTCAGGCCTATTTTGGCGAGGAAGTGCAGCGCTTGCCGCGTGATGGCGAAGATGTCCGGGTCATGGTCCGACTGCCCAAGGAAGCTCGAAACAGTCTCGACAGTCTCGACAATTTGCGCATCAGAACAAGTGATGGTCGCGAAGTGCCGATCATGCAGGTTGCGACCTTCACCTATGCGCCGGGGATTAATCGCATCATCCGACGCAACCGGACGCGTTCGGTATCGGTCTATGCCGATGTTAAAGGTGATGGCGGGCGTGCCACGATCATGGAAGACATGAACATCAATTTCTGGCCTGATTTCGAACGCCAGTTTCCGGATGTCGAACGCGGCGAGGCGGGCGGTTTTGAACAGCAACAGGATTTCCTGCGCGATATTTCTCGGCTCTTGCTGATGGCAATCGGCGCGATGTACATCTTGCTGGCGATTGCGTTCCGGTCTTACGCGCAGCCGCTGCTGCTGATGACAGCGATCCCGTTTGCTTATACTGGCGCGGTGTTTGGACACTGGGCTTTTGGTGTGCCGATGGCGATGTTCTCGCTGTTTGGGATTGCGGCGGCGGCAGGTGTGGTGATCAATGATAACCTCGTGCTGATCGATTATGTCAACCGGCGCCGGGCTGAAGGGATTGGCGCGGTTCAGGCTCTGGTCGATGCTGGCGTGTCGCGGTTCCGTCCGATCTTGTTGACCTCGGTGACAACATTTGTCGGGATCCTGCCCTTGTTGGCCGAGCGGTCCGTGCAGGCGCAATTTCTCAAGCCAATGATTGTGGCGCTTGGGTGTGCGGTGGCGTTCGCATTGTTCGTGTCGCTATTTCTGGTTCCAGCGCTCTACGCCATGGGCGTTGAAGTTGGCCGGATCATCCGCTGGAGCTGGGGCGGACGCCCGTATCGCCGAATTGGCGAAACCTATTCGGGTGAAGCAAATGTGGACCAGGAAGAATTGGTTGGCGCGAGCGGTAGCGAGGGGGCTCCGGTGCCAGCTGAATAATCAGGTTCTGGGTGTGTGACTTGGGATCAAAACTAGGGAGAAGAAAATGAGAAAATTATTGATGATGGGTGCGGCGGTTGCCGTGCTTGCGGGCTGTGAAACGGTCTATGGTATTACCGGCCAGCCGGCGATTGAGGACACGCCAGAAGCGACCGTAGAAACGGTCACGGAAGCGGTCGAAGAGGCGGTTGTCGAAATCGCCGCGCCAGTGGCCAGAGTGGTCAAGACGACCTCACGCGATGAATGGGGCAGTTTCGGACTGGATACCCCATCGATGGACATGTCAGTCAGCCCTGGCGACGACTTTTATAATTACGTCAATGGAACCTGGATGGCGGAGTTTGAAATTCCGGCCGATCGGACCCGCTATGGCTCATTCACCTTGCTGGCCGAAAAATCCGAGCAGCGTGTGCACTTCATCATTGAAGATCTCGCGGATGCCAAACCAGACGCCGCGACGCTCGAAGGCAAGGTTGCCGCCTATTATAACGCGTTCATGGACACCGATGCGATTGAAGCAGCCGGCCTGACCACGGCCCAGCCATATCTTGATCGGATCGCGGCCATTGCGAGCCGTGAAGATCTGGCAGACGTGTTTGCCAGCAACGGATTTTCTGCGCCAATTGGCGGCTTCGTCAATAGCGATGCCAAGAACCCCGATGCCTACATCTTTTATGTCGGACAGGGCGGTCTCGGCATGGGTGACCGCGACTACTATCTTGTCGATGACGAGACCAATTTGGAATATCGCGCGGCCTACAAGACGATGGTTGCCAGCCTTCTGACGGCGGCGGGTTATGCGGATGCAGACGCCTCAGCAGATGCAGTGATCGCGCTGGAGACAGAACTTGCCAAAGCCCATTGGGATCGTGCAGCGGGCCGTAATCGCACGCTGACATACAATAAAATGTCAGCCGAGGACATTGCCACTTTGGGTGGCGGTTTCCCGGTTGCGCGGATGATCGAAGGCATGGGATTGGCCGATCAAACCGAGTTTGTTGTACGTCAGGTCACGCCAACTGCAGACGAAATTTCCGAGCTGGGCCTGACTGATGAAATTGTTGAAAAAGTCAGCGGCGGCGGTGTAGCTGGGCTTCTCAGCGTGGCGAATACTTATGATCTTGATGCTTGGAAAGCCTGGCTGACAGTCCAGTTCCTGGCCAATCAATCGGCGGTTCTGCCGAGTGAGATTGATGCGGCTGTGTTTGAGTTTTACGGCAAGACCCTTGGCGGTCAGGAAGAACAGCGCGAGCGTTGGAAGCGCGGGGTTCAAACCGTTGAAGGCGCGATCGGTGAAGCCGTCGGCAAAGTCTATGCGGGCAAATATTTCCCAGCTGCGAACAAGGCTGCGATGGACGAACTCGTAGCCAATTTGCGCACCGCGATGGCCGCCAATGTGGCTGAACTTGCTTGGATGAGTGACGCCACCAAAGCCGAGGCGAATAACAAGCTCGACAAGTTCACGCCGAAGATCGGCTATACTGAAAAGTTCGAAACCTATGACACTATGACCATTGGCGACAATGCGCTTGTCAACAGTCTCGCATCTGCTGATTGGGCCTATAAGGACATGCTTGCGCAGCTCGGTCAGCCGATCGACAAGACGCAATGGTTCATGCTGCCTCAGACGGTGAATGCCTATTACAATCCCAACCAGAACGAGATTGTTTTCCCGGCTGCGATCTTGCAACCCCCTTTCTTCAATCTTGGAGCTGACGCAGCCGTCAATTATGGCTCAATCGGCGGTGTTATCGGTCACGAGATCGGTCACGGGTTTGATGACCAAGGTGCCAAATCTGATGGTGACGGCGTTCTGCGCGATTGGTGGAGTGAAGAAGACCTTGCCAATTTCAAGGGCCTCACCGACGCATTGGTTGGCCAGTATGATGCGCATTGCCCGCTCGATGACGGCGAGACATGTGTCAACGGCTCTCTCACGCTTGGCGAGAATATCGGTGATCTCGGGGGCCTGTCGCTGGCCTACAAGGCTTACAAGATGAGCTTGAACGGCGAAGAGGCCCCGGTGATTGATGGGTATACCGGCGATCAGCGCTTCTTCATGTCATGGGCCCAGGTCTGGCGTGCGAAATACCGTGAGGAAGCCACGCGCCGGCAGTTGCAGACCGATCCGCATAGCCCGCCATATTACCGGGTCAACGGGATCGTGCCAAACTTTGACGAATGGTATGAGGCGTTCGATATTGGCCCTGACCACGCCATGTACATCCCGCCAGAAGAGCGCATTCGCATCTGGTAGTCTGTCATGGATTGAGTTTAGGAGGGCGGCCTTGGCGGGTCGCCCTTTTCTATGTGTGATATCGCAGCGATCAGCCGCCAACTTGACGTAAGCCCTGTATCGCCCCCATTTGCAGATAAAGGCGCACAAGTTGCTGATCACATATGAAGGAACACTCCCATGACTGCATCTGATCCGGTTGTTATTGTTGGTATGGCACGCACGCCGATGGGTGGATTGCTCGGCGACCTGGCAGCAATGTCAGCCAATGAGTTGGGCGCCATCGCGGTCAAGGCCGCTGTCGAAGAGGCCCGGCTCGGCGCAGATGAGGCCGACGAGATCATCATGGGCAATTGTCTGCCAGCGGGCCAAGGCCAAGCGCCGGCACGCCAGGCCGGGTTCAAGGCAGGCCTTGATAAGGGCCTGGAGGCGACCACGATCAACAAGATGTGCGGCTCGGGCATGCAGGCGGCCGTGATGGGACGCAATGCGATCCTGGCGGGCGACGCCGACATTGTTATCGCTGGCGGCATGGAAAGCATGACCAATGCGCCGCACCTGCTGAATGTGCGGGGCGGGCACAAATATGGCGATCTAACTTCGAAAGATCACATGGCGCTGGATGGCCTGACCGATGCTTATGCCGGTGGCCCGATGGGCATTTTCGCCGATGCGGTTGCGCAAAAATACCAGTTCACGCGCGAACAACAAGATGCCTATGCGTTGGAAACGCTGCGGCGGGCGCAGGCCGCCACTGAAACCGGTAAATTCAAGCGTGAGATCGCACCGGTCACGATCAAAACGCGCAAGGGCGAAACAGTGGTCGGCACTGATGAATTACCGCGAACCGCGCGGCCTGACAAAATTCCAACTCTGCGTCCAGCTTTCACCAAGGATGGCACCGTAACCGCAGCAAACGCCTCGGCGATTTCTGACGGTGCGGCGGCTTTGGTTCTGATGCAACGATCAGAGGCTGAGAAGCGCGGCCTTGAACCGATCGCGACAATTGTCTCATCGTCCAGCCATGCCCATGAACCAGAGAACTTCACCACAGCCCCGGTGCCTGCGATGCAAAAAGCACTGGATAAAGCAGGCTGGAGCAAAAGCGATGTTGAGTTGTGGGAGATCAATGAGGCCTTTGCCGTTGTGCCGATGATTGCAATGAAAGAGCTCGGCATCAGCCACGATATTGTCAACGTGAATGGCGGTGCTTGCGCCATGGGCCATCCGATCGGTGCCTCTGGCACGCGGATCATGATTACCTTGCTGGCCGCGATGGAAGAGCGTGATGCCAAGAAGGGCGTTGCCTCGCTTTGCATTGGCGGCGGCGAGGGGATCGCCATGTGTTTGGAACGGTCTTGAGGCCGAACCTGTAATCAGGCCCTAGTTGGCAGGCGTATAATCGCTGACCAGCCCGAGGGGGAGGGCGGTCGTTCGCTTTGCGACATTGATGATGATCCGGGACTGAACGTCCGAGACCAATGCAGAGCCGAGTAATTTTTCCCGCAAGAACGAGTCATAGGCATGCATATCGGTGGTTGCGACACGAATGATATAATCAACCGCGCCGGTGACGGTCATGCATTCCATCACCTCTGGCCATTTGCGGACCAGACCTTCGAACGCTTCGAGGTTATCCTTGCTCGGCAAGGCAAGTTTGACATTGGCATAGACTTCAAATTTGAGGCCTAATGCGCTGCGCTCAAGCAGCGTGACCCGGCCTTGAATGATCCCGGCTTCTTCCATACGTTTGATCCGACGCCAACAGGGAGATGATGAGAGCCCAACCCGGTCAGCGATGTCGGCAACCGAAAGCGACGCGTCCTTTTGAATCAGATCGAGGATTTTGGCATCAATTAGGTCGATCGCGTTTGGCAAAATATTCCCCATTTAGCAGGTGTTGTAGTTATTTATACCACAAAACTGGCAGATTACTATGAAAATAGCAAGCTATTTCGCTTTAAAGAAGGGATATATGACCTACTAATCACGCTTAGGAGTGCGTCTTGGATCATCGTGAAGTTACGCTGGACGACAAATACGATCTTGTCGAGGGGAAAGCCTATTTAACCGGTATTCAGGCGCTGGTTCGTTTGCCGATTGATCAAAAGCGGTTTGACCTTCAAGCAGGCTTGAACACGGGCGGGTTTATCTCTGGCTATCGCGGCTCGCCACTGGGCGGATATGATCAGCAATTGCGTGCGGCGCAGAAATGGCTGGATGCCCATGATATTGAGTTTTGGGAAGGCCTGAACGAGGATTTGGGCGCAACCGCCGTCTGGGGCAGCCAGCAACTTGGCTTGTTTCCGGGTGCCCATCGCGATGGCCTGTTCGGTATCTGGTACGGTAAAGCGCCGGGTGTGGATCGTACGGGTGACGTTTTCAAGCACGCCAATGCGGCGGGTTCGTCTGCGATGGGCGGCGTTTTGGCCGTGCTTGGCGATGACCATATGTGCAAATCCTCGACCCTGCCGTCGCAGTCTGAGTTTGCGATGGCCGACGCCGAAATTCCGGTCTTGAACC
This sequence comes from Henriciella sp., assembly GCA_021776655.1. Lineage (GTDB taxonomy): Bacteria > Pseudomonadota > Alphaproteobacteria > Caulobacterales > Hyphomonadaceae > Henriciella. The sequence goes on along the minus strand of JAJFFK010000007.1, from coordinate 5,154 downwards.
CCGCGTCAATCCAAGACGTCTTGGATTATGGCTTACAAGGCCTGGCGATGAGTCGGTTCTCTGGTGCATGGAGTGCGATGACCGCGCTGGCCGATACGATGGATTCTGGTGCTGTGATTGATGTCAGCCTCAACCGGATGAAGTTCGTGAAACCAGAGTTCAGTTTCCCGGAGAGCGGGCCACACATGCGACGGGCTGATACTCCGCTCGAAAAAGAACAGCGCCTGCGCGATTACAAACTGCCCGCAGCGCAAGCATGGGTCCGGGCCAATCAACTTGACCATGTCATCCTGCCAAGCGCAAAACCCCGGATCGGGATTATCGTCACGGGCCAAGCCGCGCGTGATGTCTTTGAAGCGCTTGCCGCCATCGGCTTGTCACCTGACGAAGCGGCGCGCCTGGGCGTGACGATTTTCAAAGTCGCGATGCCGTGGCCGCTGGAAACGGAAGCTGTTCGGGGGTTCTGTTCAGGTCTCGAACGGGTCTTGGTGATTGAACACAAACGGCCTTTGATCGAAGATCAGTTACGTGCAGCGCTCTATCCGCTCGCTGAAAGCCAACGCCCGATGATCGAAGGCAAACGTACAAGCGATGGCGGGATGTTGCTGAGCCAGGTCGCCTCAATTGCGGTTCCAGCCATGGCGCGGGCGCTGATGCATATCCTGCCATCGGGTTGGGACCAGACTCGCGCTGACGCTTATTTTGCCCGTGTTGGCCGCGCTGGTGAAGCAGCAAGAATCAATGCCACGCCAACTGTGCGAACGCCGCATTTCTGCTCTGGCTGCCCGCACAATACGTCAACCAATGTGCCCGAAGGATCGCGGGCGCTGGCCGGTATTGGCTGTCATTATATGGCGAATTTCATGCCGGACCGGCAGACCGACATGACCAGCCAGATGGGCGGTGAAGGCGTTGCCTGGGTCGGTCAGCACTTCGCCACTGATGAGGACCACATGTTCGTCAATCTGGGCGATGGCACCTATTCCCATTCGGGCTCGCTGGCGATCCGCGCGGCGGTCACCTCAAGCGCGAATATTACCTACAAGATCCTCTACAATGATGCAGTTGCGATGACTGGGGGCCAGCGCGTTGAATCTGGTCAGACGGTCCAGCAAATTGCCCAGCAGGTGAAAGGGGAAGGGGTCCAGACGATTGTCATCCTCACCGAAGATCCGACCCGCTACGCCAATGTCAAAGGCCTGCCGCGCCGGGTCAAAATCTATGATCGTTCTGAACTGGACGAGGTACAGAAAACCCTGCGTGAAACACCGGGCGTCTCGGTCCTGATCTATGACCAGATCTGCGCCACGGAAAAACGGCGTCGTTCAAAGCGCGGCCTGCGCGCGCCGGATCGACTGCGGGTGATGATTAATCCTGCTGTTTGCGAAGGGTGCGGCGATTGTTCGATCAAGTCCAACTGCCTCTCGGTTGAACCGATCGAGACCGAGCTTGGTCGCAAGCGTCGGATCAACCAGTCGACCTGCAATACCGATATCTCTTGCGTGAATGGGTTTTGCCCAAGCTTCATTACGATCAAGGATGGCGAGTTTGCCGCGCAAGATCGCGCCCGGCCTGAGATCGATGCGAGCGGCCTGCCATTGCCGGAAACACCAGAGCTTACCCAGCCGTGGAACGTCTTGTTCACCGGCGTTGGTGGCACCGGCGTGACGACTGTGGCGGCGATTATTGCGATGGCGGCGCATGTCGATGGCAATGCCGCATCCAGTCTGGATATGACTGGCCTGGCCCAGAAGGGCGGCCCGGTGCTGAGCCATTTACGGTTTGCGCGCGAGCCTGAACTGATCTCAACCGGCCGCGTGCCGCCAGCCAGCACCGATTGTGTGATTGCTTGCGATCTCGTGGTGGCGGCGGGTGGCGACGCCCTCAACTTGATGGATGCTGAGCGAACCGCGATTTATGCCAATACTGATGTCACCCCGACCAGTGAGTTTATTCGCAACCGCGCCAAACGCTTTGAAAGTGATCTCTTGCAAGCGCGAGTGAAACGCCAATCGCGCGATTTTGCCGGGTTTGATGCTGAGTCGGTTGCGCTGCTATATTTCAACGATGCCATCTATACCAATATGGTCATGGCTGGAGTTGCCTGGCAAAAAGGCCAGGTGCCGGTCTCCCTGCGCGGCATGTACAGAGCGATCAAGCTGAACGGCGTCAAAGTGCAGGATAATATGGGCGCGTTTGATCTCGGACGGATTGCGGCAGCGCAGCCGGGCCGGTTATTACAGGCCAACAGCCCGCGCGGGACGGTTGCAGAAAAAACCCTGGACGAGCTGATTGAAGACCGCACAAAACGCCTGGTGGCATATCAGAGTGCTGCTTACGCGGCGCGCTATAACCAGATCGTGGTGCAAGTCCGCAAGGTGGAAACCGATGCGGGTTTGGGTGAAAAACTGACCCGCGCTGTGGCGACTTATGCGTTTAAGCTGATGGCCTACAAGGATGAGTATGAAGTGGCGCGACTCTACACAGATGGCTCGTTTGCCAAGGAAGTCGCAAAGCAATTCAGCGGTGACTATAAGCTGTCCTTTCATCTCGCACCTCCCATTCTCGGGCGCCGTGATGAACATACGGGCCTGCCGCGCAAAACAACTTTTGGCTCTTGGATGATGCCGGCGTTTCGGGTTCTCGCCGGGTTGAAGTTTCTGCGTGGCGGTGCCTTCGACATATTCGGCTACAGCCAGGAGCGCAAAGGTGAGCGGGCTCTGATCGGGCACTATCAGGAAACAATTGAGACAGTGCTGGCCAGCCTCAAGACTGAAAATCACGATGTTGCCGTTGAGATCGCTGAAGTGCCTGAACACATCCGTGGGTACGGTCACGTCAAAGAGCGCCATCTTGCCGAGGCCCGTGATCTGGAGCGAGATCTTCTGGAGCGCTTCAAGGCGGGCAAGCCGGCAAAAAGGGCTGCAGCCTGAGGTTTTTCGACTGCATTGACCGCGGCTTGTATCAGCTCATCACGTGCTCATCACGTTCGCCAAGTTAGACCCTTGTCGGGCTGTACTCACGGTTGCCGGAATGTTAGAAAACATGTCCTCGTTGAGTGAGGTTGGCGGGGAAATGAAAGTGATACAAATTCAGGAAAGTTGAGCTTGAGTTTGTAACGGTTTTAGGGCTAGTTTGAGGCCAAGACCAAGGGCAATCGCAAAAGAAGTTGCCCGTAGCATGAGGGAGGCGAACGGTGGGGACCGGTGCTGCATCTGTTGACGGACTAGATACATTTCCGAAACTGCTCATCCGCAACGCCAAGCAGTGGAGCGACCGTCCTGCCATGCGCGAGAAAGATCTCGGCATCTGGCAGACCTGGACGTGGTCGCAGGTGTTGGAAGAGGTCAAGGCTTGTGCCATTGGCCTGCAGCAACTCGGCATCAAACCCGGCGACAAGATCGCCATCGTTGGCGATAACAGGCCGCGGCTTTACTGGACGGTTGTGGTGGCACAGAGCATTGGCGCCATTCCCATTCCCGTTTATCAGGATTCCGTTGCCGATGAGATGGGCTTCGTGCTTAAGCACGCCGAGGTCACCGCCGTCGTTGCAGAAGATCAGGAGCAGGTCGACAAGATCCTCCAGATCAAGGAAACCAACAAGAAGATCTCTCTCATTATCTATGACGATCCAAGCGGCCTGGACGATTATGCCGTCGAAGGCCTGCACTCCTTTGAGGCCGTGCAGGAACTCGGCCGTAAATCGTTGTCTGCATCCGGGGATGCAGAGGCGGGTTGGTTCGCCGGGATTGAAAAGGGCAAAGGTTCAGACACCTCCGTAATGCTCTATACGTCAGGCACAACAGGACAGCCCAAAGGCGTTGTCTTGTCGGCCGATAACATTTTGATTTCCGCCCGTAATGCTTGTGAGTTTGAAGGCCTGTCTGAAACCGACGAGATCCTTGCTTATCTGCCTATGGCGTGGATCGGCGATCATATTTTCTCGTTCGGCCAATCCTACACGTCGGGCTTCTGCGTGGCGTGTCCGGAAAGCCCCGAAACGGTCATTCAGGACCTGCGGGAAATCGGGCCGACATACTATTTTGCGCCCCCCAGCATTTTCGAAAATGTTCTCACATCCGTGATGATCCGGATGGAGGATGCAAGCCCTTTGAAACAGAAGATGTTCAAGTATTTTCTCGGCGTGGCAGAGCGCGTTGGTGAACCCATTCTCAACGGCGAAAGCGTGTCGTTTGTTGATCGCATGCTCTATGCAATTGGTGGGTTTCTTGTCTATGCGCCGTTGCTCAACAACCTGGGCTTTACGCGGGTAAAGGTTGGTTATACGGCCGGTGAAGCCATCGGCCCGGAGATGTTTCGGTTTTATCGTTCACTCGGCATGAACCTGAAACAGCTGTATGGCCAGACGGAAGCCAGCGTTTTTGTCACGATCCAACCTGATGGCGAAATTCGCGCCGATACGGTTGGACCTCCGGGTCCTGATGTAGAACTCAAAATTGCTGAGAGTGGTGAGGTGCTTTACCGCTCCCCGGGCGTCTTCAAGGAATATTACAAGAACCCCAAGGCAACCAAGGAAACCAAGACCAAGGACGGCTGGGTACATACCGGTGATGTTGGCTTCATCGACGACATGGGTCATTTGCGGATAATTGACCGGGCCAAGGATGTTGGCCGGCTGACCGATGGTACTTTGTTCCCGCCGAAATACATCGAAAACAAGCTCAAGTTCTTCCCCAACATCAAAGAGGCGGTGGCATTTGGTCATGACCGTGATTTTGTGACGGCATTTATCAATATTGATCTGGATGCTGTTGGTAACTGGGCTGAACGGAACAATCTGTCCTATGGCAGTTATCAGGAACTTGCCGGGCATCCCGATGTCTATTCGATGATCCAGAAGAACATCGAAAAAACCAATAAAGACCTGTCAGCAGAACCCGATGTTGCCGGATCGCAGATCAAGCGCTTTCTCATTCTGCACAAGGAACTTGATGCGGATGATGGAGAAATCACCCGCACGCTCAAAGTGCGCCGCTCAACGGTCAACGAGCGATACAAACCGTTGATCGATGCGCTCTATGACGAGACCAAGAGCGTTCAGCATATCAGTACAGAAGTGACATTTGAGGATGGGCGCAAAGGCAAGCTGGCTGCTGATCTAGAGATCAGAAATGTGGAAACCTACGCTGCTCA
>JAJFFK010000006.1 GCA_021776655.1 Henriciella sp. | reverse complement strand
CGGCTCCACACCAGCTGACGCTGATGCTTCAAAGCCTACCACCTATGCTACACATGCAAACACGATTGCCATTGTAAAGCTGCAGTAAAGGTGCACGGGGTCTTTCCGTCTAACCGCAGGAACCCCGCATCTTCACGGGGAGTTCAATTTCACTGAGTGTATGCTGGAGACAGTGGGGAAATCGTTACGCCATTCGTGCAGGTCGGAACTTACCCGACAAGGAATTTCGCTACCTTAGGACCGTTATAGTTACGGCCGCCGTTTACCGGGGCTTCGATTCAAAGCTTGCACTTCTCCTCTTAACCTTCCGGCACCGGGCAGGCGTCAGGCCATATACGTCGTCGTTTGACTTAGCATAGCCCTGTGTTTTTGATAAACAGTCGCAACCCCCTGGTCTGTGCCCCTCAAGCCTGGTTGCCCAGATTGAGGCCTCCTTCTCCCGAAGTTACGGAGGTAATTTGCCGAGTTCCTTCAGCATAGTTCTCTCAAGCGCCTTGGTATTCTCTACCTGTCCACCTGTGTTGGTTTAGGGTACGATCTATATGGGAGGGCTATTTCCTGGGACTTCCAGGCCGCATCTTCAATCCAATAAGAAGATACAACTTTCGAAATCCGTCACACACTCCCAGGCTCACGAATATTAACGTGATTCCCATCGACTACGCCTTTCGGCCTCGCCTTAGGGGTCGGCTAACCCTGCGCAGATTAGCTTTACGCAGGAACCCTTGGACTTTCGGCGAGCGGGTCTTTCACCCGCTTTATCGCTACTCATGTCAACATTCTCACTTCCGATACCTCCAGCGCCCCTCACAGGACACCTTCGCAGGCTTACGGAACGCTCCGCTACCGCTTGCAAAGCAAGCACGCAATTTCGGCATATGGCTTTAGCCCCGATACATTTTCGGCGCAGGATCGCTTGATGAGTGAGCTGTTACGCTTTCTTTAAAGGGTGGCTGCTTCTAAGCCAACCTCCTCATTGTCAGAGCAATCCCACATCCTTTCACACTTAGCCATAATTTGGGGGCCTTAATTGGCGTTCAGGGTTGTTTCCCTCTCCACTACGGACGTTAGCACCCGCAGTGTGTCTGCCAGATAGTACTTCCAGGTATTCGGAGTTTGGTAAGGTTTGGTAATCCGGTGAGGACCCCTAGCCCATCCAGTGCTCTACCCCCTGGAGTATTCATCTGACGCTCTACCTAAATAGATTTCGCGGAGAACCAGCTATCAGCAAGTTTGATTGGCCTTTCACCCCTAGACACAGGTCATCCGAGAGCTTTTCAACGCTCAACGGTTCGGGCCTCCAGTGCATGTTACTGCACCTTCACCCTGCCCATATCTAGATCACTTGCCTTCGGGTCTAATGCTACATACTCGGTCGCCCTATTCAGACTCGCTTTCGCTACGCCTACACCTATCGGCTTAAGCTTGCATGCAACACTAAGTCGTTGACCCATTATACAAAAGGTACGATGTCACTCTAAAAGAGCTCCATCAGCTTGTAGGCATCCGGTTTCAGGGTCTGTTTCACTCCCCTCGTCGGGGTGCTTTTCATCTTTCCCTCACGGTACTTGTTCACTATCGGTCGGTAAGGAGTACTTAGGCTTGGAGGGTGGTCCCCCCATGTTCAGACAGAATTTCACGTGTTCCGCCCTACTCTAAAAGGTCTTCATTTTACCGATACGGGACTATCACCCACTATGGTGCCACTTTCCAGAGGCTTCTCGTTGTTTCAGACCAGGCCTGGTCCCCGTTCGCTCGCCGCTACTAAGGGAGTCTCAATTGATGTCCTTTCCTCCGGGTACTTAGATGTTTCAATTCCCCGGGTTCGCTTTTTAACACCTATGTATTCAGTGTAAAATATCTCACTATTGAAATGTAAGACCAGCAATCAGTCGAAACTGATCGATAGTCTGACATCTCGGAGATGGGTTTCCCCATTCGGAAATCACGGGATCAAAGGGTGCTCTCGCCTCCCCCGTGCTTATCGCAGAGTGCCACGTCCTTCATCGCCTCTTACCGCCAAGACATTCCCCGAATGCCCTTTTGACGCTTGATCTCATTTTTGAAACTCGTGTGCGGTGGTGAATGCATCCTTTGATTAAGCAGGTTCCGTGCGCAGTAAACTGCTCACATGAACCAAGCTCAAGGCTGCATCTCACACGCCACATACGTGTTTCGATCAGACATGTTGGTTTCTTGCAGACCGACCCTTTATGACAGGCTCACCTCAAAACGCTTACAACTCCGTGCAGAGTTGCGTCGCGCGCCACCAAAAACAAGGCAGCGAGGCGGATCAATCTTCCCTTACGATTACAAACATCCCGCAGGACAAGCCTACGGAAACTTACGACGCTTTCTTCATTCACCACAAACCACCAAAATGGTGGAGCCTAGCGGGATCGAACCGCTGACCCCCTGCTTGCAAAGCAGGTGCTCTCCCAGCTGAGCTAAGGCCCCAATAGGTTTGCGACAGTCCAAGCAAGCGCTCGAGGCAGCCCTGAGCGCGATCAAATCATCAAGACCTAATCTGAAAGAGTGGTGGGCCGAGGAAGATTTGAACTTCCGACCTCGCCCTTATCAGGGGCGCGCTCTAACCAACTGAGCTACCGGCCCCTGAACAACCATACGGTTATCAGAAAGCTCGGACTGGCGAATGAAGGAAGAGAAACGAAGACGGCATAAGAAACCGCATATAGTGCGTCGAACCTGAGTTCGACATATAGTTGTCTAGGTAGTTGCGATAGAAGCGAGCTTCAAATCACAACCATCCTTAGAAAGGAGGTGATCCAGCCGCAGGTTCCCCTACGGCTACCTTGTTACGACTTCACCCCAGTCGCTGAACCTACCGTGGCTTGCTGCCTCCGAAGTTAGCTCACAATCTTCGGGTAGATCCAACTCCCATGGTGTGACGGGCGGTGTGTACAAGGCCCGGGAACGTATTCACCGTGGCATGCTGATCCACGATTACTAGCGATTCCAACTTCATGCCGGCGAGTTGCAGCCGACAATCCGAACTGAGACAGTTTTTGGGGATTATCCCATTGTCACTGCCATTGTAGCACGTGTGTAGCCCTACGCGTAAGGGCCATGAGGACTTGACGTCATCCCCGCCTTCCTCCGGCTTAGCACCGGCAGTTTCCCTAGAGTGCCCACCCAAACGTGATGGCAACTAAGGATGAGGGTTGCGCTCGTTGCGGGACTTAACCCAACATCTCACGACACGAGCTGACGACAGCCATGCAGCACCTGTGCACTGGCCCCGAAGGGAGAAACCGATCTCTCGGAGTCGTCCAGGCATGTCAAGCGTAGGTAAGGTTCTGCGCGTTGCTTCGAATTAAACCACATGCTCCACCGCTTGTGCGGGCCCCCGTCAATTTCTTTGAGTTTTAACCTTGCGGCCGTACTCCCCAGGCGGAGAGCTTAATGCGTTAGCTGCGTCACCTACAGGCATGCCTGCAGACAACTAGCTCTCATCGTTTACGGTGTGGACTACCAGGGTATCTAATCCTGTTTGCTCCCCACACTTTCGTACCTCAGCGTCAGTATCAGTCCAGTTAGTCGCCTTCGCCACTGGTGTTCCACCGAATATCTACGAATTTCACCTCTACACTCGGTATTCCACTAACCTCTCCTGATCTCTAGACTACCAGTTTCAAATGCAGTTCCGAGGTTGAGCCTCGGGATTTCACATCTGACTTAATAATCCGCCTACGTACGCTTTACGCCCAGTAATTCCGAACAACGCTAGCACCCTTCGTATTACCGCGGCTGCTGGCACGAAGTTAGCCGGTGCTTCTTTACTAGGTACTGTCATTATCATCCCTAGCGAAAGAATTTTACAACCCTAAGGCCTTCATCATTCACGCGGCATGGCTGCATCAGGCTTGCGCCCATTGTGCAATATTCCCCACTGCTGCCTCCCGTAGGAGTCTGGGCCGTGTCTCAGTCCCAGTGTGGCTGGTCGTCCTCTCAGACCAGCTATAGATCGTAGCCTTGGTGAGCCATTACCTCACCAACTAGCTAATCTAACGCGGGCCGATCTTTCACCGATAAATCTTTCCCCCTAAGGGCGTATAAGGTATTACCTTCCGTTTCCAGAAGCTATTCCTTAGTGAAAGGCACGTTCCCACGCGTTACTCACCCGTCTGCCACTATATCGTTCGACTTGCATGTGTTAAGCCTGCCGCCAGCGTTCGTTCTGAGCCAGAATCAAACTCTCAGGTTGAGAATTGATTTCTGACGAAATCCCTTTGAAATGACCAGTAAACTGATCAAGTGACCGGGAAAAACCGGCCAGGACATTTTGCTATAAAGCAATTTTACGTTTTGACGGGAAACCCTGTCACAACATCTCGGCCGAAACCGTTATGTTAGTGAAGGTATTTCCTTGAAACGCATTCGTCATAGTCGTTGTGGTCCTTGCGGACCGCTAGTCGCCTATGCCGCCTACGTTTCTCTTCCTAATTCCTGCGATGTCAAACAGCCGGGCCGAAACCCTTGTTAGCCTCCAGAATGTTGCCATCCCTTTGACTGAGAGGCGGCTTATACAGCCACCGAATTGTCCGTCAACACCCTTTTTCCGACTTTACCTCAGCTCATCCGACCAAGGCCGTGCTTACTGCAGTTTTGAGCCGAAAAGTCACGCTGTTGGAGCCGTTTAACCGGCCCCGTAATCGTGAGGCATTTCCGTGAAGTCGCGGCTTGTATGAACCGCACCTCACCCCGTCAACACCCTTTTCAGCTCATTCTGCAGAAATAGTTGCAAATACAACTTTCTCCGCTTTTGAGCCCAAACGATCCTGTGTGGCCGATTTAACTCGGCCTCAAAAATCCAAGGCGTTACCGAAGCAAGCCCCCATATAGAGTCTGTTGCTAGGTTTTGGCAAGCGAAATTTTCACCAGAAACGAGATTTTCTGGAGCCTGAAACAATCAACCAATGCGCATAAGCAAATTCGGCTCAACCGCCCTTGATATACTCTTCCATCGCCTGAGCTTCGGCCAGCACACTATCGATCTTGTGCTTGACCAGATCGCCAATCGAAATGATCCCTTTCAACTTGCCATCGGCAACCACCGGCAAGTGGCGAATGCGCCGGTCGGTCATCCGACCCAGGCAGGTATCCAGTGTTTCAGATGGGCTAGCTGTTATCACGCCACGGGTCATCGCATCAGCAACAGTCATATCAACCGTCTTGGCCGCATTGCGCGCAAAGCGTCGGACAATATCGCGTTCGGATAGAACCCCGATCAACGCGCCCTTGTCATCAACAGCGACAACCGCACCGATTCGCTTCTGATCGAGCAAACAGGCGGCCTCAAGCAGCGTATCGGTCGCAAGCACAGTCGTAACAACGCCGCCCTTGTCCTTCAATATCGTGTCAATCAACATCGCCTCGCCTCCTGTTCCTGCTTTAACCTAGACTAGCACAGGTTTCAGGCTTTGGGAAAACCATCACGATACCCCCAAAGCCAATAAAACGGCGGGGGTTATTTCAGAATGAAGGTGACCTTCATCACAACCCGGTATTCCTTGATCTTGCCATCCTTCAGGACAACTGACTGATCCTTGACCCAGGCACCCTCAACATTTTTCAATGTCTCATTGGCCCGCTCAATGCCGTTCTCAACGGCGTCCTGAAAACTTTTCTTGGACCCTGAGATGATTTCTGTAATGCGTGCGACAGCCATAGGCTTCTCCCCTGCGTGAACACGATCGCTTCTGCCATCGCTGACGCAAACTAGCCACAAATTCTGCGTTAAAACAAGGGGATCATAAGTGGAAAAATCAGTACGCAGCTATGCGGCAATCCGGTCTGGCTCGCCGGTTCCACCTGGCGACTGGGCTTCAACTGGAATCCAGCAAATCACTTCAGTGCCGCGCCCTGGGCCAGATTTGATCCCGACATTACCGCCATGCAACTGAACGAAATGTTTGACCAAAGACAGACCAAGCCCAGCACCGTGCTGATCGCTAGAGGTAAAGCTATCGAATCGGGTGGCTTGATCTTCAGCCGGTATGCCCCGGCCATTGTCCTTCACCGTCAGCTTGGCCGTATCGCCCATGCGTTCCACGGAGATAACAATCTTGCCGCCAGCATCGGTAAAGCGCAGGCCGTTCGAGACTAGATTAAACAGAATCTGCCTGATTCGCTTTTCGTCAGCTTGGATCATGCCAATATCGTCAGCGATCTCGGCAATCACTTCGACCTCTGTATCAGCAACATTGGTGACGCCAATCGCCACCGTTTCCTTGATCAGGGCTGCAAGATCAACCTCACTAATGTCGAGATCCAAACGCCCCGCTTCGATCATTGCCAGGTCGAGAATATTGCCGATCAGACCGTTGAGATGTACCGATGCCTCACAAATGGCACCAATTTTATCGTGCTGAGCGTCATTCAACTTGCCAATTTTCTCCATTTGCAGGAATTCAGCATAGCCCAGGATCGTCTGCAGCGGCGACCGCAATTGGTAGTTAACATTCCGCACAAATTCAGTCTTCAGGCGATCTGCCGCTTCAAACGCTTCGGCGCGCTCACGCAAAGCCCCCTCAACTGAGCGCTGCGCCGAGACATCCGCAAATGCGATCAGCGTATTGCCGTCCGGCAGTGGCTTGGTGACATAGGTGACGACCGAGCCATCGGCCCGTTTCATCTCACCCGTCGTCATCTGACGCGCATTTGAGGACGGATCGGTAATATGACCCTTTATCTGTTTCCAGATTTCACGGTCGTGAAACAATGGCAAACAGCAATCGGCGATATCGTCATAGTCTGGCTCGTCGAGCAGCAATTCATCTTCCAGACCCCATAGCTCGGCAAATGCCTGGTTCGACAGCTTCAATCGCCCGTCGCTGCCAAACACAGCCACCGCCTCGTGCAAGCTATCGAGTGTTTTACCCTGCGTCTTGATCATCGCATTATATTTGGTCCGCAAACCCAGTTCGCTGGTAATATCCTTGAACAGCAAAAGCAAACCTCCCATTGGGTGGCGCTGGCGCGTCACTTTCAAAGTGCGATTGTCGGGCAGATGCCACTCATCTTCTTGTATGCCACTAATATCCAGATAGGAGGCTAACTCCTCAGCCCGCCAGGCTGCATAGTCATTACGCGCCGGTAGACGGCGGCGTTCGCGCAGCCGATCGAGCAATTGCCCATGGCTCGGCATATCAAGCAGGAAGCCTTCATCCAACTCCCACATCTTGGCAAACGCCCGGTTATGGAAGGTCAGTTTGCGATCTGCACTAAAAATTGCCACCGCATCGGCAACATGGTTGAGGGTCTCGTCATGCGCTTTGACATGCTTGTCGAGATCATCGCGAGCCTGTTCCTGCTCGGTGACATCGAAGGCCATTGCACCAACTCCGCCGGAGAGCGGGAATGACAGAATACGCATCGCCCGGCGTTTGCCCGCAATGGCGATGTGGCGGGTCTCGTCGATTTCGGTGCCTTCGCTCAACGTTCGTCTGATCTGCTCGACCGCCTTTTCGTCGAGCATGACCTGGCGCTCCAGCACCCGGTCCAATGTGTCACCCTCAACCGCTTCAACATAGGCTGGATTGGCCCATTGCAATCGGCCAACACCGGATATCCGCCAGGCCGGGAATGGTGCCTTGCCGAGCATATCAAGAAAGGCCGTCGGATCGCGCGCGATCACTTGCCGCGCCTCTTCCAGACGCCCGCGCGCGGAGCTTTCTTCCAGTCCCTTGATGGTCGAATCAGTCACCCAGACGACAACCCGGGCACCCGCTGTGCGTCCATCGGCCTCGAGAAAACGACCATTCGGCCCGATCAACGTGAGCGAGAATGGCTGGCCCAGCTCTGCCAGTTCGCGCAATCTGATCCGTAAAGTTGTATCCATGCCCGAGGCATCTCGGGCTTCCAAATCGGCGAGACCCTCCATAATCCGTACCGCCGGATCAATCGCAACCGCATCATCTGTAAACCGTAGAAGGCTGGCCAGTGCGACCGGTGAGCCGTGAATATCCGGCGCTGTAATCTCTGCGCCCTCAAGATCAATATCCTCGCCTTGCCAAACCAGTATCACGCCTGGGTGTGCGCCGAGTACCGATTTGATCTCCGCCAGGGCCGTTTCTGACTCGCCCGCTCTTTCCTTAAACCGCTTGGCGGCGCCACGTGCCCCATCCGAAGTTCGCAACGCCCAAAGAATGAAAGCCAGGCCCAGTGCCAAAGCACCGGCTGCAACGATCAGGGGGACCTGTTCAGCGGTAAGCTGCATGACACGCTCCGTTCAAGGGCCCCTCCAAGATGGAATCGCCCGTCTCTACAGGTTAACGCAATGCCCGCTTAGCATTAAGCCTGTGTTAACAAGACGAGGGGATCTGTTAATCTGTATGCACAATCCAGCCGTGTTACCAGACCCAAAAAGTGATGAGAAACACTTTCTCTACTTTACCGAATAGGCCAGCTACTGATCAGCGGCCTCCGCATCCATCGCGTCGATCCATTCGCGGATCAGTTCCACGCCCGCCGCATGGGTCAGGGCTCGGCCAAGCTCTGGCATCGCGATGCCCGCCTCGTCAGACGCCATCCGGAACGTGAGAATCGATTCGTCGGCCTGTCCCGGTACGATGACCAGCTCCAGCAATCCCGCCCCGCGCCCTGCCGCCGTTGGGTGCTTGTTCAGCCCCCACTTAACCGGCGCGTCTTCATCCCAATCCAGCCAAAGGCCAGAATTTGAGGCTGACCCGGCGGGCTTATGGCAATGAGCGCAATTGATATCGAGATAGGCGCGCGCGCGATCATCCAAGGACGCCGTCTCATCCCATGCATCCGGAACAATCGGGGTCATATCAGCGAAATCCTGCAACAGGCCCCGTTCCTGCCAGTCGGTCAGCTGGTTCACGCCAAAAGGTCCATCATGATTGAGATTGCGGGCCTTCGGGCCAATCGGTGTCAAAGCGTCGCCGTTCTGGTGACAGGTCTTGCACTGGTTCTTGTTGGGTACAGCATAGGTAAACGCACCGGCTTCCTCTGGTCCCTCATCGGCGCTGATCTCAATCCGTTTGCCAACCGGCGCATAGGCCGCTTCCAGACCTGCCGCATCCCAGACATATGGGATCGCTTCCCAGCCATCCTGCTTGTGGATCAAAAGCCGTGTTTCGAGGTAGCGCTCACCATAAGCAAACGTCTTGACCAGAACCGTACCAACCGGAAAAGCCAGCACGTCGCCTTCGACATAAGTCGCGCGTCGCCCATCGGGTACAAACACAAACCGGTGCTTGTCGGCATAGTCTGAGAAGAGCGGATTGATCAGATCATACTTGACCACACCCGGCGCGGCATCACGCCCGCGTGCATCCGTAAACAGACCATAATCGGCCAGCTTTGCTGCAGGTTTATCGGCCAGAATCACCGCCATGTCGGGTCCCGAAGGCGTGCGCCCACATGCGGCGAGCAGACCAACAATCAAGGCCGCTAAAACGCGTTTCATTGGTCGTGCGACAAGACAATCTGCGGCAATCGCTCAAGCGCCGTGCCGCCGGGGCGGTCTTCGGTCGGCGACAGCTTGGTCGGATCGATCGGACTGATCCCAAGCCCAAGGCTGACAAAGCCAACCATAGCAGGCTCATCAACCACCATATTGACGTCGGCAGCCTCAGTATCGCTCCAGCGATCAACACCGTCCCAAACAATATCCGGCAATTTTCCGCCCATAAAAGCGGCCAGCAAAGCCAAATCCCCTTGCGGCTCATACCCACCCTTGTCGTAGCTATTGCCGGTCACAAGAATATTGCGCGGCAACGGGTTATAGCGATCATCACTGAACGCCTCTTGATAGGCACTGAGCAAAATATGCGTGGTGCGATTATCGGCCAATGTATTGCCAAAGATCTCAACCCTGTCATTCGCCATGATCAGGATACCAGACCCAGATGGTACGCCAGCGACAATGTTTCCCGGCGGGGCAAAATTACGCGTATTGTTGTCATAGATATTATTGTTGAACAGACGGGTGGAATGACCACCGACTTTCGGCAGGTCTGGCAGGTCAAACACCAATAGCCCGCCAGTATTCCTGGTCACTGTGCTGTTATAGACGTCGGCATTGGTGGAGTTCTCAATCTCAATCCCGGCAACATTATACTCAACCAGGCTCTCGCGCACGATGATATTGTCCGACTGGCCGACATAGATGCCAGCATCCGACGCGCCGCGCACAGTGACGCGCTCAACCAGCACATCAGTACTTTCAACGGGGTAGACACCGTATGCGCCGTTCAACTCATCCGGCTCGCCGAGCCATTCGACGGTCAGGTCACGATAGATGATCCGATCAGCGCCCTTGGATTTGATCCCGTCGCCTTTGGTTTCGCGGATCGTGAAGCCAGCCATCGTGACATCATCGGAGGTCACCAGCAGTCCCTCGCCGGCCCCGGTCTGGTAGGAAAAATCGAGAATTGTCTTGTCGGCACCTGCGCCTTGTATCGTCACGCCATCAACGTCCAGCGACAGACCATCGACCAGATTGAACACACCTTCCGGCAGCAGAATTGTCGTCCCAGGTTCGGCTTCAATCAATTGCGCTTGCAAGGCCGCGCCAAAATCACCAGCACGTCCAAGCGCGTCGCGATTGGCATCCACGGTCAGCGGCGCGCCGTCTGTAATTGGCGGCGCATCGGCTTGGATTTCATCGGCTGGCTTATCGCCGCCCTGCCCACACGCCGAGAGCAAAGCCACCGCCGCCACACCAAATGCCAATTTCTGAAACACGACACGTCCTCCGGTCATTATTATGACGCGAGTGTCACTGTTTTTTAGCTTAGGCGCAAGTATCCGGACGGCTTATTCTAGGCCAGGCTGCCCAATGCAACCGGTGCCACACCGCCGACCGTTACTAGGCGCAGGGCCTGAACCTTAGGCTCCAAACCCACTCACACCGTGAAAGTGGCGATTTGAGTGGGTTTGGAGCCTAGTAGCGGTAATGCTCCGGCTTGTACGGCCCGGCTGGCGTCACGCCGATATACTCGGCTTGCTCAGTAGACAGTTCAGTCAGCTCAATACCCAGTTTTGCGAGGTGTAGGCGAGCGACTTTTTCGTCCAGCTCTTTCGATAACGTGTAGACTTGGTTTTTGTACTCACCCTTGTTCTCGTACAGCGCGATTTGCGCCAGTGTCTGATTGGTGAAGGAAGCTGACATCACGAATGATGGATGCCCGGTGGCGTTACCAAGGTTCACCAGACGCCCCTCAGATAGCAGAATGATCCGCTTGCCGTCTGGAAATTTGATCATGTCGACTTGCGGCTTGACATTGGTCCACTCGAAATTGCGCAGGCCTTCGACCTGAATTTCATTGTCGAAGTGACCGATATTACAGACAATCGCCATGTCCTTCATCGCCCGCATATGGTCGACCGTCATGATGTCCTTATTGCCCGTCGCCGTGACGAAGATGTCGGCTTTCGAAGCCATATTATCCAGCGTCTGAACGTCATAGCCGTCCATAGAGGCTTGCAGCGCGCAGATCGGATCAACCTCGGCAACCGTAACCCGTGCGCCAGACCCCGACAGTGACGCCGCCGAGCCTTTGCCGACATCGCCGTAGCCTGCGACGAACGCGGTCTTACCCGCCATCATCACATCGGTGCCGCGCCGGATCGCATCGACCAGCGATTCCTTGCAGCCATACTTGTTGTCAAATTTCGACTTGGTCACACTGTCATTGACGTTGATCGCCGGGAATGGCAGGTCGCCTTTCTTTTCCAACTGATACAGACGGTTCACGCCGGTTGTGGTTTCTTCTGAAACGCCGCGAATGTCGGCTTTGATACGTGCGAACCAACCGGGTGTTTGCGCAATACGCTTCTTGATCTGCGCGAACATCGCGATCTCTTCTTCAGAGCCGGGATTGTCCAGAATGGACGGATCAGCTTCAGCCTTTTCACCGATAATCAGGTACATTGTCGCGTCGCCGCCATCGTCAAGGATCAGGTTGACGGTGTCGCCATTTGGCCATTCAAAAATCTTGTCGGCAAAGTCCCAATACTCTTCCAGCGTCTCACCCTTGTGCGCGAACACAGGCGTGCCTGCAGCGGCAATCGCCGCAGCGGCATGATCTTGCGTCGAGTAGATGTTGCAGGAGGCCCAACGCACCTGCGCACCCAGCGCTTCCAGTGTTTTGATCAGAACCGCCGTCTGAATTGTCATATGCAGAGACCCGGCAATGCGCGCGCCTTTCAGAGGTTGCGTTGGGCCATATTCTGCCTGCGCCGCCATCAGGCCCGGCATTTCGGTTTCGGCAATCTCAATTTCAATTCGACCATAATCAGCCTGTGAAATATCAGCTACTGCATAATCTTTGGACATATCAACGATCCTTTATATGACACATTTGAAGCGTCCTATAACAGGGCTACTGGAAATGCCAACCCATGACCGAGAAACTCTGACAGCATCGTCATGTAGTATTCATGTGGCATTTGTTTATGCTGGGCTCAGTAGAGTCAGCGGAGGTTCCCCCATGTTGCGTATTCTGGCAGTTCTTGCCCTGATGGCTGGGCCCTTGGTGATTCCTGCTCAGGCCAGCGCCGAAGAGGACGAACTGGTCCGCCTGCCGAACCAGGGCAAAGTCCGCGATGAAGAGTTTCGTGACCGGGTTCAGGCCGATCGCCTCAAGCCTGGTGGCGGCCTGTTTGTCACCTTCGATAGCGATCATAATGGCAGTATCAGCCAGGAAGAAATCGCAATTGGCATTCCGCTGGCTTTTGCCATGGCTGACGCCAATGAGGATGGTAATCTGACCGCTCTGGAACAGCAGGCCTGGGCCGGGAAATTACCAACACAGGACGACACGCTGGCCAATCCGGTTCGATTTGATCCAAATCTTGACCGTAATGTTGATCTGTCGGAATTCTCAGCCGTTATCCGCGATCTCAGCCTGGCTTATGCCGACGAGACCAGCGGCGAGATCACAATTACCAGCCTGAAAGCGCCTGCGCCCAAGTCACCGCGTCGTCGCAGCGACGACAAACCCGACCGCTCCAACACCAGATCATAGCGCTCAGGTTTGCGCTTGTAGCAAAGTATAAACCATTCGCTAATTTTGAGGCGCGATTTGGGGATCTGGCTAACGGTACTTTTTTAGCCTTGTTGTTGTACGCGTACGACATGCAAGCTGGTGCACCCCCTCGTCTGCGACTGTTGGATTTGCTCAAGTCAGAGCCTAAACCAACGACTCCGGTGGCAAATAGCATTTGTCTTGAGCAGCAATTCGTTTTGGTGTCTCAGGGAACGATTTTCGCACTTGCAACAATCTTCATCGTGACGGTATCGGCATTGGTCTATGCCCTCAACAATCCAGCTTGGATCGTTCTCCTCTGGTACACGCCAATTGTCATCTATGCGGTGTTTCAGCTCATCAGCTCACGCCGCGCATTGGCCAAGCCCGCCCCCGAACACACCACTGGCCGTCTGATGCGCATGGCTGAACAGGGCTGCATATTCCTCGGCCTGATGTATGGCGCGACCTATTTCCTGTTCTACAGCGACAACACAACAGCCAACTTCTTCATCATCGGCATTGTCTCAGGCTTTTGCTCGTCCTTGACCGGATTGATGAGTTCGTATCCGCGCCAGGTCAGTCGGTTCATTGTTTGTGCTGGGGTGCCTATGGCCGTCAGCATGGCCGTGATTGACCTCGGTTGGACTCATCACACACCGAGTCACGACATCTATCAGTGGGTGTTCCTACTACCAATTCTGGCTGGTTTGATTGGATTTTTTCGCTGTGTGATGCAAAATTATGACCGTATGGCCCGCTCGGTCATCGCTCGCGAAAAAGCCCAATCGGCAGAACTTTTACTACGTAACGCGTTGAACGCTTCAAACGACGCCTTCGCTATTTTCGATCGTCAGGGCACCCGCTTGATGAGCAATTCACAGCATGAAGAAGTGTTCGGCGATGTGGTTGTCGGTGGCCAGGTGCTGCCCGATGGTGAGTGCCAGATCAACGCCAATTGGTTTAGCCGATCAACCCGCCAAATGGCTGGCGGCTTCACGGTTGTCTCGCACACCAATATTACCGAGCTGAAAATTCGCGAGCGCGAACTGGTGGCCGCTCAGAAAGAAGCCGTCGAAGCTGACAAATCCAAAACCCGTTTCCTGTCGACCATGAGTCATGAATTGCGCAGTCCGCTGAATGCCATTCTCGGCTTTTCTCGCTTGATGGCATCTGATTCGAAAGTCCTGCTCAGCAAGCCTGAGGTCGGTGAATTGGCAGACTCGATTCAGGACAGCGGCACGCATCTTCTATCAATCGTCGACGATATTATCGATTACACCCAAATGGGTCTGAACAAGATGATCCTGCACAGCGATATTTGTGATGCTCGGTCCCTGATTGGCAAGTCGATCAAGATGGCTGTTACTTTTGGCGGCCAGTTCAATGTTTCGAATATGAGTGTGGAAGTGTCACGAAACATCCGCAGTCTTCAGATCGACGAGGCGGTCACGCAGCGTATTCTGATCAACCTGGTCTCCAACGCCATGCGCTTTAGCGGCGGCAATTCAAAACTGTCGATCAAGCTTGGTCTGACGCCTGAAGGCGAACCATTCTTCGCGATCCGTGATTTCGGCCCCGGGATCAAGGATGAGCATCTGGAACGCGTATTTGAGGCTTTCTATCAGATCGATGCAAAGCAAAACAGAAACCACGCTGGCACCGGGCTTGGCCTGACTTTGTGTCGCCACCTGGCCCGCTTGCAGGGCGGCGACGTTCTGCTGCGCAGCCGGGTTGGCGTGGGGACGACTGCAATCTTGAAGCTGCCCGCATCAAGCTATATCGAGGCTCCTGAAACCCTCGATCTGCCACAAAGATCGAGTGAGTTTGCCGCTTAGGCACGGCGCCGAATGAATGGCAATATCTTGGTGTGCAACAAGCGCTGATTGAACCGGGTAATCGTCGACACCGCTTCATGAGAATAGGCCGCACCAGTATAGAATGTGCGATTGACGCCCTGCATATCATGCATTGTCGCCAGTAAGCCGTTCTCCAGGGCTTCACGCCGATAGCGCGGGAAGTATTTCCAATTTCGATGGCGAATGATGCTGACAAGTTCCGCACCCTTCTCGGCCAGTTGCGCGGTGAGGATTTCACCGACCTCGTCTTGGCTAAATCCATCAAACCCGTGCCCAATGAAATAGATATCCCCGCCCAGATCGGGAAAGTTCCCTTCATAGCGAACTGCGACCATCTTGGAGGCTCGGTCTGCGGACAGAATTGAGTCGCTATAACCCTCGGTTTGCCAGCCGGTGAACCAATTGCGAACATTTACCAGTGCCGAAGAATAGCCCATCCATTCCATCGCATCAGCGACGAGTGTCTCCTCATCGCTCGGCTCAACCAAAGCGGTAAATTCATCCGGCGCAATTGTGGTAACGAGATAGTCGAACCGCCGCGCCCCGTCATTGGTGTGCAGGGTTACGCCTTGCGCGTCGCGCGTGATGCTTTCGGTGCGCACATTTACCTGCACGTCAAACGCTTCGCTCAAACGGCACCAGAATTCATACCAGCCAATTTTCGGTCCATAGAGCTGATTGAACACGCCGGTAATCATCAGATCCCAGTCGCACCAGCGTAGCGCCTGGACCGTCGGTGTCGTATCGACATAGCCATAACCCATTGAGCTGATCGCCCGGTGCATGAAGCGCTCAACCTTGTTCAAGCCGCGCTGATCCAACCAGTCTTTGATCGGCATTGCGGCTTCGCGATTCTGCGCTGGCGTGGCCCGGCCATTATTCAGTATCTTCAACAATCGAAGGCGCAAGAACTGGTAGCGTGCGACCTGCAAAAGCAACGGCCATCCGCTGCCGCGTTTGACATAATCGATAAAATCGCCGCCATCGAAGCGCTGCTCGCCGATTTGATATTTGTCGATCTTGAGTTGTTTCATCCAGCGATTGGTCTGCTTGTGCCCAAGCGTCGCATAGCAAGTCCCCAACTCGCCAACCAAGCCCGCTTCTGTAATTGTATCCGACTTGCCGCCAATCCGGTCAGCCAGCTCTATCACCACCGGCTCGACCCCTTTATGCTCGCTGAGGAGTTTTGCCATTGAGAGGCCGGCGGGTCCGCCACCTAATATCCCGATACGTGTCAGTTTAGATCGGGACATGACGATCTACTGTATTGTTGGAATGGAGGTCACGTATCAGACCCATAATTCTCTTCACCATATTGATTGCAATGCTTGAGATATCGCGAATTTCCCTTCGCACCGGTTAATTACGTCTGCAACTATGTTCAATAATAATCGCTGCAGTTTGGTGCCAGTCAGCTGTAAATAGATTTCAGCGATGTCCGTTCTGGCTAAACTGGTCATTGCCTCTCCCCGCCCATCCCCGCTAAACCTTCGCCACACCGTCGAAGGAATCACCTATGCCCAGCGCGCCGCTCAATGATGACAGCCACCTCTACCTGATTGATGCCAGCGCCTATATCTTCCGCGCCTATCATGCGCTGCCGTCGCTGACCCGGGCCAGCGACGGCGCGCCGATTGGCGCTGTAGCCGGGTTTTGCAACATGCTCTGGAAACTGCTCGAAGACCTCAAAGGCCCGGACCGGCCAACCCATTTCGCCTGCATCTTCGACAAGTCGTCCTACACGTTCCGCAATGAGATGTACCCCGACTATAAAGCCAATCGCAGCGAGACGCCGGAAGACCTGAGGCCGCAATTTCCAATGGTGCGCGAGGCGGCGATTGCCTTCCACACCCACGCGCTAGAGCTTGAAGGCTATGAGGCCGACGACCTGATCGCGACCTATGCCCGCCAAGCCGCCGCCATGGGCTCGCGCGTCACCATCGTCTCATCTGACAAAGATCTGATGCAGCTGATCACTGACAAGATCCATATGCTCGACACGATGAAGAACAAACACATCGCCGCGCCGCAAGTGTTGGAAAAATTCGGCGTTGCCCCGGACAAGGTCATCGATATTCAAGCCCTCGCCGGTGATAGCGTCGACAATGTCCCCGGCGCGCCCGGCATTGGCGTCAAGACCGCCGCCTTGTTGATCAACGAATATGGCGACTTGGACAGCCTGCTTGAGCGCGCGGGCGAGATCAAACAGCCCAAACGCCGCGAAAGCCTGATCGATAATGCCGACCAGATCCGCATGTCGCGCACCCTCGTCACACTGAAAGATGACGTCCCCGTGGATGTGGCGATGGAAGACCTGGCTGTCGCCGATCCCGACCCGGCAACCTTGCTCACCTTTCTGGAGAAGATGGAATTCAAGACCATTACGCGGCGCGTACGCGAAACATTCGCGCTCGAAGGCGCGATCAAAGAGGTCGCTCCCGACGCCGCTCAGATCGACCGCTCCGTCTATGTCTGCGTGCGCGATATGGCGACGCTGGAAGACTGGGTCACCCGCGCCACAGCGCAAGGCTATGTCGCCGTCGATACCGAAACCGACGCCCTCGACGCGCATGAAGCCGGTCTTGTCGGCGTCTCACTCGCGCTCGGTCCGGGCGAGGCTTGCTATATCCCGCTGGCGCATATTGACCCGAACGCCGCCGAGGAAGGCGACATGTTCGGCGCTGATCCGCCGCGCCAGATCAAGATGGACGCCGCGCTGGCCGCCCTCAAGCCGCTATTGGAAGACCCAAGCGTCCTGAAAATCGGCCAGAACCTGAAATATGATATCAGCGTGCTGGCCCGCTACGGCCTTGGCCTCACCCCGATTGACGACACGATGCTGCTCAGCTTTGTGCTCAACGCTGGCGCGCATCAGCATGGCATGGACGACCTGTCCCAACGTTATTTCGACCACACACCGATTGCCTTCAAAGACGTCTGCGGCACAGGCAAGAAGCAGATCAGCTTTGACCGCGTGCCGCTCGACAAAGCCACCGAATACGCCGCCGAGGACGCCGATGTCACCCTGCGCTTGTGGCACCTGTTCAAGCCGAAACTGCACAAGGCGCACGTCACCACAGTCTACGAAACGCTCGAGCGCCCGTTGGTCCAGATCCTGTCTGACATGGAAGCCGAGGGCATCCTCGTCGACCGTGATCACTTGTCGCGCCTGTCGGCTGAGTTCTCGCAAAAGATGGCCGGGTTCGAAGCCGAGGCCTACACCCAAGCTGGCCGCGAGTTCAATATGGGTAGCCCGAAACAGCTCGGCGAAATTCTGTTCGACGAGATGAACCTGCCCGGCGGCAAGAAGACCAAAACCGGGGCGTGGCAAACCGGCGCTGACGTGCTCGAAGACCTTGCTGCTGAGGGTAATGAGTTGCCCAAAACCATCCTCGGCTGGCGCACCGTCTCGAAGCTGCGCTCGACCTATACCGAGGCCCTGCAAGCCCAGATCAGCCCGCGCGACGCCCGCGTCCACACCAATTACGGCATGACCGGTGCGCAGACCGGCCGTCTGTCGTCCAATGACCCGAACCTGCAAAACATCCCGATCCGCACCGAGGAAGGCCGCCGCATCCGCGAAGCCTTCATCGCCGCGCCCGGCAATGTCTTGATCAGCGCCGACTATTCCCAGATCGAGCTGCGCCTGCTCGCCCATATCGCCGATATTGCAGCCCTGAAAGACGCCTTCAAACAGGGCCTCGACATTCACGCGATGACCGCCAGCGAAATCTTTGACACCCCGATCGAAGGCATGGACCCGATGGTGCGGCGCAAGGCCAAAGCGATCAATTTCGGCATCATTTACGGCATCTCCGCCTTCGGTCTGGCGCGCCAATTGGCGATCCCGCGCAGTGAAGCGGCCGACTATATCAAAGCCTATTTCGCCAAATTCCCCGGCATCCGAAAATACATGGACGACACAAAAGCCTATGCGACCGAGCACGCCCGCGTCGAAACCGCCTTCGGCCGCGTCCTGCACCTGAAAGGCATGACCAGCAAAGGCCCACAGCGAGGATTTGCAGAGAGACAAGCCATCAACGCCCCGATCCAAGGCTCCGCCGCCGACATCATCAAACGCGCCATGATTAAGATGCCCAGCGCTTTGGTCGGCGCGGGCCTGCAAGCCAAAATGCTCCTGCAAGTCCACGACGAACTCATCTTCGAAGCGCCAGAGGGTGAGGCGGAGAAGACGATTGAGCTGGTGAGAAAAGTAATGGAAAAAGCACCGCTGCCAGCGCTAGCGCTGAGCGTGCCGCTTGTGGTTGACGCGAAAGCTGGGCAAAACTGGGCTGAGGCGCATTAGGGACAAATGTCGCCGAATCACTCACCCGACATAATTCGTCTGTTCCGTTTTAGAGCAATGAACGATTTGGACCTGTCACGCTTTTGTTCCGACCCTGCGTCTCATTTAAGCTGCCTTTCTTTCGAAAGCCAAGGGGCTTTTCCATCCGAGGGCTGAGTGCCTTCGGCGTGGGTTGTAGAAGCCGTTGATATATTGAAATAGCGCGGC
>JAJFFK010000047.1 GCA_021776655.1 Henriciella sp. | reverse complement strand
GATTGCGGCGAGTTTTACGAGGGCGAGATAGTTTTCAGCGTATTTCTCGTACCGGGTTGCAATGGCTCTGAAGTGTTTGATCTTGCTGAAGAAACACTCAACCTTGTGGCGATACCGGTAGAGGAAGGCGCTGAAGGCAAGTTTGGTCTTGCGTTGCGCCAACGGTTTGATGCAGGCCCACCCGCCCTGTTTTTCCAGTTGGCGGCGCAAGGCATTTGAATCGTAAGCCCGGTCGGCGAGCAGGATTTGTCCGTTGCCAATTCCGCCCAGCATGTCAGTAGCGCTGCGCCCGTCATGGGCCTGTCCGGGTGTCAGTTTGAGCACGACCGGCAGCCCATTGGCATCGACAAGTGCGTGAATCTTGGTCGTCAGGCCGCCCTTTGAGCGCCCCACGCATCGGGCGTCAGCGGAACATCGCGCGGTGGCATCCGGCCCCCCTTTTTTGCGTTCGCCCCATGTTGGTGAACGCAGATGGATGAGCTGTCAATCATTTGCAGGTCACCGTCATAGGCCGCTGTTATTGCGTCGAATAATCGGTCCCAGACCTCCAGCTTTCGCCACCGCACAAAACGGTTGTAACAGGTCGTGGGCGGGCCATAACGCTCCGGGATTTCAGCCCAGGGCGTGCCGGCGCGCAGCCGCCAGAATATGCCATTGAGCACCTTGCGGTCATCAACCCGAGGCACGCCGCGCGGCTTGTTGGGCAATAATGGCTCGATGATCGACCATTCAAAATCTGTCAGTTCATAGCGGCGACGGGGCATGGCTCATCCTCCTTGAGAACAGGGAATCAGAATTCGCACGATCTGTGAATCCCATTTATGAGTTTATGACCTAGGCTCAAGAGGATGCATGGTCCAGATGAGGCTATTCTAGTGCCTATTCGCTTACCGGAAACAGGCGCTCATACAGGTAAGTGAACTCCAGTGCCGAGCGTTTGGCGCGCTCTTTCTGGTTGGCTGCGGCCGAATGACCACCGTCAATATTCTCGTAATAGAGGAAGGGTTTGCCCGCCGCTTCGAACAATTTTGCCATTTTACGGGCGTGGCCGGGATGTACGCGATCATCCTTGGTCGAGGTCACGAAGAGCGGAGTTGGATAGTCGGCGTTCGCATCGAAATTCTGATAGGGTGAGATGGTTTCGAGGAAGGCGCGTTCTTCGGCAATGTCAGGATCGCCATATTCGTCAATCCATGATGCGCCCGCTAGCAGCTTGTGATAGCGCAGCATGTCGAGCAGCGGCACCTGGATCACCACAGCGTTCCACATCTGCGGCGCTTGAGTGATCATCACGCCCATCAACAAGCCGCCATTTGAGCCACCCATAATGCCGAGATGGTCTGGCGAGGTGATCCCAAGCTGGTGCAAATCTTCACCAACAGCGATGAAATCATCATAGATACGCTGACGATTGCCTTTCAGACCGGCCTGATGCCAAGCCGGGCCGAACTCGCCGCCACCACGAATATTAGCGAGGACATAGATCCCGCCTTTTTCGAGCCAGAGACGGCCAATTGTGGCGCTATAAGATGGCCGCAGGGACACCTCAAAGCCGCCATATCCATACAGCAAAGTTGGGTTCTTGCCGTCGAGCTCAATACCCTCCCTATGAATCGCGAAATATGGAATCTTGGTGCCGTCTTTTGAGGTTGCTTCTTTCTGATGCACGACGAGGCCAGTTGTATCGAACTTGGCTGGCAGCGATTTCAGCGAGCTGACATCGCCGCTGGTCACATCATATTTGAGCAGACTGTCAGGCGTCAGGAAGCCTTCAAAGTTGATAAACACCGTTTCAGACTCTTTGTCAGCAAACGCGATACTGGCTTGGCCAGTGCCGGGCAGGGCGATCTCGGTTGTGGCCCAGCCGTCCATAGTCGGTTCGAGGCGCAGGATTTTGCTGGCAACATTGTCATTGATTGACAGCAGCGCCGCGCCCTTGGCGATCGAGACGCCGTTGACGGCTTGGCGTCCATTGGCACGGAACACCAGTTGCACATAAGGCAGCTTACCCGTGTCGAGGAAGTCCTGATGATTGAAAGCGATCAGATCGCCGATTTTGAATGAGGTTGACGTGTCCCCGCAAGCTTGCGCGTCAGAGCACGGATGGCTGGCTTCCCAGTCTTGTTGCAGGGTGACGAATTGCCAGCCTTTATACTCATCGCCGAGGGTGGATTTGGCTGGGACCGGATATTGGACGGGGGTTTCTGAACTTAGCAGCCAATATTGGCTGGTGAAGAACGTATCAGCTTCGACGACGCCGTAGATGACGTTGCCATCGTCGCGCTCGGTTGCCCAAGGCCAGACGCCGACATCGGTGAGATCTCCGGCATAGATTTCGGTGGCGTCTTCAAGCGCCTGTCCACGTGTCCACAGTTTGACCACGGATGGGTAGCCGGAACTGGTCAGGGTTGAGCCGTCGCCGCCCCAATCGGTACCGACCAGCATCGTGTCATGGTCGATCCATGCTGTGCCTTGCTTGGCCTCACGGGTGACAAAGCCGCCGTCAACGAAAGTCTTGGTATCGAGATCAAATTCGCGCTGAATGATTGCGTCCTTGCCGCCATCCGAGAGCGAGACCATGCACAGGGTTTTGCTTGCGCCTTTTGGCCGGAAACAATCTGCACCCTTATAGACCCAGTTCTTGTCCTCGTCGGCTGAGAGCTGGTCGAAGTCGAGAACGGTTTCCCAGTCCGGCGCGTCGGTTTCGTAGCTCTCCAGCGTAGTGCGGCGCCACAGTCCGCGCGTATTGGTTTCGTCCTGCCAGAAATTGTAGACCATGCCATCGCGGATCGTACCGTAAGGGATGCGATCATCGGACGTGGCAAGTTCAAGTGTCTTAGCCAAGTTATCCGCGTAGTCTGGAAGGGCTTCAAGCTCAGCCAGAGAGCGCTCATTCTGGCCGCGCACCCAAGTGAGAGCATCCTCACCTTCTACCTCTTCAAGCCAGATGTATGGGTCCTCCCGAACGACTGCCGCAGCCATTGCTGAGCTCGCAGGTGGTGTAATTTCAGCGGGATTTTCAGTATCAGGCACAGCTGTTTCTCCGGCTGGGTGGGTCAATGTCGTACAAGCTGCAAGCAGTGCAGCAGCGGCAATTGCGGTAATAGCCAGTCGCATATCGGTCTCCTAAAAATCAAGAATTCATCGGTAACCTGATGACGCTGGTCAGACAAGCGACGAAATAATCGGATTAGCCGGGCGCGGGGCCCGTCGATTTGCGGATCACAAGTTCGAAGTCAAACACCTCTTCTTGCGGGATATCTTCGTCCGGGGTCATTAACCGTTCGGCAGCCCGATGAGCCATTTCAGCCACTGGCTGGCGAACGGTTGTTAGGGGTGGCCAAACGGCTGAGGCAAGGCGAGTATCATCATATCCGGCAACCGATATATCGCGCGGAATGTGCAATCCTTTGGTCATCAATGTGGTCATTGCGCCGACGGCCATGTCATCGTTTGCGGCAAAGATCGCGGTCGGTCTGGGGTCGACTTCGATTAAGGTGCGTGCAGCCTCCAAACCAGATCGAAGTGAATAGTCTCCCTCAACAATCAGTGCGGGCTTGACGTTCAGACCTGCCTCTTTCATGGCATCGAGATAGCCTTGGCGGCGGTTGGTAGAGGCATTGTGCCCGGCGGGGCCGGCAATGAAGGCAATGCGCTGGTGGCCAAGATCAACCAGATGGCGGGTAATTTCCATCGCGGCCAATCGATCATCCAATCGCATCACTGCGCTATGCTCGGGCTGGCGAGAGGCGGACAGACTGGCATAGGGCGTACCATTGTTCTGAAGCAAAGCCAGAATGTCGGGGTCATCACATAGCGGTGGAGTCAAGACAACGCCATCGGCGCGCGATGTCATCAGAAAGCTCTGCAATCGGTCGAGACGGTCAGGAGCATTTGGATCAACCGGTTCGGGCAGGAGAAAATAGCCATTGGCGCGGCATGCTGCATAAATGCCGCTGTTCACTGCGGTGATATATTCCGGCACCGGATTATCGTGCAGGTGGGCGATCAGAAAAGAGCGTGCACCGGCCAGGCTACGCGCTGCCGGGTTTGGCCTATAACCAAGTTCACGTGAAACTTGCATGACCAGTTCGCGTTTTGACGGCCTGACATTCGGTTCATTGTTGAGCACGCGCGATACAGTTTTAGCGGACACACCGGCCTTGTCAGCTACGTCATCGATCGTGACTGCGCGAGGGGGGCGGGTGAGGCCCATTGGCGTACTCCTTTGGGACGTAGTCTTTGCTTAATCCGAGACCAAACGCAATCTACCCTTTCGCAAAAGATCGCATCAAAAAGAGAGGGATAGACCCGTGGGTCGTGACCATCCAGTCGAGGGGAATGTCATGCGGCTCTACCGGTAGCGTATCTACCTCTTGGCCTTGAAATGCCAGTCCGCAGACGAAAACGCGGCCATGGGCACGCAAACCGGCCAGTTTGCGATCATAATGACCCTTACCATAGCCCAGCCGGGTCCCGGCGCGATCAAACCCCAATAGTGGGGCCAGGACTAGCGTTGGGGTCAGTTCTGGCGCGTCGGCTAGAGGTTCTTTCAAACCAAACGGGCGATCCTCGAGCCTGTCACCTGATTGCCATTCAAGAAAGCGCATTTCGCCATCATCACCAATACGGGGCAGGGCAGTTCGCGCACCAGCATAGGCCAGACGGGTCATCAGCGGTCGAGGATCAATTTCGCTGCCAATCGGCCAATAAGCCGTAATTACAGGCCCGTATCGTTCAAATATTTTCAATGGGAATTTATCTGCGATTGTTTCGCCAGCATCCGGATCGCGCGCCGACAATTCTTCGCGCTGGGCCTTCAGGATCGCACGCTGAGTATCTTTCTCTTGGGCGCTCATGTTTCGACCTCGGCTGCCTCTTGCACTGGCAAATCGGTCAACCCAACCAGCGCGCGGGCATAGGCGCGGGCCGAGAAAGGCTGCAAGTCCTCAGCCTTTTCGCCGATGCCGACATAGTGGATTGGTAATTCGTGAGCTGCGGCGACCGCGACCAGTACGCCGCCTTTGGCCGTGCCGTCGAGCTTGGTCATGACGATGCCGGTGACGCCGGCTGTGTGGCGGAAGGCTTCGACTTGGCTCAGCGCGTTCTGGCCGACCGTGGCATCGAGCACCAGAATAACATCGTGCGGAGCATCTGGGTCTAATTTTTGGACGACGCGAACAATTTTGGCCAATTCGGACATCAGTTCGGTTTTGTTTTGCAGGCGACCGGCTGTGTCGACGAGAACGAGGTCCATGTCTTTGGCCTTGGCGCGTTCAATCGCTTCGTAGACCAAGCCCGCAGCGTCAGCGCCTTGTTCGCCAGCCAGCACAGGAATATCCGCGCGTTCACCCCAGACCTTGAGTTGCTCGACGGCAGCGGCGCGAAATGTATCGCCCGCCACCAAGAGCGCTTTAGCGCCTTGATCTTTCAGTTTTGAAGCGATCTTGCCAATGGTCGTTGTTTTGCCAGAGCCGTTGACCCCGACGAACAGCACAACGCGGGGACGCGGGCCGTCGGAGAAATCGACGATCTCCTCGCGTGGGGCCATGATTTGCTCGATTTCGGTGGCCAGAGCGAGTTTGATCTCTTCGTCGGTAATGTCTTTGTCGAAGCGGTCTTTCGCGACCTGTTTGGTTAGCCGCGCGGCGACTTTACCGCCCATATCGCTGATCAGGAGCAGATCTTCGAGGTCTTCAAGCGCCTCTGAGTCCAATTTTCGTCCTGTGAAGAGGCCGGTGATACTGGACCCCAGTTTTGACGAGGATTTGGCCAGTCCGGTAGATATTTTGCTGAAAAAACCGGGGTCGCGGACCTCGGCATAGGGGTCGGGTTCACCGCGTGCGATGGCCGCTTGGCGTGTCGCCTCTTTGGCAGCGATCTCTTGGCGCAATATCTCGTCAGCGCGGCGCTGTTCAAGCAGAGCCAGTTCGGCGGTGGCTTTTTCTTGCTCGGCGCGGCGGGTCGCCTCGGCGTATCGGGCCGCTTCGGCCTCGGCGGCAATGCGGGCGGCGTCTTCCTCAGCTTTGCGGACCGCTTCCGCAGCGGCGGCATCAGCGGCAGCTTTCGCCTCGGCTTCTGCTTTTAAGCGGTCGGCTTCGGCGCGCGCTTCAGCGGCTTTGCTGGCCTCCTCGGCATCGGCGTTGACTTTGGCCTCAGCTTCTGCGGCAAGGCGTTCGGCTTGGGCTTGGGCGTGGGCGGCTTCTTTGGCGGCTTTCGCGTCGGCTTCGGCTTGCATGCGGGCTTGTTCTGCGCGCTGGGCGGCTTCTGTTTTGGCTGTCTCGGCCGCGGCGGCTTGCTGCGCGAGACGGGCGGTTTCGGCCTCGGCTTCTGCAGCTTCGCGTTGCTGGCGTTCTTCCCAAGCACGGTTGGCTTCGGCGACTTTGCGTTCAATCTCAGCCTTTTCTTCGGCGAGACGGGCCGCTTCTGCTTCGGCTTGTACAGCTGCTTCAGCCTTTGCGTCTTGTTTCGCGGCTAGCTCTTCGGCGGACAGTTCTGGCGCTTGCATTTGCGCGCCTGCATCGAGCAGCTCGTCTTTTTTCTTTTTCTTGCCGAACCATAGGATCATGGGGCCGTTCCAATCAGTTTTTCGCCGTCATGTCGGGATATCTGCGCCCGCACGGGGCGTCCAGTCTCTGCCGTCTCAAACCCCTCTAGCGTCACAGGCGTGAAGTCGGACAGGCGGCCCCGGCCCGTCGTTTCGACCAACACATCGCAGAGTGTCCCGACATGTGTATCGAGGTGGCGTGAGAGGGCTTTTGCGCCCGCTTCGCGTAGTTTTGCGGCGCGGGCTTTGATCGTCGCTTTGTCGAGTTGCGGCATCCGCCCGGCAGGGGTGCCGGGACGTGGACTGTAGGGGAAGGCATGCAGGAAGGCGATATTGCAATCTTCGATAAGCTGAATGCATTTTTCAAATGCAGATTCAGTTTCGGTTGGAAACCCAGCTATAATATCCGCCCCAAGTGCAATTTCCGGACGCAAGGTGCGCAGGCGCTGGGCCAATTCAATCGCATCTTCGCGCGAATGGCGGCGTTTCATCCGCTTCAGGATCAGATTGTCGCCGTGTTGCAGGCTAAGGTGCATGAACGGTGCAATGCGCGGATCGGTCATCGTGTCGAATAAAGCCTCGTCCATTTCAATCGCGTCGATGGATGAGATACGTAGTTGCGGCAGACCTGGCACCAGTTTCAGGATACGCTGCACGAGGTTGCCAAGCTGTGGTTGACCCGGCAGGTCAGCGCCCCATGAGGTGAGGTCGACGCCCGTCAGGACAACCTCGTAATGGCCCTTGTCGACAAGGTTCTTGATCATATTGACCACGTCACCCGCCGGGACAGAGCGCGAGTTGCCGCGTCCGTATGGGATGATGCAGAAGGTGCAGCGGTGATCGCAGCCATTCTGGACCTGCACATAGGCGCGGGCGCGCCCGTCCATGCCGTCAATCAGATGGCCCGCCGTCTCGGTGATTGACATGATGTCATTGACGCGGATCGTCTCTGTGCCGCCGAGCAGATCAAGCGGGGCATAGGTTTCAGCCTGCATCTTTTCGTGATTGCCGATGACGCGGGTGACCTCGTCCATGTCAGCGAACATTTGCGCGTCGATCTGCGCGGCGCATCCGGTGACGATGATCGGCGCATCGGGCTTATCGCGGGCAGCGCGGCGGATGGTCTGGCGCGCGGTGCGCACGGCTTCGGCGGTCACCGCGCAGGTATTGATGATCACCGCGTCCTCAAGGCCGGCCTTATCGGCATGACCGCGCATGACCTCAGATTCATAGGAATTGAGGCGACACCCAAGCGTGATGACCTGCGAGGGTCGGGAAGAGGGTTTACGGTCAGTCATGGCTCTTGCAGCCATATCGCGCCTTGGTGGGCGAGACTCAAGGGCAGTCTACACTTCTAGTGTCTGTTCCAGTTCCACTGGTCCGGTCATGATCACGTGATCTGTGGTTTCGTCCCAGTGGATCAGCAGATCGCCGCCGTCGAGAATGAGTTTGGCTTTGCGGTCGGTTTTGCCAGCCCGTGCGGCGCAGACCAGAGCTGCACACGCGCCTGTACCGCAGGCTTTGGTCAGGCCCGCGCCGCGTTCCCAGACGCGCAACCGGATGGTCTCGCGATCAATAATCTGGGCGAAGCCGACATTCGTGCCTTCCGGGAAAAGCGGGTGCCATTCAACCAGTGGGCCAATCGCCGGGATGTCATAGTCATCGACATTATCGACGAAGAATACCGCATGCGGATTACCCATGCTCACCACAGCCGGGAGCGACAGATAGGGATCGTCCATTGGGCCAATTTTGACGTCGACGCCGCGCACATCCATCGCTTCTGACAGAGGGATGTCTTCCCAGCCGAGCAGGGGTGAGCCCATATCGACCGAGACCAAGCCGCCTTCGGCGCGGCTGCCGCGTAGCAGGTCGGCTTCGGTGCGGATTTTGACTTGGTCCTTGCCGCTTTCTTCGAGCAGCAGATGCGCCACAGCGCGGGTGCCATTGCCGCAGGCTTTGACCTCGCTGCCATCGGCGTTCCAAATGCGCATGAAGGCGTCAGAGCCAACGTCGGCCTCGACCGACATGATCTGGTCGGCCTGCATCGTCTCAGCGATTTCGCGCAATTGTTCTGGCGATGGTGTGAAGCGGCGGTCGCGAGCATCAAAGATCGCAAAGGCGTTGCCTGCGCCGTTCATTTTCCAGAGTCTCATGATTGGTCCCTCACCCGTATCCGGCGTCATAGCGAATAGCGACTTGGAATAGAAGCGATTACTTTGGCAATTGCGTGGCCGATAACCAGGCGCCGGTCTGGCCCAAGGCTGCCAGAATAAGGGCAATTTGGAGGGTCCAATGACCCAGAATGAGCGCTGTAACTGCAACCGCGACGGAGACCCAGTGGACACGGTGATCGCTCATCAGATAGCCAGCGAGGCGTCTCTTGTCGTCGATCTGAGCCAGCGTGATGTGGCTCCATATTCGCTGCATGCCGGGTGGGCCGAACACATCCTGCAGGTCGCGCGCGTCAGTGATGCCCGACAGCTCTGCCAGTTCGCGTACGCCGGTATGGCCCGCCTCAACTCGCTGACGCAATTGCATCGCGGAGATAAGCCGGATGAAGGCCGAAATAATAACGGCGAGCGCGACGGAGATTAGGGAAAGCCCGGACAGGATAGATGTCATGACCCGGATATAGGCATGGTTTGTCCTGGCGTGAAGGCGGTTCAGCGCGGGATTGCCGCCCAATAGTCGAAATCAAGGCACACGCCAGGGGCATATTTGCCGTCTGGGCCGCGCAGAGCGAAGTCGCCCGGGTTTTGATCTTTGACCGCGACAAGGCGCAGACGCAGGGCGCCGACCGTGTCGCTGAGCTCGGCTTTGTCGAGCACTTCGCTCCATGCATAGACGGTATCACCTGCAAATAGCGGCGCGGTATGCGTGCCGCCATTGATTGCCAGGGTCTCGGCCACGTTGGCGAGGCCATTGAAGCTCAGCGCGCGGGCAATAGAAATGACCACACCACCATAGATCAGGCGTTTGCCGAAACGGCTGTCCTTTTGGCCGTGGGCGTCGAAGTGGACTTTGGCGGTGTTTTGATAGAGGCGCGTGGCGATCTGATGCTCGGCTTCTTCGACCGCCATGCCGTCGACATGGTTGATCTTCTCGCCAATCGCATAGTCTTCATAGCGATGGGTAGAGCCTGCGAGTGTATCGTCCCATTTGGCATAAGAACGAGTGAAATTGAACGTGGCTGGATCGATGGCCTTGGGTAGATCCGGGATCACGGTGTCTGGGGCCGGGGCGTCCAGATTGCCTTTATTGACCATTACCCAGCGCACATAGGACAGGACTTCGTCGCCGTGCTGATTAAAGCCCTGTGTGCGGACATAGATGACGCCCGTCTTGCCATTGGAGTTCTGTTTAACCCCGATGACGTTCGAAACCGCGTTGAGCGTATCGCCGGGATAGACCGGCAACAGGAAGCGCCCGTCAGCGTAGCCAAGATTAGCCACGGCATTGAGAGAAATGTCCGGTACGGTTTTGCCGAACACGGCGTGGAATGCCAGCAGCGGATCGACAGGCAAGCGGTCAAAGCCGATGCCGGCGGCAAACGTCTCGGCGCTATACGGAGCAAAGCGGTTGCCGGTTAAAGCGCGGTACAGGCTGACATCACCCGTGCTAAGCGTGAGCGGCGTGGCATGGCGTAGCTGCATGCCGACATAGAAGTTTTCGAAGTAATATCCGGAAAATGATTTGGTCATGTCGCTAATCATGCGGCAATGCCCAAAACGTCAAGGGTCTTGTGAAATTTGAGCGGGCTTGGACCTTAGACGATCCCGAATGTCATGCTCATCAGGTTCAGGGTCGCGATCGTCACTTGTGAACCGCTCTCCAACAAAGCCGCGCCGAAATATGGGGCGGTCATCACCAGAGTTGCAGCTGTGACGATAAACCCGCTGACAAACCGCGCTTGTGGCTGTTTCCAGACCGTTGGCAGCGCTCGTGGCCCATAGATCACGAGCTGTGGTCCGAAGAAACAGGCAGCAGATAGAACCAACAAGCAGATAGCAAGAATTTGAAGCGCAAACATCAGGGCACCTTTGAGGTTAAGCCCCTTTATCGCTGAACAGAGTTGAGTTGAGGTTGTTTAGATCGATCAAATTTGTTCGAATCGAGTAGAAAATCAGAGAATTAGCCAGATCTCAGTCGCGCGGGTCAGATTATGTCGAGCAATTTCTCGATCGGGCGGCCCAATGCCGCTTTGCCATTTCGGATACCAATGGGGCGCTGAATAAGCTTTGGGTTAGCCGCCATTGCAGCATAGACCGTCGCATCATCAGCGTCGGGAGCGAGGTCAAACTCTGTCGCCGTCTTGGCGCGCAAGATCACTCGTGCCGACGTCTCGTTCATTTGCTGAACTATCTGTTGCAACTCTGCGACAGATAGTTCTGATCCGGCATCCATATACTTACGTAATTTCGGCTCAACACCGTTTGTCCGCAATAGAGCAAGACCGTTCCGGCAGGTACTACAGCCAGGATAATAGATCAGCGTATAGGGCATCCTGGGCCTATTCGCCGTCTACCGGGACTGGTTCTGTGCCGCGCGACAATGTCTTCAACACGCCATCCCCTTCGGGCGCGTCATCCTTGGGTGTATAGGTCCGGCGGCGGCGTTTCGGTGCTTCTGGCGTAGCATCAGCTTCAAGGGCTTCGGTGCTGGTCTCGCCTTCGGCCAGATCTTCACGAGGTTTGCGCGGACGACGGCGGCGTTTGGGAGCGTCTGCTTCTTGCGCTGTTTCGGGTTCGGCATGGCCTGCGTCAGCGCTTGGTACGTCTTCGCCTTGGGTCGCCGCAGCGGCAGCACGCTCTTCGGCTTTGGCCATGCGTTCAGCGCGCTCCTCAGCATCACGTACAGCACGTTCTTCAGCTTTGACGGTGTCGCGGGCTTCGCGCTCTAACCGTTGCTTTTCTTGCTCTTGTGTGACGACAGCAACGATTCGGGCATAGTGTTCGGCATGTTGGAACAAGGCTTCAGCCTTGACCCGGTCGCCAGCCGTGTGGGCGTCGCGGGCATATTGCTGGTATTTTTCAAGGATTTGTGCGGCAGACCCCCGAATACGCACTTCTGGGCCGTTGCTCTCAAAGTGCTTGTTCGGGTTATTTGAATTATTATTGCTGTTGTTGCCACCTGAACGGCGGCGACGTTTGCGTTGCTGCATTGCCATTGGCAATCTTCCTGATCTTGTTGGTTCGGATGATCCGAGCGGTTCACGCGCGATGGCTTCCTCGTTTATCTTCGTGTTGTCGCGCAAATTTCAAAGGGGGACATCAACCTATGTCACCTGCCTTGATCTATCCCCTAGCGCGCCAGAACGGATTCGCCAAGGGGTTTCTGGCAGGGCGCCTTCTAGGGCGCGGCGGCTGCGATAACGCGATCATGGCCGCCGAGGTCTTTGCGGTGGATGATATGGCTGAACTCAGCCGCCTCAAGCAGAGCAGTGACGGCGGTTTTCTGGTCAAAGCCGATTTCCAGCACAAGATGCGCGCCGGGCTTCATGCCTCGCGCCAATGTGATGATCTCGCGGTAAGCGTTGAGGCCATCAGCGCCGCCATCAAGCGCGTCCATCGGGTCATGGTCGCGCACTTCCGGGGCGAGCGTGGGGATCACGCTTGAGGCGATATAAGGCGGGTTGGAAATGATCAGATCGGTGGTCGCCCAGCCCGTCCATTCTGACCAGCCCTTGTGTGAGAATATTGCGCGGCCCTGAAGACCCGTTTCTTCACCATTATCAAGCGCCAGGTGGATGGCATCTTGGCTAAGATCGATCCCTTCACCCTGTGCGGATTGGCGTTGAGATAGAATGGCCAAAAGCAAACACCCTGTTCCAGTGCCGAGATCGGCAATCTTCATTTGCTTTTTCTCGGGCAGGTATTCAAGCGCTAGTTCAACGACAGATTCGCTGTCGCAACGCGGAATCAAAGCACGACAATCGACCCTAAGGTATAAACCGTAGAATTCTGTCCATCCTGACAGATGAGCGAACGGGCGCCGGGCCAGACGGTGGCGGACGGCCATTTGCCACGTTGATTGGTGCGAAAATTCAACAATGTCTGTTTCAGCGGCAATCAATTGAGCGGGGGACATATTGCTTGACCAGCACATCAATCGCCGCGCCTCGGCTCTTGGATTGTCTATTCCAGCGTCACGCAATTTTTCGAAAGCGACACGAATGGCTTCCTTATAGGTCAGCCCGTTCACGCGTCGTCGTCCATGGCGGCGAGGCGGCGGGCCTGGTCTTCGGCCATCAGCGCGGTGATCACTTCGTCGAGCTTGTCGCCGGTAATGATCTTGTCGAGCGAGTAGAGCGTCAGGCCGATACGGTGATCGGTCATGCGGTTTTCCGGGAAGTTATAGGTCCGCACTTTCTGGCTGCGATCGCCGGTGCCGATCTGTTCGGCGCGCGCTTCGGAACGCTCAAGGTCTTTGGCGGTTTTTTCCAACTCGTACAGGCGGATTTTCAGCTGCTGCATCGCCTTGTCGCGGTTCACATGTTGGGATTTTTCCGAACTGGTCGCCATGATCCCGGTCGGCAAGTGAAGGATGCGCACGGCGCTATCGGTTGTATTGACGTGCTGGCCACCAGACCCAGAGGCGCGCATTGTGTCGATGCGAATGTCTTCGGGGCGGATGTCAATCTCGATATCTTCCGGGGCAGGCAGGACGGCAACGGTGGCGGCGGAGGTATGCACGCGGCCTTGTGATTCGGTTTCCGGGACGCGTTGGACCCGGTGAACGCCGGATTCCCATTTCAGGCGGCCAAACACGCCGTCGCCTTCGACATTGGCGGTAATTTCCTTATAGCCACCGACGTCGCCGGGTGAGGCGCTGACCAGTTCAATCTTCCAGCCCTGAAGTTGGGCGTAGCGTGTGTACATGCGAAACAGGCTGCCGGCGAACAGGGCCGCTTCGTCACCGCCCGTCCCGGCGCGAATTTCGAGGACGATATTGGCTTTGTCGTCGGCGTCTTTGGGCAGAAGCAAGAGCTGCATCGCGGCTTCGGCATCGGGCAAGCGGGCGCGGATATCGAGCGCCTCTTCCTGTGCCAATTCGGCCATTTCGCGGTCATCACCTGCGATCATCGCTTCGGCTTCGGCTTCGGCCAGTCCAGCGCGCATATTCAGCAGGATGCGGGCTTCATCAACGACGGGTTTAAGCTCGGCATGTTCGCGCGACAGAGCGACGATTTCATCGCCGTCAGTGGTTGCACCCATACGGGCTTCAACATGCTCAAAGCGCTCGATAACTTGTTCGAGCCGGGACTGGGGTATCGTGGCCATGTCCCGGCTCTAAACCGATATTCGGCCTACAGGAAGACCCGCATGGCTTGCAATACAGTCATCACGATCAAGACGATCGTACTGATTGAGAAGATAGAGAAACGCAGCATCACTTTCGGTGACAGCACTTGCACCAGTGAATGCAACACGCGCAGGGCGACATAGCCAAAAGCGAGATTGAGCATCAGGGCGCTGCCGCCGCCTGTCATCGCCGTAAAAAACATCAGGGCATAGAAGATCGTGGGTTGTTCGTGCAGGTGATTGTAATTGTCTGCAGCGGCACGGACATTGGCCGGGATTTTGTCGCCATAGGTTCCCGGATGACGGGCATCATCAGGATTGATATTGGCTTTTTGCATGGCCGGAATGCGTGTCGCGTACATCCAAAGCCACATGAACAATGTCCAGCAGATCAAGATCAAAACCGGGACCAGAAAGCCAGCAGCGCCAGCGATGGTTTCAACTGTGATGTCGACGGCTTCTGGTGCCGCTGTGATAATTTCTTCCATAAATTCAACCTCCTTCAGTGTTGAATCTGGGGAATTTAGATATCATTGGGCAATTAGCAAGTCTGTCTCCCCGGAAGGCTCGGGTAGAAAATGAGCGGATGCAAACGCGATAAAGGCATCAATATCTTCAGATACAACGCTGTGGCCGCCTGTGCGGATCCAGTAACTGATCTCAGCGCCTGGTTGGAAATCGCGCATATTGGTTTCTGGCAAGCCTGAAACGCCGCGAGCCTCATAGACCACATCTGCGGCCTGGGCGACGCGATATGTTGAGTTTGGATCAGACCAGACATCGCGGCGACCATTGCCGATAAAGATCGGTTTTGGTGCAGCAAGTGCGAGTAAATAGTGCTGGTCGAGCGTCAGTTGCGTGCCTGATTTCAGATCGTCGGCAAGCCCTGGACGCATCCAGTGGGGGTAAGAGTTCGACATTCGGGTCAAGTTTTCGCCGGTTTTCGAGCGCGAGGAAGCTGCACCACCAAAGCCAGATTGGTGCGCGATAGCTGCATCAATACTGCTTGACCATGCCGCTGCGATCAGGGCTGATTTGGCAAACCGTGAATGTCCGAGTGCGGAAATTGCACCGCCGCGTACGCGCGGATCAACTGACAGCGTGTCCGCGGCGGCTTTATAGGCAAACGCCCAGGCCATCAAAGCGGAGGTTGGCTTCGGGTCGGGGCCCAGACGCTGCATCACGAGTGGTCCGTATTTGGCACTATCAGGGACGAAACCTGAGCCTTGAAAGCTGGCATAACCGAGGCCCGCGTCGAGATAGCTTTCAACCGGTGCTTCAGCGATATAAGTGCCGAATATTTGGGTCGCCATGAAGCCAAAGAAACCAGTCATTCGGGAGCCATCGCATTGCGTGCCTTCGGGACTGGTCACAGGGTGACCGGGAAATACCGAGCAATTGCTTGAAAATGTCTGGCTGATGATCAGCGGAACAGGGGCGGATGAAGCTTGGTTTGGAAGCGCCAGCACAACTGGAAATGTTCGCGCTGCTTCGCCTGCGCCGATGGTGATCATAACCTCTTGCAATGTGCCACGGCCGCCGTGGTAATGATCATCAATCATCTGCAACTGGCCAGACTGAACGGGTAGATTGGCTGGCCACGGGCCGAATAATTCATCTTCTAGAATGGTCATGGTTGAAGCGCGGTCAAAATCAGCAGACAGGGCGGGTGTGATCGCTGGTTTATTGTCAGTTTCCAGGCTGGCATAGTTCAGGCCGAGCATGGTGCAATTGGCTAGTCCGAGGATCAGAAAGGCCAATAAAATTGCGCGACCTGTCCACTGTATGCCTATTCCGACCATATTGCTTTCTCCCGCTACAAGGATCGCTCTAGCTTGGTCAACCGCGCGCGCCTAGAGGAAAACGCCCAGACGCCCTTCACGAAACGGCGAGTAATTATTTGGCACTGTCGGGACTGTCGTCTCTCTGGGCCGTCAGGCGCGCTGCTTTTTCTTCAACTTGCGCGACGATATGATCAATCATCTCAGCATTGGATAATTTGTGATCGGCCCGGCCGGAGACATACATCATGCCGCTTTCCTTGCCGCCGCCCGTAAAGCCAAGATCGGTC
This sequence comes from Henriciella sp., assembly GCA_021776655.1. Classification (GTDB taxonomy): domain Bacteria; phylum Pseudomonadota; class Alphaproteobacteria; order Caulobacterales; family Hyphomonadaceae; genus Henriciella. The sequence continues at coordinate 12,233 of JAJFFK010000047.1, read as the reverse complement.
ATCGCCGCTTCGCCTGGCCCGTTAACGACACAGCCAATGATTGACAGTGTAATCGGTTCGAAAATATGGGCCAGCCGTGCTTCAAGCGTTTGAACGGTCGTGATCACGTCAAAACCCTGGCGCGAACAGCTCGGGCAGGAAATGATGTTTACCCCGCGCGTCCGCAAGCCGAGGGATTTGAGCATGTCAAAGCCAACTTTGACCTCCTCTACCGGGTCAGCCGACAGTGACACGCGGATCGTGTCGCCAAGGCCGGCCCAGAGCAAAGCGCCCATACCGATAGAGGATTTGACGCTGCCAATGCGTTGACCGCCAGCTTCGGTTATCCCGACATGCAGCGGCGCATCACTGGCCTCACCAAGCTGCTGATAGGCGGCAACGGCGAGGAACATATCGCTGGCCTTGACGCTGATCTTGTAGTCGTGAAAGTCGAGATCATCGAGGATGCGGGCATGATCCAGCGCGCTTTCAACCATCGCTTCGGGGCATGGCTCGCCATATTTTTCCAGCAAATGCTGCTCCAGAGAGCCGCCATTGACCCCAATCCGAATACTGCAGCCATTGTTTCGGGCCGCGCTGACAACCTGCTTTACGCGGTCCAGCGAGCCAATATTACCCGGATTGATCCGCAGGCAGGCCACACCCGCTTCAGCCGCTTCAATCCCGCGCTTATAGTGAAAGTGAATATCTGCAACCAGCGGGACCGGAGAGCCTTTGACAATGGCTTGCATGGCCTGTGTTGAAGCTTCATCTGGGCATGACACACGAACAATGTCAGCCCCCGCATCGGCGGCACGGTGAATTTGATCGAGGGTCGCGGTGACATCTGGCGTCGGTGTATTGGTCATCGTCTGGACACTGATCGGCGCGTCGCCGCCCACCGCGACAGTGCCGACCATAATCTGGCGTGACACGCGCCGCTCGATATTGCGCCAGGGTCGGATGGGATTGTGTGTCATGGTTAAGCTCCGTGGCTTGCGCCTGTCATAGTGCATGTGGCGCTAGAATGCGGCGACGTAAAGACCCCGCCCTGCCACAGGGCAGTCGATCAAATTTGACAGGTTTAATACACACTCGAGAAAGCCTGGTTTGATAGACCCATGTATGGCCAATCGAAAATGGTCGGAGATCGATGTCATGAGCACTTCAATTCCGGGTATTCTCGCCCCAAGATTACTTGCAAAACTGCAACGCTGGGCGGATGACGAAAACGCCGTTGCAGCCGTAGAGTTTGCAATGATCGCAATCCCGTTTTTCTTTCTGATATTTGGACTTCTTGAAGTCTGTGTTCTGTTCATCATGTCTGCGATTCTGGAGCATGGCATTGGCGAAGCAGCCCGAACGATCCGGACCGGCCAGTTACAGGAAAACGGATTTGGTCAAGTTGCGTTCAAAACAGCAATTTGCGCTGAGATGTTCGATCTACTCAATTGCGATTCCAAATTACGCTTCGATGTTAAAACCTTTGACAGCTTCGGCAATACAATCGCACCGAGCGTGCTCGATGATGACGGCAACCTGGACAGTGAAAACTTTGAGTTTTCGCCAGGGGCTGCGAATGAAATTGTTGTGGTTCGGGTCTTCTATGAGTGGGACTTGATGACCCCGGTGATGAGTGCACCCTTGGCTAATATGAGCGGTAATCGACGCCTGATGCAGGCCACGGTTGCATTCCGTAACGAGCCATTTGGGGGTTAGACCGTGATCACTTACATGAACCGTTTTCACTGGCGAAATATTCGCGGTGTAGTTCGCGCTGAAGAAGGTATTTCGGCAGTTGAGTTTGCCTTGATCGCGCCTTTGATGCTGCTGGTTTATTTTGGCTGTATCGAATTGTCACTGATGATGACACTGGACCGGAAAGTCACCACTGGCAGTGCAACACTTGGTGATTTGACGTCGCGCGCATCGGTGATTTCCAACGATGATCTGGACGATATTTTCCAGGCCACAAGAATGATCTTCCAGCCCAACGATATTTCAGTCGCCCGTATGCGCATCTCCAGCCTGTATGACGATGACGGCACGGTCAGGGTTGCGTGGAGCGACAGCTGCAATGAGAGCGCCTACGCGGTTGATCAGGCAATCACTGTTCCTGCCAATATCGTTCCTGATAATGGCACCGTTATCTATGCTGAGATCGAGTATGACTTCGATTCCTCACTGGGCTATTTCTTTACCACAACACAAACGCTCAGCGATGAGTTCTATCTACGACCGCGCCGGGTTGACGCGATTGAGCGAACGGACGGTGAGCCAGATTATACTTGCGACCAGTTCGCGCCCTAGTCAAATTCAGACGCTAGGCGCTGTTTTTCGTGTTCTGGAATCTTGTCGGCCTTGACCGACGAGATGATCACAAGACCAAGTACGAGCAGGACGCCGACCGCCGCAAACCCAACCCGTTGACTGCCTGACAGCCAGGTGACCAGGGCAACCAGACCCGGACCAAGCCAGACGGTGACACTGCCCGCCATAGCGTAGAAGCCGAAAAATTCACCGATTTTTTCAGGTGGTGCAATGTGCACCAGCATGTAGCGGCTGGAGGAAATGCTGGCGACCAAAGCGGTACCAAGCGGGATGGTTAGCGCGACATAAGCCAGATCCGACAGTGTGTTGAACACCGCGCCCTCCCAGACCACGTGGCCAGCGGGAATAAGACCAAACAAAATTGCGTCAGGTGAGATTGAGATCAGGCCGGTAAACAGGATGATGACGGTTGAGAGTTCAAACAAGAGTGCTTTTTTGGGGCCAACCGTTCGGTCCAGAAAGCCGCCGACGAAGCCACCGGCAATTGCAGGCAATGCCCCAATAATTGCTATCAAAGCGAGTTTTTGCCCCTGCCATCCGAGCACACCGGTGACGTAAACCCCGCCAATCGTGAACATTGCACCGGTGGCATCGGCATAGATCATCCGGCCGAGCAGATAGCGCATGACGTTTGGGTGATCGCGGAATTTCCCGGTGATCCATTTTACCGGATTGACTCGATTTTCAGGGTTTCGGGCGTCGGTAATCGCCTTTTTCCAGGTTGCTCCAGGCTTGTACACGTCTGGCATCATCACGAAGAACAGACCCATGAAGGTCAGGATCCAAAGGCCTACAGCTGGCGCGGACAGGCGTGCGATATCAATCTCGCCAAGCCCAAATGGTGCAATGCCAATAATCACGGCAATACTGATGAGCATGAACACCCCAGCACCATTGCCCATTGCAAGCCCAATACCTGAAATCAGTGGCAGTGACTTTGGCGCACCAGCACCAGGCAGCATCGAATTGTGCATCAGTTCCGCCACGGTGTAGGAACAATAACCGACGATCAGCAAGACAGCGCCAAGCGGCAGAGCAGCGGGCATTCCGGGTTTGACAAATATCAGCAAGATCGAGCAAATCGCCATGACGATCAGGCTGGCAAAAGCTAATGGTTTCTTGTGTCCGGCTTTATCCAACACCGTCCCCAGAATAGGCGTGATGACAGCCATGATAATTCCGGCGGTTGCGATCATCGCCCCCACGACAATCTGACCGCGCTCACCATTTCCAACGATCTGTGAGGCAAAATAGGGTGTGAAAATCGAGATGACGATGACGTTGTAATATGGGTTTCTGGCCCATTCGAAGAGGCCCCAGCCGAGGCCTTTCTTGCCCAGAGCGCCGCCGGTAACGGCACGGGTATTGGATACGTATAAAGCAGGCTCATCGGCGGTCGCCGTCTGGTCACTCATGCGGTTTGCTCCCTTGCAAGTGCTCTGTCGGCACCTGTTTGAAGCGAACCTGTAACATTCCGGTAGTGATGTGAAGAGGTGATTTTGTCGGTTGGCGCTGCGACACATGCAGCGCTTGACCAAATCGGCGAGCCCGATAAAGACAGGGCAGACTTGAATATGGAGGCCATTATGGCAGCGAGCGACTATACCCACGGTGAAATGAACATTGAGCGTCAGGCCAAGATGTTTTCGGCCTTCATGAAAGCTGGAGCTTGGGGTGCGATCATCACCTTGCTTGGTCTCGGCTATGCCACGTTCACCCTGTCTGTCGGCATGCCATGGCTGGCTGCGCTGGTGCTCACAGCAGGGGCTGGCATTCTGGTTGGTCTTGGCTTGGGATTTGGCGGCGCCTGGGTTGCGACGATTGTCGGCCTGTCGGGTGTTGCTCTGTTTGTTCAGGTGTTGATCATGCTATTTGGTCTGGTCCTTTAGCGGCCCATTCCCTGATCTCTGAAACAAACAGATCGGGCACTTCCATGGCTGCGAAATGGCCTCCGCGTGCCATCTCGCGCCAGTTAGGTGTCATAGGACAGGACATCCTGCATCAGCGTGTTCCACATTTTGACTGCGCCAGCGCGGACCAATCGGCTCGCCAATCATATCCGGTTAGCCAATGGTTGCGGATGTCTTCAAGCACGCGGCTCGACATACCAAATTGCCAGTCATTGGCCGTGTCTGGCGCCGCAAAGGCGCGATAAGCTGCGACGCGACCCCGGATCGTATCGAGCTTGTCCTGCGCGACATTGATTTCAAATTGAACAGGTTTTGGCATGGCGGTGTTCCAACAGGTTTCAGGAACTCAAACCTGATCACTTCACCGGGTCAAGACACCTCGCCCGTGTCAACTTACGCCAGCACCTTCACTGGCATCTTTGACCTGATCTGCGACACCTTCCCACTGGTCTTGCGTCGATGCCCCCGTGGTTGACAGTGCGCCGACAAGGGCAAGCGTCATCAAGGCCATGATCAGACCATACTCAATCGCAGTCGCGCCGGTCTGGTCACGTTTCATTCGAGCGATACAACGCAAGATATGTTTCATCAGTTTTCGCCCTTCATGTGATCGACCAGAAAATCGAACAAAGGGACATCAGCGGCGGGGGCTGGGTAACGGTGCAAATCCCGCGGGTAAACCCAAGCAAGCTCTTGTCCTTCTGCCGGTTCTGGTAAACCAGCCCATTCTTTAAGTTCGAAAAGTGGCATCAAAAGGTGAAATTCTTCGTAAGAGTGGCTAGCAAATGTCATCGGTTTCAGGTGCATGGGGTCAACGCCAATACGCAATTCCTCTTGCAACTCCCGTGCGAGTGCCATTTCTGGCGTTTCACCGGGTTCGATTTTGCCACCTGGAAATTCCCATAGACCCGCCATTGATTTGCCTACTGGCCGCTGAGCCAGCAGGATACGGCCTTCTGAATTGATCAAGGCGGCGGCAGCAACCAGGATGGTCTTGGTCATGTGCGGTACGCGCCGTTAATATCGATATAGGCATGGGTCAGGTCGCAGGTATAGACCCGTGCTTGGCCCGCGCCGTGACCGACTTTGACCCTGATATCGATCTCGGGTCGGGCGCAGACCGCGCTGGCGGCGGCCTCATCATAGCTCGGTGATCGCCCGCCTTGCTCAGCAACCTTGACGCTGCCAAACCAGATTGCTAGCGCCGCTAAATCCACGGGTTCGCCAGATTTCCCGGCCGCCATGACAATCCGTCCCCAGTTTGCGTCATTTGCTGCCAGTGCGGTTTTGACCAGTGGCGAGTTGGCGATGTCGGCGGCAATTATTCTGGCGGAAGCATCACTCACCGCTCCAGCCACGCTGATGGTGATAAATTTTGATGCGCCCTCGCCGTCTTTGACCACCTGCAAGGCGAGATCCAGGCAGATATCGCTCAAGGCCTTCTGGAATGTAACCAGGCGCGGGTCGGTGCTATCGGTCATCATCGCAGCATCGGATGCGCCGGTCGCGAACACCATCAGCGTATCTGACGTGGACGTATCGCTATCGACCGTAATGGCGTTGAAACTGGGTTGGGTCGCTGTCCGTAAGGATTGATCGAGAAGATCAGGTGCGATCCCCGCGTCCGTGAATATGTAAGCAAGCATCGTGGCCATATTTGGCGCAATCATGCCTGAGCCTTTGGCGATGCCGGTGAGGGTAATTGTAACGCCATCAATTTCGCACGTCCTGACCGCGCCTTTGGCATAGGTATCAGTGGTCATGAAGGCCCGCGCGCACGCTTGCCAGTTTGGACTCGCGAGCTGTTCAACCATGCCGGGCACTGCGCTGCCAACATAATTGGGATCAGGTAACGGCTCACCAATCACGCCGGTTGCCGCGAGAAAGCAGTGTTCCTTTGGAACCTTCAACGCACGGGTCATCGCCTCCAGTGTCGCTTGGTTCTTGAGAACGCCTTTGGGGCCAGTAAACGCATTGGAGTTACCAGAATTGACCACCAGCGCGCGCGCATACCCGCCGCCAGATACCAGCGCTTCGCGGCACCAGCGCACGTCTGCGGATGCCGTGGTCGAGCGCGTGAAAACCCCGGCGCAGCGAGTGCCATGGTCAAAAGTGAACAGGAACACATCGTCACGTTCGAGGTCGCGTCCGGCATAAAACCCACGCGAACATGTTGCGGCGGATACGCCGTTCACGATTGGAAGGTCGGGAAAACAACTCGGTGCAAAAGAAGAGGGTGCCAACTTCATGGGTTGGATGTATCGGTTATGGCTGAACTATCCTCATCAGTAATGGCTGGATCGGCTGTGGTTTCGACCGCTTGCTCAGGCGGCTGGGTGACTGGGTTACGCTGCCGGATGTCGGCTGTGGTGCGCAGGTTTTGCAAAATGTCGCTGATTTGTGTGAAGGTCAGGAAAGTGATGATTTCCGGGCGCATTTCGTCCTTGGTCTTGGGCGGGTTGGTCCGGCGCTCATCGACCCGAATGATATGCCAGCCTTGTTCGGATTCAAACGGGTCTGAGAGCGATCCAGTTGGCGTATTGCCGATCATCGTCGAAAATGGATCGAGCATGTCATTCGGAGCGACCCAACCGAAATTGCCGCCATCCAGACGTGTGCGAATGTCCTTGGAATATTCGAAAGCCGCTTCGGTAAAGTCGCGGCCATTCTCCAATTCCTGGCGAACGGCGTTGGCCTCTGTCTCCGTTTCAACCAGAATGTGACGCAATCTTACTTCATCGTCGAGCTGCTGTAGTTCAACCTGCGCGGCGTACATTTCATCTATCGCTTCCTGGGTCACCTCGGTCGCGACCAGGTTCTCAACCAGGATGTTGCCAAGCAGGCGTTCGCGGCCTGCTTCAAGCCGGCGCCGAGCCGCTGCATCAAGGTGTAAGCCACGGCGCACCGTTTCTTGAGCAAGCAAGCGTTGATCAATCAATTGATCGAGAACAGGTTGGAAATCGGGATCGTTTGGACCGAACGGGGTATTCGGTTCGATACGTCCTTGGGCTGCGGCTTCCAATTCGACGTCGCTGATATAAATCGGTTCGCCGTTCACCAAGGCTGCTGTCGCGCCATCAATCTGGCGGGCGCCAGATAGCGTACTGGCCTGTTGCCCGCAGGCTGCCAGGGCGATAATTCCAGCGCTGATTGCGGTCTTGAGCAGAAAGTAATTTCGGGTGCGCTGCATGTTGTGGTTCCTTTGCGGCATCCGCCTGATTGACACTCTATTACGGCGTTCTTAAGTCCCCACTGAGTATCGGTCGAGAGGCGAGTTACTCAAGCGCGTCAATTGGCGTGCACTTCCTGTCAATGCTTTTGTGTTTGGGGAGTGTCAGATAATCAACCAGTGAGTGGTATACCCTCAAATGCTGTCCTTCGCACGAAAATTTTTTGGCTCCGTCAATGACCGTCAACTCAAGCCGCTGCGGCGCAGGGTGGAAAATATCAACGCGTTGGAACCGGTCATTGAAGCTTTGTCTGATGCGGCCTTGCGCGCTAAAACAGCTGAGTTTCGATTGCGCCTCCAAGAGGGTGCGAGCCTCGACGATGTTCTGGAAGAAGCATTCGCAGTGGTTCGCGAAGGCTCCAAGCGCTCGCTCGGCATGCGCCATTTTGATGTGCAGCTACTTGGCGGCATGGTCCTGCATAATGGCGCGATTGCAGAAATGCGCACCGGCGAAGGCAAGACGCTGGTTGCGACCCTGCCCGCTTATCTGAATGCGCTAACCGGTGATGGCGTTCACCTGGTGACAGTGAATGATTATTTGGCCAGCCGCGATGCTGACTGGATGGGCAAGTTGTACAGTTTCCTCGGCATGACCACGGGTGTCATCAAGCAAGGCATCCCTGACGACGTCCGCAAAGCCGCTTATGCCTGCGATATCACCTATGGCACCAATAATGAATATGGCTTCGACTATTTGCGCGATAACATGAAATATTCGCTGGATCAGATGGCGCAGCGCGGACATGCCTATGCCATCGTTGATGAAGTTGATTCGATCCTGATTGATGAAGCCCGCACACCGCTGATCATTTCCGGGCCAACCGATGATCGCTCGGAACTTTACCGTACCGTTGATGTCTTGATCCCGCAAATCGTTGATGAGGAAGATGTTGATCTCGACGAAAAGATGAGGTCTGTCGTCTTTACCGAGGAAGGGCTCGAGAAAATGGAAGAGCTGCTGACCGAGGCAGGTATTCTCGAAGGCTCGCTCTGGGAACCAGCGAATGTCTCCATCGTACACCACTCCAATCAGGCGCTAAAAGCCCACAAACTGTACCACCGCGACAAGGATTATATCGTCAAGGATGGCGAAGTGATGCTGATCGACGAATTTACCGGCCGCATGATGGATGGCCGCCGCCTGTCGGATGGCCTGCACCAGGCGATTGAGGCGAAAGAAAAAGTCGATATCAAGCCAGAGAACCAGACGCTGGCATCGATCACGTTCCAGAATTATTTCCGCCTCTATGACAAACTATCCGGGATGACCGGAACGGCGATGACGGAAGCGGCAGAGTTTGGCGATATCTACTCTCTGGCGACCTTCGAACTGCCAACCAATGAGCCGATCTTGCGGATCGATGAAGATGATATTGTCTACCGGGTGGCCTCGGCAAAATACAAGCAGATCGTCGAAGAAGTCCGCGAAGCCCGCGCCAAGAAGCAGCCAGTATTGCTGGGCACGGCATCGATTGAGAAATCAGAAATCGTCTCGACTTACCTGACCGCAGCGAAAATTCCGCACAAAGTCCTGAACGCTCGTCATCACGAACAGGAAGCCCATATTGTCGCCAATGCCGGTACACCCGGCGCGATTACCGTGGCGACCAATATGGCCGGTCGCGGCACCGATATTCAGCTCGGCGGCAATTTCGATATGCGTCTCGAAGGGGCCATTGCCGAGCATGTCGAGAAGAAGAGCGAAGCGCCAACTGAGGCCGAGGTGCAACTGATCAGCGATCAGATCAAGGCCGAGATCGAGGTCGCCCGGAACGTTGTTCTGGAAGCTGGCGGTCTGTACGTGCTTGGAACCGAGCGCCACGAAAGCCGCCGGATTGATAATCAGTTGCGTGGTCGTACCGGCCGACAGGGCGATCCGGGCAGATCCAAGTTCTTTATCTCGGTTGAAGACGATCTGATGCGGGTGTTTGCGGCTGATCGCCTCAACTCGATCATGAAAGGCCTTGGCATCAAGGAAGAGGAGGGGATTACCCATCCCTGGATGAACAAGGCGATGGAGACGTCGCAGAAGAAGATTGAATCGCGCAATTTCGACATGCGTAAAAATGTTCTGAAATTTGATGACGTCATCAACGACCAGCGCAAAGTGATTTTCGAACAGCGCCGTGACTTCATGCATGCATCTTCGGTCTACGACGAAACCCTTGATATGCGCGAGCAAGTGATCGAGGGCATGGTGATGCATCATATGCCGGAAAAGTCGCATGCAGAATTGTGGGATATTGAAGGCCTGCGTGAACGCGCGATTGAAATGCTTGGCCTGGATCTACCGATCGCTGATTGGGCCGCTGAAGAAGGCGTGGCCAATGAGGAGATTGGCGAGCGTATCCGGTCGGCCGCAGAAACCGCCTACAATACCAAAGTTGACGGCGCGCAAGACGGGCAATTCCGCCAGATCGAGAAACAGGTTTTGTTACAGGTTCTTGATGGCCGCTGGCGCAATCACTTACAGCAAATTGATCAGCTGCGTTCGGTTATTCACCTGCGCTCTTATGGTCAGCGCGATCCGCTTAACGAGTTCAAGGAAGAGGCGTTCAAACTGTTCTATGACATGCTCTCGGAAATGCGGCTTGAAGTGACCCGCTGGCTGATGAACTCACAGCTCGCCCCGGCAGAACCGCGCCCGGAACCTGCGCCGCAGTCGAAAGTGTTTGAAACTCATCTCGACCCGGATACGGGTGCGAATGAGCGCAAGAGCACGCCGCAATCTGTTGCCGAACAAGCGCCCCATTCAATGGTTGCCCAAGCCGAAGAAAGCTGGGCGCAAACTCCGCGCAACGCCGCTTGTCCATGCGGATCAGGCAAGAAATACAAACATTGCCACGGATCTCTGACCCGGGCGGTTTAATCCGCCGAAAGGTCAGGTCTATCAAGAGAAGTGAACACTTGGCCCGGCTCGATGGCGAGTGTGCTGGCGACATATTCGCGTAGGGCCAATGTCATCGCCTGAGCGTCGCCGACCAATTGATCAGGCGGTATGATCGGCCCAAAAGTCATTTCAAACGGGCTGTTTGTCTTGTTCAACAATTCGCGAAACAAGGTCACGTCGCGCAGTTCGCCGCTAATGCGTGACAGCAAATAGTAGAACCAGGAATTGGTCGCCTGCACATTCAAGGGCTGGACCGGGGCTTTGTATTTCCGGGCGAGACTTACCGCAGTGGGCATCCAGTCTTGTTCGATTAGTTCGCCGTCGATCTTCTTGGCCAGTTTTCCCGACGGGAAAATAACTACACAACGTTCCTGCTGAAAGGCTTGCTTTGCCAAGCGTAACGTCTCGCGTGTTTTGGCCGGCGAGCGTTTGTCCTCAACCCATTCGACTGGAATGATCGCGTCGGAAAAATTTGGGTTCACACGCATCGCGTCGGCATTGGCCAGAAAGATACTATCGCTGCGAACTTTTCTCAGGGCATCCCACACCGCGACACCATCAGCCAAACCGGTCGGGTGGTTGGCCACGACCACGAGGCGACCCGTTTTGGGCATGGCGTCGAGATTATTCAGACTCAGCCTAACCGCCAGTTTTTGCGACATATGATCGAAGCTGCCTTGGCCATTCAAGGTCGCCATATGGTCAGCGAGGCGGCGCGCTTTTGCGTAGCCAAGCAGCGTGTAGAGGACCGGCCGTAATATCCCCCAGCTCCAGTGACGGACAAAACTTGGGCAGCGTTCCTTAATCAAAATATCAACAATGTGATCTTTATTTTCATTCAGGTCGACCTGAAATGCCGATGGAGATTTCGGTGCGGGGAGCGTCTCATTCGGCATTCTTTTTTCCAGCCTCCATTGCAGTTAGGCGCGATTTTGGAGCCTATCATAATCTCTGTATGAATGGCGATTCTACTATTAGTGCGCGCCGAAACTGTAGCATTGTCAACACTTTGGTCATTTCTGCTTTACCAAGATGAAACACTGCGGTGTCAGATTGTGTTCAGAGCAGGGCAGGCGAGAATCGCCAGAGAAACAAAGTAGATTAAAGGTCGTACCATATGAAAATTCTCTGGGTCGAGGATCATCAGCCAGTTTGTGAATTGCTGGCCGTTGCAGCAGATAAAGCCGCTCGTGCACGTGTGCCGGTTGATCTGGTGATTGCGACGACACTGATGGAGGCGGAGAGCCGCTTGCGCCTGGAACGGTTTGATCTTGTCATGCTTGACCTGACGCTGCCCGATAGCCATGACGGCGACATGACGATTGCGCGCATCGCCAATATGGGCAAACATCGGATCGCGATCTGTTCCGCCCGCGCCGACCGAAATGACGCGGTCGAGACCGCCCTGCGCTGTGGCTGCAATATCGCGCCGGAAGCTGTGTTCAAAGCCAATTTGCCATTCCACCGCTTCATCCAACGGGCCGAAACCTTCCATGATTTCCTGCTTGAGCAAATGCCGGGTGGCGAGGTGAAGGTCCAGGCCGCAGCTTAGGTTTAAGTTGTACAATCCGCTAAGGCGCTGTGCGCCACGGATTGCGAAGCGGGTTCCGCGACAGCGCTTCGCGCTGCCACCCACGGGTGTCAGCGAACGGAACCCGCTTCGCCTCGCTGCGCCGAAGGCGCTTAGCGCGAGGCAAAACCAGAGCCCTGAGCTGCGTGTAAATTCCAGCACGTGTGTCCGGTGCGCTGAGGAGCGTCCGGGAATATATTTCTAAAGGTTTCCGATGGTTCCGGGCTTGATCCGGAATCTCGTGCAATTGAGTTTGGAAGCCCCGATGGAGATCCCGGGTCAAGCCCGGGACAGTCGGAGTATATGAGTTAAAACGGGGTCGCG
>JAJFFK010000046.1 GCA_021776655.1 Henriciella sp. | reverse complement strand
CCGCGCTAAGCGCCTTGCGGCGCACGCGGGACAGCAGGTTCCGTATCGGGCTTCGCCCTCACATGAACCGGGCTCAGGGCTGTTTCTCTCCAACTCAAATTTAATCCCGGACGCCTAAGGGCGCACCGGACGCAGGTGCTGCGTGGGGCTGGTTTTGCCTCGCGCTAAGCCCTTCGGGCACGCGAGGCGAAGCGGGTTCCGCGACAGCGCTTTGCGCTGCCACATGAACCAAGCTCAGGGCTGTTTTCTCTCTAGCTTTGTCATCCCGGAATCCGCCCTTGCGGATATCCGGGACCCAGTGCCAAGCTTCCCTGGGTCCCGGATATTTTCGAACGCAAATTCCGGGATGACAAGCTAGGGTCAGAACACAAAACAGCCCTGAGCCCGGTTTATGTGAGGACATCCGTGGGGGCGAAGCTCAGAGCCGCGTTTAAACTGGCGATTGAACGCGCGCGCGCCAGCGGGTAGACAGAGTGATGCGCGACCAACGTCTCTTTCCACTCTTCCAACCGCTGGATGCCCTGCCCGGCATCGGCCCCAAGTTGAAGCCGACGCTGGAGCATCTTGTCGGTGGTGAAACGGTTTGGGATCTGTTGCTACATATGCCTGAGCGCTGGCTAGACCGCCGCCCGGTGGACAGTTTCGAAAATCTGGTCCCTGGCGATGTTGCGACCGTTCGCGGTGAAGTGCACAGCGTTAAAGCGCCGTACAATGACCGCGCGCCAACCCGGATCGAAATGTATGACGGCACAGGTTTTTTGAGCATTACCTACTTTCGCGCTGATCCGCGCTGGCTGCAGGGTCAATTTCCAGTGGGCAAGGAACGGATTGTTTCTGGCCGGGTCGAGGACTATCGCGGCGAACGCCAGATGAGCCATCCTGATTATGTGCTGGACCCGGCAAAAGGCGAACTGCCGCCGCCGGTCGAGCCGATTTATCCACTCACGGCCGGTCTCACCAATAAGCGCGTACATGCTTCGACAATAGCGGCGCTGGACCTGCTGCCGGAAGGGCTACCTGAATGGATCGATCCAGCCTTGATCAGCAAGCAGGGCTGGCCAGACTTTAAAGCTGCCCTGAGCGGTATTCACGCCCCGACGCAGTGGGACGAGGCATTCACGCAATTGTGCCAGACCCGCTTGGCCTATGACGAGGCGCTGGCGCGTGAACTGACCTTTGCCAACGCCCGCGCCGCGCGGTCCTTGCGACCTGCGCCATCTATTCCGGCGGCACCTGAGGCCCTGAACAGATTGGTCAAGACGCTGCCTTTCAAGCCAACAGGCGCGCAAATCCGCGCGACCAAGGAGATCATGTCAGACATGAACGAACCGCATCCGATGCGCCGGATGCTGCAGGGCGATGTTGGCTCTGGCAAAACGCTGGTTGGGGCGTTCGCGGCGGTTCAGGCCGCTGCCGGCAAGTTCCAGACAGCCTTCATGGCACCGACCGAAGTTTTGGCCCGTCAGCAGTTCGACACGCTGGACAAGATGCTCTCACCACATGGGTTTTCCGTCGCTATTCTGACCGGGCGCGACAAGGGCAAGAAGCGTGAATCAATCTTGATGGGTCTAGCCGATGGCAGCCTTCAGATTATCGCAGGCACGCAGGCGCTGTTCCAGGAAGGTGTGCGGTTCCAGAAGCTGGGTCTGATCATCGTCGACGAACAGCACAGGTTCGGGGTCGCTGATCGCATGAAACTTGCCAGCAAAGGTGAAGCGCCGCATGTGCTGGTGATGAGTGCCACGCCGATCCCGCGCACGCTCGCCCAATCGATTCATGGCGATCTTGATGTTTCCGTGCTTGACGAAATGCCAGCCGGGCGGCAACCGATTGAAACACGCGCTGTTGCAGACATTCGGATCGAGAATGTTATTGAGGCGACCGGGCGGGCACTGCAGCGCGGCGAACGGGCTTTCTGGGTCTGCCCAAGGGTTGAGGTTGATGACGAGGATGGCAGTTCGGCGATCTCCCGCGCCGCGATGCTTAAAGATGTTTTGCAGGTCCCGGTTGGTCTCGTTCATGGCCGCATGAAGGGTGAAGACAAAGACGCCGCTCTGGATGATTTTCGAACCGGGCGCACCAAGCTACTTGTCGCGACGACGGTCATCGAAGTCGGCGTTGATGTTCCCGAAGCCACGATCATGGTGATTGAACGTGCCGAGGGGTTTGGTCTGGCACAGTTACACCAATTGCGCGGTCGGGTTGGGCGCGGTGACAGGCCGAGTTTCTGCATCCTGCTCTACCGCTCGCCGCTGACCGAGCTTGCGCGTGAACGCCTCGATACGTTGCGCCGCACGGATGACGGATTTGAGATTGCCGAAGCAGATTTCAAACTGCGCGGCCCCGGTGACCTGCTAGGCAAGCGGCAATCTGGCTTGATCGATTACAGGCTGATTGATCTGAATCTGCATGGTGACTTGATCATGATTGCGCGTCAGGACGCTCGTTTGGCGGTGGAACGCGCCGAGGCGATGTCACCCGAACGCGCGTCAGCCCTGGCTATTCTCAGCCAGCTCCTCAGTCCCGATCTCAGCTTCAGTGACTGACGGGACGTTTTCCGCGCCATCTGTCTTGGGGATGTAATCGGGTACAACAAGACCCGCCGTCAGGATCATTTTTGCGCCTTCTTCAACCGTCATGTCCATTTCAATGCACTCAGCCGGATCAAGATAGATCAGGAAGCCCGATGTCGGGTTTGGTGTCGTCGGAACGAACACGCCAATAAAGTCTTCCTTTAATCTGGCACTAATCTCACCCGCCGCATCCGACGCCACAAAGCCGATGCACCATGAGCCGACCTTTGGGTATTCGATCAGAACCACGCGGTCGAAACTTGCTTGCTGGTTATTGGACAAAACCTCAGTCAATTGCTTGATCGCGGCGTAGACATTTTTGACAATCGGGATATTCGACAGGATCCGGTCGGTCGTCGCCAATAGCGAGCGCCCGATCAAATTGGCTGTAACCGCCCCGAGAAAAATCAGCGCGATCATCAAGACGACAACTCCAAACCCTGGAATGGCGTAATTGGTGTAGGTTTCCGGCTTCAGCAAGGGTGGCAATAGTGGCCGGACCCGGTCATCAATAAAGGTGATCAAGAATTGCAGGATAAAGAACGTCGCAGCCAAAGGTGCGGCAATGACCATGCCGGCAAAAAACCGCCCGCGTAGCCAACCAAACAGGCCCAGTTTTTTGACCTTGCGAGGTTTCGGAATCATCTCATCGGGTCGCATACGTTTTGTCATTGTTGTATCCTTAGTCATCAGCCTACCGCGTCGTCATACTTGGCGCTTGCAACATTTCGGTTAATTGTGGCTAAGATGGGATCAATGCAAGACTTCGAAGCCGCCGCACACAGGCTTTTTTCCAAAGTTTTTGGGGCAGAAGCGGACCTATCTGACATCAACCGCCTGTCTGGCGGGGCTAGTCAGGAGACCTGGGCGCTTTCTGGCGGCCACTTCGAAGCCATTCTCAGACGCGCGCCAGGCGGCGTTCGGCCTACCCGGCCATCAGCCGCAATTGGGTTAGCCACTGAAGCTGCGCTCATTCGTATCGCGGGGAAAGAAAGTCTCCCGGTGGCAAAAATCCTGCATGTCCTGACACCAAAAGATGAGCTTGGCGAAGGGTTCGTGATGAGCCGCGTTCATGGCGAAACCATTGCGCGTCCGATCCTTCGCGACGAAACCTTCGCCGCAGCCAGATTGAAACTGCCGGGTGAGTGCGGCGCGGCGCTAGCTGGCATCCACAAGATCGCCACAAACACCCTGCCTGATCTTCCGAGCAGCAATGGCAGCGATCAAATCGCTCAATACGAAGACATCTATCGCGGGTTTGATATCCCCCACCCTGTTTTCGAGCTTGCTTTGACCTGGCTCAAGGCAAACCAACCTGCACCGATAGACCCGGTTCTTGTGCACGGCGACTTCAGATTGGGAAATCTGATAGTAGATGAGCAAGGGTTGGCAGCAATTCTCGACTGGGAGCTGGCGCATCTCGGTGATCCGCGCGAGGACTTGGCGTGGATATGCGTCAATTCCTGGCGGTTCGGCGTGACAGAAAACCGGGTTGGCGGCTTTGGACAATTGGAGCCCATGCTGCAAGCCTATGCCGACGCGGGGGGGGCCGTGTTTTCAACGCAAGAGATTGATTGGTGGGAAATGCTCGGGACACTCAAATGGGGCGTTATGTGCATGATCATGTATGAAGCCTTCCGATCCGGTGCCGACCCGAGTGTTGAACGCGCGGCAATTGGGCGACGTGTCTCTGAAACCGAGATCGACCTGATCAATCTGTTGGAGGCCGCGAATGCATGATCAACCCAGCCTTGCGGAACTGCTGCAAGCGGTCAAACATTTCATCGATGAGACCGCATCCCCTAACTTGTCCGGTCATCCCGCCTTCCACGCTCGGGTAGCGTCTAATGTGCTTGCAACTGCGCTCCGCGATCTTGAGGTCCGAACGGCAAACGAAAGCGCTGAGGCTGCAAGCCTGAAGACCCTGCTAGCCGTGAGCGACGGGCGGTCTCTTGATGACATGAACCGAGAGCTGTGCAAGCGCATCCAATCGGGCGACCTGACAGCGACCTCGCATGGACTAATTGCACACTTGAAAGCCACAACGATTGCGCAAGTCAAAACGGATCAACCACGGTATTCCGGGCTCAAAACCGCAGAATCCTGAACAGCATATCAGGCCGAGCAGCTACCGCCGCCCAGAACACAAAAACTCGCACAATATGAGTGATTTAAGGCAACTTCCTTGCGGGCTTCCTGCAGGGTTTCACCAAGGTTGAACCGCTGATCATATGGCAGAAGCGTACAAGCCTGGACCGTCGCTTTCGCAGCGCCTTTGCGTTTCACCACCATGCGCTGGGAAGCACACATTTGCGCTGAAGGTGAGACATTCAGAATGTCCCAACAGTCAGAGGTTATTTCTGGCGAGTCTGCATCGGGTTGCATTTCCGGAAAAAGCACCAAATCAGCCGCATCCGAAGGGTCTATCGGCAATCCAGTGCTTTCGATCAATCGACCATATCCTTGGCGTTCACTTGCCTCGTCCTCACCCCACATCGTGCGGCCAGCGAGAGCCATCTTGAAGTCATTCTCAGCCAACCAGCGCAAACCGGCGAGTGTTGATTCGAATGAGCCAGCCCCGCGCTCCGTATCATGAAAGGCGGCGGTATAATGGTCCAAACTGACCCGCATCGTCAGGCGAGTTCCATAACGCTCGCGAAGCTGTATCAGACCGCCTTTGATACGCGGGCGCATCATAGGCTGCATGGCATTGGTCAGCATCAGAACGCTGTGCCCGCGCGCCAATACCTCGTCTAATATTGCGAGTATCTCCGGCGCCATGAATGGTTCGCCGCCGGTGAATCCAATCTCAATCGTGGTCTCTCCAGCCGCTTCCAACTCATCCAGAAACGGTATCACGTCCGCCAATGACAAATAGACCAGCCGATCATTCGACGGCGAGCTTTCAATGTAACAGTTGACGCATTCAATATTGCACAGCGTCCCAGTATTGAACCACAGCGTCTTTGTTCCATCATAGCTGACAACGGCGCGCGCTTCACCCTTGGCTGTGAGATCAGGGTCGGAAAATTTCGCTGCAAGTTTCAAAGTGTAAGCCATTGGGCGCTTTATAAGTGGTTCAGTTGATGGGTAAATTCACAAAAGCACTACCATGAGGTTGACGATCAGCGCCAATGTTGTGCGATCCACGGCGTCGGCTTGACATGTTTATAAATCCGCTTGTGCCAAGGCGCTTGCCAGCGGCCGTCCCGCGCTTCGTCAGGATCTGGTCGCCCGGTAAAAGCCACGACCCGGGTCTCAACAGGCAAGCTCGGTGTCTTGAGCCAGTTCATGGGAAATGATGGCATGAGCGAGTGTTTGAAACTGACGCACCAATTAGCTGGCCAATAGATCTTGTCCGGGATCATCGCCGAGACATATTGCTGACTGGCCCGGTATTCAGCATGAATTGGCGCATTATCGCGCTGATACTTCTCGAAAATCTCGGTGTGCTCACCAATCGTCCATTTGTAGACCGATGTGTTGCCGATGCCCTCGCCGATTTGGGTCCAGTTTTCCGCGATGCACATCTTGCCGGGATGATACTCAAAGAACGGGTCGAGCGAGCCGGTAATGATCAAATCGACATCGAGAAAAAGAACTTCACCTTCCAGCCTACCCAGCCCCGCTTGCCACAGCGAAATCTTGCGCCATGGATACCATTGCCAGCGTGTCGGCAGGTCAATCGGCGGCAAGGGCTGGTACTCAATCTCCGGCAGCAATCCTACCTTGTCGTCGGTAAAGCATACAAACCGCAGATCACCGGTCAGATTGCGCCGCACCATGCTGTACAATCGGTTGGCAAAGTCGGCCGGGTAACGCGCGCCCCATTTCATACAGATTACAGTTTTGGTCATCCCTTGCCTTAAGCGGGTTCGCAGCCGCTTGCCAGCTTGGTTTGTCGGTTCAAAAAACCTCAACTGTCAGTCCAATTGAAGTTTTGAGGCCATTATCCCAACTGCCAGGTCAATCAGACAGTTGAATTGCGGCCGCGCTCGCCATAGCGTGCGCCGGATACAGATAAGGCTAAACATGACCATACACTCCTCCGTCCTGGACCTGATCGGCAACACACCGCTTTTGCGCTTGAACCGCTTGTCCGATGCGACTGGTTGCGAAATTCTGGGAAAAGCCGAATTCCTCAATCCCGGCCAGTCCGTCAAAGACCGCCCTGCTCTGGGTATCGTACGTGATGCCGAAGCCGATCGCAGCCTCAAGCCTGGCGGTACGATTGTTGAGGGTACGGCGGGCAATACTGGTATTGGTCTCGCTATGGTTGGGGCAGCGCTCGGCTATAAAGTCGTCATCGTCATGCCGCGCACGCAATCCAAGGAAAAGAAAGACGCTGTCCGCAATTTCGGCGCGAAACTGGTTGAGGTCGACGCGGTCCCGTATTCCAACCCGAATCACTATGCCCGCTATTCGGGACGCTTGGCGGAAGAGTTGAATGAGAGCGAACCAAACGGCGCGATCTGGGCCAACCAGTTCGACAACACGTCCAACCGTAAAGCCCATTATGAGACGACTGGTCAGGAAATCTGGCAACAAACCAATGGCAAGATTGATGGCTTCATCTGCGCCGTTGGGTCTGGTGGAACACTTGCAGGCACCGCAGCGGCTTTACGCGACCTCAGTGGCAGCAAGGTCAAGATCGGAATTGCCGATCCGGGCGGCGCCGCGCTGTACGAATATTACAAGAATGGCGAGCTGAAATCGGAAGGCACGTCAATGACCGAAGGCATCGGGCAAGGCCGAATTACTGGCAACCTGGTCGATTTCGACGTCGATTACGCTTATCGAGTTGACGATTCTGAAGCGCTCGAAACGATATATGATTTGATTCAGTATGAAGGCCTGTGCCTCGGCGGATCGTCAGGGATCAATATGGCCGGCGCAGTCAAACTGGCTAAGGATCTGGGTCCGGGCCATACGATTGTGACGATCCTCTGCGACTACGGAAACCGCTATCAGGACAAGCTGTTCAATCCAGAATTCCTACGGGCGAAGGACTTGCCCGTCGCAAGTTGGATGGAAGGCTGAGTCTATGGAATCTGGCGACCCACTCGTAACCGCTGAATGGTTGAAAGAGAACATCAACGCGCCTGACCTCCGGATGGTTGACGCAAGCTGGGTTCCGCCATTTCTGTCCGGCCGCAAAACGGGTTTGGAGGGCTATACTCAAGCGCACATTCCAGGCGCTGTATTCTTCAATATTGATACGATTTCGGATCAGGCCAGCGACCTGCCACATATGCTGCCCGACGCAACCTTGTTCTCGTCGCGCGTTAGGAAACTGGGCCTCGGTGATGGCCATAGGCTTGTCATATATGACCATAACGGATTTTTTGCCTCAGCCCGCGCGTGGTGGATGTTTCGGGTGATGGGGCATAGCGATATCAAAGTCCTTGATGGTGGACTGGCAGCGTGGCAAGCCGCAGGTGGTGAGATTGAAGATCTGGCACCAACGCCGATCGAGCGACACTATACTGCCCGCAAGCGCACCGATCTGGTTCGTGATATGAGGCAAATGCACGATAATATTGCGGCGCAAACAGCGAAAGTTCTCGACGCCCGCGCGCCGGGCCGCTTTGATGGTAGCGCGCCAGAGCCGCGCGCAGATCTCCGATCTGGGCACATCCCCGATAGCTTCTGCGTCCCAGCCTCAAGCCTGTTAAACGAAGATGCAACCATGAAGTCGGTTGATGACTTGCAAGAGCTGCTAGAGCCATATGTCAGCGGGCCAGTCACCGCGACATGTGGATCGGGCGTGTCAGCCGCAATCATTGCCCTTGCTCTCGCGCGCCTCGGCAATTGGGATACCGCGATTTACGACGGATCATGGAGCGAGTGGGCTGCCAATTGTGATAATCCGATTGCGACCTCATGAAAGATAGCACCCACATCATCCACACCAAGGCCGGACGTGGCCCGCGCAACACCGTCAACCCGGCCGTAGAGCGTGGCTCGACACTACTGATCTCAAACCGGCAGGACTTGTATGGTGATGGCAAGGTTTATGGCCGCATGGGCCTGACGGTTCATCGCGAACTTGAAGCGGCGATGTGTGCACTTGAGAACGCCAAGCACACCCGGCTGGCCGCAAATGGATTGCAGGCCTGCGCCTTGGCCATTGGTGCAGTCCTCAAGGCGGGTGACCACATCCTGATTGCAGATAGCATATATGGGCCGACACGGCGCTTTTGTACGCGCCGCCTTGCTGCGATGGGCGTCAAATCCACTCGGTTCAGTCCAACCCATAGCGCTGATCTTGAGGGCTTAATCACCTCAGAGACAAAAGTGATATTGCTTGAATCACCGGGCTCTCTGACCTTTGATATTTGCGATACGCCCGCCATCGTTGAGCTGGCCCAACGCCATGGCTTGATCACGCTTATGGACAACACGTGGGGCGCAGGTGTCTACCACCGCCCTCTCGATCTTGGCGTCGATATCTCCATTCAAGCGCTGACCAAATATGCCGTCGGACACGCCGATGCGATGGGCGGCGCTGTGATGACCAATTCCGACAAGCTTGCGACCAAAATCGCGGCCTGCTCTGAAGACTGGGGCATATCGCTCGGGCCCGATGATGCCTACACCGCCTTGCGCGGTCTACGTACGCTGCATACGCGCCTGAAACAGCACGAGGCCACTGGTTACCGCGTTGCCAATTGGCTGTCGGAACGACCGGAGGTTGCAAGCGTCCTGCACCCCGGATTTGAGTCACACCCTGAGCACGCCCTCTGGAAACGAGATTTTTCCGGCGCAAATGGCCTGTTTGGTGTTATTCTGAACAAGGTTAGCGAAACCAAACTGGACGCTTTTCTTGAGGCGATGAAACTCTTCGCGATGGGCTTTTCCTGGGGCGGGTATGAAAGCCTGCTCATCCCGTGTTGCGATCAGTTGAACCGAATGAAAACCGACCCCATCCACAATCGCCCCGGTCCAATTTTACGCGTTCACGTAGGGCTGGAAGACGCCGACGATCTCATAACCGACCTCGAACAGGCCTTTGCAGCAATGGCGGCTGCCGACTAAGCGCGCGCCGCCTCAATCCGTGCTTTTGCAATCCGGTCCGCGACAATGTTCGTAGCGCCCCCGGTTTCCAACGCCTCGTCGAGAACCTGACCGAGGGTCTCGATCAGAATATCCATTTTAGCATCAACCCATTCGCGCGAATATGTGCCGGAAATTTCGGCGGCGACATTGATGATACCCGCGCCATTAATGACGTAATCGGGCGCGTACAGAATACCCGCATCGCGGACCATTGCGCCCATTTCGGGCGTCTTGAGCTGATTATTGGCACCGCCAGCAATGACTTTGACTTTGAGCCGTTTCAACGTGTCGGGATTGATAATCGCGCCGAGGGCGTTGGGCGAGAAGATATCGGCCTCAACATCATAGATATCATTGACCGCCGCGATGGTCGCGCTGTCGCGCTGTGACACAACCGCCAACGCAGTCTCATCAACATCGCAGACAACCAGGTTCGCCCCGGCTTCAGCCAGGTACTGGCAAACATGTCCGCCGACCGAGCCGACGCCTTGCACGGCAACTGTCCGCCCGTTGAGATCATCGGTGCCAAACGCACGCATCGCCGTCGCCTTGATGCCACGAAAGACACCCAGCGCGGTGATCGGTGATGGGTCACCACTCGCCGCGCCGCCGCTGGTCAATCCGGCTGCATACGAGGTTTCCTGCGCCGCAATCTCGATATCAGCGGTATCGATACCGACATCTTCCGCCGTATAATACTTGCCTTGCAGGCTTTCCACCGCGCGGCCAAATGCCCGAAACAGGGCTTCGCTTTTATCCGTCTTGGAATTGCCCCAAATCACCGCCTTGCCGCCGCCAAGTTCCAAGCCTGCCATCGCATTCTTGTAACTCATGCCCTGTGACAGACGCAGCACATCGGTGACCATTTCAGCGCCAGTGGCATAGTCCCACATCCGGCAGCCACCTGCAGACGGCCCAAGCACGGTGGAGTGAACAGCGATCACACAGCGCAGGCCACTATCTCCATCATGGAAGAAATGAACGCCCTCATGGTCGTCAAATGAAGCAAGATCAAACATGCAAAAATCCGCACAAAGGTTGCAGGTGAAACAATCCGCGCGGTGTAACGCCTGTATTCGCAGCGTCAATCGCGCCCAGGGACTTCACTTACACCGCTCGGCAAAGCCGCCTCGGCATCTTGCAGAAAAGCCAAGACATCTTCAAACACAGTTTCCGCTTGAAGGTCGCGCAGCAGCATATGGTAGCCATCAGGATAGTAGGCGGTCCGGATATGCGGCGGCAGGGTTTTCGTCGTTCTGTTCATCCCCTTTGGCGGTATCACGATGTCTCTGCCGCCATAGGTCAGCAGTGTCGGAACATCATCCGGCAGAGATGCCGCCGCCTTATGGGCGTTCTCCATCAGCGTCACAACGCCATGAACTTGCGTAATCTTGTTGTTACGCAACATGTTTGGATCGGCCCAGGTTCGCCGTAACATCTCAACATTGTCGCTCGGTTCAATCTTCACAAATTTCGGCGGCACCACAACCCAGGCGGGCCGCACCCGTACCGAGGTCCAGAGCGCCGCACGCTGAACCAGCGGCATCGTCCCCCAACCGCGCAGGCCGGGGCCGCTCAAAACCAGTCGATCAACCCCTTCTGGTGGGCGATCAGAACTGAACGCTGTCATCGTCATCGCGCCGCCCATGGATATGCCGACCACAGCCAGCGTCGCATCAGGATGTGCCACCCTTGCAAGACGAACAGCTGTGCGGAAATCCTCGCGCATCAGCTCCTCATCCGGCCAGTCACCCCGGCCAACCGAACGCCCAAACCCGCGTTGGTCATAGGCATATGTGGTGACACCCCGCTGGGCCCAATATGGCGCGGCCATGTGGAACGCCCCGGCATAGTCATTCATGCCATGTATGCCGACGATTACAATATCAGGTTCATCAGCGCCGGGCCAGACCGTCAGACCGAGTTCAGCCCCGTCAAAACTGACGAACAGGTTTGCGTCTGGTTCAAATCGCGGCATCGGGGAAACCTCCGGTGTCAGGGCTGAAAGTGTCATTGGTGTCACACACGCAGCCAGCAAGGTCACGCCAGCGGCAAGGCCTACAACAATGCCCGCACTCGCTTTTGCAACACGGGTAATAGATCCTGCTCGAACCACGGGTTGTTCTTTATCCATGCGTTATTCCGCCAACTTGGGTGAGGAGTTGTGAACGTACCCTCACTTTCAAACTCTGTCCACTTGGCGACTGTCGCGCGCAGGCTTTTCTCTGCCCGCCCCTGCAAGTGCCACTTTTGCGCATATCCGCCGATCAGCAGCGTCAGCTCGATATTCGGCATTGCAGCCAGTAAACGCTCGCGCCACGTGGCGGCGCACCGCCTCATCGGTGGAATATCGCCGCCAGTCTTGTCATATCCAGGAAAACAAAACCCCATTGGAACGATGGCGATGCGGCTGGCATCGTAGAACTCCGCTTCACTCACCCCCATCCAGGCGCGCAGGCGTACACCTGATGGATCGGTAAAAGGTTTGCCAGACAGATCCGCAAGGTTTCCGGGGGCTTGCCCCGCGACAAGAATGCGGGCTGTAGCTGAGACTTGCAGGATTGGGTTTGGCGCACGTTCCATGTCGGCCTTGCACAATTGGCAAGCGCGAATTTCAGTGCTCAATCGATCGAATTCATCGGACATTTGCCCTATGTGTGAGATCAGTGGCGCGGTGCCAAGAGGTGCACAAAAATGTGATCTCCGTCTCGCAAGGACCCATAGCCAATTCCCAAGCATCGCGTTTCTTGTCGCGTCGCCCGGCTTGTGTCAGACACGGGCTATATATTTTTGACAGGAGGCGCCGAAATGCTGCGCATAATTATGGCCACGTCAGGTCTGGCTCTTTTGGTGGCTTGCTCGTCTGAGACGGTCACGCCAAATGTCCCCGCGACCCCACCGCCAACCCTTGAGGCACCGGCAGGCCCTGATCTCTTATTGCCCTTGCCTGAGACGACGACCAGCGAGATTACCGCCGCAGACCTTGGCGCGCGCGTTGCGATCCTGGCGGATGATGCGTTTGAAGGGCGCGGTGCGGCGTCTGAGAATGGCGAGAAAGCCGCCGATTGGGTGGCGGCTGAAATGGCGCGGGTTGGGCTTGAGCCAGCTGGCGAGAATGGCACATGGTTCCAAACGGTTGGGATGATTGAACAGACACTGGATGAAGCCGCCTCTTCGCTGTTATTCACCGGCGGCGCGTCAGGCGATGACTTCCCAATGGCGCTGAAAGAAACGGCGGTCATGTGGACCAAGCAGCAAACTCTGGCGCAGCTGGATTTTGCTGCTTCTGAATTGGTTTTTATTGGTTATGGCATTGTCGCCCCTGAATATGGCTGGGACGATTATGCTGGCCTGGATGTCAAAGGAAAAACGGTTGTCATGCTGGTCAATGATCCCGGCTATGCCCGTGAAGACGAACTCTTCAAAGGCAAGTCGATGACCTATTACGGGCGCTGGACATACAAATACGAAGAAGCCGCACGCCAAGGTGCCACCGGCGCGATCATCGTGCACGAAACTGCCCCTGCCTCTTATGGCTGGGATGTGGTGGCCAATTCATGGTCTGGGGCACAGGCCGATCTTGTGCGGGTCGATGGCGGCCGTGAGCGCACTCAGTATGAAGCGTGGATCACCGAAGAAACGGCCCGCGCCCTATTTTCGGAAGGTGGTCTTGATTTTTCCGCGATGAAAATTGCCGCCAAGCAAGTTGGGTTCACACCGGTCGACATGGGCGGCCTGACGGCCAGCGGCAAGATTGTCCAGACGGTCAGCACGACGCAGTCTCGCAATGTCATTGGCGTCGCACCGGGCGCCACCACGCCGGACGAATACATGCTGTATACGGCGCATTGGGAGCATCTCGGCAAGAAGGCCGAAGATCAGGACATCGACACTGGGCAAGATTTTTACCGCGACAACATCTTCAATGGCGCAGTCGACAACGCGACTGGGACATCGGCCCTATTGGAAATTGCCGAAGCCATGGCATCTGAAGAGCATGATCGCTCAACCTTGTTTGTCGCCGTGACCTTGGAAGAGTCCGGCCTGTTGGGATCAGCCTATTACGCTGAAAACCCAACCGTGCCTCTAAGTCGAATCGTTGCCGGAATTAACATGGATGGGATGCTCCCCATCGGCCCGACCCACGACATGCTTGTCGTTGGCTATGGGGCTTCGGAGCTTGAAGATCGTTTGAAAGCCTATCTTGAAACGCAAGATCGCGTCGTCGTGCCAGATCAAAACCCTCAAGCAGGCTACTTCTATCGCTCTGACCATGTGTCATTCGCCAAAAAAGGCGTGCCGATGCTGTACGCTGATGGCGGTATCGACATGCTTGAAGGCGGTGTCGCCGCTGGACGCGCGATCGCTGAAGCATATACCAGCCAAGATTATCACAAGCCGTCAGACGAATATTCAGAAGACTGGGACCTTTCAGGCATGCAGCAAGACATCACAGCGCTGTATACGATTGGCCGCGATATCGTCGATTCCGCCGATTGGCCGACCTGGTATCCGGGCAATGAGTTCGAGGCGATCCGACAAGCCTCTCTAGTAGGGAGCGACTAGGCCTTGCTCTCGTATCAACATGGCTATCATGCCGGAAATCAGGCCGACGTCCTGAAACACGCGGTTCTGCATGCCGTTTTGCAGGCGGCGAGCGCTGAGGCGTCACCGCTTCTTTATCTCGAAACGCATGCGGCGCGCGGCCTCTATGATTTAACCAGTGCCCAATCACGGAAAACCGGTGAAGCCAGTAAAGGTGTCCTGGCCATGCCAAAGTCAGCGCAAGCGCCGCGCGCGCTACAACCCTGGCTCCAGCATGTTCAGAACGCCGGGCCGCAAGCCTATCCCGGTTCGCCCGCCCTGGCCGTACAAGTGCTGCACAAGCAGGCACGGTTTGCCTTTTTTGAAAAGCATCCCGCTGAGTATAGCGCGCTAACCGATGCACTTGGCCAAAATAACCGCGTACAAATCAAGAAGGCTGACGGTTATTCTGGGGCGTTGCGGCTGCAAGCTCGGCGCGGGGAACGGATGCTGGTCTTGCTCGATCCTAGCTATGAAACAATGGACGATATGGACGCTCTCGCCAATTGGCTACCGCGTGCGATGCGACGCTGGCCGAGTGCGCAATTTTTGATTTGGTTGCCCCTCTTCGCCGACGGTCGCGAGGAGGAATTCGGGGCGTTTCTGTCTGAACTGGACGAAGGCTTTGTCGCCGGTAGTCGCTGGAGCCGACACGAAGCTGATCCATCCGCTTTGCAAGGCTCAGCAATGATCGGATTGCGAGTATCTGGATCCGGTGCAAAGAAGGCGTTCGCGATTGCTGCAGAGCTAGACAAGTACTGGCGCGCCACCTGAGCAATTGGGTCTCTATGAACCAGGCTCAAAAAATAAAGATTCACCATTGCGAAAGGCTCACAAAGCAGGCTTAACATACGCCAACCTGTTAGAACCGAACTTTAGGTATTCGCAATAACCATTACACATCTTGCGCACAGCCGCCCACTCGCTCTACTTTTCAACCTCACGCATGGCGACCTATATGATTGATCACCGGCCCAATTCAGACGGTCACGCACATTCGCCTAACGGGGGAGTATTTTAATGAATCTGTTTGCTCGCCTTATAGTTGTATTCATCCGAGCCCTTCTTTCCAAACAGCGAATTATCCTCCTGAATGAGACGCGGTTGACCTATCGCGTCTGGCTCTTGGACCAAGACATGTTCGCGCATATGACCAATAGCCGTTATCTGTCATTCTCTGATCTTGGCACCATCAATCACATCATCCGTATTGGCAGTTGGCCAGTCCTGCGCAAGCGCGGTTGGATCCCGGTTATATGTGGACAATCGATGGTCATTTCACGTATGCTTTCGATGCCTGAAAAGTTTGAACTTGTGACAAAAATAGTAGCGTGGACAGATGCTTATGTCTGCCTCTCGCACAAATTCATACGCGGAGAAACTGAACATGCCGAAGTGCAAGTGATCGCCAAATTTGCGGCCCGCGACAAATCAAAAGTACGCCCGCAAGAGATGGTGGACGCGATCGGCTTGGACCTTGTTTCACCCGAGTTACCCGACTCATTTGCGCATCTTATCGCGCGAGTTGAGGCCTGTAGAGCGCGTGCACGGAAACCTAAAAACGCGTAAACTTTACCGCCCTTCAGAAATACTCTTTCTAGTTGCATATATCCCATAAACCAAATACTACTCTCCCCAGGGTTGATTTTCTGGAGATGATAATGAGTGAGAGTCCGGATCCAAACTGGAAATTCCATATGGTCGAACTCTCATCCGCGCTCAATTTCCTGTATGAGCAAAACCAGTCCCTAAAGGCGGCGCGGCCAAACAGTTATTATGCGGTTGAAACTGACTTGATCCTGGAAGACGCACGCGCGGCAACTCAAGCCTTGAAAACAATCCTGACACACGTTTTTTCCTCCCAGGGCGACTCACAGACAGAAACGGCAAACCCACCTGACCGGCGACAAGTTCGCACACCATAAGTCCCGGTTACAGGGTTTGCGCCGCATCCTTGATCGCCCGGCGGATACTCATATAGGTGGCACAGCGACAGATATTCCCGCTCATTGCGGTATCTATATCTTCATCGCTTGGATCCGTATTTTCTTCGAGCAGCGCCACGGCCGCCATGATCTGTCCGGACTGACAATATCCGCATTGCGGCACATCGCTGGCAACCCAAGCGGCGCGAACGGCATCGGCTACGGCGCCTTGCTTGCCCTCAATCGTTGTAATTTCAGCCCCCTCGAGCGCATCATGCGGGGTGATACAGGCCCGTACAGGCAGACCATCAACATGGACCGTGCAAGCTCCACACTGAGCCACGCCGCAGCCAAATCTGGTCCCATTCATTTTTAAATGATCGCGCAGAACCCAGAGCAACGGCGTGCCTTCGGCGGCATCAACCTGTCTGTCTTGCCCGTTGATTTTCAGTGTTATTGCCATGATCGGGCTCCCTTAACTGTCTTGGCTGTCGTCTAGCGACAAGCGGCGGCCGTTCGGGCCAAGGATGGGTAGGCTACGGTAGCGTTTGCCAGTCGCCGCAAAGATCGCATTGGCCAGCGCCGGTGCCGCAGGCGGCGTCCCCGGCTCCCCAACCCCTGCCGGCGAGGCTGTCGACTCGACGATTTCAACCTCAAATGAGCGCGGCGCTTCGGCCATCCGCATAACCCGCCAATTTGGGAAATTACTCTGAACAACCGCACCCTTCTTGGCACTGATTTCGCCATAGAGCGCGTTTGACAAGCCGTATAATGTGCCACCTTCCATTTGCGCTTTGACATGTTTCGGATTGACCACAGTACCGGCATCAACCGCCAGCCAGACACCGGGAATGGTCAGGTTGCCTTCTGCGTCTACGACCACTTCGATCGCTGTGGCGACATAAGACAGGAATGAGCGATGAACCGCGATGCCAAGACCATGACCGTCTGGCAATACCCGCCCCCAGTTCGCCATCGCGGCGGCTCGCTTGGTAACCTGCGCCAACCGGGCTGTATCAATCGGATATTCCTCCAGATCGCCGCCGTAATTATCGTAGTCGGCCCCCTCTGCATTCGGGTCGATCAGGCGCGGGCCGCCGATTAAGTCCAGCAGATAGTCTTTCTGATCGCGGCCCGCCGCATGTGCCAGTTCGGCGGCGAAACTCTGCACCCCGAAGACGTGGTAAATGTTGGAAACCGAGCGCAGCCAGCCAATCCGAAGGTGGGCCGGAGCTTTGCCAGATTCGATCCGCAAATTTGGCACATCAAACGGAGTATCTGTCGCGCCCAATCCCATTTCACCGGCACTTGGATTATCCGCGCCCGGCACGAACGTGGAGCTGATCGTCGGAAATACAGATCGGTGCAGATAGGCTGTACATTTGCCGTTCTCGTCCAGCACCCCTTCAAATCGCTGCGCACTGACGGAATGATAATAGTCATGTTGCAAATCATCTTCGCGGGTCCAGATGACTTTAACCGGCTTGCCAATCTCGCGTGATATTCTTGCAGCCTCGACGACGAAATCAGGCTTGGACTTGCGACCAAACGCGCCGCCTAGCCAAGTTGCATGGACGGTAATATCGTCTGCTTCCACACTCAGGACAGCGGCGAGTGTACTGCGGGTCGTTTGCGGATCTTGAACGCAGGCCCAGCACTCTAACTTGCCATCTTTCCATTCCGCAGTTGCGCTTGGTGGCTCCATTGGTGCGTGCGCCAGATGCGGTGCGTAATACTCTGCGACAAGTGTCTGCTCGGCGCTGGCCAGGGCCGCGATGGCGTCGCCCCGGTTACGCTGAACCTTGCCCGGCTGGCGCGCGGTATCTTCCATTGCGGCGCGATAGACATCCGAATCGTGATCGGCATTGGGGCCATCCAGCCATTCGACGTCGAGCGCATTTCGCCCTTGTATAGCCGCCCATGTATCGCTGGCGACGACCGCAACACCGCCAAGCGAGTTGAACGCAGCGGGCGGCATCGCGTTGGGTAATCTGACTGTCCGCAAGACACCCGGCACCGCCAGAGTCGCAACATCATTCACCACTCCTGTTTTGCCAAACACTTGCGGCGGCCGGGCCACGACGGCGTAAACCATGCCGGGGCGCTCGACATCCATTCCGTACGCGCCATCGCCTTTGACGATGCGCGGAACAGTCACAGAGGCAATAGGCTTGCCAATATAACGCCACTCATCGCGGGCCTTCAGGCGGATATCGGTCTCGGCCGGAACCGCCAATTTGCTGGCGCCTTCAGCCAGATCGGCAAAGGCCAAACTGTCATTGTTGACTGTATTGATCACGCGGCTCTGCTGAGCTTTGCATTGCGCCGGATAGACATCCCATCTTTCAGCCGCAGCTTGCTCCAGCATCGTGCGCATGGCAGCCCCGGCAACTCTCAGGCGGTGAAAGTTGAAGCGAACGGACCGCGAGCCGTCTGTGTTCTGGTCGCCATATTTCGGATGGCCCAGCGCTTGAACAATTTCGACATCATCCCAATCGGCTTCCAATTCATCGGCAACGATTTGCGCCATTGAGGTCCAGACTTGCTGACCCATTTCCGATCTGTGGCAAGTGACCTTCACGATCCCGGTATCGGTAATGGAAATCCACAAGGCTGGCGTGGCGTCGCCGCCTTTGACCCCGGTAAGCGGGCTTTCCGCCACTGCGGCGTCATCCAATCTCGCCTCTTCGCCGGGCGCACATCCCGCAAGTGACAGGCCAATCACCAGTATGCCGCTGGTCGCCATGAATCCGCGCCGACTGAAATTCCCGATCTCGATTGGGGGTGCGGTGGGCGCAGCCGAGGCAAGACTATCGTCAGCAGGAATAATCCCCAAATCTCGAATTAGCATCGCACAGCTCCGTCCATTCTTTACACATGTCGTAGAAACGAGTTTTTCACGAAACTCCCAAATTGGGAAGACAGGCTATCGAAAATTCTGGTCGCCCTTACAACCCACCGGATGACGAGAGAAAAAAGCACGCATTTGGCCCTGAGCATTCGGCTTGACCTACCAGGCGGGCAGCGCTTTGGTCCAGGCAAAGCGACCTTGCTGACTGCCATAGAGAGCCATGGCAGCATCACGGCGGCGGCGCAGGTGATGGCCATGTCATATCCGCGCGCGCTCAAACTGATTGAGACGATGAACATGCAATTCCGCGATCCCTTGATCGAGACATTCCATGGCGGAGCGACTAAGGGCGGCGCAAAACTGACCGAGACCGGACACACCGTTCTGCGACTCTATTATGATTTGCTGGCGGCAACGGATGCTGCGACCCAATCCTATAAGTCTGCTTTTCTCGACCTCGCTCAGGGCTCTGAAGAATGAGCTAGCCTCGATCTAAATGATGATTTACATCGACTGGATGTTGCGTCAGCCAACCTCCCCGACACATGAGCATCCGCTGGACGTATTTCAGGCTGCCCTCGCGATGACGAAGGCGGGTCATGCCTGTGCACTGGTCTTTGTGACCGCAGTACAGGGCGGCGCGGTTCGGGCACCCGGATCAGTTATGGTCGTCGCAGATAGCGGCGCGTTTGCTGGTTATATTTCTGGTGGCTGCGTCGATGCCGATGTTCGCCTCAACGCGGTGGAGGCAATTGCTGCTGGCCAGTCACGCAGCTTGAAATACGGTGCCGGGTCACCGATTACAGATATCAGACTGCCCTGCGGCGGGTATGTCGATATCAGCATCATCCCGATCACCGAAAGTGGCCTCCTGCGCCGCGTGATTGCTGGTCTGGAGCGGCGGCGGCGCATCAGTTTGACGTTTGCATCGTCCGGCCACGGTCTTGAACTGGCCCATAATATGCCCGCAGAACCCGGCTGGCATGACGGCGTTTTTCACACCCTGTACACACCAAAGCTAAAGCTGCGCATTGCCGGACGCGGGCCCGATTGCCTGGCGCTGGCACGGATCGCTGTGACCATGGGCTTGCCGATTGCGCTACAGGTCGTCGACGACGACGATCAGAGCATGGCCCGCGCGATGGCCGTTGAAACCGTGACCAAGCTCACCACACCGCATGCCCTGCCCGACCATGGCGATGATCAATGGACCGCCTTTGTCCTGATGTTCCATGATGCGCCGTGGGAGGTGCCGCTTTTGCAGCAGGCCCTTACCGGGTCGGCCTTCTATATCGGTGCCGTCGGTAGCCGAACAACCCATGATAGACGCTGCACAGCGCTGGCCGAAGGTGGATGCAGCGCAGAAGCCATGGCCCGCATTTGCGCGCCAATCGGCCTTATCCCCTCAATGCGTGACGCCAACATGCTGGCCATCTCTGCGCTGGCCGAAATTGTCGCTGCATTCCACCCAGACGACCGCCATGACGCCTGATCGCATCGCTCTCCTCTTACTGGCTAGCGGCACAAGTGCGCGCTTCAAAGGCGGCGACAAGCTGTTGGCCACCCTAAACGGTGAGCCAGTGATGGCCCGCGCCGCGAAAAGCCTGACGGGCATACACCTGGCTGGGCGCTACGCTGTGGTCGGGTCAAACCAGACCCCAAGGCGTGACCGACTTACAGCGCTCGGCTGGAGCCTGATCGACAATCGCGATCCGGCACGCGGGCAAGGCAAGTCATTGGCTCTCGGCGTGACCACACTTGCCACAGAAGGCAAGGCTGATGCGGTCCTGATCCTGCTCGCTGACATGCCTTTCATCACCGATACGCACCTGATTAGCCTGGCCGAAGCCCTCACGAGCGACACAGACGCCGTGATGAGCCAATGCAATTGTGTGCTTTGCCCGCCGGCAATCTTTTCGCGAACAATCTTTGAAAGATTGCAGGCACTTGACGGGGATCAAGGCGCACGCCACCTGTTTCAATCACTTGCGCGTACAAAGACCTATCCCCTGTCCGAACATATGGCCCGCGATATTGACCATGTGAGCGATCTGCAAGCCGCCGAGGAGGCAATTCATGGCCGATGATATTCGACCGAGCAAGACCAATCTCCTTGTCGACCGTTTCGGGCGGCAAATCACCTATTTGCGCCTCTCCGTGACGGATCGCTGTGACTTGCGCTGCACCTACTGCATGGCCGAGCGGATGAAGTTTTTGCCGCGCGTCGATCTGTTGACGCTTGAAGAGCTTGATCTTGTGACCACGACATTCATTCAGCGCGGCGTGCGAAAAGTGCGCCTCACTGGCGGCGAACCCCTGGTCCGCAGGGATGTGGTGTCTCTGGTCGAGCGGATTGGACGCCATCTCGGCAATGGCCTGGATGAGTTGACCCTGACCACCAACGCGACCTTGCTGTCTGATCACGCAAGCGCGCTGTATGCGGCGGGTGTGCGGCGGGTGAATATTTCGCTCGACTCGATTGATCCGGCGCAGTTTACCGCCATCACCCGGCGCGGGGATTTGGCTAAAGTCATGGCTGGCATAGAGACAGCGCTATCTGTCGGCTTGAAAGTCAAGATCAACACGGTCGCCCTGAAACATCAGAATGCAGACGAGATCCCCGCTATCATCGAATGGGCGCACGGCCTCGGCATGGATATCACTCTGATTGAGGTGATGCCGCTCGGCGAGACGGGCGAAGACCGGATTGATCAATATATCCCCCTATCGATGGTTCGGGACCAATTGGAACAGCGCTGGACCCTGACCGATCAGCCCAACCGGGATATGACCGCCGGGCCATCGCGCTATGTTCAGATCACCGAAACGGGCGGACGGCTTGGCTTCATCACCCCGTTGACCAGCAATTTCTGCGCTGGATGCAACCGGGTGCGCGTCACCTGCACCGGACGGATCTACATGTGCCTGGGGCAAGATGATCACGTTGATTTGCGCGGCCTTATTCGCGATCATCCAAATGACGCCACCGCGTTGAATAAGGCCTTGGACCAAGCCCTGTTTGCGAAACCGGAAAAGCATGATTTTGCCATCAATCGGCGCGGTGAAGGGGCTGCGCTGACCCGTCACATGTCAGTGACCGGGGGGTAGGCGATGGCCAAATTGATCTTTTTCGGCCGCCTCGCCGACATCACTGGCCAGACCGAGCAAGTTCTTGACCTGCCAGCCAATATTGCCACGACCGCCGATTTGCGGGCATGGCTGGATCAGGGCCATGCTTGCGACGGCGTTTTGCTCGAAACCTCAATCCGCCTCGCGATCAATAATGACATTGTGCATGAACCGGCTGACGTCGATAATCACGACGAGATTGCCTTCATGCCGCCGGTCGGGGGGGGCTAACGCGATGATTGACCTGACCGACCAGCCGTTTGATCCTGCCGAAAGCCTGCGCGCTTTTCAGGTGCAGGCGGCGGGTGCAGGGGCGATTGTCAGCTTTACCGGCCTGGTCCGGCCAAACAACACCTCCAGCCCGGTCACGCGGCTATATCTTCAAGCCTACTCACCGATGACCGAGCGCGGCATCGAAGCGGCGGCGAAAGATGCTTCCCAGCGCTGGCCGATTTCGCACCTGACAATCACTCACCGCATCGGCGATATGGGCCCCGGTGATCCGATTGTGTTTGTCGCCGCCGCTTCAGCTCATCGCCGCGCCGCGTTTGAAGCGGCAGACTTCCTGATGGACTACCTCAAGACCGAGGCGATCTTCTGGAAGAAGGAAACCGGGCCAGACCACGCGACATGGATCGAACCACGCCTTGAAGATTACCGCGACAGCGCCCGTTGGACCCAAAAGGAACACCCCTGACATGCCCGGCATAGATCAAGACAAAGATTTCACACCCGTCGGCATTGCTGTCCTTGTGGTCAGCGATACACGCACCCTCGCAACCGATACGTCGGGTCTGACCCTGGCCAACCGGATAGAGGACGCAGGCCACAAGCTGATTGAGCGCCGGGTGGTCACCGACGACGTTGCCACCATCCGGGAGGCGGTGACCGCATGGATTGATGATCCAGACATTGCTGTGATCATTTCCAGCGGCGGCACCGGCCTGACCGGGCGCGATGTGACGCCGGAAGCGATTGCGCCCTTGTTCGAAAAGACAATTGATGGCTTCTCGGTGATTTTCCACCAGGTCAGCTTTCAATCGGTTGGCCTCTCTACGCTGCAATCGCGCGCCATTGCAGGTGTCACCAGAGGCACATTCATCTTCTGTCTGCCCGGCTCCAACGGCGCGGTCAGGGATGGCTGGGACAAGGTGATCTCACCGCAATTGGATAGTCGCCACGGGCCCTGCAACCTGATTGAAATCATGCCGCGCTTGCAGGAAGTCTGAGCCATGGCTGACCTGACCCATATTGGCCCGGATGGCCGCGCCCGCATGGTGGATGTCGGCGGCAAGGTGGTCACGGATCGCATGGCCTGTGCCACCGGACGGATCAATATGCAGGCGGCGACACTTCAGCGTGCCCTGTCACGCGACACCAAAAAAGGCGATCCAGTCGCGATTGCCGAGCTCGCCGGGATCATGGCTGCCAAGCGCACAGCCGACCTGATCCCGCTCTGCCACCCCCTGCCCCTGACCAGTGTAAAGGTTGCGATCGAAGCTGATCCAGAGCGCCCCGCGCTGACGGTTTCTGCGCGCGCCAAGACCAGCGGCCAGACCGGTGTCGAAATGGAAGCTCTGACGGCGGTGTCGGTGGCCTGCCTGACACTCTACGACATGCTCAAGGCAATCGATAAAACGATGACAATTGAAGCAATCACGCTGAATGAGAAAACCGGCGGGAAATCCGGCGATTACAAACGGGCCGAGCCGTGACTGCGCTGATCAGTGTCGAAGAGGCGCTCAAGGCCATCGTCGCCAACCGGCCAGCGCCGCAGACGATAGACGTTGCGCTTAAGGATGCCATCGGCTTGCGCCTCGCCGAACCGGTGATTGCGAGGGTCTCCCAGCCCCCCGCCTCAGTCTCTGCGATGGACGGATACGCGGTTCGGCTTGACGATGTTCGCAGCTCCGAGACAAGCTTGAATGTCATCGGTGAAGCCCCGGCGGGTCGTCCCTTCGACGGCCAGATTGAGACCGGCCAGGCGGTGCGGATTTTTACCGGCGGTGAGCTGCCTCCCGGCGCCGATCATATCGTGATCCAGGAAGATGCCGATCGCAGCGGTGACACGGTGACTTGCCGCGAGGCTTACTCGAACCCCCAATCGGTACGCGCCATCGGCATTGATTTCCAAAAAGGCGACAGGATCATCATGCAGGGATCACGCATCTTTGCGGCACATATCGCACTCGCATCCAGCGCTAATCATGCGACCCTAAGCGTCGAAAAACCCCTGAAAGTCGCCATTTTGGCGAATGGCGATGAGCTGCGCGCGCCCGGCACAGCTCTGAAACGCGGCGAAATCATAAGCTCCAACCCAGTCGGATTGAGCGCGCTGATAAAAAGCTGGGGCGCTGAACCAATCGACCTCGGCATCGCCAGCGACAGCATCGCCTCAATCCATGCCCATATGCAACGCGCAGATGGCGCCGACATATTCCTGCCGATTGGCGGCGCATCTGTAGGTGATCATGACCATATGCGACGCGCATTTGCCGAAGCGGGGTTTCAATCGATCTTCCAGAAGATCGCGGTAAAGCCTGGAAAACCCACATGGTTTTCGAGAAATGGCCGCACACTTGTGCTTGGATTACCGGGTAATCCAACCGCCGCTATGGTCTGTGCCTATCTGTTCTTGCGACCCCTATTAAGCCTCACTGACGGCCTCAATTTGTGTGCAGCGCGTCTAGGTTCCGGCCTTGCCAGTAACGGCCCGAGAGAGACATTCCTGCGGGCGAAAGCGGTGATTGACAGAACCGGAACGCTGCGTGTATCGCCAGCTTCCAGTCAGGATAGTTCGCTCATTCACCCGTTTCTATCCGCAAATTGCTTCCTTCACCGCCCAGCCAACAGCCCGGCGCTGGACACTGGCGATTTAGCCGACATATTACTTTTTGGCCCCATCGATTCGGCGGGATCCACAGAGGATAGAGGCTAATCCATGCCGCTTGTTCTGGCCGGTCTTTTTCTGGTGACAGCGGCCCTTTATGCCGCCGTAGGGTTTGGCGGCGGATCGACATATAACGCCCTCCTCGTCCTCAACGGGACAGATTTTCGAATCCTGCCAGCGATCGCTCTGCTGGGTAATATTATTGTGGTGAGCGGCGGGATTTGGCGGTTTTACCGGACGGGGGAGATCGCTCTGCGGCCCCTGTTGCCGTTTCTTCTCCTGTCGATCCCTCTCGCCTGGCTTGGCGGACGCCTCGTCGTGCCTGAGACGGTCTTTATCGGACTGCTCGGCGGCGCGCTGCTATTGTCAGGGCTGCGGCTCGCCTTCCAACGCGCACCAACCCTGCAGAATACAGAGCGCAAACCAACACCGCTTGCTGTCGCTCTTCTAACCGGCGGCGGGATCGGTCTTCTATCTGGCATTGTCGGGATTGGCGGCGGTATTCTCCTGGCACCAATCCTCTATTTTCTGCACTGGGGCTCGCCAAGGAAGATCGCCGCCGCCTGCAGCCTGTTCATTCTGGTCAACTCTCTGTCCGGCCTCACCGGGCAATTGATGAAGCTGCAGGACCTTAACATCCTGGCGCTTGTCATGCCGTATTGGCCGCTGCTTCCAGCGGTGTTTATCGGCGGGCAGATCGGCTCCTGGTTCGCCGCAAAAGGCTTGCAACCGTTATTTATCAAGCGGCTAACAGCCATTTTGATTCTATATGTCGCGGCCCGGCTTCTGTATCGTTGGATGCACCTTGCCGGGGGCATCAATTAAGACAAACAAGACAAGGAATGGTGGGCGATAACGGGCTCGAACCGCTGACCCTCTCGGTGTAAACGAGATGCTCTACCAACTGAGCTAATCGCCCTCAGAAGGCGTTATTTGCGATACTCCGGCGGGAAATGCAAGACGGCCTCCGTCAGAAAAGACAGAGGCCGTGCATTTTTATCCATCGCATGGCGCTAGTGCCGGATTTGCTCCGTGCTGGCGGCGCTGGCCGGGCGGCCAGAAAGCGTTGCTGCCAGAGCTTGCTCATCCTCGGCTGACCATTGAATTGGCGTCAGCGGCTGGACCAATGCGTGGGCCAGAACTTCCTTAATGTCCGAGACCGGAATAATCTCCACCGCTGCCTTCACATTGTCAGGCAGATCGACCAGATCTTTCTCATTCTCTTCCGGGATCAGCACCGTCGTGATGCCGCCGCGCAGCGCAGCCAGCAATTTCTCTTTCAAGCCACCAATCGGCAACACACGCCCGCGCAAGGAAATCTCGCCAGTCATCGCCAGATCACGTCGTACAGCGATCCCGGTAAGCAGAGAGACAATCGCAGTTGTCATGCCAACACCAGCCGATGGACCATCCTTTGGCGTTGCGCCATCTGGAACATGCACGTGAATGTCAGTGGTGTTGAAGACGCTCGGCTTGATCCCAAAATCAACCGCGCGCGAGCGCACAAGAGAGCCCGCCGCAGAGATCGATTCCTTCATCACATCACGCAAATTGCCAGTAACTTTGGTGTTGCCACGACCCGGCATCGACAAAGCTTCAATCGTCAGTAGATCTCCGCCGGCTTCTGTCCAGGCCAGCCCGGTCACCGCGCCAACCTGATCAATCTCGTCGGCCAGTCCAAAGCGGAATTGGCGCACACCGGAAAAGTCCGCGAGATTGTCAGACGTGACACTGACCGCTGCATCGGCAGCATCCCCCAACTTACGCACAGCTTTGCGGGCCAGTTTTGCCAGCTCACGCTCTAATGAACGCACCCCGGCCTCTCGCGTGTAATAGCGGATAAGATCGACCAGCGCAGCTTCCTCAATCACCCATTCCTGCTCGTTCAAGCCATGGTCAGCGCGAATTTTGGGCAGGAGATGGCGCAAGGCGATCTGCAGTTTTTCATCCTCGGTATAGCCAGGGATACGAATGATCTCCATCCGATCCAGCAAAGGCTGCGACATTGTCAAACTATTCGCCGTCGTCACGAACATGATATCCGACAGGTCATAATCTACCTCGAGATAATGGTCGTTGAACGCAAAGTTCTGTGCCGGGTCGAGAACCTCAAGCAAGGCCGATGCAGGGTCGCCGCGATGGTCCATGCCCATCTTCTCAATCTCATCCAGCAAGAAGAGTGGATTACCCGATTTGACTTTTTTCAGGCTCTGAATGATCCGGCCCGGCATTGATCCGATATAGGTCCGGCGGTGGCCACGAATTTCACTCTCGTCGCGTACGCCGCCCAGCGACACACGCACAAAATCACGCCCGGTCGCATCCGCGATCGACTTGCCAAGCGACGTTTTACCAACCCCAGGCGGGCCAACCAAGCAGAGGATCGGGCCGCGCAGCTTATTAGTCCGCTTTTGCACAGCGAGATATTCCAGAATGCGCTCTTTGACTTTGTCGAGTCCATAATGGTCGTCATTCAGCTGCTTCTCAGCTGCGATCAAATCCGTCGAAATTTCCTTGCGCGTAGTCCATGGCAAAGCCAGCAGCCAATCGAGATAATTGCGAACAACCGTTGATTCAGCCGACATTGGGCTCATCTGGCGCAGCTTTTTGACCTCGGCCTCAGCTTTCGTCAGGGCCTCTTCAGACAGGCCAGCTTCCTTGATCTTGTCTTCAAGCTCAGACACCTCGTCGCGCTCTTCGCCCTGATCGCCAAGTTCGCGTTGGATCGCTTTCATTTGCTCGTTGAGATAGTATTCGCGCTGGGATTTCTCCATCTGACGCTTGACGCGGTTTTTGATTTTCCGCTCCATCTGCATCATCCCCATCTCGCCTTCCATCAAGGACAAGACTTTCTCCAGCCGCTCCTTTGCATCCGTCAGCTCAAGCAAGGCTTGCTTCTCACCAAGCTTGACTTGCAGTTGCGAGGCAACGGCATCTGCCAACTGACCAGCATCGGTAATCTCGCCAATCGTCGAAACCGATTCCGGGGGGATTTTGCGGTTCAGCTTGGCGTAATTTTCAATCTGCTCGTTGACAGCTCGCATCAGCGCTTCAAGTTCGTCGCCTTTGGCCTCATCAACTTCAATCGAGGTGATTTCAGCTTCGTAATAGTCACCCTTATCGCGGAGCGCTGTCACCCGCGCGCGTTGCTTACCCTCAACCAGGACCTTGACCGTGCCATCAGGCAGCTTCAGCAATTGCAGGATTGTCGCTGTTGTGCCGACGCTGTGCAGGTCTGATTCACCTGGATCATCGGTTGCCGGGTCTTTTTGAGCCACCAGCATGATCTCGTTTTGGCCTTCATCGACCATTTCCAGGGCGCGAACAGATTTGTCTCGCCCGACAAAAAGAGGGGCAACCATATCTGGAAAAACGACAATATCCCGTAGGGGAAGTACCGGGAGGGTTTTCTTCGTCGTCATAGCAGACTCCTTCATTTGGGCCCTGCTCAGCAGCGACCCTTTGCCTTCACTCCGTCATCGAATGATTCTGGCATCTATCTTATGTGATGTGCAGACAATATCACTTCAACCGTAAAATAACGGTGGAAATGTGGAATTTTCTTTTATGAGCTTAACTCAGGACGCTTCGCTCGGCTTAGCCTGCTCTGTATGCACGTAGAGCGGTTTGGCATTGCCATCCACGACTTCTTCACTGATCACAACTTCGGTAACACCGCGTAAATTAG
Organism: Henriciella sp.; assembly: GCA_021776655.1. Taxonomy (GTDB): domain Bacteria; phylum Pseudomonadota; class Alphaproteobacteria; order Caulobacterales; family Hyphomonadaceae; genus Henriciella. The sequence goes on along the minus strand of JAJFFK010000046.1, from coordinate 13,362 downwards.
GCAGCTCGAACATCGTATCCAGCAAAATAGCTTCCATAATCGAGCGCAATCCACGCGCGCCGGTCTTGCGAAGAATCGCCCGTTTGGCAATTGCCGTCAGCGCATCGGACGTGAACTTCAGCTCAACATCCTCCATCTCGAACAGCTTCTGGTATTGTTTGACCAGTGCATTCTTAGGGGCCGTCAGGATCGTGATCAGCGCATCTTCGTCGAGATCTTCAAGCGTTGCCAGCACTGGCAAGCGCCCGATGAATTCAGGGATCAGGCCATAGCGCTGCAAATCTTCCGGTTCGACTGTTTTCAGGACATCGCCGATTCTGCGCGCGTCAGGGTCTTTGACATCTGCGCCAAAGCCAATCGAAGTGACTTCGCCGCGTGAAGAGATAATCTTGTCAAGGCCAGAAAAGGCACCGCCGCAAATGAACAATATGTTGGTTGTATCAACCTGCAGGAACTCTTGCTGAGGGTGTTTGCGTCCGCCTTGAGGTGGCACAGCGGCAACCGTACCTTCCATCAGTTTCAGCAGAGCCTGCTGAACCCCTTCGCCGCTAACATCACGGGTGATCGAGGGATTGTCGGACTTGCGGGAAATCTTGTCGATCTCATCAATATAGACGATACCGCGCTGGGCGCGCTCGACATTATAGTCCGACGCCTGCAACAGCTTCAGGACAATGTTCTCAACATCTTCACCAACATAACCGGCTTCGGTCAGGGTCGTGGCATCCGCCATCGTGAAGGGAACGTCCAAAACCCGCGCCAATGTCTGCGCGAGCAGCGTCTTGCCGCAGCCGGTCGGGCCGATCAGCATGATGTTGGACTTGGCAAGTTCAACCCCATCGGTGCCGCCCGGGTTGGCGAGGCGCTTGTAGTGATTGTGCACAGCCACCGAGAGGATACGCTTGGCATAAGGCTGCCCGATGACATAATCATCGAGAACTTCACAAATTTCCTGCGGCGTCGGCACGCCCTCTTTGGCTTTGAAGCCGGACGCTTTGTTCTCTTCGCGAATGATGTCCATGCAAAGTTCGACGCATTCATCACAGATGAACACGGTCGGACCCGCAATCAGTTTTTTGACCTCATGCTGGCTTTTGCCGCAGAAGGAACAATAAAGCGTATTCTTCGAATCGCCGGAGCCATTTTGCTTTGCCATAGGCAACCTCAATCAAGCAGAGGGATTAACACGCGATTTATTCCGCGCAATTTATCCGTCTTCAATTCAATATTATAGTGCTGACGGCGACACGCAAGCCTCGTCTGCCATTGTCGGCTAAACCACTCACTCATCGCCCTCTTCTTTACGGCGGTCATAGACCTGGTCGATAATACCAAATTCCACAGCTTCCTCGGCTGTCATGAATGTATCCCTGTCGAGTTTCTGCTCGATCGCTTCATAAGATTGGCCGGTATGCTTCACATAGATATTATTCAGCCGCGTCTTCAATTCCATGATTTCTTCGGCATGACGTTCGATATCTGTTGCAACACCGCTATAGCCACCTGACGGCTGGTGAACCATCACGCGCGCATTAGGCAATGTGGTTCGACGCCCGGCTTCACCCGCAGCGAGCAATAGAGATCCCATGCTTGCCGCCTGACCGATGCAGACGGTCGCAATTGGACAGCGAATGTATTGCATTGTGTCATAAATCGCCAAACCCGCAGTGACATAGCCGCCCGGCGAATTGATATACATCTGTATGTCTTTTTTCGGGTTTTCCGACTCAAGAAACAGCAATTGCGCTGAGACGAGTGACGCGGTTGCATCATCAATCGGCCCGGTAATAAAAATGATCCGCTCTTTGAGCAGACGGGAGAAAATATCGAATGCTCTTTCACCCCGGCTTGTCTGTTCAATAACAGTCGGAACAAGGTTGAGAGCGGTCGTACGCGGATCGGACATGGCAGAACCTTCACGGAGGAAAACAAATCAGTTGCCAAGGAGATGGCAGAGCCTGCAATATTTGTCCATTCGCTGACGGAAACAAGGTGTGAATGGCGTTACTTGCTCTTTAGCCGCCCGCGTGACGGCTTGAGACAGGGTTGCCGACCATTTTCTAGCTAACTTGCCAGCCCCACGCCAATAGGCAGGCGAGAACAAATGCCCAAAGCAGCATGGTTTTCACAATCGCAGCTTTCGGATTTTCAAGCTCTTGATCGGTGTCTGATTCGTAACTCGGTGGATATGTAATTTTCATAACAGCGCTCTTCGTGGTTGATACCTGTGTGGCACGCTGCAAATTTGACGCCAGATGGCCGGAAACATCCGTTTCCAACGCAGTTTTGCGCCGTCGCGGCTTAGTCTGGCCGGTTCAAAAACCAGATCGCGGCGATAAAAACACCTTTCGCACGTGGCAAAATGGCGAGACACAAGCCAACGGCTACCCCAATCAGTAACAGGGTCATTGTCCAGACCGGCAAGACCGGGCATCGAAAACCCAAGATCATGAACGGTGCCAGAAGATGCCCGACCAATAAGAGTGTCAGCCAGGGCGGGCCATATCTGAAACAGGGCACCGGGTACAATTGAAAATACCGAGGTCGCTAACCGACCCCGGCATGATTGGTACATCTCAGAACGATCTCGCCCTAGACACTATAATACATGTCAAATTCAACCGGGTGGGGATGCAGCTGCAGGCGCTCCACCTCTTCCATCTTCAGCGCGATATAGGCATCAATCTGATCATCATCGAAGACATTGCCTTTTTTGAGGAAGCTGCGATCCGCATCGAGATTTTCCAAAGCTTCACGAAAGGAGCTACAGACCTGAGGAATGGCTTTGGCTTCTTCTGGTGGCAGATCGTATAGATCCTTGTCCATTGCCTCACCTGGATGGATCTTGTTCTCGATCCCGTCGAGACCAGCCATTAGCAGCGCCGCAAAAGCCAGATATGGATTAGCGGTCGGATCTGGGAACCGTGTTTCGATTCGCTTGGCCTTGGCCCCTGCACCGAATGGAATACGGATCGAGGCGGATCGGTTGCGGGCTGAATAGGCCAGCATTACCGGCGCCTCAAATCCTGGCACCAAGCGCTTGTAGGAATTGGTCGACGCGTTGGTAATCGCGTTCAGGGCTTTGGCGTGTTTGATAATACCGCCAATATAGTGGAGGCACATTTCTGAGAGGCCACCATAGCCATCGCCTGCAAATAGCGGCTTGCCACCGCTCCAGATCGACTGGTGCACATGCATGCCAGACCCATTGTCGTCAAAGTACGGTTTCGGCATGAACGTCGCGGTTTTGCCGTAAGACGCGGCAACATTGTGGACGACATATTTATATAGCTGGAGATTATCCGCCATCGTCGTCAGCGTGTTGAACTTCAGACCAAGCTCGTGCTGGCACGGCGCAACCTCATGGTGATGCTTTTCAGGCTCCATCCCAAGCTCAGACATAACCGACAGCATTTCCGAGCGCATATCTTGCTCGGAATCAACTGGCGGCACAGGGAAATAACCGCCTTTGGGACCGGGGCGGTGACCCATATTGCCCATATCATAATCGCGATCCGTATTGGCCGGCAGTTCAGTTGAATCAAAGCTGTAACCGGTTTTGTGCGGATCGGTGTTCCAACGCACATCGTCAAAGACAAAGAACTCAGCTTCCGGGCCGAAATACGCAGTATCGCCAACCCCAGATGACGCCATATACGCCTCAGCCTTTTTTGCGGTCGTTCGCGGATCACGATTGTAGGGCTGCCCTGAAATCGGGTCGAGAATATCGCACATGACCGCAAGCGTCGTCTGCTGAAAGAAGGGATCAATCTTCGCGGTCGCCATATCCGGCATCAGCGTCATGTCAGACTCATTGATCGCTTTCCAGCCAGCGATCGAGGAGCCATCGAACATCTGGCCATCGGTAAAGAAGTCGGCGTCGACCATGCCCTTGTCGAACGTGACATGCTGCATTTTACCTTTGGGATCGGTAAACCGAAGATCGACGAATTCCACGTCCTGATCTTTCATCATCTTGATTATCTTGTCGGCCATAAAGCCCTCCAGTTTGACTGAATCTATTTCGATTGTGTTTCGGAACGCTTACAACGCACCTTCACCGGTTTCGCTAGTTCGAATGCGCACGGCTTCGTTGACATCGGAAACAAATATCTTCCCATCGCCGATCTTGCCAGTATGAGCTGCCTTGGTAATCGCTTCTATCGCATCTTGGACAGCGCTATCGGCAATGACGATTTCAACTTTCAGTTTGGGTAGAAAGTCGACGACATATTCCGCGCCGCGATAAAGCTCGGTATGGCCACGTTGGCGGCCAAACCCTTTTGCCTCAATCACCGTCATCCCCTGAATTCCGACGTCATGCAGGGCTTCTTTGACATCATCCAGCTTGAACGGTTTTATGATCGCTTCAATCTTTTTCATCATAGCGGCCTTTCGCATCTATCATATGCTGACTGGTTTACGGCTGTTATCTGCGGAAGGGCAGCACCGACTTGCCGAAAACCGTCCTTCTTCGCCGTCCTGCACAATGATTAAGCAGTCGCGCCACTTATTTGGGCAGAGTGCCTGATAATTCGTGACGCCTGCGTCATTGTTTTGTTCGTACTTTGCTGTTATGTCGAGTTCAAATCAGATCAGGACACAGAAGCCAGATGACCCACGCGACCCCCTATATTGACCCTTCCCGTCCACGCAGCCGCATCAAGCCGTTCAAGGCTTGGGGCCACATGCAAAAACTTCTCGCCGACAAAGAAGACACAAGCCAGGTCTTCCACATCATTGAGGCGCTGAATGGCGACGCAATCGTCCGGGATTTCAAACAATTCTCGGCCTCGGAAAACGGCCCATCCCTCTTGGCCAAACGCTCTTTCTTGCCGACGATGCTCGACGATCATGCGCCGCTTAAAGACCTTCCAGAAGGGACTGTCGGCCACGCCTACATAACCTTCATGAAACGCGAAGGCCTCAGTGCAGCTGGGCTTGTAGCCGAATCAGAAACGCAGCGTGAAGCCCAACTAGATTATGATGACGATCTGCAATGGTACGGCAATCGCCTGCGCGATACGCATGACCTCTATCATATCCTGTCAGGCTATGGCCGCGATGCCTTGGGCGAAGATGCCTTGCTGGCCTATACCCATAGCCAACATGGCGGCCTCGGTGTGAATTTCATCGTGTTCATGGGCAGCCGTCAGATTGCCAAACTCGCCCCGCCTGAAACGCGTGTGAAAGAGGTTGTCGCTGAAGCGCGCCGCAATGGCAAAGCCGCTAGTCGTATCGTTGATCAAGACATCGAAGCGTTGCTGCGTGAACCACTCGATGCCGCCCGCAAGCGCCTGAATATCGCCGAACCTGTCATCTACAAGCGCGCCATGAAGGTCATGACTGAGCTTGGAATTGAACCAATGCTTGTGGCTGCATGATCTATCTGGTTCGGCACGGAGAGGCCGCAGAAAGTTGGGGAGCGCACCCAGACCCGGGGCTTTCCGAGACAGGTCGCACGCAAGCTGACACAGCTGCCGAGGCTTTGAATGTATTTGAGGTCAAGCACGCGATCAGCAGCCCGATGCAACGCTGCCAGGAGACCAGCGCACCTTTTATCTCAAAAAGCGGTCTAATACTCACAATCAACCCAGCCGTAACCGAAATCCCCACGCCGCCAGAGATCACAGACCGCGTGAGCTGGCTGCGCGACCTCATGTTGGGATCATGGGAAACGGTGCCCGATAGTGTTCAGAACTGGCGCAACACACTCATCCAAACCGTGTCAAACTTACCCGATGAGACTGTTGTCTTCAGCCATTTCATCGCCATCAACGCGATTGTTGGACAGTTTGAGAACCGCAGCAACGTCACCGTATTCCGCCCTGATCATTGCTCCATCACCAGACTTGAGATCACACCATCAGGGCTCGCATTGGTCGCGCGTGGCCAAGAAGCTGGAACCAAAATCCTGTAGCATGGCATAATCCAGTCCAGCTTCGATAATTTTGCGCCTATGGGTTCAAACTCAACGCCGCTTGCCTATATAATGAACCCAAACCGGCGGACCCGATCTTCGCCCGTCATTATGAGGCCTTTGATGAGCGACACGCGCACCGACGCTTCAACCTTCAACATCGCCAGTGATCGCGCCGCATATCTGGAAGCGTACCACGCGATTCGGGGCCAGACAGATGCCCTGGCTGCCGGCTTGTCTGACGCTGACGCCACGGCTCAATCAATGGCGGATGCCAGTCCAACCAAATGGCATCTTGCGCATACAAGCTGGTTTTTTGAAGAATTTGTCGCCGCGCCAATCCTTGGCGATGATTGCCGCTTTCATGCCGATTTCAGTTTCCTGTTCAACTCGTATTATGATGCTGTCGGCGCGCGCCACTCGCGGCCAAAACGTGGCCTCCTCACCCGCCCATCATTAGAGACTGTGCTGGATTACAGATCCCATGTTGACGGTCTGATGTCTGAGATATTGGCCGCCGGGCATCCTGAACTTGATGACTTGGTAAACCTCGGTTTTGCGCATGAGCAGCAGCATCAAGAGCTGTTACTCACCGATATCCTGCACTTGTTTGCGCAGAACCCTTTACGGCCAAGTTATCGCGCATCACCCCCGCAAGGCGAGACGCCGTCAAAAGCCGTTGCCCTTAACTGGCTCCAATATGGCGGAGGAGAGTTTACGCTTGGCCATAGCGGGCCTGACTTCACATTCGATTGCGAAGGCCCTGCGCATACCGTCTTGCTGCGCCCGTTCGCGCTTGCCAACCGGGCTGTCACCAATGGCGAATGGCTCAATTTCATGACGGATGGTGGATACAGAACGCCGCGCCATTGGCTCTCAAACGGTTTCGCCGCCGCCCAGGCAGAAGGCTGGGAGTCTCCCTTATATTGGTTTTACGAAGATCATGTCTGGTCGACGATGACGCTGCACGGCGCTCAACCCGTCAATATGGCGGCGCCGGTTTGCCATATCAGTTTCTATGAAGCCGACGCCTATGCCAGTTGGATTGGCGCGCGCCTGCCGCTGGAGTCCGAGTGGGAACGCGTGGCCAGACGCCATCCCTTGCAGGGCAATCTTCAGTCGTCTGGGCATTTGCGGCCGATCCCCCAAACTCAGAATGACATGGCGCAGCCTGCCGGTCTGTTCGGCGATGTCTGGGAGTGGACGGCCAGCCCGTTTGTCCCTTATCCCGGTTTCAAGCCTGCAAACGGCGCGGTCGGTGAATATAATGGCAAATTCATGAACGGGCAGATGGTGCTTCGTGGCGGCTCTTGCGTGACGCCAGCTAATCATATCCGGCCGACCTATCGAAACTTTTTTGATCCTGACAAAAGGTGGCAGTATGCTGGTTTACGTTTGGCAAAAGACATCTAACCGAAGGTTTCCCAAATGCTGACCAAGACGAATGTACAAGCCTGCCCGTTTGCGCGGGATCTGATTGATGGTTTGTCCAGCATGCCCAAAAGCCTGCCGTGCCAATGGCTATATGATCAACGCGGATCGGAGCTATTTGAAGCGATAACCGAGCTGCCAGAATATTATCCCACCCGCACTGAGACCAAGATCCTGGCCGCGCATGCAGATCGCATCATGTCAGCTATTGGTCCGCAGGCCGCGCTGATCGAGTATGGCGCGGGGGCCTCGATCAAAACCCGAATTCTGTTGGATGCGGCTGATCGGCTGGCAACCTATGTCCCGATAGATGTCTCGGCTGAATTCCTGATACAGACTGCAGACGACCTGCGCCAAACCTATCGCGATTTTGCGATCCAGCCTGTCGTGGCAAATTTCCTCGCCGATATCACCCTGCCCGCGCTGCCGGAACATGCAAGCCGAACAGGCTTCTTTCCCGGGTCGACCATCGGCAACCTGTCGGACGTCGAAATTCAGCACTTTCTAAACTCTGCCCGGCAACTTCTCGGCGCGAGTGGCCATTTTATCCTCGGCTATGATTTGCATAAGTCGGCAGACATTTTGATCCCCGCTTATGATGATGCGCAGGGCGTGACAGCCGCGTTCAACCTCAATCTCCTGGTCAGGGCCAATCGCGAGTTGGGAACAGATTTCGACGTTACACGGTTCAAACATCAGGCGATCTGGAACGAAGCGTTCTCACGCATTGAAATGCACCTGGTCAGTCAATGTCGCCAGAGCGTTCGAATGAATGGCCAGGTTTTCAATTTCGACGTGGGCGAAACCATCCACACGGAAAACTCCCGCAAGTTCACTCAGATATCAATTGAGCAGGCCTGTCTGACATCAGGCTGGACTGTGCAGGAGACCTTCAACGATCCCGACAACCTGTTCGCGGTCGCCCTGCTGAAAGCAAATTAGCCAGCCGCGCTATTCCCACTCGATGATGAAAGAGCTGAATTGTTTCATAAATTTCAATGCTCTGAAGTTTTCTGTGGATAAAATACCGTCATGTTCACCGCGCGTTTCTGCATGCTAGGATTCTAATGATCAATGCACGGATTAAGAAGACGTTGCCACAATTTCGATGAACTACTGTAACGCATAGACGTTGGCGCAATATCATCTGCTTGGCAACAAGCTCCGACAAAGACTCATAAATTCATACTTGCGTCCAATAATTCGAACCGGTCTTACAGACTTCAGAAATGCACTTCGGAACCTTTTCACCGCAGCGAGTAGCACGAAAAGGGAGTTTCTGCAGTCCTGAGCATTTGCAATCGTGGCGAACAAACTTTTGGCTCCAAGGTCGCCCACCAAACGCCGGTAATTCAAATCTTGCTCCAATTCTCCAGCAGGAATGTCTCAATACCGCGGCCCGGCGCATAATGCCCATAGCCTCGTTCAAATTCCGCTCTGGCTTTTTCGTAGGATTCTGAGGCAATAAATCCTCTCCTCGTTGCTGCGAACAGCAATGCAAGACTTGGCGCACGCGAGCGCCCCTGATTGCAGTGAAACAGGACGTTGCGTCCGGCAGTCCAATGCTTGTCAGCAAATTCCATTGCGGCGCTGAATAACTCGGACGGGAATAACGGGACCGGCGGATCGATCATATTGAGATAAAGATTGCTTCCGCGTTCGAGCACCAGATAGTTCGGGTGCTGTTTGTCGAGATTGCCCGTATAGCCGACGGCCTCTTGATGACATGGATGCTTGCACGCATGGACCACCGCCCAATCGGCATCACAATGGGTCCGAGGGCATCCCATGAGCATGCCTGTGACATGAATTCTTTCGTAAAGTTCGAGCATTGGTCATCTCAATTGAACAAGCTGAACGGCCCTTTTTTTTCAACCGCGGTACTTGTTGTTCGTTACAGTGCGAAAACGATACAATACTTATTCGCCAAGGCCATGGTTCGAACTTTTAATAAGGGGATGGCCTTATTAAAAGTTCGCGCCTCATTCATTGTTACAAAACCTCGGACAAAAATGGGTTTTGTCCGAGGTTTTGTAACAATGACAGAAACGGTACTCCAGCAAAAATTCGCCAAAACGCCAACACCGGGCGACTGCCCCTTCCCACACTGGCGCCAATAGTGGCATGGTGCAGTTGGTTTGAGCGCCCAAGCGTTACCCTTTATGTCGCCGTGGCATTTTCCTTGGTGACTAAGGCGCGAACCTGTTTCATCACCATGAACATTCTTGCTGGATTACTTACAAATGACTGAAAACCAAATTCTGTGTACCAGGTCTGCCGTCGCTGAAACGCCTCTTCTCCACCATCTGACATGACATCAAGAACGATGGCATGGCACCCTACCTCATCTGCGATAAGGCTAGTTTTCTCAAACACGTGCTGCATCAAGATCGCGCCAATACCAGAACCTTGAGCAGCTTCATTGACAGCAACTTGGCCGAGAAACAGGATCGGTATTTCACCATGATCTGGGGTGCCGCGAGGGCGTTTTGGCAGTTCATCAACATTCATCATGCCTAGATTTATCGCGTAGTAACCGAGAACTTCCGCTTTGCCATCTTCCAGCGCGACATAGACGCGGGTCATGTCGTCTTTCTGTTGCTTTTTTGCATTCAGCTTCAAGTAATTATCGAGGCGTTCTACACCGCATGAAAACCCGGCTCGCTCATGGCGCGCCGGGTCAAAATGCTCTATTCGAAGGTCGCAGCCCTCAGTCGGCATGCACGACACGACCACGATATGCCTTGGCCGCAGCTAATGCACGCGGCGTCGGCTCCGGCGGCGTATCAAGAACAGCGGCAAACTGCGCCGCATCTTCAGCCGTCAAGACGTGCCGTGATCCGGCCTCAAGTACGCGTTCAGCTTCCTTAGCAATGGCCGCACGCAAGAAGACTGACTTATCGACAGCAAGTGCGGTCGCAGCGCGCGAAATAAGGTCACCAAGGCTATCACCGTGACGAACCTGAGTTGTGCGCGTTTGTTTTTCAGCGTCCAATTCACTGACTTGAAAATTCAACATGACGGGCTCCTTTCGATATCCTATGTAGTGCAATTAGCATTACAAGTCAATTAATATGTGATTTGGTCAGTTCACGAAAGTGCACCCACTCTGAAAACACGTTCAAAAACAATGACATTGCAACAAACATGATTTTGAAAAGCTAAATTACCGCTCTCGATTCCACACCATAACACCGGTCCCCTCCTCCACATTCTCGAACAATGCAGCCCGCATAGGACCACCAAACGCAGGATCATCGAGCTTCAGAGCGAGATACGGTTTTCCGTCCTCCTTGCTCTCTTCCATCCAGCCTGCACCGAGTTCGGCGCCACCTGCATAGACGCGATAGTCCGGCGCGCTGTCCTTGGTCTTGTCATTGTTGGGAACAATCTTGGTTTTCACATTGATTGTCATCGTTCGGATGGTGCCGACAAAACTGTCTTCTGTCTTTGTAAATGTGCCGATGGTGGCCATTGGTTAGTCCTCCTTTTGGGTTTGGTGAAGTTGTTTGCGTGCACGCTTGAATGCCACGTCACCGTTTAGGAACCCGTCCAGCATAAATGGGGCAAGGATTTCGATCCGTTCCTTGGCGCCATAAATGCGCTCATAGATGGCCGCGTAATCGGTGAGCGCTGCATGCAGCATCAGACTTGAATGATCGTTGACTCCGACGATCAGGGGGCGCCAATAAAGAACCGATTTAGTCCTTGAGGCGAATGTATGAAGCGCCTCCAGTGACTTGATCGCAATCGCACTATCGACAGGTTCGAGTTGCTTGTCGTCAATCCCCGACCAGGTCACCAATATGGTCAGCCGCAGATGATGGAGCGCTTCTAAGCGTTCTATGTCAGCCCGTTCGACCCGCCATCTCGTGATCACCAGAACCGTGTTCGTGAGCTCAAGCCCATCCAGCATTTCCAGCGTCTTGAATAGCTCGTCCTTGACGTTTGGGAGGAAGGGGTCGGTCGCGCGATTAAAAATCTGGATGGGGGTTACGTCACGCTGAAACGCCCAATGGTTGATCAAAGCGTCAACAGCGTCCTTCGTTTCAAGTATGCGATGCGGACGCTTCATATCAAAATTATCAAAGAGATGACGCACGCAGTATCCGCAATCAAGCGGGCATCCTACGACATGATTCAAGCTGAGCCCCGACTTTCGATAGTCAACGACAGTTCTCAACTCGTCAGGTAGATCATCTGGAGCAGTTCGAATCATTACTGGCACCTTTGATTTACGGCACCCTCAAATCACAATACAAAACTGTCAATACTTCTCACTCTTTCAGTTTTATATACATTCGTTTTGTCGAGAAGTATTATGCTAGATTAGTGAGGCCGCTCGAACGTGCCGCGCAGTCAACGAGTATTTGCATTACTCCCCACGGGAATTCACCAAGTCCCAGGCTCTGACGTTCTCCAACATGTGTTTCATTGACGTCGTTCCTGGAATGACGACGATGTTTGACGAACGCTTCAGAAGCCACGCTAAGGCCTCACGCGGTTTCAGCCTAGCGCCTTGCCGCATTGGATTGGCGCCAAGAGGTCCATAAGGAATGAAGGCGATCCCCCTCTTGGCTGTATAGTCCACAAGTTCGCCGTCTCCGGTTTCCGCCATATTGAAACGGTTCTGGACGCTAGCGATGGGGGCAATGGCTAAGGCTTGATCTAACTGCTCACGTGTAACCTTTGACAAACCTATATGTCGAATACGGCCATCCCCTCTCGCTTCCGCCAAAGCCGCAACCGAAACCTCAAGAGGCGTCTCTGGATCGATGCGGTGAAGCTGAAAAAGATCAATCTGGTCGCGGCGCAGATTTACCAGGGCCTCGTCAACTTCGCGCAACAATTTATCGCGTGATCCATCAAAAGAAATGCTTTGGGCTGATAGTTTATCAAGGCCGCCTTTCGTGGCGATGACGACATCAAGTCCTTCAAGCGCCTCCCCCATGATCTTATCTGCAGTCAGTGGCCCGTAAGCGCGTGCGCTATCAAAAAAGTTCACGCCGCTCATGACTGCCGTGCGCAGAAGTTCCAACCCTGCTTCCCAATTTGGAAAAGGACCGTAGTTTCCAGGCTGATCGGTCAAGCGCATGCCGCCAAATCCCAATCGGTTCACTTCAAGGTCACCGCCAATTTTAAAACTGGTATTAGTGGAGTTTGTCATTGTTCAGCTCTGAACTCCGCTGGCTTATTGAACCGCAGAAGTGTGGTCCCAAAGCTATTTCTCCACTGACGAGCAGGCTTCACAGTAGAATACTCCGAACCCGATGGGTGTCCCTTTCGACGTTTGGACATTGGAGTCATATTGGTCAATCAAGCAGCTCGATATTCTTAGGCTGGGTTGTAACGATTTACGAGAAACCAAGCTAGCAGTCTGATGGAAAATACCGGAAACTTAATAGGCAGGCATTGTACGGAAGGATCGGCGCTATGACGCATCAACTCAAGGATGGCGGTCGACAAGCGCTTCAAGGTTTTGCCAAAGAGCTGCGGGTTGCACCAACACAAGCACGAACACGCAAGTCCAGGAGTGCGCTTTCACGCGATCTCACGCCGGAAATCCTGAAGCGCCAAACAGTCCGCCGAACCGAACTCCGACGTCTTGTTCCGCTCTCCGACACCACGATTTACGAACTGGAGCAGCGCGGAGAGTTTCCGAAGCGCTTTTATCTGACGCCGCGATGCGTTGTATGGCCCCTAGAAGAGGTGCTGCTGTGGGTCGATGAAAGACGGGCGGCTTGTGAAGCTGGAACAGCCGAATTGGCGCCGCATCCAGACGTCCGCCTTCGCGGTTCCCATGACTGAGCGCTGCAGCCTCTGAAGCTAATCGTTATTCGCAAACCACTTATGCAATCAAGAAACGACACGGCCTAGGTCATAAACTCATAAACGTGGTTCCCAAACCGGTCGAATACTGATTCCTTGTTCTCGAGGAGGATTTATCATGACCCGTCGTCGTTATGAGTTAACTGATTTCGAATGGTCGATCATTCAGCCGCTTTTACCCA
>JAJFFK010000045.1 GCA_021776655.1 Henriciella sp. | reverse complement strand
GATTGCGGCGAGTTTTACGAGGGCGAGATAGTTTTCAGCGTATTTCTCGTACCGGGTTGCAATGGCTCTGAAGTGTTTGATCTTGCTGAAGAAACACTCAACCTTGTGGCGATACCGGTAGAGGAAGGCGCTGAAGGCAAGCTTGTCCTTGCGTTGCGCCAACGGTTTGATGCAGGCCCAGCCACCCTGTTTTTCCAGTTGGCTGCGCAAGGCATTTGAATCGTAAGCCCGGTCGGCGAGGAGGATTTGTCCGCTGCCAATTGCGCCCAGCATGTCAGTAGCGCTGCGCCCATCATGGGCCTGTCCGGGCGTGAGTTTGAGCACGACCGGCAACCCATTCGCGTCAACAAGCGCGTGGATCTTGGTCGTCAGGCCGCCCTTCGAGCGCCCCACGCATCGGGCGTCAGCGGAACTTCGCGCGGTGGCATCCGGCCCCCTTTTTTTGCGTTCGCCCCATGCTGGTGAACGCGGATCGAAGTGCTGTCGATCATTTGCAGATCGCCGTCGTAAGCCGCTGTTATCGAATCGAAAATCCGGTCCCAGACGCCCAGCTTTCGCCAACGGACAAACCGGTTGTAACAGGTCGTCGGCGGTCCATAACGCGTCGGGATTTCAGCCCAGGGCGTACCCGCCCGAAGCCGCCAGAAGATACCGTTGAGAACTTTCCGGTCATCAACCCGAGGCACGCCGCGCGGTTTGTTGGGTAAAAGCGGCTGAATGATCGACCATTCGAAATCAGTTAACTCATAACGACGACGGGTCATGATAAATCCTCCTCGAGAACAAGGAATCAGTATTCGACCGGTTTGGGAACCACGTTTATGAGTTTATGACCTAGACCTGAGTAACAATTCAACGCAGATTACCGGGTGTTGAGTACCGGGAGACATACAGTATGAAATTGATCGTGGTGGGGGCCATTGCATTGGCAGTAGGCGCTGGCGCAGGCATTTATGGCTATACGCGGGTTGTTCCGCTGCCCAATGATGCCATCGCGCGCGGCGAAGCGTTTGAGGGTGACAAGGACTGGTTTTTCCAACATGCCAGCGAAGTCTACCCAACCCGAACCGTCGCACGCAGTGAAGTCTCGCAACCGATGCAGGTCGTCGCTGGCCAGCTAGATGGCTTCACGTTCGAGTATGACGGGTCCACCCGCACGCTCGCGGATATGTATACCGACATGGAGACGTCCGGCCTGATCATTCTGCATCGCGGGCGGATCGTTCACGAAAGCTATGGCCGCGGCGCCAATGCTGGCACCCGGTTCACGACGTTCTCTTTGGTCAAGTCGATGACCTCGACCCTGGTCGGGTTTACGCTGTTTGATGGCCTGATCGACAGCGTTGATGACCCGCTGACCAAATATCTGCCGGAGCTTGCCGGAACCGCCTATGACGGCGTCAGCATCAAACAGGCGCTGCAAATGTCATCCGGCGTGTTGTACGACCCTGAACTGTTTCAGGGCAATATGGCCGATACGGTCAAATTCATGACGGACAGTATTGTCACCGGCAATCAACCGGCTTTTGACATTGCAATGACTTTCCCGCGAGCCAACGCACCGGGAACGGATTTCAACTATAATACTGCAGAAAGTCAGATTTTGATTGAACTGGTTCGCCGGGTCACCAAACGCACAGCGGCGGAATATCTTGAAGAAAAGGTCTGGCGCCCGCTCGGCATGGAGCATGATGGTGCCTGGATCATTGATTCGCCGCGCGCCAGCGGTGCAGAGATTGGCGGTGCGTTCTTTAACGCTGCCCTGCGCGACTGGGCTCGCTTCGGACAATTCATCGAGCAAGATGGCCAGTGGAATGGCGAGCAATTGCTACCGGCTGACTGGGTCGCGCGGGCAACGGTTTCAGATGCGTCGCACCTGATGCCGGGCCAGGTTCATCCCAATCCCAATCGCGGCTATGCTTGGCATTGGTGGACCTATGGTGATGGCACGTTCACCGCCTCCGGCGCGAATGGGCAGACGATCTATATTGATGATGCCAATGACATTGTGGTGGCGCGCGCGAGCGCCTGGCCGCAAGGTTATGTTATGGCGTACGACCAAGAGACTTTTGCAATGTACAAAGCTCTGGCTGTTTGGCTTGCGGTTTCGGATCAAGCTGTTGAAGGCGAAGAAGCGCCAGAATAATTCTGAAAATACAACCTTCAGTGTCTAGGCTCAGGACCTGTTAATCAGCTTCATAAAGCGTTGAGAGAATCTGGCTAAGTCGTCTCTGGTGGGGGGAGACGTAAACGTGCTGAGATATTTGGTAAGCTTGATTGTGTTTGCGTGCCTGACTGTGCCAATGGTTTCGGCACAATCGGTCAGTGAGATCGGGCCACGCACCTGTACGCTGGCGGGGCAGGCGGACGCATCTGCATCCGCCATTCTGGCGCAGCGCAGTGGTTTTGATTGCTCGAACAAGAAATTTCAGAAAGCCACTGATCACTTGTGGATTGTCGCTGATATCAGTGATCTCGGTGCGGCGCTGTCCGCCCCTGTCTTGCGCGCACGATTGGCCCGGCAGGGCGCGATTTCAGTTCATGTCCTGGATGGCGACGGCACGCTAAGATCGGCTGTATACCCGGTGGAGGTTCAGCGCGATTATTGGCGCGCGCCATCGGCTGGAGCATTTGCCCTGACCGACGCGCAAGGTCAGGTGCCGCAGACGCTGCTGATCGGCGTCAGCCAGCCATGGGACCCTGCCAATTGGTTCGATTTACAGATCATGAGCGGTGCGACGGACGCCGCCATCCATAACCAGACCCGCATGCTCAGCGCTTTGTTCTGCGGCCTGTTATTTGCGCCGCTAATGGTCAATCTTGTCCTGTTTGCGCTATTGCGTCGCCGGTTTGTCCTGTTTCACGGGATCGCGGTAGTGGCGATGTTGGTGACGCAATTGGTGTGGTCTGGCTTGGTGTTTGATCTGCTGCCAGGCTTTGACATGGTGCAGCGCTCGGTCGTCGGGCATTTGGCAATATCGGTGATCATGTCGGCGCTGTGCATGTTGGTGCATGATATCTGCGAGCCGGAAAAGGTTGGGCAATGGGGGCGGCGGGCCCTGGTTGCTGCCAGTACGGTCAATCTGGTGATAACGTGTAGTGTCTTGATCCTGTCACCTCGTTTGCCATTGATTGGCTCATATCTGTTCCATGCTGGCCTGTTACTGGTCATGATAACCGCCATGACGGCGCTTGTCGTTGCCAGTCTTCGCGGCAGTAAACTGGCTTTGGTGCAAATGCTCGGCTTGGCCATTGGCATGTTGATCCTGACCAGCCGGTCAGTGCGGGCGTTGGGGTTGGTCGAGGGTGCGCCAGTGATGGATATCGGCATATATGCGGCGCTGTTTGCCGAAGCCTCGGCGACGGCGCTGATTGTCGGTTACAAGGCGCTTCTGGTGCGCCGCGAGCGTGATGTCGCGATCAAGGAACAATCCCAGCTACGTGTGCTGGCCGACACTGACCCGCTGACCAGCCTGCCTAATCGCCGTGCTTTCATCCGCGCGTTTGATGAGCGTCTGATCGATCCGCAATTGCGTGTGATGCGTTGGTCATTGCTGGTTCTGGACATTGATCATTTCAAGCGGGTCAACGATACGCTTGGCCATGATGCCGGTGATGTGGCGCTGAAACAATTGTCGGTGCTGATTGACCGCACTTGCCTGGATTTTGATCTGTGTGGACGCTTTGGCGGCGAAGAATTCGTTCTGCTCGCGGCGACCCTGCAGCCATCTGGTGGGCAATTATACGCCGATACTTTGCGTGAACGTGTCGCCACCCACCGGTTTGGCAATCAGGATCATCCGATCGGGCGGATGACGATTAGTGTGGGTCTGGTTGATCTCGATCTGGCCAAGGATATTAGTTTCGAGGCCTGCTTTGCGGCGGCGGATCGGGCGCTCTACAAAGCCAAGGCTGGCGGGCGTAACCGAGTTGTGGTTGGGACGCAGCCTGATGAGATCGCCCATATCAGCCGCTCAAATTTGGCCACTAGCGGCATTTAGGCGGCGATTGAGAACCGGTTTCGGCCAGCATTCTTTGCCTCATACAGGGCGCAATCGGCACGCGACAGAACGGAACTGACTGTATCATCGACACCGGCAATACCAATCCCGACACTGATCGTAACGTTGATCACGTGCGCCTCTACCCTGCATGGGGCGCTGGCGACCGCTTCGCGCAGGGTTTCAGCTTGTTGGTGAATATCAGCGAACTCATCAAAGGGCAGGAAGACAGCAAATTCCTCTCCGCCCAAGCGCGCGATCAATGCGCCATCTGGCAGCGCGCTGGTCATGCGTGAGGTCACGTGGATTAGGGTATGATCGCCAGCGCTGTGGCCGTAGCGGTCGTTCACGGCTTTAAAGTGATCAAGATCAATCAGGAACATGCACAGGCCCTGCGTCGATAAATCTGTCGCGTTCAAGTGTTTAGCGGCTTCACGCATGAACGCACGGCGATTGGCCAGGCCGGTCATTTCATCCGTATTAGCCAGATGGGTAATCTTCACCATCAGGCGATGATTGCGCAGGTTTTGGCGCGAGAAAAAGAACATACAGGTTGGCGCGATAATCAGCGGCAGGATCGTTGCTGTGAACACTGCCTGGTTTCGGATCTCTGCACTGTGCGGCAACGTGGTTAGCCATGTGACCCCAACTGAAATCACCAATGCAGCCAACGTATAGCCAACAGCGCTAATCGCGGTTGCCCGGAAAAACTCAGATTCCGTTTTGAGTCTGTGTGTGCTGTTCAATTGATCCACCGTGCTGTGTCCCTACGGCAGGTATAGCGGAAAAAAGATAAGAATCCGGTATGTGCGATAGATTGAATTTGATCGACTTTACGACCAGCCAGAAGTGATTTTTCACACAATCCTCTCGCAGAGACGGGGTTCCGGGGCTATAGCAGTTTTATGTCAGCTCCAATCCGCATCCCCGATGGTTTCGTCGACGAATTGAAGACGCGTATTCGCCCGTCTGAGATGATCGGACGTAAGGTGAAGCTGAAGAAACAAGGCAAGGAATGGGTCGGCCTGTCGCCTTTTACCAATGAGAAAACGCCAAGTTTCTATGTCAATGACCAGAAGCGGATTTTCAAATGCTTCTCGTCCGGGCTCGGCGGCGACATTATCTCGTTTGTGATGGAGACAGAGCGCCTCTCCTTTATGGAGGCGATTGAAAAACTGGCGGACGAGGCAGGCATGACCTTGCCCACGGCGACACCGGAGAGCCAGGAAGAATACGATCAACGCAAACGTCTCTATGCCGCGTGCGAAGCAGCGGCAGCGTATTATGAGGAATGTTTGCGCGCGGCAGAAGGCGCTGAAGCGCGGCGTTACCTGGAAGGGCGCGGGCTCAGCCCCGATGCTTGGGGCCGCTACCGGCTTGGCTTCTCGCCGGACGATTGGCGCAAAACGATTGAGTATTTGAAGGCCGAAGGCTTTTCAATGCACGAGATTATCGAGGCGGGCCTTGCGGTTGAGAAAGATGGTGGCGGCGAGCCGTATGACCGGTTTCGTGGCCGCTTGATGTTCCCGATTGAGGACGTGCGCGGCGCGGTGATCGCGTTTGGCGGCCGCGCGCTGGAGGCCGATGCCAAGCCGAAATACCTCAATTCCAGCGATACGCCACTGTTTCACAAGTCCAACGTCCTCTATCGCTACAAGACAGCGCGCGAAGTTTTTGGTGGCACCGATGAAGGTGGCTTGATCGTTTGCGAAGGCTATATGGACGTGATTGCGCTAGCTGAGGCCGGGTTCGGCCACGCGGTTGCGCCGCTTGGTACGGCCCTGACCGAGCAACAACTCAGCCTGTTATGGCGTGCCGGACCAGAGCCGGTCCTGTGTTTTGATGGCGACCGGGCCGGACTGGGCGCGGCCTATCGCTCGATTGAACGCGCTTTGCCGGGTCTGGAACCGGGACGATCCGTGTTTTTCTGCCTGCTGCCGGATGAGCTTGACCCGGACGATTTGATTCGCGATCGCGGCGCAATCGCCATGGGTCGCCTGCTGGAAGCAGCTTTGCCTCTGGTCGAAGTTCTGTGGCGGCGCGAGCGGGATACTGAGCCGCTCGACACACCGGAGCGCCAGGCTGGGCTGGAACAACGCCTGATGGCGGCAGCCAGCACGATTCAGCATGGCGGGGTAAAAACCGCCTATGAACGCGAATTACGCTCGCGGATGCGCGACCATTTCTGGGCCCTGCGTTCGGCGAAACGTGGTGGAAATACTGCAGGACGCAACCCAACCGGACAGGGCGATCAAGGCCTGCGCGGCGCAACGCCAGCGAAAACGCGAGGGCTTGGCCTGATCGCGCGGGCGGTGGCAAATCCGTTTCTGGTCGAGACCGGATTCGAAGCTTTGGCGCTCGCGGATTTGCCCGATCATGACGTTGGCGCCATCCGTGATGCGATATTAGCTCAAAATGATGCAGGTCAGGCGCTTGACCGCAAGGCATTGTGTAGCCATTTAGAAACAAGTGGAAAAACGCGCGCTGCTGACTTGCTGAGAACATATCCTGACGTCCCTGAGATTGCCCCTGGCGGGCCAGAGGAGCGGGAATGGCTGATCGCCTTAGAGCAATATGCACGCCTGGATGGAACCGACCGACCCGTTGGGACGGATAGCGAGGCTTTGGCGTCGGTGTCTGACTGGCGGCGGCGTCATCGTATGGTTTCCGAACGCCAGGCCCGCACAGCGCGTCTCAACGAGGCAACGGAGCAGGTAGATCAGGACTGATCCTTCCAGCTTGAAGATTACAATTTGAATGCCGCGATGCGAGAACGTGGCAGGATGGGAGACCAATATAAATGGCAACAGCCAAAGTGAATGAGGCAGAGGTCGAAGATCGCCCAATGCTCAATCTGACCGATACCAAAGTCAAAAAATTCATGAAGGACGCGAAAGCCAAAGGCTACGTGACCGTTGAGGAATTGAACGCCGTTCTACCCGCCGATGAGCTGTCATCGGACCGGATCGAAGACACGATGGCGATGCTGTCTGAGCAAGGTGTTTCCGTGGTCGAGAATGACGAAGAGGGTGAAGCGGCCGCGTCGAAATCTGGCGCACTGACCAAAAAAGATGCCAAAGGTGCGGTGGTCAAGAAGGGCAATGCGCGCGGCTCTGACCGTACCGATGACCCGGTGCGGATGTATTTGCGCGAAATGGGTTCGGTTGAGCTGCTCTCGCGGGAAGGCGAAATTGCCATCGCCAAACGGATTGAGGCAGGTCGCGACGCGATGATTCGCGGCTTGTGCGAAAGCCCGCTGACCTTCGAAGCGATGATGGTTTGGCGCGATGAGCTGGTTAATGAGCGCATTTTGCTGCGTGACCTGATCGATCTGGAAGCGACGTATGGCGCTGAAAACCCGGCCCCTGAACCTGACGAAGAAGAAGAAGAGGCCGAAGCCGAAGCGCGCGAGGACGAGACTGTCGAAGAGCGCCACGCCCGCGAAGAACGCGAAGACGAGGAAGAAGGCGCGGCGATGTCGATGTCCGCCATGGAGAGCGAGCTGCGCGACGGTGTGCTGGACAAGCTTGACGAAATGGCCAATTCCTTCGCCCGGTTCCGCAAATTGCAGGAATCTCTGGTCGCACGGCGTATGGAGGGCAAAGCCCTGACGCCGAAGTCTCAAGACGCCTATGAAGCGATCTCGATCAGTATCGTCGAAAATCTCAAGACGATGCATATCAACAATGCGCGGATCGAGGCGCTGGTCGAACAGCTTTATGCGATCAACAAGAAACTGATGGGGCTTGAAGGCCAGTTGATGCGCCGCGCTGACGCGCATGGTGTACCACGCTCAGAATTCCTGAAATCCTATTTCGGGCACGAACTTGATCCCAAATGGATCGAAACCGTCACCGCTCAATCGAAGAAATGGGCGCGTTTTACCGAGCGTGAAGCCGACAAGATTCAGGATATTCGCGGCGACATTTCCACCGTCGCGCAAGAGATTGGCATCCCGATTGATGACTATCGTCAGATCGTTCAGCGTGTCCAAAAAGGCGAGCGCGAAGCGCGCATTGCCAAGAAGGAAATGGTCGAAGCCAACCTGCGCCTCGTCATCTCTATCGCCAAAAAGTACACCAATCGCGGCCTGCAATTCCTCGACCTCATTCAGGAAGGCAATATCGGCCTGATGAAGGCCGTCGACAAGTTCGAGTATCGCCGTGGCTATAAATTCTCGACCTATGCGACCTGGTGGATCAGGCAGGCGATCACCCGTTCAATTGCCGATCAGGCTCGCACCATCCGTATTCCGGTGCACATGATCGAGACGATCAACAAGATCGTTCGTTCACAGCGCCAGATGCTGCACGAAATTGGTCGCGAGCCGACGCCGGAAGAGCTGGCTGAAAAGCTCGGTCTGCCACTGGAGAAAATCCGCAAAGTCCTGAAGATTGCCAAAGAGCCGATCTCGCTCGAAACGCCGATTGGCGATGACGAGGACAGCAATCTCGGTGACTTTATCGAAGATAAAATGGCGCTCTTGCCGGTTGAAGCGGCGATCCAGTCTAACCTGCGTGAGACCACCACCCGCGTTCTCGCCTCGCTGACCCCGCGTGAAGAGCGCGTCCTGCGTATGCGTTTTGGCATCGGCATGAATACCGATCACACGCTTGAGGAGGTTGGCCAACAATTCTCCGTCACCCGCGAACGTATTCGCCAGATTGAGGCGAAAGCCCTGCGCAAACTGAAGCATCCGTCGCGCTCGCGCAAATTGCGTAGCTTTCTGGACACGTGACCTCGCCGCTTCCGGCGGGGCCAATTGTTTCACTTGCTTTGGCTGTGTCGCGCGATGGTTTCATTGCGCGCGCGCCGGGGCATGTGCCGTCCGACTGGTGCAGTGTCGAGGAACAGAACCTGTTTTTGCGCGAAGTTGAGCTCGCCGACTGGTCAATCATGGGCCGCACCACCCATGAGGCGGCAAATAAACTGCGCCGCCGCCGAATTGTGTTTTCGGCCACAGCCGGGATCGGGCAGTGGCGGCGCCCAACGCAGTTGTGGATTGACCCGGCGGGCGAAACGCCAGCCTCCCTGATGGAAAAAGTGGCGCCTGTGCATCGCTGTGAAAAAATGCTGATCCTCGGCGGTGTGCGCGTGCATGACTGGTTTCTGGAGCGCAGCTCGATTGACCGGATCATCCTGACGATTGAGCCGGTGACGTTCGGTCGTGGCCTGCGCGCGTTCGACGATCCAGCTAGTCAGAACCTGCCAGATTTCCTGACCGCAGCCGGGTTTCAGTGTCACCGCCAAGAACGATTGAACGCGGCTGGGACAGAATGGTTCGAATATAAGCGGGCTGTACCGCCTGAGGCGTAACGGGTTTGACCTCAAACGGTTTTCAGATATCGCTATGGCTATGGATGCATCTCTTTTTCCTGAAATACTGATCCGCGGTGCAACAGCGGGCGTTCTGGTTCTGCTTTCAATCCTGCTCACTCTGCGCGGACGCGGGTTTGGGACGCAGCGGATCGGCGCACTCTTCCTGTTCGCCACGGCGGCCTACACGATTATTTCCTCACCGCCCTTTGCGCCCTTGCTTGGGCCGATGCTGGTCGTGTTCAAGGCGCTGGCGACGTTCAATTCGGTTTTTTTCTGGTGGTTTGCAACGTCTCTGTTTGATGACGAGTTTGAGTGGAAGGCCTGGCGTTTCATTCCGTTTGGACTGATTGCGGCTCTCTATACGGTTCGCTATTTAGCGCCTGACCTTATCAGTCCGGACGTGGATAATCTGCTGCATCAGGTTGTGGTGATTGCGATGATGGGGCATGCGCTTTGGTTGGTGTTGGCGCATCGCAAGGATGATTTGGTCGAGCCACGCCGCCGGTTTCGTCTTCTATTTGCAGCTCTTGCAGGGGTGTTTGGTATCCTGATCGCGGTCGGCGAATTGCTAATCGGGACGGGAACGCCGCCGCAATCGACTATGCTTCTACATGCGATTGGACTGTTCGTTTTGACGTTTGGGTTTTCGGCCTGGTTGCTTCGTCCGGTTGACGTTTTTGCGCCCAGCTTAGCGCCGCCACAGGGGGGTGTTTCTGGTATCGCACCGGAGGATAAAGTCGAGCTAGACCGGCTCGAACGCCTGATGCAAAGCGGGGTGTATTTGCAGGAAGATCTCTCGATTTCCGTGCTTGCGGGCAAACTGAATATCCCCGAGCACCGGCTGCGGCGACTGATCAATGGCGGGCTTGGGTTTCGTAATTTTTCAGCCTTCCTGAACCAGCATCGGCTGGCGGATGCGCGCAAGATACTGGCCGACCCTGAACAGGCGCGACGCCAGATCACGCAGATCGCTTTGGATCTTGGCTATGGCTCTGTCGGCCCGTTCAATCGGGCCTTCAAGGTGCAGACTGGCCAAACTCCAACAGAGTTTCGTCGCAATGTGCTGTCATAAGCAAGCGTCTCACCAAATCTGAAAAACCCGCACCGAATTTGAAAATACCATGCCGATTTTGAACCTGGCAAGACGGGCGCGCGGGTGTTTGGCAATTTGGCTCCATCACATTCACTATGGAGACTAAAATGAGTACATTAAGCAGCTTCCTCCCCGCCCTGATCGACATTGTGTTGATGGTGTTCGCCCATGATTTCCTGCGCTATGTCATCGGGGCAGGCGGTGTCTTCTTGATCGTCAATGGTGTGTTGGCCAAATCCTTGGCTGGACGGCGTATCCGTGAGCGGGTCCTGGGCGAAGGTCAAATCAAGCGCGAGCTCCTGACCTCGCTGCGGACAGTCTTTGTTTTCAGCATGATCGGCGTCACTATTGGCCTCGGCTTGCAATTTGGCTGGTTGCAGTTTTATGCCGACCCGAGTGCGCATGGCTGGCCATGGTTTGCGGTCTCAATTGTCTTGATGATTGTTTTGCAGGATACCTGGTTTTATTGGACCCACCGGATCATTCACCATCCGCGACTGTTCCGGCGCTTCCACCGCACGCATCACAAGTCGTATAATCCGACCCCTCTCACCGCCTATGCTTTCGACACTGAGGAAGCGGTTGTGAACGCCGTGTTCGTCTTGCTGATGGGCCTGGTTATGCCGGTCTCATTTCTCGCACTGTTTGTCTTCACCGCGCACATGATGCTGCGCAATGCAGTCGGACATTGTGGCTATGAGTTGTTTCCGCGCACCGCCAAGGGGCGTCCGCTTTTTGATTGGATGACCACGGTCACTCACCATGATCTGCACCATTCCCAGGCGGGTTGGAATTACGGTCTGTATTTTACCTTCTGGGACCGGGCGATGGGCACTGAGCATCCTGAATATTACCAGCGGTTTGCCGCGTCTGTTCGCCGTGAGTTGAAGCCTGAAACCAAAGGGCAGGCTAAGGCGGCTGCAGCCCTTGCCGCCGACGGAGACGCAAAATGAGAGTCCGCAAACCACTCTTCATTGCGCGCCAATCAGCTGCCCCAAAAGGCCTGCTTGGGTCACTGATTGCCAACATCATGGCGCGTGAAACTGCGAATGAGAATGATGTAGCGATTGACCTTATACAAGTTTCTACTGACGCAATGATCCTTGATGCGGGAACCGGTCATGGTCGCACCATGACCGGGCTGCTTGATCTGGTCCCGAGAGGTAAAGTCATCGGGGCTGACATTTCCAAATCTGCACTTGCGATCGCGGCCCGGCGTCTTGAGGCCCCCATTCGAGATGGCCGCGCCGAGCTGCACCATTGCCCGATGCAGCTTTTGCCGGTCGCGGATCAATCGGTTGATGCCATTTTGACGGTGCACACACTGTATTTCATTGATGACCTACAGACCGTCCTAGCCGAGTTCCGCCGTGTGCTGAAGCAAGATGGTCGCGTATTACTGGTGTTTCGGCCAGACGGCGCGGAGATTGACCGGGACAATTTTCCCGCGCCGGTGTTCCAGTTTCGGTCGGCTGAGACAATCCGCAATCAGGCAGTGGCGGCGGGCCTGCAACAAACCGCGTTCGAGCTTAAATCTTGCGGCGGCAGGATAGTTGCCTTTATGCAATTAGAGGCTGCCGACCAACCCTAGTTTTTGCGCGCGGCTTTCTCAGCGAGGCCTGACACGCCTTTGCGTTTTGCCAGCGCCGCTGCCACTGCATCCAGTTCCACCCCTTTGCAGCGCAGGCCGACCAGCATGTGATAGAGCAGGTCTGCCGCTTCACTGGCGGTCTCGCTACGCCCTTGCGCCGCCATCGCCAAGGCCAGTTCAGCGCCTTCTTCGGCGATCTTCTTGCCGCAATGCAAGGGGCCTTTGGCGAGCAGTTTGGCGGTGTAGGAGGTCTTCGGGTCGCCGCCTGCGCGCTGGTCAATTGTCGCGGCCAGTTCAGCCAAAAGTCGGCTGAAATCATCAGCCGAACCGAGCGTTTTCTCTGCCATGGCGATCTCCTAAAATGGTCTGACCGGGGCCCCGGCAGCGGCGAGTGCCGCGCGGGCTTGTGTAAGGCTGACCTCGCCAAAATGGAAGATAGATGCGGCAAGTAGGGCGCTGGCACCACCTTCGAGAATAGCCGGGGCCAGATCCTCGGCCTTTCCGGCACCACCAGAGGCAATCACCGGGACGTTCACCGCCGCGCTGACGGCCTTCAATAGCGGCAAGTCATAGCCCGACTTGGTGCCGTCTCTGTCCATACTGGTCAGCAGGATTTCGCCCGCCCCACGCGCTTCGGCTTCTTTGGCAAATTCAACCGCATCTATGCCCGTGCCTTTGCGCCCGCCATGCGTGAAGATCTCCCACCCGTCGCCGCTGGCACGTGCGTCAATGGCGACCACGACGCATTGGCGTCCGGCTTTGGCGGCGCAGCGTGCGATCACTTCCGGGTCGGCCACGGCGGCTGAATTGATCGCGACCTTGTCGGCGCCAGCCCGCAACAGGGCGACCATATTCTCGGGCGACCGCACGCCGCCGCCAACCGTCAGCGGCATGAAGCATTGTTCGGCTGTCGCGCTGACCACATCCAGCAAAGTTCCGCGCCCTTCATGGCTGGCTGTGATGTCGAGAAAGCACAACTCATCTGCGCCCTGCTCGTCATAAGCTTTCGCCAAGACCACAGGATCACCGGCGTCGCGCAAACCGACAAAGTTCACGCCTTTGACCGTGCGCCCGTCTTTTACGTCCAGACAGGGGATGATGCGGGTTTTCAACATCGCGCACCTTTACGAAAGATAATTCATCTGGGGAAGGGAGCGGTCTGTTGATTTCGGCTTCTATACTGGTTAACCCAGCGATAGGATTCTCTGAATGAACAATTGCGAGCTTAGATCCTCTTTCTCCTCAGCTTAAACAAGATAGATACCTGTATGAAAATTTCCTTTGTTTTCAGCGCTATGATAATTTTTGTAGCCTCCCTGTGTTTGCCAGCCATGGCCGATTCTGGGCGCAGCCCTCGTGAAGACCGTGCCACGGTACTGGGTTATATTGAGGAAGCGTCGGTTGGCCGTCTTGGCCTGAAGATGAAGGCCAAGCTCGATACCGGGGCCGATACCAGCTCGCTTTATGCGCGTGATATCGAAGTCTACAGGCGATCAAGCAGGGATAGCTGGGTCAAGTTTCGCGTCGTCGGCAAGAATGGTCGTTCAATCCGTTATGACCAGAATGTTGTGGCTTTTGTTGCGATCAAACTAAAGACAGGCGGGACGCAGCGACGTCCTGTGATCTATTTGCCACTCTGCGTCGGCGGGGTCGAAGGGCTGGCCGAGTTCACCCTCGCTGACCGCGAAAATTTCGACTATCAGGTGTTGATCGGCCGTGAGTTTCTGGCCTCGCGGATCATTGTGGATTCAGCGCAAACCTTTGCCGCTGAAGCAGAGTGTGGTGCGGGGGATCGGTGAGTAGCCACCTTCACGCACGGCTTCTGGCCTTTGCTCTTATCCTGCTGGGAATGGGCATCTTTCTGCATAAATCGGTGCAGAACGATTATCCAATCGTGCCGGACCAAACTCGCACGATCTGGAACCTGGAAGTCTATATCGAGTTCGCTGCAGGCAATCGCCCGGTGCGGGTCGAGACCTATCTACCGGCCCGAAGCGACGTTCGCGATGTGGTTGATGAACAATTCTATAGTGGCCCCTTTGGTCTACGGATTGTTCAGGAGGGGGTTGAAGGCAACCGCAAGGCGATCTGGACCTATCGCTATCCGGATGGCCCGAAAGTTCTGCGTTATCGCACAACCATGATGGAGGAAAACCGCAGCACACCGCTGCCTGATAGTTTGCAATCTGAAGGCCGTCCGGCGGATTTGCCGTTCCAATCGAACTTGCAGCGCCAGGCTTTCATTGTCTGGATATCGACGATCCGGCGTCAATCAGCCGACAATGAATCGCTGGTTGAACTGACTTTGCAGGAAATTTTTTCGCCCACTTTATCCGATGAGTTGGCCGCTTTGATCCGGCCATTGCCTGGCTCTCTCGGCCGTCTTGAGCTGGCCCGGACAGTGCTCGAAAGCCAAGGCGTTCCAGCGCGGATTGCCAATGGTGTTTATCTGGATGATGCCCGTCGCCGCGCTGAGATTGTCAGCTGGTTAGAATACCGTGTGGATGGCCGCGACCGGCGCTATTTTCCCAATGGCAACCCGTCGAAATTCTTCCCGATCTGGTATGGTTTGGGCGAGATCGTGGAGGCCGTTGGCGCGTCTGAAATGAGCACCCAGATCAGCTTGCAGCCGTCACGCTACGCCGCCTCAACCATTGCGCGCAGTCAGGTCGACGACGGTAATTTCGTCCTGCGCATGTTCAGTTTTGATGCCTTGCCATTGACGACGCAGCTGGTTTACCGCGTGCTTCTTACCATTCCGGTTGGCATCTTGCTTCTGGTCTTTTTGCGCCAGTTTATTGGTTTGCAGACGCTCGGGACATTCATGCCGGTTCTGATCGGGATTGCGTTTCGTGAGACCGCGCTGCTGACCGGCCTGATCCTGTTTTCGATCCTGATTGCACTTGGTCTTGCGATGCGGTTCTATCTTGAGAAATTGAAGCTCTTACTGGTCCCGCGACTGGCCGTGGTGTTGATCTTTATCGTGCTCTCAATGGCGGCGATCACCATACTGATGTCGGATGGTGAGCAGCGCATCGGTCTGTCTATCTCGCTATTCCCGATGGTCATCCTGACCATGACGATTGAGCGGATGTCGATTGTCTGGGAGGAATATTCCGGCAGTGAGGCGATCAAACAAGGGCTCGGCAGTCTTGCCGTCGCCTCGATCACCTATCTGGCGATGAGCAATCGCTATGTGGAATATTTGATGTTCAACTTCCCTGAACTGCTCTTGGTGATCATGGGGCTTTGCCTGCTCATGGGGCGTTATATGGGGATGCGCCTCAGTGAGCTGCGCCGGTTCCGCGAGCTGATAGGCATCAAGGATGAGGCCGAGTTTCCGTTCAAGGACAAGGCCGAATGATCCTCGGCAACCCCTTCAAGCTGCGCCGCAATGGCGTGATGGGGCTCAATGAGCGCAATTTGCGACTGGTCGCCGAACTTAATCCGCGTGGCCTGATGCGGCTGGTCAATGACAAGACAATTACCAAGCGTCTGGCCATCGAGGCGGGCATTCCCAACCCTGAGCTGATCGGCCTGGTCTCCAACCCTTACGATATGCGCCGCCTGGACCAGATGCTTGAGCGCCCGAACGGGGTTGCGATCAAGCCGGCCAACGGCTCTCAGGGCAATGGCATCATGATCATTACTGGCCCGATGAAGGGCGGTTACAAGCTCGCCAATGGCCGCCGTGTGGTGTTTGAGGACGTGCGTTTTCACGTCATGAATATTCTGTCGGGCATGTATTCGCTCGGCGGTCTGCCCGATACCGCCCTGATCGAGGAACGCGTGCGCTTTGCCGGGGTGTTTGACGAGATCAGTTTCAAGGGCGTGCCGGATGTGCGCATCATCGTGCTGAAAGGTGTGCCGATCCTTGCCATGCTGCGCCTGCCTACCGCTGATTCTGACGGCAAGGCGAACCTGCACAAAGGCGGCGTTGGGGTTGGCGTTGATTTGGTCACCGGGGTGACCCAGCTCGGCATGCAATATGATCAGCTGGTCGATTTCCACCCGGATACTGCTAACGAGCTGTCCGGCCTGCAAACGCCGTATTGGGAAGACATGCTGATAATGGCGGCGCAGGCCTATGACGTGACCAGTCTCGGCTTTCTCGGTGCTGATATCGTGATTGATGTCGACAAGGGACCGCTATTGCTTGAGCTGAACGGACGCCCCGGTATCGCGATCCAGATCGCCAACCGCTTCGGCCTGCGCGCACATGTCGAACCCGTGCTCGCCGCCGACACCTCAAAAATGGACGCCAAAGCCCGCATCGCCTTCGGCAAGGATATCTACCGCTTGATCCACGAAGGCCAGGCTGCAGCTTAGGGCGGGGCCTCGACATACCAAATTGTCATCCCGAAAAGCTTGTCAAAGCTTATCCGGGACCCAGGGAAGCTGTGCCCTGGGTCCCGGATCGCTACGCGTCCGGGATGACAATGGAGGGTGAGGTCCTCAGCCCTGAGCATGGTTCATGTGGCAGCGCAGAGCGCTGTCGCGGAACCCGCGTCGCCCGATAAAAGCGCACAAAAAAGGCCATCCCCGGATGAGGATGGCCTAATTCAGTCAGTGAAGCGTGAACTAGTCGACTGTGATTGTGCTCACAGCAGTTTTGCCGCTGCGCTGGTCAACTTCAGTTTCGAAAGATACTTTTTGACCTTCAGAAAGGCCTTGGAGGCCAGCGCGCTCTAGCGCAGTCGCATGTACGAACACGTCTGTGCTGCCGTCTTCTGGTGCGATAAAGCCGAAGCCTTTTTGGTCATTGTAAAACTTAACGGTGCCACTTGTCATAAGAACACTCCTATTTTGGTTCGCAGCATGACAGGGTGTCATACGGCTGGATTCGATTTTTTTAGGGGCTCTGAACGAGTGGCGCGCTTGCACGCACCACGAATGCCTGATTGTCCGGCTAAAAGTCGAATTGAGGACATCCACCAATTTGGATATAATAGCAAGTGGTCAGGTGCATGGGAATGTCGGGTCTGATGTCGGCAGCAGGTCGATTGGGTGCCGTGGGGCTCTGGTTTTCTCCCGCGCTAAGGTGCTTCGCACCACGCGGGACAGCAGGTTCCGTATCGCGGCGTTGCCGCTCACATGAACCGGGCTCATGGCTGTTCTGTATTCGGCGTGTTTGGTCTCTGGGCTGCATTCACCTTGTCATCCCGGAATTTGCGTCAGCAAATATCCGGGACCCAGTGCACGGCTTCCTTGGGTCCCGGATAAGCTTTGACAAGCTTTCCGGGATGACAATGCTAGGGAGGGAGAGAAACACAGCACTGAGCTTGGTTCATGTGGCAGCGCAAAGCGCTGTCGCGGAACCCGCTTACGCCTCGCTGCGCCGAAGGCGCTTAGCGCGAGGCAAAACAAACCAAACGCCACGAAGACCGGACCAGCGGCGGGAGATCCCGGATCAAGTCCGGGACGGTCGGAGTTGGGGCAGAGCACAGCCCTGAGCTTGGTCCAGCGCGGGGCAAAACCAGAGCACGGGATAAAAACTCAATCCCCGCTCTCTCATTCTTTCCCGGAATTCATCCAACCGAAGATCGGCTTGAGAGGAACGACCCAGCCAATGCCGACGACGGCGAAGAAGATCATGCTGAGCCATTTTGGTGCGGTGACCAGATATGAGCCGAGCGTTGCGGCGCCCCAGATCCAGAGGACCAAGAACACGATGATAATCAGGCTGGCAATGATGCGGCGTTGCGGGCGTTTCATAACGTATCCTGAGAGCTGCGACGCCGTGGCGGCTTGCTGAAATGGTCTGAGGGGACAAGTAAGGCAGATGAGCCAAGACGCAATCTCTGTTCCTGCACGCCGATGGATGCGCCGGTGGCTGATCCTGACCGGCCTGATGGTCTATGCGATGATCCTGATTGGCGGCGCGACCCGCCTGACCGATAGCGGCCTGTCGATCACCGAATGGAGCCCGATCAAGGGGGCCTTGCCACCGTTTGGCGAGGCGGGCTGGCTGACGGCGTTTGAAAAATACAAAAGCACGGCTGAGTTTCAGCAGCAAAATTACAATATGAGCCTGGCTGAGTTTCAATACATCTATTGGTGGGAGTGGAGCCACCGTCTGTTTGGACGCCTGATCGGCCTGGTCGCGATGGCTGGGTTTGTCATCTTTGTTGCGCGGCGCTGGTTGACACGAAAATGGCTGGTTCGGCTGGCTGTACTGATTGGCCTCGGTGGTTTGCAGGGCGCGATTGGGTGGTGGATGGTCGCCAGCGGAATGGGTGAGACGAGCCGGATTGACGTTGCGCCGTACCGATTGGCGACGCATTTCGGGCTGGCGCTATTGATCATTGGCGTCACCGCCTGGTTCTGGCTTGATCTCGGGGCAGGGCGCAAGGCTGATGCATCGGGCGCGGCGCAGCATTGGGCGCTTGGCCTGTTCGGGCTGATCTGCGTCCAGATGCTGGCTGGCGCTCTGGTCGCGGGTCTTGATGCCGGGCGGAGCTATACCGATTGGCCCCTCATGGCGGGTGAGGTGGTGCCGTCAGATTATATCGATCAGGCCCTCGGTTGGCGCAGCCTGTTTGAGGGCCGCGAGGCGACGCAGTTCAATCACCGCTTGCTGGCCTATACGCTATGGGCGCTGTCGCTGGTTGCTGCCTTTCGCTTGCGCCGTGGCCCGGCGGCGCGCGGGTTTGCCGGATTGGCAGCGCTGATCACTCTACAGGCGATCTGGGGCATTGTGACACTGGTCAATGCCGCGCCGATGCCGCTCGCTCTGGTCCATCAGGCGCTTGGGGTCGCGGTCTTGCTTGTGGCGGTTTGGCTGGTCTGGCTCAATCTTGGCGCGGGTCAGGGATCTGATAGCCGAACGTCGCCAGGGTGAGTTTGCTCGGGTCGATAAACACAACGCGTGTGTCGCCGTCTTCACCTTCGCCAGCCACGACCAGGACGCCGCCCGGATAGCCGCCGCCGCGCGTATCGCCGGTTCCAGCCATGGCAATCGGTAAAGCAGGCATACGAATGGTGATGCCATTGCGAACGGTGATCGGCTCGCTGCGCCCATCGTCGCCGCTGATCGCCAGATTGCCGGAATTGTCGAGCGTTGCGGTGAAAGAATGCCCGCGCTTACTCAATATTGCCGCCGCCGAGACCGGTGCAGAAAATACAGTTGCGCCCGTCTCGCCATGCAGGCAAGCAGTGATCGGCCTATCGGCGGCCACCGGGCTATCGGGAAGGAAGACCAGGTCCTCGCCAACCTCAACGATGCGGCCAGAATGTAGAATGTGTGGGTGCTCAGCGGTCCAGAAAGCGAGCCGTAGAACACCGTCAGCTTCTGTGTCGGGCGGGGCCGTGCACAGACCTGCAATCGCCCCGGCTTGACCGATGGCGAGATCATAGACCAGCGGCTCGGGTAATTGGCCGCCATGAATGTAGAGCTTCATCTCACCAGCTGAATTGGTCCCCGGAAACAGAGTGACCGCAACGCCAGACAAAAGGAGGTAACGTCCGTCACCCAAAAGGTTGACGTCGAGATCAGCCTTCTGCGTCATTCGTTCGCCTTCAAGGTTCACAAATTGCAGGCCGCCATCTTCATAAGCCACCGCAATTGTAGAGCCGAGGGCACCGGCGATTGCAATATTGCTAATCGGTGTTCCAAGGTCTCTCGTGCTCCAGACAGCAGGCAAGACAAGCCCTGTCTCGACAACCTCTGGCACCTCGGGTGGCGGCTGGGTTGCAGGGGTTTCCTCAGGTCCACCGCAAGCCCCTGCAAGGAAAAGCAGGGACAGCATCGCCGGTGCGTTGACAAGGCGATTTGCGGCGCTTAAACGCGGGCGCTTGAACATTATCCAGTAACTCCGATTGAAGAGGCTCCGGCGGAGCAATGAAAACATATAACGCACCACACGACGTTGAGCACAATTGGGTCATTATCGACGCGACAGATGTCGTTGTTGGAAGACTTGCTTCTTACGTTGCCTTTCGCCTGCGTGGCAAGCATCGCGCTGACTTCACTCCGCACATCGATACTGGCGACCATGTCGTTATTATCAATGCAGAAAAAGCCAGGTTCACAGGCGATAAGCTGAAGAAAAAGATCTATTATCGCCACACCGGTTATCCGGGCGGTATCAAGGACACGACAGCCGGAAAAATCCTCGAAGGACGGTTCCCGGAACGTGCGCTAGAGTTAGCTGTCAAGCGGATGATGCCACGTGAGAGCTCATTGTCCCGCACTCAATATTCGAAATTACGCGTTTATGCGGGTGACGAACACCCGCACACGGCGCAGAAGCCTGAACTGGTCGATTTTGCGGCCATGAACGCCAAGAACCAGAGAGTCGCTTAGATATGGCCGAGACTGCAAACTCCCTTGAGGATCTGAAGGACGTAACGACTGGCGAAGGTGCGCCGGTAGAACTCGCCCCGATTACGGTTGAGCCGAAAATTGACGAGCAGGGACGCTCATACGGTACGGGTCGCCGCAAATCTGCAACGGCTCGCGTTTGGATCAAGCCTGGAACCGGAAAAATTACCGTAAACGGTAAGGATCAGGAAGATTATTTTGCGCGTCCGGTTCTGCGGATGATTTTGGAACAGCCTTTGATCGAGTCTGAACGGCGCACGGAATATGACGTGATCTGCACGGTGAAGGGCTCTGGTCTTTCTGGGCAGGCGGGCGCTGTTCGCCACGGAATTTCACGCGCATTGGTGGCACGAGAGCCTGAACTGCGCCGTGTACTGAAGCCGTTCGGCTTCATGACCCGTGACCCACGTGTGGTTGAGCGCAAGAAATATGGCCGTGCGAAAGCGCGCCGTAGCTTCCAGTTCTCCAAGCGCTAGTCTTTCGGGATTCCCGAAACAGTTTTCAAAAGGCGCTTCGGGTTCGAGGCGCCTTTTTTTATGTAATGCGAGAGGGTTACGCATGAGTGTTGAGACCGTAATGAAAGCCGCAATCCTCGGTGCATCCGGCTATACCGGCGCTGAAACCGTGCGCTTGCTGGCCGCCCATCCGCATGTTGAGGCGGTGGCGGCAACTGGAAACGCGCTGTCAGGCAAGGCCTTGTCAGAGATTTTCCCCCACCTTGCAGGGCCGTCAGATCTACCCGTCGTCAAATCGGACGATGTCGATTGGAGCGGGATTGATGTTGCCTTCAGCTGCTTGCCACATGGCACAAGTCAGGACCTGATTGAGACATTGCCAGAGCATATCAGGGTGATCGATTTGTCAGCCGATTATCGCTTTAGGGATGCAAAAACCTATTTTTCAACCTACGGTCGGCATCATTTGACGCCTGACAAGTTACGCAAGAGTGTATACGGACTGCCAGAATGGTGCGGGAAAGCTGCTCGTAACGCGCGATTGATTGCCTGCCCCGGATGCTACCCTACCGCGACCCTACTGGCGCTTCTGCCTCTGGTTGAGAAGATCGAGCTTGACCATCTGATTGTTGATGCCAAGTCAGGCGTGTCGGGTGCCGGACGCGGCTTGAAGGAAGGCAATCTGTTCAGCGAGACTGCCGAAGGGGTTCATGCTTATGCGGTTGGAACTCATCGCCATGTGCCGGAGATTGAGCAGGAACTGAACCTTGCGGCCGGCCGCGATGATATTGGCGTGACATTCACCCCGCATCTGATCCCGATGACACGTGGTGAGCTGGTGACCTGCCATGTGCGCGGCGATGTCGATCAGATCCATGCCGCGCTGACGACAAGATATGGGGATGCGCCGTTCGTGCACGTGTTGCCTCTGGGCGCGCCGCCGCCAGATACGCGCCATGTACGCGGAACGAACACTTGCCGCATCGCGGTCTATCCGGACCGGGTCAAAGGCCGGGTCGTGGTCATCGCGGTGATCGACAATCTGATCAAAGGCTCCAGCGGGCAGGCGATCCAGAATCTCAACTTGATGATGGGTTGGGAGGAGACCACCGGATTATCGGGTCTGCAGGCGCTGTTCCCGTAAGCTGGGATCGTGTCGTTTGGCAGCCTATGCGCCGTCGATAACGAACATATCACGGGCCATTTGGATCATTGCGGCGGTGTATTGGTCGTGTGACCAGTCGCAGTCCACGGTCAATTGTTCCCAGTTTCGTACAGACAGCATTGTCCACAATATATCCGTCGCCTGGTCTGGCGTGTAGTGCGGTGAAAGTCGGCGATCATGGGCCAGCGCATTGATCGCCGCTGCGCAGCCTTCTTTCATGTCCTGCATGCGCGCGCGCCAGGCCATAGCGACAGCTTCATCGCTGTCTTGCATCGCCAGGAAGGCCTTCGCCATGCCGTAAATATCCGGCAAATAGCCTGACCATGCTGTGATGTAGGTCGCCAAGCGCTCGGTTCCCGTCGTCGCGATCCGGCTAGCGATGAGCCGTTCAGGAGACCCATTGATGTCATCAAGATGATGGGTTGCTGCTATTAAAAGTTCTGCGCGTGAGTTGAAATGAAGATAAACCGCCTGCCGTGACACGCCCGCCTGTTTGGCAATGTCACTCATCCTTACAGCATTTCCCTCACCTGATTCCATAAGATCTATTGCGGCTTGCAAAATTCGATGACGGGTTTGGGGAGCATGACTTGACATGGTGTAAAGTTAGCGATATTCGCTCATCCTGTCAATTGACACTGTGTTAAGTAAATAGGAGACCAATATGGCACCACAATATATTTCAATTCTGGTCGCAGGCTCTGTCATCGCCTGCGCCCTTGTATCAGGCGTGTTCCTGTCTTTTTCTGACTTCGTAATGATCTCACTACACAAGACCACGCGGCTTGGCGGTGTAGAGGCCATGCAGATCATAAACCGGGAGGTTTTCAAAACTGTTTTCATGGTCCTGTTGATGGGAATGTCGATCTTATCACTCGTCCTGATCGGACTGACCTGGTTTCAGGTCGAAGGTCGTGCAACCACACTTATCATAGCCGGAGGACTGATCTATTTCATTGGCGTATTCGTCGTCACCATGCTCGGCAATGTTCCGTTGAATGTCCAACTTGATGGCATGAACCATAGAGACATAGTGACCGCAAATTATTGGACGGAAATCTACTATCCAAAATGGCTATTGTGGAACCACGTCCGTACGCTTGCTTCAGGTGTTGCTTCGATCTGCTTCCTGCTCGCTTTGACGGTGCCATCTGCACCCTGAAGCGAGGCGAGGAAACTGACCAACCTCTATTCTGCCTCCTGCGCAGCTAGCACCTTGTCCTGCGTGTTGGTGTCAAAATCGCTGGCATCGTGGCGCTCGAGGAGTTGGCTGGAAGGCTCACCATAAGGGCGGTTGACCATGCGACCACGTTGCACGGCAGGGCGCGCACCGATCTGATCGGCCCAGCGGTTTACATTCTTGTACTCATGAACCTGCAAAAACTCACCGCCCTCATAAAGCAAGCCCTTGGCCATACCGCCATACCACGGCCAGATCGACATATCGGCGATCGAATACTGGTTGCCTGCCATATACTCATTCTTGGCGAGGTGTTGGTCGAGGACATCCAGCTGACGCTTGACTTCCATGGCATAGCGATTGATCGGGTATTCCAGCTTTTCTGGCGCATACGCATAAAAATGACCAAAGCCGCCGCCGAGGAAAGGCGCGCTGCCCATTTGCCAGAACAGCCAGGACAGACATTCGGTGCGTTCGCTATGATCGGTCGGCAGAAACTCACCAAACTTTTCCGCCAGATAGAGCAGCATTGTACCGGACTCGAAAACCCGGGTTGGCGTGTCGGTGCTGTGATCCATCAGGGCCGGGATTTTGGAGTTCGGGTTGACTGCAACAAAGCCGCTGGAAAATTGTGCGCCTTCGCCAATATTGATCAGCCAGGCATCATATTCCGCGCCTGAATGGCCTTTGGCGAGTAGTTCTTCGAGCATCACCGTGACCTTGACGCCGTTCGGGGTGCCGAGGGAGTAGAGCTGGAACGGATGCTTGCCGACGGGCAGATCCTTGTCATGGGTTGCCCCGGCAATCGGGCGATTGATCGCTGCGAAACGGCCGCCGCTTTCCTTGTCCCAGGTCCAGATCTTTGGCGGTATATATTCGGCTGTGTCGGTCATTGTTGGCTCCATGATTTGATCTGACGCGAATGTAGGAAGAGCGAGGGCAATTGCACAAGGTGTCTTCGCGTCAATCAACGCGATAGTGATGATTGGTGGCGGCGTGCGCGCGCCAGGCACGCCAGTCATCGCCATCATCAATATCGATAAGCTCAGGCAACATGGCGACACGATTGTGTCTGGGCAGGTGGCTCCAGACATCTTCCATCGCGTGCTCGGTTGACCAGCGCACATTGCCAAAAGGCGAGCGGGTACGGGCCGTCTTGTTCAAGCCAAACAGCCAGAAACCGCCATCACTGGCCGGGCCAAATATTGCATCACTGCGGCGAAGAGTGCGGATGGCGCGGCGCAAAAGCGCAGGCGAAATGTCCGGCGCATCGGTTCCGATGAACAAAACCGGGCCGGGCGGGGCGTCGAACAGGCCCTTGTTCAATCGTTGGGTAAGATCGCCGCGCCCTTGCGAGCGACGCGCGAGATGCGCGGGCCATATCCCGCCAAGGCTTTGATCAAGGTCACGGTCGGGGGCCGCATAGAGGACACTTGTCCAGCCTGGATTGATCGCGGCGCGCAGGGTGCGGGCCATGGTCATCATTGCGATGCGGCGCGCGTGTGTCGGTGAGCCGAGGCTGCGCGCGAGGCGGGTCTTGGCAAGGCCCATGCGCGGCGGCTTGGCAAAGATCAGCAGAGTGGGGCGCACGTTGCTAACGCACGATCTCAATGCCGATAATACGGTCCTGATCGTCAATGTCGAGAATCACCTGAGCCCCGCGCAGGCTGGGATCAAAGGCGAAGACATCGAGTGAACGAACGACGCACCCGGCGGTGCCAGGGCCGGGATGGCTCGGTAGATAGACATAGCCTTCGCCTAATTCGTCTTCCCAAACGGCTTCAATACGCATTCACTGGCCCTTCCCATCTATGTGTATGACTTTGCCAGTTTTTCTGGGTCTGCGCCAAGTAAATATCGGGTTAGAAGCCAGGTATTGTGCCAACTGCGCCTACGCCAGCCATCGCGTTCATATTTTGCCGCGCTGGTGCGGGCTTCTGCACTGAGCAGGCACAAGCGGCGTTTGCCAATCGCTTGCACGATTTTCACGTCCTCCATTAGCTGAATGTCAGGGTAACCGCCGATCTCATCATACAATTGGCGAGAGATTAGCAGGCCCTGATCACCATAAGGCAGGCCAAGCGTACGGGTGCGCCAATTGGCACGCCGGGCGACGGTTTTGGCGATAGTTGCGTCGCTGCGATAGGCCAGCGTGAAGGCCGCCGCCTTGTCCGGGCGCTCAGTGATATGGGCGCTGACGCGCTCGGCCCAATCGCGGCTAAGTGCTGTGTCGGCGTGGAGGAAGAGCAGCCAATCGCCGCGCGCATTGGCAGCGCCGTGAATGAGCTGTTTGGCGCGGCCCGGCTCTGGGCTAGTCAGGACGGTGGCACCGCAATCTTCGGCAATTTGCTTCGTCTCATCGGTCGATCCAGCATCAACCAGGATAACCTCGCGGATCAGCCCGGTTTCAAGACCCGGCAACAGGCTGCTCAGGCAAAGCGGCAGGTCGGTGGCGGTATTCAGCGCCGGAATGATGATTGAGAGCGGGGCGGGCATGGCGTGAGTCGTGATGAAAACCGACTAGTTTGAGCGCGGATTGTCGGTGTTCAGTTTATCCAGCAACATTTCCATTACTTCCAGATCCGATGCCACATTTGCCTCAGTCGCCCCGCCGGTAACATTTCGGTCCATTTGCAAAACAATATCGCCATCCGCATCACGATAGATACGCCCGAATTTTATGTCGCGATTGAATACGTTGATAGCGTCTGGCTGGATATGGTCACCAAGCGTTGGATGCCAGTGAACGTAGGTGATGTCCCCGTCAAACCCGGCAACTGATATATAGACTTTATTGCCACCTATTTCGATGAATATGCCAGTCTCAGCTGTCGATACAATTTCGTATCCAGATGAATCCACGGCGGCCCTGATATCATTCAGGCTCAAGGCGCTTTGAGCGTTTGAGGTGGCAGCGATTATAGCAACTGCAGTGCTGAGCACTGCTATTTTGATCATGCGTGTCATGCTGTACTAATCCTTTGCGCTGAGAGATACTGGCAACGAAGCACAATGAAGAGCATCCTCTGTTTGACATCAAATCACAACCCCCATCGTTTCCAGTTCTGCTTGCAACAGGAGCAGATCACGCCAGGCGCGGCTTTTGTCTTGTGGTCGGCGCAAGAGGTAGGCCGGGTGCAGCATCGGGATTATTGGAAACTCAGTCCCATCCGGTAACGTGAATGTCTGTTTCGTCCCGCGCAGACGCATGATCCCGGTGTTTGTGCCGAGCAGGCATTTGGCCGCCACGCCGCCCGCCGCAATGATGATCTTGGGCTGGCTCAGCTCAATCATCCGGTCAACGAATGGGCGACAGAGCGCAAGCTCATCCGCCTCCGGATTACGGTTTCCGGGCGGACGCCAATAGTTCACATTGGTGATGAATGTATTGGTTTTGCGGTCGAGATTGATCGCGGCCAGCATCCGGTTGAGCAATTGGCCGGCCTTGCCGACAAAGGGCAGGCCGGTGCGATCTTCCTGTCCACCGGGGCCTTCGCCGATCACCATGACGGGCGCATTTGGCGTGCCATCACAGATCACCGTCTTGTCACACTGGGCTTTTAGCGGGCTGCCTTCGAACGCTTCGATCGCGGCTTTCAGGGCAGGCAGGTCAGCGGCACTGGCGGCCAAGGCCCGCGCTTCGGCGATCAGGGTGTCGGGGGATTTGGTTTTGTTTGTTTTCCGATTGCCCCGGACCTGATCCGGGGTCCCTTTCGGCCTATCCTGATTTTGCGGCACGAGGTCCCGGATCGAGCCCGGACGAGTCGGATTGGCGGCCGTGACCGCGCGAATCACCGACGTATCAACCGCAACGCCCATCTCCTCCCACCACTCTGTGAGAGCCTTTAACGCTAGGGCAGAGGCATTTTGAGGCATTGAGAGCTTGAATTCTTGAGCTAAATGAGGACACAGGACAATTACGTATTAAGGTATAAAGCAGGTGCATCGTTGCCGCTACCTTTTGGAGAGAGATTGATGACAGACGCCCCACAGCGCGAATCGATGGAATTTGATCTGGTCATAGTTGGTGGTGGCCCGGCGGGTCTGTCAGCGGCGATCCGAGCCAAACAGTTGGCCAACGCGGCCGGAGAAGAGCTCGAAGTCGTGGTGCTGGAAAAGGGCGGCGAGATCGGCGCGCATATTCTGTCTGGCCTGGTGCTCGACCCAAAAGCCATGGACGAGTTGATCCCCGACTGGCGCACCCGCGATGATCGCCCGATCCGAACGGAGGTGAAAGCCGACAAGTACAGGCTGCTTGGATCAAAGGGCTCCATGGGTATGCCGACATTTGGCTTCCCGCCTTTCATGCACAATCACGGTTGTTTCATTGGCTCGCTGGCGAATGTCAGCCGCTGGCTTGGCACCGAAGCGGAAAATCTTGGCGTGCAGGTGTTTCCGGGGTTTGCCGCATCCGAGGTGGTTTACGGCGACAATGGCGAGGTGCGCGGTGTGGTTGCAGGCGTCATGGGC
Organism: Henriciella sp.; assembly: GCA_021776655.1. Classification (GTDB taxonomy): domain Bacteria; phylum Pseudomonadota; class Alphaproteobacteria; order Caulobacterales; family Hyphomonadaceae; genus Henriciella. Next base: position 108,181 of record JAJFFK010000045.1, on the reverse strand, counting down.
ATTGCCGAGGATGGTAGCCATAAGGCTGAGTATGAGCCGGGTATGGAATTGCTTGGCAAATATGTCTTCTTCGCTGAGGGCGCGCGCGGTTCCCTGACCAAAATCGTGAAAGCAAAATATGACCTCGAAGCCGGTTGCTGTCCGCAAAAATACGGCATTGGCCTGAAAGAAGTCTGGAAAGTTCCAGCCGATCACCCTGAGTTCAAGGCTGGTTATGTGCAGCACACGTTTGGGTGGCCAGTCAAAGACAAGGACGGCAATGGCGGCGGCTTCCTCTACCATTTCTCCGAAGGCGGCGAGAATTATGTCTCGGTCGGCTATGTCGTTCACCTGAACTATAAAAACCCATATCTTGCGCCATACGAAGAGTTTCAGCGCTACAAGCATCACGATGACATTTCGAAATTCCTCAAAGGCGGCAAACGTGAAGCCTATGGCGCGCGGGCGATCACCTCGGGTGGCTTGCAGTCGGTCCCGAAGCTGGCTTTCCCCGGCGGCGCGCTAATCGGGTGCTCGGCGGGTTTCGTGAACCTGCCGCGTATCAAAGGCACGCATAATGCGATGAAGACCGGGATGATGGCGGCCCAAGAAGCCGTCGCCGCGATCCGTGCCGGGCGTTCGGGCGATGTGCTCGACAGCTACGAGGCGGCGTATGAGGCGAGTTGGGTCAAGACAGATCTGGCGCGCGTGCGCAATGTGAAGCCGCTAATGACCCGTCTCGGCACGATGATTGGCGCGGTGCTATCCATGCCAGACATGTGGCTGCGCTATCTGCTCGGGTTTGGCTATCTGCCAACCCTGAAGCATGGCAAACCAGACTATAAATACATGCAGCCCAAAGCGAAATTCGAACCGATTGAGTATCCCAAACCCGACGGTGTGCTGAGCTTTGACAAGCTGACCTCGGTGTCCTTTACCAATACCAATCATGCCGAGGATCAGCCGGTGCACCTCAAAATCACCGACCTTGATCTGCAAAAATCCAGCGAATTGGATGTGTTTGACGGTCCGTCGGCGCGCTATTGTCCGGCCGGGGTGTATGAATGGGTTGAGGAAGACGGCAAACCGCCGCGTTTCCAGATCAATTCGCAGAACTGCATCCATTGCAAGACCTGCGATATCAAAGACCCGAACCAGAACATCAATTGGGAAACGCCAGAGGGCGGCGGTGGACCCGCCTATCCGAATATGTAAGGCCTGGGGAGCACTTTTCGTGTATCCCGCCGATACCAGCGCAGGCTGGTATCCATCGCTCGATGTTTGCCAAGTGGGATGTGGGTTATTAAAATACACCCAGGAAAACCATTTTCCCAAGACCGAATTTCCCACGCTGGACCCCAGCCTTCGCTGGGGTTGGCGGAGATTATAGCCTCAAACTCGGACACCTTACAGCGTGTCTGTTTTGCTGGTTCCGCCAAGCTCTATTTGTCATCCCGGACGCGATAGCGATCCGGGACCCAGAGCTGCGAAGACTAACACCTGGAGAACTGGGTCCCGGCTCAAGGCCGGGATGACAGGTTAGAGTGCGGTTGGTTAAACAGGCTTCCAGCGCCGGTTCAGGCTCCACATCACCGTGCCGACCAAGGTCAGCATCCAAAAGGCGGCGAACGGCACAGCCCCGCCAGATTTTGCGGCAATCACCGCCGCGACAGCGCACGCACCTGTTAGCCCCCAATACAGGACGGCGACTTCGATATGGCTCCAGCCACTGTCGATCAGGCGTTGATAGGCATGGTCGCGGTGCGGCTGCAGCCAGGAGCGCTTATGCTTGGCGCGCCAGATCAGGGTCAGCAGAACGTCGAGCAAGACCGGTAAAGCCAGCGTCGCGATTGTCCAAACCTCTAACCCTGAAACCACGCCCAAGCTGGCAAACAGTGCGCCAAGCCCAAGTGCGCCTGCGTCGCCCATATACAGCTTCCCGCGCAAATTATGGATCAGAAAACCGGCGAGGGCTCCGAACAGGGCGAACCAGCCGAGGTGAAGGAGAGCATCGCTGGCCAGCGCTAATCCCGCGAACATGATCAGCAGCGCCCCACCTGCCATACCGTCAGAGCCATCCATGAAGTTCACAGCATTGGTAAAAACCAACAGCCATAGCGCACTGCCAATGATCAGGATGATCGGTGCGGATAGGTCTCCAAACGGGCTGGTCAACGCTTCGGGGTGTAGTCCGAAAATTGCAGCAGCGAGAGCCGCGACGGCGAGCAGAGCAAGCTTGAGCCGGGTCTGCGCGGTTCCAACATCGTCCCAAAGCCCGATCAGGAAACCGAACAGGGTGAGAGCGACAACAAGCCAGTTGCTTATGAGCAATTGGAGCAGGGCTGTCGTGTCGCCCAAAGATGCTTTGGGGTCGCTGCTCGATAACACCATCACGATGATGGGTAGCAGAATGAGCGCGCAAAACAGGGCCCCGGCAAGACTGACGCCGCCGAGCCGAGGGACGGCGACTGCCTGTGTCTTGCGCGCGCCATCAGGGGCATCAACCACGCCGGTTTTCATCATCAAAGCGCCGAAAAGCATTGAAAAAGTGAGTGACGCCCCAAACAGGACAATGCTGGCAAAAGCATAGAGCGTGTTGAGCATCATCCCCCTCCCAACATGGTTGAGACCGTCCACCAATCGGGGTGATCTGCTTGCAAATCTTTCGCCGCCATCTCGGCTTCATGCAGCGTATCGAACAGGGCAAAACAGGTTGCACCAGAGCCGCTCATTCGGGTGAGGCGGGCATTCGGTGTCGATGTTAGCGCGGCCAGGACATCGCTGATCTCAGGCACCAAGGATGTGGCAGGTGCTTCCAGCGCATTGATCGTATCTGCGCCGAGATAGGCTTTGAAATCAGCATCGCGGGCGCGTCCGGCTTTCGGCATCGGGTGATCCAGCATCTTGCCGCCGCCCGCATCGAAGCCCGCAAACACATCACCGGTTGGGCAAGCCACGCCGGGATTGACCAGAACGGCAGGGAGAAGCGGAATGTTCAGCATTGGCTCAAACGCTTCGCCTTCGCCGCTCATCAGGCCGGGAATACCAATCAGGCAGGCCAGTACATCGCCGCCAAGTCCCGGCGCAACTTCTCGTGCCATGTCCATCACCCGGTCACCGCCATGCGCGCGCACGATCAGGCGCAGTGCGGCGGCGGCATCGGCTGATCCACCGCCAATTCCAGCCGCGCAGGGCAGGCGTTTGGTCAGGCGGAAGGAGAGCGGCGGGGCATTGCCGTCCAGCGCCTCGTTCAGGGCGCGCGCGGCCTGCAGCACGAGATTGGTCTTGGCCGGGCCAGCGCCCTTGCCGAACGGTCCTTCTACAGCGAGGCTGAAATTGGTCGCGGGCCGCGCATCGAGCACGTCAGACACGGTCTTGTCGGTAAACGTGACGAGCGAGGTCAACGCGTGACGACCATTGGCTTTGACCGGGCCAACATGCAAAGACAGGTTTAGTTTGGCCGGCGCGTGTTCAGTCAAGTCGGTCATTGCGCAGAGGGGACCAGCGCCGTGTTGCCAGCCGTGAGCAGAGCGAAACCGCCATCAATTTTCTGCTGGATCAGATCAACCGCCTCGCTGTCATTGCTATAGCCAATCGCCCGCTGCCATTGGTAACCCGCTTCGGTATAGCGCCCGATCTGCCAGTAGATATCGCCAAGATGGTCAAGTATTTCGGCATTTTGCGGGGCCAGCTCAGTGGCGCGCTCAAGGTAGAAAACCGCACGGTCATAATTGCCCAGCTTGTAATGCGCCCAGCCAAGGCTGTCTGTATAAGCGCCATTGCTGGGCTCAAGCCGCAAAGCATTTTCGATCAAACGTAAGCCGTCATCCAACCGTGTTCCACGCGCGATCCAGCCATATCCAAGATAGTTCATGATCGCGGGGCTATCGGGTTTCAGGCCAAGCGCTGCTTTCAGATCATCCTCAGCCGGAGGCCAGCGCCCGAGCCGTTCACGCGCCGCGCCGCGCGCATAATAGATCCGCCAGTCATGCAGACCATTGGCTTCGTCGGCTTGAATAATTTCGGTGAAGGCAGCCTCCGCTTCGCCATCGCGGCCAAGCGATTGCAGCAGGTCAGCCAGTTGGATGCGGATATTGCGATCTTCGGTCCGTTCAAGCGTGAATTGCGCAATTTGCAGCGCCTCATCATTGCGCCCCTCACGCCGCAATGCCCAGGCCAGCTGCCCTTGCGCGTTGGTATGATAGAGTGAACCGGGCGGCACAGTTTGCAGGAGTGCAATCGCTTCCTCGCGGCGGTTTGCCTTATCCAGCGTATCTGCCCAGAGGGTGCGGGCCGCATCCAGGTCCGGGTCAAGGTGCAAAGCCAGGGCAAAATAGACACCGGGAAGGTCGCTCTCATTCTGATTGGCAAGGGCCGCTGTGGCAGCATAAACCGCCAATGCCATCCCTTGCTTTTGTGTCAGCGTTTTGGTTGGAGCGACGGCGCCCGCCTCTATCTCGCGGGCGAGCGCGGTGAGGGCAGGATGTCGCCCGACCAGTTCTCGAAAATCGCGCAGGCGGTTCTGGGCAGCGTCGGTTTCGCCTGCCAGAGCCATCAGTCTTGTATGCGCCTCTACCCCGATCGCCAATCGCGCCCCGGCTTGCCACAATTGCTCAAGATCAGCTTTCGCTTGCGCGGTTTCGCCAGCATTGAGTTGCATGATCGCGCCGAGATTTTGCGACACACCGGAGAGGACAGGGTCATCACCCGCAGCCCCCGCCTGCAATTCGATCGCTCGGTCTGGGTCGTTTCCAATGGCGATCCACGCGGCGATGCTGCGTGCCAGAACGGCGTGATACGTACTGTTCCATGGCTGTTCCAGATAGGTCAGCGCTTTGGTATTGTGATTATTGGCAACAGCATCAATCGCGAGCGTCAGACGCGCGAGTTCAGTCTCGTTCAGCGTGGTATCGGGGATGCGGCGCGCGAGTCTGGCAGCGTCATCAACATCTCCGATCAGCAAGGCAGAAAATACGGCCCGCTCGGCAATGGTTAAATCACCTGGTGCAAGACGCGCCACCTCGGCGTAGTTTTCAGCCGCGATCGCCGGATCGTCAGTTAGCGACGCATAGCGCGCAACGGCAAAGTGCGAATAGTGGCGCACCTCCTCGCGAAGCTGTATGTCCTGACGCGCCTGACGCAGGGCATCTGCTGGCAAAGCCATCGGGCCGCCGCTTGCGCAAGCAGATAGAAAAAGCAGAATCGGCAGGATTGGAACAAAACGCAACATCTGCCCTTTGTTCCAGTCTCCGCCGATCAGGGCAAGAGGGATTTCCGATTAGATGTCGTTCCGCGAAACGGCGCCATCATCGCCAAGCGAAACATCAGGAAGCGGCTGCTTCTCCGGTGGTGGTCCCGACAGGCCATCGCGTAACTTGCTCTCGATCTTGGCGCGCTCTTCTTCAGGCGGGAATTCATTAAGGGCAAACCCCCAGGCTTCTTGCGCGGCGTCCTTGCGATCAAGGTGCCAATAGATGTCACCAAGATGGTCTTCAATTTCCCAATGGCGTTGGGGCTGCAACTCACGGCGGCTAAGCTCGATATAGTGCCGAGCGCCCTCCAAGTCCCCTAACTTATAGCGGATCCAGCCAAAACTGTCGGCGATATAGGCATCACTTGGAGCCAGAGCCGAGGCTCGGGCGAGGACGCGGAAAGCTTCATCAAGTCGGTCAGTATGGACAACCAGATAATAGCCCATCGTGTTGAGCATATAAGGATCGTTGGGACGTGCCAAAGCTTCCGAGCGTAGCAGTTTCAGCCCCTCGTCAATCTCACCAGCCTCGGCCAGTGCATTGGTCAACGCCATGCGCCGGTCATGTGTATCATCAAGCGCAAGCGCGGCGCGCGATTGGACCAAGGCTTCGTCATAGCGCGAAAACTGGCTATACACAGCGGCGCTAATACCATGTGCGGTGGCTTTTTCAGCTGGCGATTCAGCCATATCGGGCAACCTGGCGGCGAGTTCGAGGGCATTGGCTTCTTCGTTTAGAAGGGAATACAGGCCCATCGCTGCTGATGTCACGCCGAGTTGTTCATCACTCTCGGCAAGCTCCAAAGCGCGCTCCAATGCCGTGCTGACACCAGCCAAATCATTCATCCGTAACAAGGTTCCAGCTTCGGCCAGCTTCAGGCTGGCGCTTGGTTCAGGTGCAGAGCGAATGATGTGCAGCGCGCCTTCGAGCAAGGCTTCATCAAACAGGTCATCGTGCACGGCGAGGCGCAAGCCCTCATTGCCGGGGTCAATCAGCAAAGCGAGTTGATCAAATGCACCCTTGGTATCGTCAAAGCCACGCGGGCGATTGCCCATCATTGCCCCAGCGATCAAGCGCTGGAATGATAATGATCGCGAATAATCGGCCATTGAGCGCGTGAAGGCTGCTTCTATGTTGAGGGGTGTGTCGTCCAACCCGCGACCGCTGGCGAGGGCCTCAATCGCGGCGGCGTAACTGGTTGCTTCTTCGGGCTCGGACTCTGATAGTCGTTGGTAAAGGGCCTGGGCATCCTCGATGCGGCCTTCGCGACGCATCAGCAGGGCCTGGCGCGCGATCACCAGCTGAACATGCGAGAAGACCAGGCCTTGCGGGTCAAAATCATGTTCGGGAGCGGTAATGTTGGACGGTGTCATCGCGCTGTAAACACCAAGCGCTTCGTCTGAGCGGCCAACCGCCTCCAACATCGCGGCCAGAGATAGATCGCCAGTCAGGCCAGGCAGCGTGCCACCGACGGTCCGGTGTGCGGTAATTGCCGCGTCGATCTGGCCGTCCATGGCAAGGTACCAGGCTTTCAGGAACCCCGCCGTAGGCGCGGCTACGCTGTCATCAAATGCAGGCTCCAATCGATCCAGCGCCTGTTGGTATTGCCCAGCCGCCGCGTCATCAATCGACAGAACCATGGCTGGAAAAGCCGAGACGTCATCCGTGCTGGCAATGCCGGTCTTAATCGAAGCAATAAAGGCGGCTGTATCCCCGGCGCGGATCGCGGCCGATGGGTTTTCATAGGCAGGCAGGCCGACAGGCTGGCCCTCATCGTCGAGGACTGCGGTTGCTAACGCTGCCGGTGAAACGTCATAAGCGTCAGAGAATGAGGCGAGGGCGATCAGCACTTCCTGCTGGTGCGGGCTGAGATCGCTATAATCGGGCGTGGCGGGCGCACTGGCACAAGCGCTGAGGCTTAAAGCGGTAAATCCGTACAAAGCTGCGCGCAGAGATATCATTTTCAATCGTCCTTCTTGGGTGTCGTTTTGCATGAGTTTGTATCTCTGAATGCGGCAAGTCTAGGGCCGAGCCCTTATAGATATGTCAGCCTGGCAGCACACTTGCGTGATGGGCGACGTGATCGGCCATGAAACTGGCAATAAAATAGTAGGAATGATCGTAGCCCGGCTGCATGCGGTGGGTGACGTGCTGACCGTGATTTTTACAAGCGGTCAGGAAGGTTTCCGGGTCTAACTGCTCGGTGAGGAATTGATCTGCGCCGCCCTGATCGATCAGGATGTGGGCGTCGGACGGGCGCTCTTTGACCAGTTCGGTGGTATCATATTGTTCCCAATCAATGTTGAGCGGGCCGAGATAGGTTTCAAACGCTTTTTGTCCCCATGGCACGCGGATCGGCGAGACGATCGGTGCGAAAGCGGAGCAGGTTCGGTAGGTTTCAGGGTATTTCAGGTGCAGGGTCAGCGCGCCGTGACCACCCATTGAGTGGCCGGTAATGCCTTGGCGAGCCATGTCGGCGGGGAAGTTTCCGGCGATGATCACGGGTAATTCATTAGTGAGATATTGGTCCATCTTGAAGTGCTCGGCCCACGGGGCTTGCGTGGCGGTGAGATAGAAGCCCGCGCCTTGGCCAATATCATAAGCGTCGTCATTGGCGACGTCATCGCCGCGTGGGCTGGTATCGGGTGCGATCACCATCAGGCCGTGCTGGGCGGCGTGAGCCATGATGCCGGATTTCTCCATCACATTCGCCCATGTGCAGGTCAGGCCAGACAGAAACCACAGCACAGGCACCGGGCCGTCTTTGGCTTGCGGCGGCGTGTAGACGGCAAACCGCATGGTGCAATTGGTGGTGCTGGACGCGTGATCGTGGACGGACAGCGTGCCGCCGTGAGCGGCCCATGAGGAGATGGTTTGCATGATTATTCGGCCTCCAGTTCGAATTCGGTGATGGCATTTCGCACGCTCAGATCCGCGTCCAGGCCGCCGATAATGTAGGCGCTATTGCCGTGGATCAGCAAGCCGCGATGGTCCATGCTGGGGGTGGGGAGCCGTCCAAGGTCGAGCCATGCGTTCTGGTCGAAATCATAGGCGAAGACGGTGCTCGATGGCTTGGCGGGCACGCCGTTATAGCCGACACCGTCTATGTTGTAGGGATTATCGCCGCCGCCTGCGAAGATCACCTGGTTGGCGCTTGGTCGCCCCGCAGATGCAGCGCGGTAGACCGGGGAGCCAGAGTGCGCGGGGGCGGAAACCCAGCTGATTGAGAGCGGATCCTTTAGGGAAATGGTGCCAAGCCAGACCTGATCAACCGCGCCGAATTGTCTGCGTCCGTTTTCGCGTCCGATGACAGCGACGCCATCGGCGATGACGATATTGCCGTTCACTGCGCCGCCGGAATGTCCGAATACCGGCGCGCCGGGATAATCTGTCGCGCGGCCCCAGATTTGGGTCTGCGTATCATAGACCTGAACGTGGGCAACATTGCCGTCATCGTGCCAGCCGGAGACTAAGTAGATGTAGCGCTCTTGGTAGGTGAAGATCACCGCGTCATCTACGGGCACGGGCATGTCGGGTTGGCGCGTATAGGTTTCGCGCATCGGATCGAAGGCGAGGACGTCCGGGGTGGAGACCTCGGTGCCGTCCGCCGCGACGCTGTAGCCGCCGAACAGATAGATCGTGTTGTTCAGGGTGACCGCGCTGCTGGCGAGGCGGCCTTCGGGGACGGGGACATCAGCGAGTTGGCGGCAGGCGGTGTCGACCGGGCACGCGAAGGCTTGGCGGCTGACATCAGTGTGGGTCTTGCCCGCGCGCAGGCCGTTGAAGGAATAGAGGGTAAGGCCATCGGCGCCGGCCGCGATGGCAATGGCGTTGTTGCTGTGCGCCACGGGCAGGGTGAGGGGGGCTAGCGTTGAGCAGGCGGTTAGGGCGAGGGCGGCTAGGCCTGTCAAAATGTTGCGCATCATGTTTGCTCTTTCAGCTTGAACTTGAAGATCATCTCACATGACTTGGCATCGTCAAATGGGCTGGCGTCCCAGTCACCGAACAGGTCGATCAGGTCTAGCCCGGATTGGCTCGCAAGGGCGATGATCTGTTCGTGGCTGAGAAACCAAAGCGTGCTTTCTGAACTCACGACCTCGTCGCCAAAATCATAGTCCCAGGTGAAGCTAATGGTTGCTGCAGCCGGATCGGAGGCGAGCATTCGGCGTCCTCAGTGAGCAGCACTTGAAAGGCGTGCCCGGTCATGATGACCAAGTCAAAGCGCTGATCGGTGCGGACGGTTTCGGCGGTGCTCTCGACCCATGTGATTTGGTCACCGTGTGGTTTACGTCGGGCGACGTCGAGCATGGCGACTGCGGGATCAACTCCGACAACGCGATGACCAAGAGTGGCAAAGGCGTTGCAGATGAGACCGGTGCCGCAACCAAGATCGAGAATGTCCTGTGGTGGCTCGCCTGCGAGGGCTACGAAAAAATCCCGATCTTCAGCGCCCGAATTGCCGAGGTCATAGATCTCGGCGAGTTTTTTGAGCGTGTACTGAAGATCGGGCATATTTGCGGTTTCGTTTAGCCGCGATGCATGGCGCAGATTTTGTTGCCGTCCGGGTCGCGTAGATAGGCGAGGTAGAGGCGCATGCCGCCGCCTTCGCGCCAGCCGGGGGCATCCTCGATTGCGGTGCCGCCCGCCGCGACGCCCGCTTTGTGCCAGGTGTCAGCTTCGTCGGTCGTTGCCGCAGCAAAGCCAATTGTGCCGCCGTTTGCGTGGCATGCTGGCTCGCCATTGATGGGCGGCGTGACGAGGAACAGGCCGCCATTATGCATGTAAATCAGGCGTCCCTTCGGGTCTTTGATACCTGGTTTGCCGCCAACTGACGTGAACAGGGCGTCGTAAAACGCCTTCGATCGATCGATGTCATTCGACCCGAGCATTACGTGACTGAACATATATTTCTCCTTTGAGGATTGAGTTGATTAGTAGATGACCACTGACCGGATGCTTTCGCCTGCGTGCATCAAGTCGAAGGCTTTGTTGATGTCTTCGAGGCCCATTGTGTGGGTGATCATTGGGTCGATCTGGATTTTCTGGTTCATGTACCAGTCGACGATTTTCGGCACGTCGGTGCGCCCCTTTGCGCCGCCAAACGCGGTGCCGCGCCAGCTGCGGCCGGTGACGAGCTGGAACGGCCGGGTCGAGATTTCCTTGCCCGCTTCAGCGACGCCAATAATGACACTGGTACCCCAGCCGCGATGGCAGCATTCCAGGGCCTGGCGCATCACCTCGGTATTGCCGGTACAGTCAAAGCTGTAATCGGCGCCGCCATCGGTGAGTTTGACGATTTCAGCAACCACGTCATCGACGTGTTTGGGATTGACGAAATCGGTCATCCCGAACTTGCGGCCCCAGTCTTCCTTGCTGGCATTGATATCAACCCCGACAATCTTGTCAGCGCCGGCCATGCGCGCGCCTTGCAAGACGTTCAGACCGATGCCACCAAGGCCAAAGACGACGACATTGTCGCCTGGTTGGACCTTGGCCGTATTGGTCACTGCGCCGACGCCGGTGGTCACGCCGCAACCGATATAGCAGGCCTTGTCGAACGGTGCGTCTTCGCGGACTTTGGCGAGCGCGATCTCTGGCAGGACAGTGAAATTGGAGAATGTCGAGCAGCCCATATAGTGATGGATGGTTTGGCCTTTATACGAAAACCGGCTGGTGCCATCCGGCATCAGACCCTGGCCCTGTGTGGCGCGGATTGAGGTGCAGAGATTGGTCTTGCCCGACAGGCAGCTTTTACACTGGCGGCATTCGGGTATATAAAGCGGGATAACATGATCGCCCGGCTGCACCGAGGTGACGCCCGCACCAATTTCGCGCACGATACCGGCGCCTTCATGGCCGAGCACGCTTGGGAAAATGCCCTCGCTATCGAAACCATCCAACGTATAGGCGTCAGTATGGCAGATGCCGGTGGCCATGATCTCGACGAGCACCTCGCCGGCTTTCGGGCCTTCAAGATCAAGCTCGACAATTTCCAAGGGTTTCCTGGCTTCAAAAGCCACAGCGGCGCGCGTTTTCATGGGCGATTCTCCAAGTCAGCGCGACCTTAACGGCTGTATCTATAGGGGCAAGCGGGTTATTTTAGTGGGCGCGGCTGACACAGAAATCGGCGAGATCGGCGAGGGCCTGTGCCCACGCGCTGTCGGGCAATGCTTTCAGCGCGGTCTTGGCAAGACCGGCATAAGCGTCGGCTTCGGCCAGAGTCGCTTCGGCAGCGCCGGTGGTGCGGATCAGGTAGATCGCATGCGCAAGATCGCCCTCTTTTTGCGAGTCCACGGTTAGAGCGCGGTCCCAGAATTCGACGTCTTCATCAGAGCCACGACGGCGCGCGATGATCGTCGGTAAGGTTGATTTGCCTTCGCGGAAATCGTCGCCGACCGTTTTGCCGATGACCGAAGTTGTGCCGCCATAATCGAGAGCATCATCAATGATCTGAAACGCGAGGCCGAGATTTTTGCCATAGGCGGCGAGGGCGTCGGCAAATTGCGCGCCTTGCGGGCCAGCCGATAGCGCGCCAGCGCGGGCAGAGGCTTCGAACAAAGCGGCGGTTTTCGCTTCAATGATGGCGAGATATTCTTCGGTTGGCAGGTCTTTACGGCTCGCGGCGGCGAGTTGGTGCACCTCGCCCTCAGCGATGACGCTGGACGCATGCGACAGGATGCCGAGGATTTCCAAACTGTCTGTTTCGACCATCAATGTGAAGGCGCGGGCGAACAGGAAGTCACCAACCAGAATGGACGCAGAATTGCCCCAGACATTCTTGGCGGCGGCCTTGCCGCGTCGCAGATCGCTCTCATCAACCACATCATCGTGCAAAAGCGTGGCCGTGTGGATGAACTCAACGGCGGCCGCGAGAGCGTGCGTGCCGGGCCTTGCGCCGCCCGCCGCGTTTGCAGCTGCGAGGGTGACCATGGGGCGTAGACGCTTGCCGCCGGCTGAAACGATATAGCCGGACAGGTCAGGGATGATGGCGACCGGGCTGGCGGCGCGTTCCTTGAGCAGAGCTTCGGTTGCGGCGAGATCGCTTGCGAGCATACCCTGAAGGCGCTCAACAATCGTGGCGGTATCGCGCGGGGCGTGGGGCTTGGCAAATGAAGTCACGTGATTGTCCTATTCCACTTTCACCTGTCTTTCCATATGGGTAGCGTAAATGTTACGTACATCCCCTGCGGTGCCCCGCCGCATGTGACACAATGGAGAGATCAGTTGGAAGAAGTGTTTCGAACGAATGATCTGGTGAAGCTCTCTTATATCCGCCATTTGCTGTCCGAAGAGGGCATCGAAGCGTTCGTTCTGGATGAGCATACGGCGGTGATTGATGGGCGCGGACCGATGGTGCCGATCCGGGTGACGGTACGCGAAGATCTCGCTGAGCGGGCGCTGGCGGTGTTGAGTGAGCTGGAGCGGGATGCGTGACTTGTTTGATCTGCCTTCGCTACGCTTTGCTTCGCGATGGACGGCGCTCAAGGCTGCGACATGTCTGAATCTGTAAGCATGGATACGTTCCTGTCTGGGCGAGTGAAAGTATTTCAGCCGACCAAGGGTTTTCGCGCCGGGACGGATAGCGTGTTGCTGGCGGCGGCTTTGGATGCGGGGGCCTATGGCGAGGCGTTGGAGATCGGCTGCGGTGCGGGGGGCGCTTTGTTCCCGGCAATGTGGCGATTACCGGATGTGAAGTTTACTGGACTGGAGCGTGATGCGGATATGGCGGTGTTGGCACGGCGCGGCATTGAGGCGAACTCGGCTGGTGAGCGGGTTGATCTTGTCGAGGGGGATGCGGGGGTACTGCCCGCTGAGTGGGAAAACCGTTTCGATTTGGTCTTTTCCAACCCGCCTTTCTTTGGCGAGGGGACAATTAAACTGCCCGGTGAGGGCAAGCAGGGTGCTTATGTTGAGAGCCTGCCGCTGAAGGGTTGGATTGACGCGATGCTGTTCGCGCTGCGGCCCAAGGGGACGTTTGTGATGATCCACCGCGCGGCTGAACTGGCGCGGATATTGGCACTGATTGAGCGGCGCACGGGTGAGATTACGGTGATGCCCGTCCGGCCACACCCCGGCGCAGAAGCCAAGCGTGTGATTGTGCGGGCGCGCAAGGGCTTGCGATCCGGGCCGATGCGGCTGCTCGGCGGAATTGACCTGTTTGAGAGCAAAGGCGGCGCGGTGTCTGAGCGGATGGAGAGGGTTGCGGGAGACGGAATGGGTCTGGATTGGCGCTAATCCAGCGCGGCGTGAAGATGCTTTAAGGCCTCACGCGCAAACAGCCGCATGTTTTGGGCGCGGCCGGTGAGACCGGTTTCAAGGGTGTGGGCGATTTCCAGCGTTTCGCCTGCCAACCCGACGCAAGTATGCCCGGCATCGTCGCCATATGGGTTTCCCGTTGGGCCAGCCGCGCCGGTTTCTGACAGGCCCCATGTGGCCCGTAGTCTGGTGCGGATCGTGCGGGCAAGCAGTAGCGAATAAGGTTCGGTCGACGAGCGCATGTCTTGCATGTCCGACTTGTCGAGGCCCATCAGGCCTTTGAACGCGGGCGGGGCGTAGATCACGCCGCCACCGCGATAATAAGCCGATGCGCCGGGCACAGCGAGCAAGGCCGCAGAGATCAAACCGCCGGATGAAGACTCGGCGATAGCAATTGTTTCGCCGCGAGCTTTCAGGCGCGCGCCGATGTTTGCGGCGAGGGGGAGAAGTGTTTGCATGCTTGCACATGACCGAGCCAGCGAGTTGCGGTCAAGGTGGTCTTTTTACATCTGAAAAGCAGACTGATAGCGATCAGGTCTTATCGCCTATCTGCTCTTGACGTCTGGCCTTCTCTAGGCCTCCTGTTTCAAGTTGAACCTAGATGAAAGATCATACGATGATCAAATTCACACTGACCGTTCTTGGCACCGCAACGCTGCTTATTCTCGCCGGTTGCCAAGCCCTCTCACACCCAACGGAAGAAAAAGAGATCGCCATGACACCCTCAACCGAAGTGTCCCGTTACGAAAAGAAGTTCAAGACAATTCTGGGCAAGCAAATGGCTTATGTCGAGGTCGGGACAGGCGATCCGATCGTGTTCCTGCATGGCAATCCGACGTCATCGTATCTTTGGCGCAACGTGATGCCACACCTTGAGGGTAAAGGCCGCCTAATCGCGCCAGACCTGATCGGGATGGGAGATTCCGACAAGCTCGATAATAGTGGCCCTGATAGTTACACCTATGTTGAGCATCGCAAATATCTCTTCGCCCTATTGGCCGAGTTGGGCGTCACCGAGAACGTGACGCTTGTTATCCACGATTGGGGGTCAGGTCTTGGTTTTCACTGGGCCCATCAAAACCCCGACGCGGTTAAGGGCATTGCCTTCATGGAGGCAATCGTTGCGCCTATCCCAGCTTGGGAAAACTTTCCAGAGAGTGTCCGGGAAACCTTTCAAGCCTTCCGGTCACCCGCAGGCGAAGAGATGATGCTTCAAGGCAATGCTTTTATTGAAGGCATCTTGCCCGGCGCGATCCTGCGCACGCTGACAGAGACAGAAATGAACGAATACCGGCGTCCCTATCTGGAACCGGGCGAGGGCCGACGACCAACGCTGACTTGGCCGCGCCAACTCCCGATTGAGGGTGAGCCTGCTGATGTGACTGCGATCGTGTCGGAATATGGCGCGTGGATGGCGCAGAACGATATTCCGAAACTGTACGTCAATGCCGAGCCCGGTGCGATTCTACAGGGCCCCGTTCGCGACTTTGTACGAACCTGGCCAAATCTGACCGAGATTACGGTTCCGGGTATCCATTTCGTTCAGGAAGACTCGCCTGATGAGATCGGCCAGGCGATTTTGGAGTGGCTGCCGGAATAAGGCTCCAGTGTGCAGTTGCGAAAAACGGCGGGCGGGGTTAGGCGGTACGCATTGAAACTTTCGTCGCCGGACCCCGCCTTATGACTGCGCCTAAAGCCAAAGAGAAGCCCGTTTCATTCCAGGACCTGATTCTGCGTTTGCATGCCTATTGGGGCGCGCAAGGGTGTGCGATCTTGCAGCCTTATGACTTGGAAGTTGGCGCGGGCACGCTGCACCCGGCGACGGTGTTGCGGGCGCTCGGGCCGAAGGATTGGCGCGCCGCTTATGTGCAGCCGTGCCGCCGCCCCGCCGATGCGCGCTATGGCGAGAACCCGATGCGGTTGGGCCATTACTATCAGTATCAGGTCATCCTGAAACCCAACCCGGCCAACCTGCAAGACCTCTATCTCAACTCGCTGTACGAGATCGGGATTGACCCTCTGCTACACGATATTCGCTTTGTCGAAGATGATTGGGAGAACCCAACCGTCGGCGCGTGGGGCCTCGGCTGGGAGGTCTGGTGCGACGGTATGGAAGTGTCGCAATATACCTATTTTCAGCAGGTTGGCGGTCTTGATGTTTTTCCCGTATCAGGCGAGCTGACTTATGGTTTGGAACGTTTGGCGATGTATGTGTTTGGCGTCGATAATGTCTTCGACCTGCCGTTCAATGATCCGACAAGCCCTGTGCCGCTGACCTATCGCGATGTCTTCCACGAGAACGAGGTGCAGCAATCGGCGTTCAATTTCGAGCAGTCCGATGTCGAGATGCTGCAAGGCTGGTTTGCTGATTGCGAGAAACAGTCGAACGCTTTGCGCGAAGCGAACCTACCTCTGCCAGCCTATGATTTCGCGCTGAAAGCCAGCCACACGTTCAACCTGATCGACGCACGCGGCGCAATCTCGCCGACCGAGCGTCAGGCCTATATTGCGCGGGTGCGCGACCTGGCGCGCGGCGCGGCTGAGCAATGGGCCGAGCAAGAAGCAGAGCGGGCGCTGGCATGAAATATCCCCTGATCTCTCTATTCGCGATGGCGGGTCTGGCCGTCTGTTCGGGCAACAAAGACGCGGTCGTGCAAGAGGGCGAACCCCCGCTATACAAATATGCCTCGATCAAAGCGGCGATGCTTGAGGCGCAAAGCACGTTGCCTGTATTCTGGGACCATTTCGAGGCGCATTCATCAGGCGAAGAACAGTTCCGCGTCAAGATCATTGAGCCAAGCGCTGACTATCTGCGCGACTATGTCTGGGTCGAATACTTGCAACAGGCAGGGCCGACCGAATGGCGCGGATCAGTGATTATCGAGAATGGCGGCAATGACCGATTCCAAACTGGCCAGACACTCGACTTTGCCGAGGCGGATATTGTCGATTGGGCCTATCGCGAGGGTGGTCTTGAGCGCGGCGCGTACACATCGCGCGCGATGCTGGACCTCGCGCCAGATGCCGATACCAGCGCGATCCGGGCAACATTTCACGAAAGCCCGGTACCATGACCAAGGTCAATCTCTCCGAAAAAATCACCAAATTCTCAGAGCACTGGCAGCCAAAACTGGCGATGACGACGCGACGGCGCGAACCGTCAAACATATGGAGGACATCTGATGTCGGAAGAACCTGAAATTGGCGGTACTGAACCGATTGGCGTCGAGGTCGAAGAAGGCAAAATGTATTGGTGGTGCGCGTGTGGGCGCTCGAAAACACAGCCTTTCTGCGATGGCTCGCACAAGGGCAGCGAATTCGCGCCGCAGGGCTGGGAAGCGCCCAAAACCGGCAAAGTCTTCTTTTGCGCTTGCAAACGCACCGGCAAAGCGCCGCTGTGCGATGGCTCGCATAGTGCCCTTTGATTTTGCTGCATCTGCGGCCCAACGATAAGAATTGAACGCGACTGATATGCCTGAACTTCTGCTTGAAATATTCTCTGAGGAAAT
Organism: Henriciella sp.; assembly: GCA_021776655.1. Taxonomy (GTDB): domain Bacteria; phylum Pseudomonadota; class Alphaproteobacteria; order Caulobacterales; family Hyphomonadaceae; genus Henriciella. The sequence goes on along the minus strand of JAJFFK010000045.1, from coordinate 91,185 downwards.
CCCGGCGCGGATGCAGGTCAAGGCTGAGGCCGACCTGCAAAAGGCGTTGGTCGAGGGTTTGGCGGCGGCTGGACTGGCGGGGTCTAAGGTCGCGTCGATGTCCGGGCCGCGCCGATTGACGGTGTGTATTGAGGGGCTGCCCGCGCGCTCTGCCGATACGGAGGAAGAACGCAAAGGCCCGAAACTTGGCGCGCCGGAACAAGCGGTGGCGGGCTTTCTGCGCGGCGCGGGCTTTAGCGATATTTCCGAGGCCGAGGTCCGGTCTGATCCCAGGAAAGGCGACTTCTATGTTGCCGTGCGCAAAGTTTCAGGCCGGGCGACGGCAGATATTGTCGCCGATCTTGTACCACAGATCATCGCCAGGTTTCACTGGCCCAAATCAATGCGCACTGGCACAGGCGACCTGCGCTGGGTACGGCCAATACAGCGTATTCTGTGCGTGTTTGATGGCAAGACGGTTGTGTTTACGGTCGGCGGGATTGCTAGCAGTAACCTGACTGAGGGCCACCGGGTGCATGGGCGTGGACCGTTCAAGGTTGCGAACCTTGCCGATTATGTTGGCGCGCTGGGCGGCGAAGGCCATGTCATGCTGACGCGCGCGGACCGCCGCACCAAGATTGAGACAGACGCCAGAGCGGTGTGCAAGAAGGCCGGGCTGGAACTGGTTGAGGATGCTGGGCTGCTCGAAGAAGTGACCGGGCTGGCCGAATGGCCGCAGGTTATCCTCGGCGACATGGATGCAGGGTTTCTGGAACTGCCTGCCGAAGTGATCCAATTGTCGATGCGCACACATCAGAAATATTTCGCGGTGCGTGATCCCAAAACGGGCAAGCTCGCCCCGCATTTCGTCGTCGTGGCGAATATTGAGGCGAGCGACGGCGGCAAGGCGATTGCGGCGGGCAATCGCAAAGTCCTGTCGGCGCGCCTCGATGATGGCCGGTTCTTCTGGGACAATGACAAGAAGACGGGCCTCAAAGCGATGGCCGAGCGGCTCGGCAAGATCGACTTCAAGCAAGAGCTCGGCACGATTGCGGATAAGGTCGAGCGGGTGGCGGCGCTGGCGCGCGAACTGGCCCCAAAAGTCGGCGCGGACCCGGATTTGGCGGTACGCGCCGCGCGCCTGTGCAAGGCCGATCTGGTGTCTGAGATGGTCGATGAATTCCCTGAATTACAGGGCGTGATGGGGCGCTATTATGCTTTGGAACAGCTCAACACTGTCATCCCGGCTGGAGCGCAGCGGAAAGCCGGGACCCAGGAGGCCAAGCCCGATACGGGGTCCCGGATAAGCTCTGACGAGCTTTCCGGGATGACAAATTGGGCGGAGGGGCTTTCTGAAGCTGAAATCACCCAGATCGCCAATGCCATCGCCGACCATTACAAACCACAAGGCCCATCCGACGCCGTACCGAGCGACCCAGTCGCCATCGCCGTAGCGCTCGCCGACAAGCTCGATACTTTAGTCGGCTTCTGGGCGATTGATGAGAAGCCAACCGGAAGCAAAGATCCGTTTGCGTTGCGGCGGGCGGCGCTCGGCGTGGTGCGGATCGTGTTGGAGAATGGGGTTCGGTTGGGGTTGAACTCTTTCCTGACAAGAGCAAGCCTTGCAGCTAACCATCATGCGTTCATAGTGCAGAGTGAAGTTGAAACGAAACCGGTATGGGACGCGTTAAAAGAGGCGACTGGTTGGGAAGGCAAAGTACCATGGACGGGCTTGGTCAACTATGTTGAGAAAATGCTGGATGGCGGAAATCCAAATTCGCCAAACGATCAAGAAAGACTTGAGAAGGTGGCATCTGAAATCAAAGACTTGCTCGCTTTCTTCGCTGACCGCCTCAAGCAATACCTCAAAGACCACGGCCAGCGCCATGACTTGATCGATGCTGTGTTTGCGCTGGGTACGTCGCAAAGCGCCGCAAAGGGCGACCGCCCGTCGGCCGGTCAGGCCGCGCCCGCGCAGGCGTCTGCGAAGCAGACTGCCGTGAGCGCAGGCAATGATGATCTTGTGCTCATCACCAAACGCGTCGAGGCGCTCGGCGCGTTTCTTGAAACTGAAGACGGGGCGAACCTGCTGGCGGGCTACAAACGCGCTGCGAATATCCTGAAGGCCGAAGAGAAGAAAGACGGCGCGGCGTTCGCGGGTGATGTCGATGAAGCCCGGTTGGAGGCACCTGCCGAAAAAGCGCTGTTCAAAGCCATCACAGCGGGGGCTAAGGCTGCTAAATCCGCACTGGATAAAGAAGATTTCGCCGCGGCCATGTCGGCGCTGGCGAGCTTGCGTGTACCTGTAGATGAGTTCTTTGACGGTGAAGGCAGCGTGATGGTCAACGCAGACGATCCGAAAGTACGGACAAACCGTCTGAACCTGCTGAACCAGATGCGTGTGGCGATTGGAGCCGTCGCTGATTTTGGAAAGATTGCGGGTTAGGCTCATTCATTTTCCGCAGATACCAGCGCAGGCTGGTATCCAGCGCGATGATTTACCACCTGTGTGTGGGGAGCGTATGGGAGATGGACCCCAGCTTTCGCTGGGGTCGGCGGAGAGTTTGAGGTTTTGTTTCCGGCGACTCCGGCGTGGTTCGATGAACTCACCATGAGAGGCTGGGGTCCATCTCGTATTCGTGATTGGAGTATGGGAGCTGGATACCAGCCTGCGCTGGTTTCTGCGGAGGATAAGGGAGGCAGGGGGATGGAAAAGAAATTCTGGGTCTATCTTCTCTGTAATCGTAAGAACGGCACTTTGTACTGTGGTCATACCGATGATCTTGCAAAGCGCGTATTTGAGCACCGCTAAGGGCGTGGGAGTACGTTTACACGCAAATACAAGGTCCATCGTCTCGTCTGGTGCGAACCGCATGATACACGTGATGCGGCAAAAACACGCGAGTATCAGATCAAAACCTGGCAGCGAGCGTGGAAGATAAACTTGATTGAAGAGACCAATCGCGACTGGGATGATCTGTACCTGAAGCTTAACCATAAACCCGAATCATATGTTACGGCGCGGCATCAGATGTTGGGTTTTTGTGACTAAATACGCTTGTTAGGCCGATGACAGCGAAGTCAGACACAATCGCCTCTTGATTCTGGTCGCCATTCGTGACGCTTTGCACCGCGTTGCCGATTTCAGCCAGATTTCGGGCTAATACGCAGACCAAATTCTAAAAGGCTCTGAAAGGGGATCAGCATGGCAGACGCGGCAAAGACGGACACAAAATGGGTGTACTCTTTTGGCGGCGGCGGCTCTGATGGTGATACTTCAATGAAGAACCTGCTCGGCGGCAAGGGGGCGAACCTGGCCGAGATGGCGACTTTGGGCCTGCCCGTCCCGCCGGGGTTCACGCTGACCACGGATGTTTGCACGACGTATTATGAGCTTGGCGAGACGTATCCCGGCGATCTGAATGCGCAGGTCGAGCAGGCGCTGGCCGCGCTCGAGGCCTCAACCGGCAAGGGCTTTGGTGACGCCAGTAATCCGCTGCTGGTCTCTGTGCGCTCGGGCGCGCGCGCGTCGATGCCGGGGATGATGGATACGGTGCTCAATCTCGGCCTGTCGGATGTGACGGTGCAGGGGCTGGCGGAAAAAGCCGGCGAGCGGTTCGCTTATGACAGCTATCGCCGCTTCATTCAGATGTATTCAAATGTCGTGCTCGGCCTTGGCCATGACACGTTCGAATATATTCTGGACGATTATAAAGAGCGCGAAGACTATAATCTCGACACAGATTTGCAGGCCGATGACTGGAAAGAGATTGTCCGCCAGTACAAAGCTGCGGTGCAGGACGAACGCGGCAAGCCGTTCCCGGATGATCCGCGTGAACAGCTCTGGGGCGCGATCACGGCGGTCTTCGGATCATGGATGAATGATCGTGCGATCCTCTACCGCAAGCTCAACGATATTCCCCAAGCCTGGGGTACAGCGGTCAACGTGCAGTCAATGGTGTTCGGCAATATGGGCGACACCTCGGCGACCGGGGTGGCGTTTACGCGCAATCCATCAACTGGCGCGAAGCTGTTTTATGGTGAATATCTGATCAATGCGCAGGGCGAAGATGTGGTTGCGGGCATTCGCACGCCCGCCCCGATGAGCCATGCTGGCGCGGCTGAAGTTGGCTCTGACGATGTGCCGCTGGAACAGGCGATGCCGGAGGTTTATGCCGAGCTTGCCGGGGTCGCTGACAAGCTGGAACAGCATTATCGTGACATGCAGGACATCGAGTTTACCGTCGAAGACGGCGTGCTCTACATGCTGCAAACACGGTCCGGAAAACGCACCGCTGCGGCGGCCCTCAAGATTGCTGTTGATATGGCGCAAGAGGGCCTGATCAGTGAGAATGAAGCGATCCTGCGCTTGGGCCCGAGCCAACTTGATCAACTCCTGCATCCGACGATTGCGGAAGGCGCGGCGCGCGATGTGATTGTGGTGGGATTGCCTGCCAGTCCTGGCGCTGCGATGGGCGAGGTTGTGTTCGATAGCGCCGAGGCTGTTCGTCTGGCCGAGGTAGGTAAGGCTGCGATCCTGGTTCGGATCGAGACCAGTCCGGAAGATATTCACGGCATGCATGCGGCCAAAGCAATCGTCACGGCACGCGGCGGTATGACGAGCCACGCCGCTGTGGTGGCGCGCGGCATGGGGCGACCTTGCGTGTGTGGGGCTGGCAGCCTGCAAATCGACTATGCGGCAGGTGAGTTCCGGATTGGCGGACGGGTCGTCAAGCGCGGCGACGTGATCACCGTAGACGGCGCTGAAGGCCAGGTTCTGCTCGGCGAAGTTGAGATGCGCCAACCGGACCTATCTGGCGATTTCGGCAAGTTGATGGGCTGGGCGGATAAGGTGCGCAAGCTCAACGTGCGCACCAACGCTGAAACGCCTGCCGATGTGATTGTCGCCAAGGAATTTGGCGCCGAGGGCATTGGTCTTTGCCGTACCGAGCACATGTTCTTTGATGCCGAGCGGATCCCGGTTGTGCGGGCGATGATCCTGGCTGGTGACCGAGCTGGCCGGGTCGCGGCGCTCGACAAATTACTGCCCATGCAACGTAGTGATTTTGCCGAAATTTTCCGGATCATGGGCGATCTGCCGTGCACAATCCGCCTGCTTGATCCGCCACTGCACGAGTTTATGCCGCATACAGACGAAGATATGGCCGAAGTGGCCGCGTCATCCGGGATCGAAATTACCACTCTGAAATACCAGGCTAGTCTCCTGCATGAGAGCAATCCGATGCTTGGTCATCGCGGATGTCGGCTCGGGATCACTTATCCTGAGATTTACCAGATGCAGGCACGGGCCATCTTTGAGGCGGCCGTCGAAGTGTCCAAGGAGACAGGCAACAAGCCGGTCCCGGAAGTGATGATCCCGCTGGTTGGGACCAGGCAAGAGCTGGATATTTTGAAAGCTGTGATTGATGCGGCAGCAAAAGCTGTTTTTGCTGAAACGGGCGTGACGCTGGATTATCTGGTTGGAACGATGATTGAGCTGCCGCGCGCCGCATTGCAGGCTGGACAAATCGCGGAAACGGCGGAGTTCTTCTCATTCGGGACCAATGACCTGACCCAAACGACACTTGGTATTTCCCGCGATGATGCTGGCCGCTTCCTCAAGGCGTATGAAGAGCAGGGCATTTACGAGAAAGACCCGTTCGTGACGATTGATCAGGACGGGGTTGGTGAATTGATCAAACTGGCGGCGAAACGTGGCCGGGAAACGCGCAGCGCAATCAAGCTTGGTATTTGTGGTGAGCATGGCGGCGATCCTGCTTCGGTAACCTTCTGCCACGAAATTGGCCTGGATTATGTCTCCTGCTCGCCTTACCGGGTGCCAATTGCCCGTCTCGCAGCGGCACATGCGGCGCTAAAAGAGCACTAGAATCGCCTTTTTCAGGCTTTTTGGGCCCGAAAGGCGAAAATTACGCACATCAAAAGGGTGATATTATTATCACAATCTCGCGCGCGAGGCGTATTCCATTCTGTTTCGGATGCGAACTGAAACTTCAATAATTCCCGATAGTTGCTGGAGTTTTCGACCTAAAATACCCTATTCACGCGAAATTCAGGGTTCGAGATGATAATGAAATGTTCGAAAAGGAAGGGCGTCTAGAATTGATTTTCTAGACTTAAGGCAAATATACCGATCTCGAATAAGCGGGACGCATTGGCGCATTACAAAAGAGCGTCAAAAACTGGAGTGATACTTGCAAGGCTGAAACCCTCGCAATTTGGTGGAAATGATGACCAATCCGATGCAACAGACCCAGCCGGGCCTATCGATGCCGGCGCGCCTTACACGCTGGTGGAAGGCGCAGACCCCTATGCACCGCCGCGCGCTGTTCGCTCGCGCCGGTCTCGGAGTTGTTTGTTTCTCTGCGATTATGGTTGGCATGCCTCTCTTGTCGAACGTCAATACTGAACGTCAGGACGATCAGCAGTTTCGTGAGCGCAATCAGCGCCTGGCTGTTGCTCAGGACGCAGGTGTTGCGTTGCGCTCGGATGAGGGCGCCTCACCGCTATTGCGCCATGACTGGCTGCGCAGCGTAGAATATTCGCTTGAGCGCGACCCGGCATCAGCGCTTAGTCGTTATGCCGCGCTTGAGCGTGACCGCGCGGCCTTGAGTGGCTTGCCAACATTGGAAATTGGCGCGATGGCGCGGGCTGAGGACATGGCTGTGCAGACCAAATGCCTGGCCCAAGCGGTCTATTATGAGGCGCGTAGCGAGAAGGCGTCTGGCCAGTTGGCCGTTGCCGAAGTCATCATGAACCGGGTTAAAGACCACCGCTATCCCAATTCGGTTTGCGAAGTGGTGTTTCAGGGCGCTACACGCACGACGGGTTGTCAGTTTACGTTCACATGTGACGGGGCCTTGCGTCGTACACCGCGTGGCACGCGTTGGGATGCGGCCAAAACCGTTGCGACACATGTCATGATGGAGCTGAACGAGAGCAAAACGCGCGGCGCCACACATTACCATGCGACATACGTCAATCCGGTCTGGAACTCTGGTCTGATCAGAACCAGCCAAATTGGTACACATATCTTCTATCGGTTCCCGCGCGGCGGTGAATGGGCTGCAGCAAGCGCTCGTCAAAGCCGTCGATTGGCGCAGCGCCGATCCGGTTTGAGTACACTCGTTCCGGCCTCGGCTTCGGTTGATACTGAACCAACAGTGGTTAAGGCGGTGGGGTCTGTGCCTGAAAGCTCAGGCTCGCAAGAGGCTGTCACGCAAGCCCCTCAGACTGAGGCCGCTCCTGCACCGACCGAGGCAGCGAACCTCGAAAGCAGTGCTCCACAAGGCGCGGTCAGTGTCGAGACACCAGCCGGTGCCAAGACTGCCAGTGTTGAGAGTGAGCCGATTTCCGCTCTCTAATCGCGCTTCGGCAATCCTTGCATAATTTGTTTACGCATTCGGCCGGGTAAGAAACGGGCCGCAAAGCGAGCTTGTTTCGCACGCTTACCGGCCATGTAATGCACATCTTTGCCATGCGCAGCCTCCCAAGCGGCCTCGGCAGCGACAGAGACAGGATACACTTCAGCGCCAGATTCTTTTAGCTGATCGCTCATTTTGATATTGGCACCTTCGGTCGTGCCCATGTCGAGAATAGGCGTATCGATAAACCAAGGCATCAGGCTGGTCACGCGAATGCCAAGTTCTGAAAACTCAACATCCAATGCTTCGGTCAGCCCGCGCACAGCGAACTTGGTGGCAGAGTAGACCGCCAATTGGGGCGACCCGACGACACCAGCCGTCGATGCGGTATTTACGATCCTGGCGCCGGGCGTCTGCTTCAGCAGCGGCAGCGCCGCATAGATGCCGTTGATCACGCCTTTGAGGTTTATGTCGATCATTAAATCGGACTGTTCCTGCGGAATATCCTCAATCCAGCCATGTCGGCCAATCCCGGCATTGTTGAATAATACATTCATGCAGCCTTCGGTAGCTTCACCAAAGCTTGCAATTCCGGTTGCCCAGTCCTCGCGGCTCGTAACGTCCAGCCTTGCGGTGTGGCAATTGTCCGGCCCGAGTTCATTTTCGATCATTTTCAGGCCAGGCTCATCGATATCGTAAAGGCCGCAAAACCAGCCCTTTTTAGAGAAGAACCGTGCCGTTTCAGCGCCAATACCTGAGGCGGCACCTGTAATGAACACACTCTTTCGCCCGCCAGCTTTACCCATGGTTTTGCCCCTTATTTCGCAATCATCCTCTGCAGATCAAAGGATATCCAAGCCAAGGTCAAGGGCTATTGCCGAATGGGTCAACGCGCCGACGGAGATGTAATCTACGCCGGTTTCTGCAACCGTCGCAATTGTATCAAACGTGATCCCGCCACTGGCCTCTGCCAGACACTGACCAGCAATAATGCCGACCGCTTCACGCAGCATTCCTGGCGACATGTTATCCAACAGGATCGCGTGTGGTTTGTGGGGGAGCGCTTCTGCCAGCTGGGCGAGCGTGTCGACTTCAATCTCAATCATCCGCAAATGACCTGCATAGTCATGCGCGCGTTGCAGCGCAACCGAGATCGATCCACAGGCAGCGATGTGATTGTCCTTGATCAAGATGGCGTCATCCAGCCCATAGCGATGCGATGTCCCGCCGCCGCACCGCACGGCGCGTTTTTCGACGGCGCGATGTCCAGGCGTGGTCTTGCGGGTGCACACAACCTTTGCCTTGGTGTGCGCAATGGCATTGGCGTACGTGCTAGTGAGGGTTGCGATGCCAGACAAGCGGCCAAGGAAGTTGAGCATTGTTCTTTCGGCGATCAGGATTGATCGCGCCGGACCTGACATGACGGCGACAGTGGCACCTGGTGTAAGCAAGCCGCCATCGGCTATGTCTTGTTTCAAGGTCACGGTCTCGTCAACCAGTCGCAGAGCGTGAGCGGCGGCGTCCATTCCAGCCAGGATACCGGTCTTTCTGGCCCGAATGTGAGCGACGAGCTGTGTCCCAGGTTCGATGGTCGCATCGGTAGTCAAGTCACCTGCACGTCCGAGATCTTCAGAGAGCGCAAGGCGGACAATCGGATCGAGGACGATGGCTGGAAGTGGCGGCGGCAATATCGTCATGCATGAGCCTCTGAAACAGTTTCGGTGGTTACGGGCAGGCTGCGGAAGGTGCGCGTCGCCTGCTCTTGGGTCTGCGGATAGTCAGACCTGAAATGCCCGCCGCGACTTTCCAAGCGGTCGGCAGCGCCAGCGGCGATCAAGCGCGCAGCAATGACGGTACGTGCCGGGCCATGCTGGTGTTCAGTCTGGTCAATGAATGAGAGCAATTTTGCGAGCCCGCCTGCATCGCGGACAACCCCGCAATGATTAGCCATTTGTGTTCGAAGGGGTTGCAGCGCTTCATCTGATAAATCTGCGGGAACCAGCCCGGTGCTGGCACCAGCGATACCAAGCGCCTCATTGCCGATGCGTTCGGCAATCCGCGCTGCCATGACCACAGCCTCCAACAGTGAGTTGGAGGCTAATCGGTTGGCGCCATGCGCGCCTGTACTGGCGCACTCGCCGCAGACGCTAAGACCGTTCAAACTCGACCGTCCCCAGATGTCAGACAGGATGCCGCCCATATGATAGTGCATGGCGGGCGCAACCGGGATCGGGCTGGTTCGCGGGTCGATGCCAGCCGCCATGCAAGCCGCGAAGACAGTCGGAAAATGATCTTGAATATGGCCGCCGACGGTCCTGCGTGTATCCAGGAAGGTCGCCCGTCCAGCGGCGCGTTCTGTATGTATAGCGCGCGCCACTTCATCGCGCGGCGCCAATTCAGCATCGGCATGATAATTGGTCATGAATGGCTCACCCTTCGCGCCGACCAGAATAGCACCTTCGCCGCGAAGAGCCTCGGTTGCCAGCGGGCTAGGGTCAAGACCGACATCCATCGCGGTTGGGTGGAATTGCACAAATTCTGGGTCGGCAATAACACCGCCTGCGCTGTAAACCATGGCGAGCGCATCACCACGTGCTTGTTGTGGATTGGTCGTCACCCGATAGAGACCACCTGAGCCGCCAGTACACAGAACCGTTTCAGGGCTGGTAAAGGTTGAAACGCGTCCATGACGGTCTTTGAGAATCGCGCCCGCGATCCGGCCATTGGTGTCTTGTAGAAGCTCGACAGCTTTGGCGTGCTCAATCAGTTCGATGTGGCTTGCTGCGCGCACTGCAGTGGTCAGTGCGCCCATGATCGCTTTTCCAGCCAGATCCCCGGCGACCCTGGCGACGCGCGGCATCGAGTGCGCTGCTTCCAGAGAGAGCGCTAATTTGCCATCCGCTGTGCGGTCGAACGGAACCCCAAGTTCAATCAGGTCGCGCACGCGCGCCGGGCCTTCTTGCGCAATCAGGTGCGCAACGGCCGGGTCGACGATGCCTGCGCCCGCTGCGATCGTGTCAGCGGCATGCTTTTCCGGGCTGTCGCGGGGGTCGAGCGCAGCGGCGAGGCCGCCCTGGGCCCACGCTGATGACGCTGCCTGGCCGAGCGGCGCAGGTGAAATAATTGTGCAGGGGCGTGGGGCCAGTCGTAAGGCCAGAAACAGTCCCGCCAGACCTGCGCCAACGATTAATATACGTGACGGGTCGCCGGTCACCGGTGCCGAAAACCGTTCGGGCCTGGGCCCTGAAACTGCGGTCACGAAATGCCCCCTTCGGCACGTTTCCATTCAGCGGGATTAACATTACCCGCACTTACCAGCGCGCCATGCATACGTTCAGAAGAGGCAATCGTCAGGGTGAAATTGTCGGGATAATAATACTCGCTTCCGAAGCCATTGATAAATTCCACAATGGTGCAGCGAACCGAAGCCTGGTTGCCGAGCACCCGAACGCTGCAATTTTGACGAACCAGATAGTCATCTTCAAGCAATGGGCAGCTTTGCCGCGCGGTCAACTCTGCGGAATACCTGCCCGCCTCTTTATGCATCAGCGTGGCGGTTCCCCCGAAAGAGCAATCATCACTGATATCGGCGATGAAGGTCCATTGCCCGGCAATATTTACGCGCTCCTCTGCCATTGCGGACCCGGTTATCAGGATCAAGACTGAACACGTGAGCGCCTTCAGCATCAGGAAATGCCTTCCTCGGATCGGCGAAATTCAACAGGTGCTGTAGCTGCAGATACGAGCGCTCCAAACATGCGTGAACTATCTTGTACAGTCAGTGCGAAATTATCCGGCACGTAGATCATGCCTTCAAGTTTCTGTTCGAGCATTTGGCTGATTGTTGACCGCACCGAGACCTGATCGCCAAAGCGTCTGGCCGCGCAGGTCTGGAGGACAACCGAGCGTCCCCACATTGAGCAGACCTCAACCGCCGTCAGTTCGCACGCGTACAAACCTTCCGCCGGATCGCTGGACAGTCGCATCGTGCCGGTCATCAGGCATTGGCCGTTTCGGTAGGGCTTGGTCTGAAACGTCCACGAGCCAAGCAGATCAGTCGGGTCTTGTGGCTCTGCGCTGGCGGGCAAGGCGATGGCGAGAACACTCACGAGCAAGGTCACAAGTCGCATGGCCATGGTGTGTTCCTTTCAGAGTTTACCTGTTTACGCACGCCGATGTGGCCACGACAAGGCATCAACTGGGTGAGATGACCTCGATTTCCATCGGTTTAAGCCCCGTTTTGAAGGCTAAAGGCGTTGCCATCTTGGGTAGAGCCAGCATTGCCTCAATCGCGGCTTTTGCCCGAACCCGGACGGCTTCTTCAATTGTCACTTCGTGGCGCATATGCGTCAGGCAGTCGAGAATATTCTCAAGCGTTATCCGCTTCATGTGCGGGCAAAGATTGCAAGGTCGGACAAAATCGACATCCGGGTTCTCCGCTGCCACATTGTCACTCATCGAGCATTCGGTCAGCAAGACCACTTTTGCCGGTTGCTGGTCTTTGACATAGTTGGTCAGAGCCGCAGTGGACCCGGCAAAGTCGCACGCCTCCAGAACATCAGGGGGACATTCCGGATGGGCCAGGATGACCACACCGGGGTGACCTTCGCGCAGGGCCTCAACATCGTCGCCACTGAATAACTCGTGCACTTCACAAGCGCCGGGCCATGTCATGATGCGGATACCGGTCTGTGCGGCAACATTCATGGCCAGATACTGGTCGGGGACGAGAATCACTGTGTCGGAATTCCACTCTTTGGCGACGGCTTCGACGACTTGCGCCGCGTTCGAGCTGGTACAGGTAATATGGCACTCGGCTTTGACCTCGGCGGTCGTATTGACATAGGTGACGACGGGATAATCAGGATAGCGTTGCTTTATCAGCGCAACATCAGCGCTGGTGATTGAAGCGGCCAGCGAGCAACCAGCCTCCAAGCTGGAGATCAACACCGTTTTATCAGGTGCCAGAATTTTCGACGTTTCAGCCATGAAGTGTACGCCCGCCTGAACGATAATATCAGCATCGATTGTCGCCGCTTCGCGGGCAAGCTGCAGGCTGTCGCCGCGAAAATCACCGACCAGGCGGAAGATATCCGGGGTCATGTAATTGTGCGCCAGGATAACCGCGCCGGCTTGCTTCTTGAGGCGATTGATCGCGGCCACGAGCGGCGCAACCGCTGGCCATTCCATGGGGGTGATGAAGTCTGATACGAGCGGGTAGAGGTGATCCGTCTCAGCCTTGACGCCGCTGTCATATAACAAGCCGCGAGCCTCACTTGCAGAAGGCGTGCGGGCCGGCGTTGGGGTAGGGCAACCAGGTCCGGAATCTATAAGTCTCGCCATGTCAGCCTCCTATTATGCTCACTATGAGCATTATCTAATTGCGCGTACCTCGTTCGTCAAGGCTTAGCCCGCGAATTAGGTACTGAATGCGTCACACCGCTTATACTAAGAATGAGCAAAAGCGGTGTAAGCAGCAGAACGCAGCGTGGCAAGGCTCAAGTTCAAACGATCAAGTCTCAGAGGCGGGCGCAGAACGGTCTGCGTTAAGGTTTTGTTTACGATAAACTTCTTGCAAAAGAACAAAAGAGGAATATATAGATTGAGAACACAGGGAGAACAAACATGAGAGCGATGAAATTCCGCGGTCAATCCGGTAGAGCCTATCCATTCACACGTGTTGCACCAAATTCACCATGGGCGCGCACAGCAGGCGTCGCCCTGTTTGCAGCGCAAGGGCCTTTTGGCTGGCGCGTCGTCAAGCTAACGTCACTGCGTGGACGGTTACATGATGTCCAACCGATCTGGGCTTTTGCCGATGCTGAGCGCTATGGCGCGCGCGCGGTGTTCATTCTCCACGAAGCAGACCTTGCGGCGCGCACGAATGCCATGCGGGATCTTGAAGCAGGGCTTAGCCCAGTTTGCGCGACAGAGATCGAGCCGGTTGCCCTGGCGGCCTAATCAACCGGTGCAAGTAGATTATTGTACCATGCGTCGACATCGTGTTCGATCATGGTGAAGGGGCGGGGCCCATCCTCCAACAAAATGGCTTGGAATGCCGTTTCATCGTAGCGCCGTCCTAAAACCGCGCGTGCTCTGGCATTAAGCGCTTTGAGACGGCGATAATTGATCATCCTTGCGGTGGTTCGTCCAGGATTGGCTGTGATCCGCAGAGCTGCCTCAGTGACGAGAGCGTCTGGCAGCCCGGTTGTCTCGCTGAGATAGGTTGTGGTTTGCGCCAGGGACCAGCGTTTATAATGAAGCCCGGTATCGGCGGCAGCAAGGGCGGTGATGAGCAGGATATATTGCGCTTCACCGGCATCTTGCGCGGTGTCGAGTGCCGACAACTCAGTCTGAATTTCGAACGTGTAGAGGCGCCAGGCATCTTGAAAGGCGGGATACAAAATCAAGTTCCGCACTGTCGCGCGGCGTTGTCGCGACAGCGTTGCGAAGGGGTCGCGCCTCGCCATATCAGCTTCGGCATATATCGTGGACCGCATATAGCTTGGCCAAAGCTGTGTTTGCGTGACCATTTGACTGATTTGCGCCGGTCGATGGCCATCAATCTGAGCCGGTAGATAGGACAATCCGCTTAGGGGTGTTGTCTCAAACAGGCGCTGTACTGTGCTTGATATTACCGGTATTTCCGCAGCTGGAAGCTCGGCCTCTCGTGCGCCGGCTGGGCTTGTACCTGGTGTCGTTTCTGGCGGCGTATCGATGATGAGTTGAAGCGCTTGAACGCGATCTGTGACGGGGCCTGGCGCGACCCCGTTTCGATCAAGACTGGCGTGCAATACCGCTTGGCGTCGCTCGACATCATCGAGATTGGACTGATGCAGCTCATCCAAATCTGGAGTGCTGCCAACATACCAGTCGAGCAGGGCTTGATAGGTGTTATGCCCGTTCGGCTGGGCCCAGATCCCGGCTTGTGCGGGGGCCAGGTCAATCATCGCATCCAGATCGTCGGATAGGCGCGTATAGGCACCGCGCAAATCTGTTTTAACGATGGTTTCACTTTGCCGTACCAAAGCGCCAACATCTTGATCGTCCGTATCGGCAAGGCTTTGGACCAAATTCCCTATCGTGTCAGCGAGTAATTCCAGTGGTTCATCCTGAGATGATAGCAGGGCATCTACCTTCCGCTTGGTGGCTTGCAAAAGAGGGGCAGGTGGGATGAGACCGGCATCAGCGTCGGCCAGCAAGCGGCGGCGGGTGTCGTCTATCGCATCCGATAGAGCCTGAAGCCGGGCAAGATAGTTTTGCGCATCTGCAAATGAGTCAATCCGGTGATCATTGGCGAGCAGGTTCGGACCTTCTATCCAAACACCACTAAACGGATCGATGGCGTATGCGCGGGCGCGCGACAGGGTGAGGCGACCGTGCCCAATCGCTTGCAACTGGACCAGACGCGCGATGGAAGTGTCTGACACGGCTAAATCTTTTGCGACCTGATGATCTGCTGGCAGCAGAGGCCGAGTGCGAGCCAAGGCCAACAAATCAATTCGGATCAGCCTTGCGCGTTCAAACCCGGCTTGGGAATGATCGGCAAGTCTCGACGATATTGCATCCTCAGCAACTGTTTCTATCCCTAGTCTGGTTGCAGTTTCAGGTGACAGCATCAGTTCTGTGCGCGCCAAATCGTCGAGAATCGCATTTGACTGAGCAAGGGTTCGCCGGTTGAGGCGCTCTGACTCAGTGGCAGGAGCGCAGGCTGAAAGGCCCATAGCGACAGCAGTTAAGGCTCCGATGCATCGGCGAAATGCGTGCGGTTTTGGGGCCACAGCTCTCAATATTGTGTGAAACTCTTGCACGAGCTGCAACTCCTCAGCGCTTACCTGTTGTCCGACCATGCCATTTCCGTTAAACCCCGCCAATCTTATCAATGGGAGATACTCGTGGAAAACACCCAAACTGCACAATCACCGGAACTGTCCGGAAATGTGCTCTTCTACAAAGACCCTCAGCCACTTTCACCAGAACAGCATGCCGGGCTAGGTGTAAAGAAAATCGATCAGCCGTTCGGTTTTCTGCGCAATGCGCACGCTATTCCGGTGACGGTAACCGAATTTGGCATGGCGGCATCAGCTTATCCAATCATTTTTGTTGGTGATGAGCGCACGCCGGTTGCGGTCATGGGCGTTCGCCAAAACGAGAACTTGTTTATCAACGATGATGGCATGATTGAGCAGGATTTCTATGTCCCTGCCTTCGTTCGGCGCTATCCGTTTGTGTTTGCCAATGACAAGGGATCTGATCGCCTGCTGCTTTGCGTGGATCGCGACGCCCCAATGGTGTCCAACCAGCCAGATGTTGCGTTCTTCGAGAATGGCGAGGCAACGGCGTTCACCAATAACGCGATTGAATTCTGCAAAGAATTTGAGCGCCAGCGTCGTGCCACGGTTGAATTTACAAAGCTGATGATGAAATTTGATTTGTTTGAAACCAAAGCAGTCTCTTTCCAACCGCGTGATGCAGAAGGCAAGGAAGCTGGGGAACAACAGAAGATTGCCGATTACTGGGCGGTTGACGAAACGAAATTGAATAATCTCAGCGATGAGCAGTTTAATGAGTTACGCGCGAGCGGTGCAATCAGTGCGATCTATGGGCATTTGGTGTCTCTACTCAATTGGCAGCGGGTCGTCCAACGCGCTGTCGCGGCCACACCGGCGGCAGAAACAACGCCAGCTTAGGTGCTGGTTTGAGCAACAAGATCGGGCGATCCTTCGGGGTCGCCTTTTTTGTGCGACAATGGTGTCACAAGACCGCGAGGTGGTTTCCAATTTGATCCAACTTCCCATAAGCAGTTCGATCACGCCGGGAGTTTCAATGAAATGTCGCCAATTCGTTTTCTGATTGCTGTCGCCATCATGGCTATTGTCGCGATTGTACCGACTGCCGATGCGCAGCGAGGGCGTGACGGGCATGCCCGGGTTGAGTTGATCTCGGATCGAGCTGTCGCCATTCCCGGCGAAACAGTATGGCTTGGCTTGTCCTTCGAAATCGACCCGAACTGGCACATATACTGGAAAAATGCCGGTGATGCTGGCATTCCGCCAAGCATTGTCTGGTCAGAAACGAGCGGCATTGACCCTAGCACGATTGGCGAGATTAACTGGCCAGTTCCTGAATTGCTGCCTGTGCTTCCAGGCGAGATCATGGATTATGGTTATTCCAATCAGGTTGTGCTGCCATTTGCTGTTACAATTCCGGAGAATGCGCGCGGCGTGATCCGCCTCGAAGGCATCACAAATTACCTGATTTGCGAAGATATTTGTATCCCTGAATCGGCGGATTTGCAGTTGGCCCTGTCGATTGGGACAGCGCAGGTGCCTGATCAGCGTGGTGCCGAGCTGATCAATCAGGGCCTTGAACGGGGTCCGGCGCTTTTCGAAGGTGACGCACAGGTGACCCAGCAGGGTGAAACCTGGATCTTGTCAGTGGCAGGCTCGCAGTTTGCGGGCCAGCGCGGCGAGGCAAGGTTCTTCCCGGAAGGCCATGAGATTGTGCACGCGGCCGATCAGCCGGTCTCTTTTGGCGCGCGCGGATTGCAAATCACGCTAACGCCAAGCCCCCCTGATGCAGCTGCGCCAGATACGCTGAACGGTATTGTCCAAATTGGCGATCTGGCTGTCGATATAGAGGCGGTGGCCGGGACGATATTGGCAGATACGAGCGGTCAGGCGGGGATTAATTTGCTGTCTCTTATCGTGCTGGCGCTGATTGGCGGCTTGATCTTGAACCTGATGCCTTGCGTTCTGCCGGTTTTGTCAATCAAGGCGATAGGGGTTGTCGGGGCAGCGGCCAGCGGCAACGCAGCGGAGGTTCGCAAGCACGGCATTTGGTACACAATAGGGGTGCTTTTGAGTTTTGCGATCCTGGCTGCCGCGATTGTGGCTGTGCGTGCCGCGACGGGGATTGCAACCTGGGGCTTCTGGATGCAAAGTCCGGTTATCATTACCGTATTGGTGCTGGTACTGTTCCTGCTCGGGCTTTGGTTGCTGGGTATGTTTGAACTTGGTACTTCGGTGCAGAATGTTGGCGATGGTTTGGCGCGAAAACAGGGGTCTGCTGGAGCCTTCTTTACAGGCGTTCTCGCCGTCGTGGTTGGTGCACCGTGCACCGGACCGTTCCTGGGCGCGGCGCTGGGCGGCATTATGGGCCAACCGGCTTTGTATATTTTTGTTGTGCTGATGGCGATGGGGCTTGGATTGGCCTTGCCTTTCCTCGTGCTGAGTTTTGTCACGAGCTTGCAGAAGAAGATGCCGAAGCCGGGTGCCTGGATGGAAACTTTGAAACAGGTCTTTGCGTTTCCAATGTTTCTCACGGCGGCTTACTTTCTTTGGACCTTGGGTGATCTGGCGGGGACAATAACCGTTGCTGTCCTTGTTGCTGGTGCGGCCTTAATTGCATTTGGAATTTGGGCCTTGAAGCAGGATGGTACGGGTGGCCGCGCAATCTGGCTCAGCCTGTTGGGGATCGGTGCAATTGTTCCAATTTTTGGAGTGTTCTCTGCGCTATCTGCAGGATCCGGTTTGGAGGTTGGGATATCATTGGCTTGGCTTGGGCTTGTTGTGGGCCTATTTTACGCCGCCGCAAAAGCGTCCGACCAGCAATTATCACTGGCGACAAAACTGTTAGCGATTGTCGCTGTGATTTGGGGCTTAAGCGCCCCGGTCATGCAGGCGCGCCGCGGTGTTCCGGCCACGAGCGTTGCTTCTTATTCTACCAATTACCCAACTGAGGCTTGGTCTCCAGCCCGGGTGGCCGAGTTGACCGGGCAGGGGCGCGCCGTGTTCGTTGACTTTACGGCAACCTGGTGTGTGAACTGTCAGGCCAATAAGCGCCGGACACTGAAGACAGCGGCGGTGACAGATGCTTTCAAGCGTGGCAATGTCGCGTTTCTGGTCGCTGATTTTACCCGGCCAAATGCCGAAATTGCGGCTGAACTGAAACGGCATAACCGCGCCGGTGTTCCGATGTATTTGTGGTATGCTGCAGGTGAAACGAGCCCTGTCATATTGCCGGAAATTCTGTCTGTCAGTCTCGTCACCGGCTTGATTGAATGACGTAGCGTATTCAGTGGGTTGAAGTTTCAGGGAGACGAAAAATGGCAATTCTTACACGTCGTAGTCTTGGTATTGCAGCTGGAATGCTAATGGCGGTTGCCCTCACCGCAGGGGCGCTGATTAGCCTCTCTGCCGACACGTCACGCGGTAGCGAGCCAGACATGCCAGCGACTGAAAGTCCCGGTGCAGACGCTGAGAGCCCTGTCCGAGACTAAACGGGCTTGTCTATTTGGCTGCAGCAGCGTTCTTCAAATTCCAGATCGGTGTACCCAGCGCGATCCACAGGATCATGGCTGTCATGCCGATCGCTGGAACCAGTGCGATCTTGTAGGGCCCGAATGCGTCTACCAAACCGCCCATCATTGCCGCGCCCAGCGGCGCGCCTGCCATGAACCCGAGCTGGTAGATCGAGAGCACACGTGCCAACTGGTCCTTAGGGGCCGCATCCTGCACGATTGACCGGCTCATCGCGATGGATACGCCTGCCGAGAGCCCCCAGACAAAGACAATTGTCAGGAAACCCCAATGTGGAATGTGGACCATCATCGGCAAAATCGCCAATGAGCCAATCAACTGCGCGGTCAGTAACAACCTTCCCTGGCGCTTGATCGCTTTGAACATGGACAGTGCAACCGATGAGACAAATGCCCCAAGCCAGAAGGTGACGAACATGTCTCGGATGCCATCGCCAGATAATCCGTAAACATCGCGGTTGATGATTGGCAGCACGACGAGGAAAGCCCCAATGATGAATATGCCGACGGCAAACATCAAAATCGTCATCGCCCACAATTTTGGATCGGCGGCCACGACTCTGAACCCTTCTGCAATGTCGCCGAATGCCGCGCCAACACCTGATCGCCCGGTCTGTACTTTGCCCCCTTTGGCCAGGAAGAAAGCGAGGACTGCGCCGATTGCAACAATCGCGCCCTGCAAGGTCAGTAACTGCCAGCTGGCAATCGGACCAATCCCGAACCCGCCAAGCCAGTTAGGCATCGTCGTTGCCTTGTCGGCATATCCGCCCAGGATCAGGCCAGTGATTTGGGCGGCGAACTGCGCCAGCGTAGCAAAGGCGACGCCCTGTTGAAGGGTCACTCTTGAGCCAACACGTCCACGCCGCTCAACCACTTCATTCAATATGGAGTCGCGCGCCGGCATCATGAATGCGCCGACGGTGCCAAGCGCAATGCCATAGACGATCATATGCCAGAACTGGAGTTGAATGCCGTCATGCGCAATGATGAACGCTAATGTAAATGCTGGTAATGCTGCGACCAGGTGCAAGATCATCAATAAGGGTTTTCCGGCGGCGCGCTCGGCCACAACCCCACCAAGTAACAAGAACACAACTGACGGTCCTGAAAGTGCCAGATTGGCCAAGCCCAGTTCGGTTCCGCCAAGCCCTAATTTATTTGTGATCAAATAGGGGAAGAGAACCATTTGCAGCCCGAAAGCAATGAACCAGGTCGACTGAACCGACAAATAGGCAGGCAATTCAACTTTCACACCGCGCCGCGTTTTCCTGGCGAGCAAGGATTGAGCAGTTTGCAGCAGATTGGCGCCAGCATTCAGCGCCGCGCCCATGCCGCTAACCGGCAAGCGCGCGTCTTCCAGAATCTCGGATTCGTCTGGTTCACCCGCTTGTTGCGGCTCTTCTGTCATATGTGCCTCTACCCAATTTGGTGCGCCCAATCTGTTGCACGTGTATGCATAGAAAGCACCACAAAAGCAAAAAACTATCGGCAATCTGCTGATCGTCTTGGTGTGGGCATGTCTGCATGTTAGGGTTTGGAACCTAGGAGGAAAAGATGCGTTTAGTCAGAGATTTCGCGGGGTGGGGGCTGGCCCTGTTTCTAATTTTCATGTTCGTGCAGGCGACCGTGCATCCACTCCCGAACCCGCCGACTGGACAGGTAAAACTGTTTGATGCGCCCGGCGAGAACATTGTTTTTGCAACAATGGCAGCCAAAACGGGATACGCTATTTTTGAGCCAACGGGCCGAGTGCTGGTCGCCATTATGGAGTTGATTGCTGCGCTCCTTTTGCTTGTACCAGCGTGGCGACGTATGGGCGCTATTCTGTCTTTCCTTATTCTGGCGGGCGCAGTTGCCGCGCATATGATGCCGAATGTTCTGGGGCGCGAAGTCCCGCTGTCGCTCGACCTGTCTCAGACGGCGACCGACGGGGGTGGGTTATTCGCACTGGCCATCGCTATGCTCGCCGCCAGCATGCTGTTAATCGTCGTCCAGCCAGGCTCTAATCAGCATAGGCATTAGCGCGCGGTTTGCGAGAATCATCGGAAAATTAACCTGTTTCATCGACATTGGAGTTTGAATTGATGACGTAGGATAGCTGTTGGTATGACTGAACCTGTGCCCTTTGAGGCGATTTCGAATGCGCCCAGTCGAACCCGCAATCTTTTATTGCGCCGATTGATTGACTTTGTTGCGCTGCCGACCTCGAGTGTTGCGCCTCAGGACCGGGCAATGGGCGGTGACATTCTGCTGGATATGTTGCTTCACGCCACTGATGAAGAGCGCGCTTTGTGTGGCCGACGCCTCGCGGCGATGAGTGAAGCTCCGCGCAGGTTATTGCGTTATATCGCGCAGTGCTCGTTTGATATTGCGCAGCCTGTGCTCGAGCAAAACGAGTCCTTTGACGCATCAGACCTCTGTCAGATCCTCGAGCGCGTCTCCAGTGAGCACCGCGTTGTAATTGCTGGGCGCAAGAGCGTGCCACCCGCTGTTTGCGATCGGCTGGTGACTGTCGGTGAAATCCAGGCTCTGCGTGTTTTGTTGAAGAATAAAGGCGCTTGTCTGCCTGAACAGGCGATTGATATATTGGTTGGCAGGTCCCGAAAGGAAGATGACCTCTGCCCATTGATCATAAAGCGACCAGAATTACGCCCAGCCCAGGCTATGGCGATGTTCTGGTGGGCTGACGGGCCAACGCGCCGGATTATTTTACAGCGGTTTGCAGCTGAACGATTGGAATTGATCGAAATGTGCGCAGATATTTTTGCGATTGCTGCGGAAGAAGGGTGGAGTGACCCAGTTGCACGAAAAACACTGCAATCGATAGAACGACGCCAACGTAATCGCGATGCGATAGACAAAAGTCCGTATGAAAGCCTGGAGCATGCAGTCCAAATGGCGTCAGAGAACGGCATGTCTCCCGAATTGGCTCAGGAAATCGGTTATCTGGCAGGTGTAAAACCTGTGACAATTGCCAAACTAATCAGTGATACTGGTGGCGAAGGACTTGCTGTTCTATGCAAGGCAACTGGCCTGAAACGAGCGGCGATGACCCAGCTTTGGCAGTCGCTGAAGCGACCTTTAGAGTTGGACGATGGGCAGCCAAGTTCACATTTCGATTTTGTCATGGAGACGTTCGATATCCTAAGTGTTGCCAAGGCCCAGACAGCTTTGCGCTACTGGAATTGGGCATTGTCGTCTTCATTCTCGCCGACCCAATTGAAGGTGGCTGGCATGGATCAAGCTGAAGCAAATGACGAAACCGCGTTCTCAACCTCACAGCGCACCGCTGGCCTGGTCTTCGGAAGATAGATTTTATCAGCTAAGGTCCGGTTTTGGCTGGTCAGGCATTGATTAGGCCTCTAATTCACCGCTATCTATATTGTGATGGCGGAATCGGAGTTGGTTGGGCACGTGGGCTATTTTCTCGGATTGATTTTGGCTCTGGGGCTGGCATGGTTGGGCCTGTCAGGGCATTACAGCACATTGGTTTTGTCGCTGGGCACCGGTTCGGTGCTGCTGTCGGCGCTACTTGCCTTCCGGCTTGGTATTCTTGACCGCGAGAGTTCACCTTATGGACGATTGTTGCCATTGGTCGCGTATTGGGGCTGGTTGTTGATTGAGATATTCAAAGCCAACTGGGTCGTGATCAAGGCCTGTTTGCGCTCTGATTTGGACATCGACCCGACATTGGTGAAGATTAAAACAGAATGCCAAAGTGATCTGGCGAAAACGGTGTTTGCCAATTCTATAACCTTGACCCCAGGAACCATTAGCGTGGCTGTCGAGGGTAACAAGATACTGGTTCACGCGCTGTATGAGGGATACGCGCAACCCGATGCCTTTCTGGAAATGGACCGGCGCTCGCGGCTGGCAACTGATGGCAGGACGCGCACATGATTGGTGCAGCAGCGCTGGCGCTGGTCGTCGCAATTTCTCTCATGCTCATACGTACGCTCAAAGGCCCGAGCCTGTATGATCGTGTTCTGGCGGTAAATTCGATTGGCACAAAGATTGTGCTCTTGCTCGGGGTCATGGGGTTTCTACTCGGGCGACCTGCCTTTCTGGATATTTCGGTCCTTTACGCCCTGATCAATTTTGTCGCCACAATCGCAATCTTGAAATTCTTCCGGTACCGGTCGTTCCAGGTCTCGCTGAGCCGACGTCAAAGCAGGGGGCCAAAATGAGTGAAATTCTTGAGTTTCTGCTGCAAGTTAAGCCAATGTTGGGCGGTGCGCTTTGTCTGTTGGGGGCCGTGCTGGCAGTGATCGGGACGGTTGGCGTTTTACGCTTCCCGGATTTTTATACCCGTCTGCACGCAGCGAGCATTACCGACACTGCTGCTGCGACCCTGTTAATCGTTGGGATGTTGTTGCTCTCCCCGGACGTGTTCACAGCCGTCAAGCTGTTGACTGTGTGGGTGTTTATTTTTCTGACCAGCCCTGCCGCCGGACATGCTTTGGCGAATGCAGCCCATACTGCTGGGGTTGAGCCGCTCATTGGCTCGCGCGCGCGCAATCGAGATGAGGGTGATCAGATATGACCGGATTTGAGGGCATGGATCTGGCCGTCGCGATGTTGAATATCACGCTTCTGGCGATACTATTCATCACTGCAATCGCCATCGCACGCCTGCGTAGCTTGTTCGCGATTGTCATGTTGTCAGGGCTATACTCGCTGGTTTCTGCAACCTGGTTTGTGGCTTTGGACGCTGTCGATGTTGCGTTTACCGAGGCGTCCGTTGGCGCCGGGTTTTCAACCGCACTCTATCTGGGGGCGATGGTTCTGACCTCACGTTCAGCAAAAATCGAGCAGGGGGCTTCGAAGATTATTCCGTTGCTGGTCGTCATCGCGACCGGCGCGGTTTTGATCTATGCAACAATTGATTTACCGAGCTTTGGCGATGCTATGTCAGCAGCGAATACTGGCGTTGGGATCGATTATGTCAGCCGGACTCCATCGGAGATTGCGGTGCCAAATATCGTCACGGCGGTTCTGGCGAGCTATCGGGGGTTTGATACGCTTGGGGAAACAGGCGTGGTGTTTACCGCTGGCCTGGCAGTGGTCTTGTTGCTCGGTTTCGGCGAACGCTCGTTGAGCTCTTCTTTGCGCCGTGGCCGCCGCAGCAGCGCTGACCAGTCCAGGCAAGGAGGCGATGATGAATAGCGATCACCATGTCATTTTGAGAGTGGTTTCCAAAGCGCTGATTCCGGTCATTGCTCTGTTTGGATTCTATGTTCAGTTCCATGGGGATTTCGGGCCTGGCGGTGGCTTTCAGGCTGGCGTGATCATGGCGGTCGCGATTATTCTATACTCACTGATTTTTGGCATTGCTGCAGCCATGCGGGCGATCACGCCGGGATTTGTGCGTGGTTTGGCAGCGCTTGGGTTTCTTCTCTTTGCAGGGGTTGGGGTTTGGGCACTGATTCAGGGTGGGGATTATCTCGATTATGATGCCCTCTTGGGTGAAGAACCGGGTGGCCATCATGGCCAGCACCTCGGGATCATGCTGGTTGAGCTTGGTGTCTTGTTCGCAGTGTCTGGATCGCTTGTCTCGATATTCTATGCGTTTGCCGGTCGCGTCAGTGAAATTCGGGATGAGGACTGGTAGCCATGTTGGAGTTTATCCTGGAGCGCGGAAACTATTGGGCGATCATCGGGCTGATGATGATTGGTCTGTACATTGCGTTTGCGGCGACCAACCTGATCAAGCGCCTGGTTGGCCTTGGCCTGTTTCAGACCTCGATCATTCTGTTTTACATCTCCCTTAGCCGTATTGATGGCGGGACTGCGCCGATTTTGTACGGGGCGGACCTTGAGAGCGGACATGGCGACAGTGAAGGCGTAGAGGCCGTTGCCGAAGCTGGTCATGGCGTGGCCGACGCGGCTCATTCTGGTGCCGGTGAACTGGTCAATATCTACTCCAATCCCTTGCCTCATGTGTTGATGCTGACGGCGATTGTTGTTGGCGTTGCAACCCTGGCGGTTGGACTGGCCATCGTGGTTCGTATCCGTGAGGCATATGGGACAGTTGAGAGCGATGAAGTTCAGGAAATGGATCTGAGTGTAGCGCTGGCTGAAGCGGTTGATGAAGTCGGTGAGACGCAGGCTGCGAGTGGAGCAGGCGCGATATGATCGATCTTATTGCTTCACTGGTGCCCAGCTCAATTGCTGTTCACGCACCGATCTTGCTGGTGCTTGCACCGATGATTTTAGCGCCGGTGGCGGCTCTGATGCCGAATGGCCGCATTGCTTGGTTGCTGAGTATTCTTGCAACAGGCACGTCTCTGGTGATGGCGATTGTCTTACTGTCGCAAGTGCGTTCAATCGACGGCGGCGCGATCATCTCCTATCACATAGGCGGCTGGGCACCGCCGGCTGGCATTGAGTTTCGGATCGATGCCCTGAACTCGATGATCCTGCTTTTGATAACGGGGATTGGGTTTCTCGCATCGGTCTTTTGCTGGCCGAGCGTCGTTGCAGAGATCCGCGAAGCCAAACGCGCTATGTTTATGGCGGCTTTCCTGATTTGCTTCATGGGTCTGTGCGGGGTCGCGTCAACTGGGGATGCGTTTAACCTGTTTGTATTCCTCGAGCTGTCATCGCTTGCAACCTATGTGCTTGTGGCGCTTGGCTCGAGCCGAGATCGGCGCGCCCTACCGGCCGCGATCAACTATCTTCTTATGGGAACAATTGGGGCGTCATTCTTTGTTGTCGGGGTCGGCTTTTTGTACGCCGTAACTGGAACGCTGAACATGGCAGATCTGGCTGTCCGG
Organism: Henriciella sp.; assembly: GCA_021776655.1. Classification (GTDB taxonomy): domain Bacteria; phylum Pseudomonadota; class Alphaproteobacteria; order Caulobacterales; family Hyphomonadaceae; genus Henriciella. The sequence goes on along the minus strand of JAJFFK010000045.1, from coordinate 65,728 downwards.
TTGCAGGATGTTGGCGACAATAAAGCGGTTCTGGCGGGGTATGCGTTCATACTTGTCGGGCTGGGTATCAAAGCGGCGATGTTCCCGTTGCATCAATGGCTGCCGAACGCATATGCGTATAGCCCGAGTTTTATCACCATGTTCCTGGCGGCGACCGCCACCAAAGTTGCGATTTATGCGATGGTGCGGTTCCTGTTCACGGTCTTCGGATTGGACTTTACGTTCGAGGGATCGAGCCTGATTTGGATCCTGATGCCGATGGGGATTGCCGCGATGATTGCGTGCTCCTTTCAGGCAGCTTTTCAGACAGATGTGCGCCGAACCCTGGCTTATTCTTCGGTCGCGCAAGTTGGATATATGTTGCTCGGAATTTCCCTCGCGACGACGGCGGGTGTTTCAGCCGGTCTCTTTCACATGCTCAACCATGCGCTGATGAAAGGCGCATTGTTCATGGCAATTGCGGGGATCGTTCTGACCTATAAGGGCACCAGCCTGAATGATTTTCGCGGGCTTGGTCGCTCTGCGCCCTGGACCATGACAGCGTTTGCAATTGCCGCGCTGTCACTCATCGGTGTGCCGTTAACGGCTGGCTTCCAATCTAAGTATGCTTTGGTGGACGCATTGTTCGAGAGCGGCTGGTCTTGGGCCGTGGCGGTTGTGATGTTCAGCAGTTTGCTGGCTGTGGTTTATATGGGGCGAATTCTGGAAGCAGCGTTTTTCCGCGCGCCGATCAATCCCAACAAGAAGCATAAGGAAGCGCCGCTTGTTATTCTTATTCCGCTTTGGATATTGGCGCTGGCGAATATCTGGGTTGGCGTTCAGGGCGGGTTCGTTTCTGGCCTGGCAAATGATGCTGCGGCATCGCTATTTATCGGAGGCGCCCGATGAGTGGTGAGATGCTGTTGATTGCAGCCATGTTGCTGCCTTTGCTGACGTGTGGTGGCATATATCTGGCGAGCCGGGTCCCTGATTTGCGCGAAGGCGTGACTCTGCTCGGGGCTGCAGCATTGTTTGTGGTCGCGATCATGATCGCGCTAAAAACAGCGAACGGGATGCCACCGGAAATCAGTTTCGGTGAAGCGATGCCGGGGCTTGAGTTCGCGCTTAAGGTTGAGCCATTGGGCGCAATGTTTGCGTTGGTGGCAAGCGGCCTTTGGGTCGTCAACAGTTTCTACTCAATCGGTTATATGCGTGGCAATCGTGAGCGTAATCAGACCCGGTTCTATATGTGCTTCGCCATCGCCTTGTTTGGTGCAATGGGCGTGGCGCTCGCGGGCAACCTGTTTACGCTGTTTGTATTCTACGAGATCCTGACCCTGTCGACCTATCCATTGGTGGCGCATAAGGGTGATGCCAAGGCGCAGCGCGGCGCGCGTATCTATCTGATGACCTTGCTCGGGACGTCGATTGGCTTTCTGTTAGTGGCGATCATATGGACCGGAGCTTTGGCGGGAAGCCTTGATTTTGTGCCGGGCGGACTGTTGCAGCAGGCAGAAGGTCTGACCCCAGTCGTGGCGAGTATCTTACTGCTACTGTTTGCGTTTGGAATTGGTAAGGCAGCCCTGATGCCATTCCATTTTTGGCTCCCGAATGCGATGGTTGCACCGACGCCGGTGTCAGCTCTTCTGCATGCGGTCGCCGTGGTAAAGGCTGGTGTTTTTACCGTATTAAAAGTCTCAATATATATCTTTGGTGAGGATATATTGAACGAAACTGCGTCACGCGATTTCATACTGGGCGTGGCATGTTTCACTATCATTGTGGCGTCGCTGATTGCGCTAACCAAGGATAATTTGAAAGCCCGGTTAGCCTATTCCACCGTCGCGCAATTGGCTTACATTACCTGCGGCGCGATGTTGGCGACATCGGCAGGGTTCATGGGTGGGGCGTTGCAGATCGCTGCTCATGCGGTTGGCAAGATCACATTGTTCATGTGCGCCGGGGCAATTTATGTCGCGACGGGGCTGACGAATATTTCGGACATGCGCGGCTTGGGCAAGCGTATGCCCTTGGTGTTTATCGCTTTCTTTGTGGCGTCGCTTTCGATTATTGGCATTCCGCCGCTCGTGGGTGGGTGGCCGAAATTCGCCTTGATGCAGGGCGCGACAGATGCCGGTATCGGCTACGTCCCGATCGTGCTGATTGTGTCGTCATTGCTGAATATTGCCTATCTTCTGCCGATCCCCATCCTGGCCTTGATGGCGCCGCGTGATGGGGCAGAGCCCAAACCTTTCAGGCGGCCGGGCGGGGCACCGATGCTGACCGTTGCAGCCCCCTGTTTCACGGCGGCGCTTTGTTTCATCATGTTCTTTGCGGTTGGACCATTGTCCAAGTTTTTGACCCCGGCAATGGCCGGGCAAGTCGCCACAGTGACCGTGGCAGGAGGCCCCCAATGACGCTGCCCCCACCTATCGAGCGCGATACAAGCGGACGGTTCGTCAAGCCCGAGACGGATGAGCCGGTTGGCGAAATGGCGGATGACGACATGCATCCGATGGCACGGCTTCTGTTCGGCTGGGTTGAAGCCAAGCGCACACCGATGATTCTGTTGTTCAGTGTCCTCTTGCTATCGGCTATCCTGATCATGGTTGATCCACTCTTGCATCGTCATGATGAGGCTGAGATCGCTCATATTACTGGCTTTTACGGTATTTGGGGCTTTGGATCCTTTGCGCTCGCAGTCTTGTCTGGATGGCCGCTTGGGAAATTATTGCGCCGTAGTGAAGACTATTATGGCGAAGCTGAAACGACCCCGCAGGACGTGGAGGGCGATCAATGAACGCGCTGCTGGGCCAACTTAATCCAGGCATATTGATGATCCTGGCTGGGCTTGCCGGGTGCCTGGTGAAGAGTCGGCGTATTCGCCAGGTGCTGATGTTGGTGACACCGATATTATCACTCGTGTTGTTATCAGTTGCCGCGCGCGGGGTGGATATCTCGGCCGGATCGATCATGGGATTGGACCTCGTTCTATACCGCGTTGACAGCCTTTCTTTCATTTTCGCTGTGGCGTTTCTGATCGCGTCATTCCTCAACGCGATTTATGCCTTGCACACAGATGACCGCCTGCAAGACGGCATGGCGCTGGCCTATGCGGGTGCAGCCATAGCGGCGACCCTGTCTGGCGACCTGATGACACTGTTCATCTTTTGGGAGATCACAGCGGTTAGCTCGGTTTTCCTGATCCTGCGGGCCGGAACCAAGGCTGCGTATCAAGCCGCCATGCGGTATCTCGGGGTTCAAATCCTGTCCGGTGTCTTGCTGTTATATGGCCTGACCCAGGTTTATACAGCGACAGGAAGCTTGAACCTTGAAGCGTTTACGTCTTTCGACCAGCCGGGGGCGAAGCTGATCTTTGCAGCTTTCGCGATCAAGGCGGCGTTCCCGTTCATGCACAATTGGTTGCAGGACGCTTATCCAAAGGCAACGGTTATTGGCGCGGTTGTCTTGTCGGCCTTTACGACCAAGCTGGCCGTCTACGCCTTTGCCCGATTGTTCCCTGGTTTTGATGTTTTGATCTGGATCGGCGCCGTGATGACCGTCTTCCCGGTCTTTTTTGCTGTCATCGAGAACGATCTGCGCAAGGTCTTGTCTTACTCACTGAACAACCAGGTCGGGTTCATGATCTGCGCGATTGGCGTTGGTACGGCGGGGATTGGCAGCCAGTTGGCTTTGAACGGTGCGGCGGCGCATGCCTTCGCCCACATCATCTATAAGGGTCTGCTTTTCATGAGTATGGGGGCGGTTCTGTACCGAACTGGGACGACCAAGGCGAGCGAGCTTGGCGGGCTTTACAAGTCGATGCCCTGGACGACTGTGTTTTGTATTATCGGCGCGATGTCGATTTCGGCTTTCCCGCTCTTCTCCGGCTTCGTCGCCAAGTCAATGACGATGAGCGCTGTGGCACATGAAGGTCTGACTGTGGTCTGGTTGATGCTGCTTTTCGCTTCGGCCGGTGTGCTCGAGCATTCTGGGATCAAGATCCCATATTTCACATTTTTTGGCCATGATAGCGGCAAACGGGTGAAAGAAGCGCCGTTCAATATGCTATTGGCGATGGGGCTGGCCGCCTTCATCTGCATCGCGATTGGTTTGCCGCTGGTTGGCGGTTTTGGGTATACGTGGCTGTATGGCATGTTGCCGTATCCAGATGTCGCGATGGCCTATCAGCCGTTTACGTTGGCGCATGTCGTGACGCAGCTGCAATTGCTGGTCCTCGCGATCCTGGCCTTTATGTTGCTCAAGCGGTTTGGGCTGTATCCGCCGGAACGTCCCGGTACCATACTGGATACTGATTGGCTGCTCAGGAAGCCTGGCTATGGCTTTGCCAAGTGGAGCGGAACCGTGTGGAATAAAGCCGGCCCCGCTATGACGGCGGTTGCGATGCGCCTTGCAGCACAGACCTATAATCGACTTGAAGCGACATTCAGTCCGCGCGGGGCATTAGCGCGGGGGGGGCTGACCAATAGTATGGCTCTTTGGTCAGCGGTTTTGCTCGGTCTGGTTATGCTGGTTGTTCTGTTGGCGAATTGAGGGACGAAAACCAGTCTGGTCTGGATTGTCATAGGGTAGACTGCATCGCCTACAAATAAATAATACGATATCGAAACAAAGACTATTGTTTCTTTTCCGAAATGAAAGTATTTGTTTAGCTTGGTTAATTTTTTATTGCATTGACTCTTGTTACGCGAATCAAACTGCGCCAATAGTGATTTATCGAATCACCTTGGGGGTGGCTATTATGTACGAGTCAACTGGATTCTCCGGCCTGACCAAAGCGCAGACGATGATTGTCTCTTACTGGCAATCAAAGTGTCGCGAGGGGTGTTTGCCCTCCCGACTGGATATTGATCCCGGTGCGCTGCGAAGCCAGCTGTCAGCGATATCCATCGTTGAACTTGAACCGGATGGCGGCGTTCGGTTCCGGATTGCCGGATCTCAGGTTCGTGCGATCTTTGGCAGAGAGATGCGTGGGCGTCGATTAGATGAGTTTTCGGATAAGGTAAGCGATATGTGGTCCCTTGGATTGGCCGCAGTGCTGGATCGTCATGCGCCGGTTGGCGGGATCATTGAACGTGTCAATGATCGCCACGCCTGGCTGCGTTTGCCTTTGCAGGCCGACAATGGTTGCTTGATTCTGTGTCATGATGAGTTGCTGTCAAAAACGCCTGTCAAAGGTGATAATACCCGCCAATCAGGCTCTGTATCCAACAGTCGAACTGTGCTTGCAGCCTGATTCTATTGGGCTATCCTATCGTTAATAGGAAAATTATCCTACACCTTGTCCATCGGTGATACCATACAGGATCAACTCGATGGAGGATGGTGCTGTGGTCGCAAGACGCAATAGACACGACAGAGACGGAGCATACCTGGCGGCGGGGCTCGCGAGCTATGCGCTAGGGATAAAGACCAACGATATTCTAAATGTTGGGCGGGGCACGATCGAAACTGTTCGGGCTCGGCAAGTTGCGATGTATCTGGCCCATGTCGGGTTTGGGATGAGCCTTGCGAGAGTCGCAGATGCATTCAGCCGGGATCGCTCAACTGTCGCACACAGCTGCCATATCATCGAGGACCGACGCGACGATCCTGAATTTGACGCCTGGCTGGAGACGCTGGAACTTGGGATCGGTGTGCTTTCACCGTTGGGGGGCTGCGTGCTATGAAATCACGATTGTTGCGGGCTTTGCAGAGGGGTGGCTGTATCCTCGAGACAGATGATGCGTACTGGTCAGTTTGGCGTTCGCGTGATCGGCGTGGCCGGACTATAGGCCTTGTGCCAGCTGCTGAAGTGCACATGCTCATCTTGAAGGGCGATTTATCGCCATTAGGGCAATGCGAAGATGGCCGTTTAGTATGGTCAGGACCCCTGACGGCGCTGCACCCGACGGTTTCAGCAGCTGCTTTGGTGACAGCTGAGGAAAAGCAGTCTTACCGGCGCAAATCACTGCTTCAACGCCTGTTGGAGCGCGTTGTTTCCCCGCGTGGGCGGCGCTATCTGGCGCGTGCGGCGCTCGATTTTTCCGAGGATATCGAGCGCGCCGAAAGTGGTTATCGCCTACGAGGCATGAATTGGCAGGCGATCAGGGGCGGTACTCGGATTCAGGGTGGTCGGGCAGGTGGGTCTGTCTATCAGGGAAACACAGCCCTTGCTGCGGCGCGTCGCCTGGCCGCTATAAGCGAAATTTCAGGGCCTGAGAGTTTCAGGTTGCTTGAGCGGGTTATTGTAGAGGGTGCGACCCGCCACGCCATTTCCAAATGGCTGAACCAGCGCCCTGCAGATGCCGAACGCCACGCCTTAACCGTTCTTCGCAAGCTAGCATCTATCTATGCCAATGACCTCAGTCTGCCTCAGCGCTCGCTGCCGCAATCTGCTTGATACGTTGCAGCATTGAGGCAAGCCCGTTAGAGCGTTGCGCGCTGAGTGTGCCTGACACGCCGATACGTTCGAGGAATGCTTTGACGTCAAAATCGGTAATCTCAGCGCCGCTTGCTCCAGACAGAAGACGTATCAGGATGGCGATCAGACCGGAGACAATCATGGCATCCGATTCAGCCCGGATGATCAGTTGCTCAGTCGCACCCGTTTCTATCACCATCCAAACTTGCGAGGCACAGCCACGTACACGGGTCTGTTCATTGCGTTCATACTCAGCGAGCGGCGCGATGGCTTTGCCCATATCAATAATATGCGCATAGCGATCCTCCCAATCGTCAAGGAATGAAAACTCCTCTTCAAGGTCGGTGGCGCGTTGGTGCAGGTTCATTGTGCGCATTTGGGGCATGACAAGGCAAAAGAAAACCCCCGGCGCTGTGGCCGGGGGTGATTTTTAAGGAGTTTGGAGATTATTGCGTAACCTGGCCGATACACTGGCCGACATCTGCCAGCGCGTGCTCGCCGATACAGAAGGGAACTTCGTAATAGTTGTGGGCTGCGGCGACGCATTGTTGCAAGTTCAGGTTTGCCATATTCAGGCAAGCCGAAGATTCACGGTCCTGCATTGCCACTCGCATTGACTGAGCCGAGCTGGGGTCTGATCCGATGATACGAAACGCGGCCAATGTTGTGATGCGGTCCGCAATCGGCTCTTTGCCGCGCGCAATCCGGTTGGTCCCGGCGAGACTGCCCGTGAAGGCTGGGACACGAATTGAACTTGCTGCGCTTGAGACAGAGTCCCAAACAGACGGAGATCCAGACTGGCCAGCTGTGGTCAGGACACCATTGATCTCTGGCGAGGACATTGCGCGAAGCATCGCGCTGCGGGCTGGTATGCCTGTGCGTGTCGAGGCGAGTAGTCCATCCGCCTTGGCACCTGTATTGCGGACGCGGCCTTTGGCCCAACTGGTCCCTTGCAGGCTGTAAGCTTGTTCTTTCACATAAGCTGCTGCACCAATCAGGCGCTTGCTGTCGGCATTAACTGCGCTCAAAGAGGCTGACACAGCGCTGTTGCCGCCATTCAAAGTACGGGCATAACGCGGATCATTTCTCAGGCCTGTAACGAACACTTCACGTCCGTAATAGCCTTCGATATCGAAGACAGCTGCGCGAAATTCAGAGTTCTGTGCAGCGATCAGCGCTGAATACGCCATCCACCCTTGTGAGAGCTGGTCAGGATTGTGCCCGCCAAGGTTGTTGAGGGACCGATCAATATCGTGGGTTGATTTGAAACCGGACGTTTTCACGTCGGTGACGTCGCCATTATAGGTCGCGTATAATGCAGCGGCTTGTGATAATGGATCAGATACGCCTTCTGCGGCTGCGGATATTGGTTGCGCGGCTGGCGTCACGATTTGGGCGGTGGCTGTTAAGCCGAGGCCTGCGATTGCGGCGATGGCCACTGTCAGTGTCTTCATGGTCATTTGAGACATCCTTACTCTACCAATTTGACACTGGCCTATCTTTTGCTTGAGGCAAAGACTAGCGTCTGTTGAAATGCAGATTCTGACAGAAAATTTATTCTGCCTGCCCGATCAAACTGCCTAACAAAAATCACCGTACGGTTAAGATGTCGAGATCAAGTCAAACTTATAGAGTAAGTTTTTGGAGTGCCTTGGCTGGTATTTCAATCACTTCACTTGTTTGCGGCGCGGCGTTGATTTCGGGCGGACTTGGGTCTGGGGCACTCGGATTGCTGGTTGCTGGGCCGATCATCGTTTGGTTGGTCTGGGGGCGTGATCGTTTGGGCGGCGCTGTGCTCAGCGCGATTGTCGGTGGTTCGGTGCTGGCGATCCTGCAAATGACCGGATTATTGCCGCCCGCGCTGCCCGGAATAGGGGCGGTACTTGAGCTGATATCTGTAGCAACGCTTGCAGTTGTCGGGACTCTAACCGTGTTCAAGTCGGGCCGGACACAGGCACCGCCTGCGATCGTCCAGAACGTTGCGGTGCAGCCCGGCGGTATGCCTGATGACTGGCCGGCTCTGTTCGTTGATATTTCTGAGCTTGGCCGTATTCGCCGCGTGGCAGGTGATCTGGATATATGGCCTGGTCTGAGTGCCGGACAATTGGCTGAGCAAGTGTTGGTTGATCAAACTGGATCGCTGTTAACCAAGGGCAGAAAAGTTTCAAAAACCGGAGTGAAATTATTGGTGACTGAGGCGATCAGGGCGACAGGGAGGGTGTTGGTTCTGTTGCCAGAGGCAGGGTTCGAATCTGGCAGTGATCCGAAAATGGCACAGCAGTTACGTGAACGCACCGATTTCTTTGCTGGATTGGGACATGATCTCAAAAGCCCCCTAAATGCTGTGATTGGGTTTTCCGAGATGATGGAGTCGGAAATTCGCGGACCAATGCCAGACGCCTATAAGGAATATCCGGCCCTCATTCGTGAGAGTGGTCAGACATTGTTGCGCTTGGTCGAAGATATGCTTGATTATGCAAAATCCGAGGCCGGAACCTATGAAATTGACCCCTCCCCAATGGATGTGACAAGCAGCGGCGAAGCGGTCTTGCGTCAATCGCAAGCGGATGCAGCGCGCGCGGGCGTGCAACTTGAGATCAAAGCGCCTGGCCAAGTGTTGGTGCAGGCCGATGCGCGCGCGGTGCATCGCATTTGGGATAATCTGGTTTCCAATGCGATCAAATATTCCAATCCGGATGGTGTGGTGACATTGGCTGTCAGCCCGCGCGGGCGGGATGTGGCGATCTCGGTCACAGATCGCGGTGCAGGTATGGACGCAGATGATTTGAAACACGTTGCCAAACCCTTTGAACAGGGCCGTAATGCACGTGGGCGGGCCGGGATAGGGCTCGGACTGGCAATGGTCCAGCGCCTTGCCAATATGCATGGTGGCCAGGTAATGATCCGCACGGCGCCAGGTGAGGGCACACAAGTCACAGTCACCTTGCCAGCGGCTATAAACCGGCTTCGCGGGGCAGCTGAATAACTCTCCTTGGCACCTCTGCAGGCTCAGACGCCGCATCGGCCCTGGGAGCTAGATATTATGTTTGATGAGCGATTGCCAACCGATCTCTGGGTTGCTGCACTGCTGCGTCGAGCCCAAATCGCCGGAGCAAGTGCGTTTGTCTTGCAAAAAGGCGATGCGCATCGCGGCGATGTCCTGATCAAATGCGCCGACTTGCAGGGGCAGGCACGCGCTTTGGTGCCGCGCACAAATATTGAAGGCGAGCGCGTCTTCGTTGATCTGATTGAACAAGGCGTTGGCCCGCTTGAGCCTGAGATTGATGCTTATGTGAACCGTGCAAGGGCTAGAGATAGCGATCTCTGGGTCATCGAAATTGAAGATCGAGACGGGCGAGATTTCCTGACGGAGCCCGTAGCGAAGCAATGACAATTTGAGATCGTAACACTCTCTTAACGCCAAACCACCGACATATGCCCATTATTGGGGAATTGAGCCATGCTGTTTTTGTTGAATGATATGATTGTTGATGTGGAGGCGCCTGAAACGCGCTTGTTGCAAAGGTGGCGCGAAATGGGCTGTGGTGACCCCCGCATGCTTCGGGCTCAGGATGCTATTCACTATATTCAGGATGTGTTTTCCCGTAATGGCCGTGCGCCTCTGGAACCTGAGACAGCTATGGATATTGCGGCGCTCGTCGTTGCCAAGACGGGGGCTAACAGTCTGATTCTGAAACCAACAATCAGTGGCGGAGTGGAGCCTCGGCTAAGTGATGTCCCGGCCCTGGTTCTGGAAACATATCGGCGCGGGGCTGATAATGATTACAATCCGGTTGGTGATGCGGTTTCCAAAAAGGCCTGACCCGAAACTCGGTTATGTGATCGAACCACGACTGATTGCATAGATGCGTTGAAGCAATGCACGATTTCGGCTAACCGCTGCGCACTGACAAGAACGAGACCTCTGCATGCCCTTATCTCTAAGTGAGCAGGCTGCGCGCCGCCGCACCTTTGCAATTATTTCCCATCCGGATGCGGGCAAGACGACGCTGACGGAGAATCTGCTTCTGGCAGGCGGGGCCATTCGTGCGGCGGGTGAGGTGGCGGCCCGTGGTGAGCGGCGCCGGACGACATCTGACTGGATGAAGATTGAGCGTGACCGGGGCATCTCGGTCAGCGCCTCTGTGATGACGTTTGAGTTTGGCGGCAATGTCTACAACTTGCTGGACACGCCGGGTCACGAAGATTTCTCTGAAGATACCTATCGAACCCTGACGGCGGCAGATTGCGCGATCATGGTGCTTGATGCAGCCAAGGGGATCGAGCCGCAGACGCTGAAATTGTTTGAAGTGTGCCGGATGCGAGATATTCCGATTATCACATTCATCAACAAACTCGACCGCGAGGCGTTGGATCCTCTGGAATTACTCGATGAGGTGGCTGACAAATTACAACTCGACACCGCCCCGCTCTATTGGCCTGCCGGAAGTGGAAACCGGTTTGGTGGCATGGTGGATTTACGTACCGATGAGTACTTACCTTATTTCAAACAGGCACCGGGTGAGGCTTTTACCCCTGGGTCGACTGATCGAACGTCTTTGGCTGCTGTGCGCGAGAAGCTCGATCCTGGCGCCTTAACCGAACTGGAAGAAGGCAGCGAACTGGCCCGGGAAGCTTTGCCGAAAATGGACCGACAAGCCTTTCTCGAGGGCCATTTGACGCCGGTCGTGTTTGGCACGGCGCTGCGCCATTTCGGGGTTGGTGAGCTGCTGGCGACACTTGAAGAATTCGCCCCGGCGCCGCGCCCGCAAAAGGTCCACCGTAAGGATGTTGCAGGCGAGCTGAACCGCGATGACGAGGGCGTAGCAGGGTTTGTTTTCAAGATTCAGGCGAATATGGACCCTAATCACCGTGATCGCATCGCGTTCCTGCGTCTGTGCTCAGGCGAGTTTCGACGCGGTATGCGCCTGAAAACAATCGCCGGAAAGCAGGTCAACGTGCACAATCCGTTGATGTTCTTGGCGCAAGACCGTGAGATTGCAGAGACCGCGTATGCTGGTGACGTCATCGGTGTGCCCAATCATGGCCAGTTACGGGTCGGCGATAGCCTGTCAGAAAGCGGTGATGTGAGGTTTGCTGGAATTCCAAACTTCGCGCCTGAAATCCTTCGCCGGGCCCGCGCCAAAGACCCGATGAAGGCCAAACATTTGCGCAAAGCGCTGGAAGGTCTCGCCGAGGAGGGCGTGACGCAATTGTTCAAGCCATCTATCGGGTCTGACATGATCGTTGGGGCGGTTGGGGCGCTACAGATTGACGTCATGGCCGAGCGAATGGTGACGGAGTATGGCTTGGACGTGGTGTTTGAACCGGCACCGTACAATGTTGCGCGCTGGATTAGCAGTGACGACGAGGCCAAGATAGTGGCCTTTCTCGACAAGAATAAATCTGCGTCAGGAACCGACCTTGATGGCGCGCCGGTATATTTGGCAAAGAATAGCTGGGACGTCAGCTATGCTGCAGAAAAGAACCCTGACATTCGGTTCACTGCTACCAAGGAACGGTCGGCTTAGGGTCTGATCCCAGACCGGGGGTTACGGGTCGCGTCACAATTCCGGCATGATTAACGCTATCCCTGAGTCAGAAGGTGGCTTAGGTTGAAGCTGTCCAGGAGGGGATGTGATGTTTCGATTGATCTCGGTTTTGTTGATTTTGTTGGGCCTGGGGGCAGCGACTTTTGGGTTTGTGCAGTATCAAGCGTCGACCTATCCGCAACCAGACGTGCCGCCAAAGGTGGCTGCTCAACCTGCGGTCAGAGCGGCCCCATCTCTGGATGATGACGATATGATATCGATCGCATCGGTGGCACCTGATATTGTATCGACGCTGCGGACAGTGCCGATTGCCTATGAAACGCCAACCAAGGCCAAGTTTGGCATGTCCTTCGATGTCACACTGGCAGTTGATTCTACTGGCGATGCTTCAGCCTCTGATGCCTTGTCTGGTCAAGGCACAATTGTCGAGAGCAGTGCGCAGGTGTCTTCGCAAGTCCTGGCTGCGCTATCAGGCGATTCATTTAACATTGTTGCCGCGACACCGATGACTCAAACAATGTCACCATTGACCGAGAATGTCTGGCGCTGGCGCGTAACGCCGACCCAGACCGGGCAACAATTCCTGACGATTGACCTCTATGCGCTGCAAAATGGTAGCGCGCTGCCACTGCATACATTTCGCGATGAGATTGAAGTTGAAGTCTCTCGGGTCGGGCAGGTGATCGCGACGATTCAATCGGTCAGCCCGATTGCAATATTTATCGGCGGGATTGGATCCTTTCTGGCGGGATTGCTTGGCGCGTTGCGGTTCTTCCGAGGGCGATAGGTCGCGCTATATACGTCAGGCGACGGTATCGGCCGTCTAGGCAAAATTGCGTTTGTCTGAAACAGTGCCGCCAAATGTTGGTCTATTCGAAATACCGGAGACACTTAAATGCGCATCAATTCTTTTCTCGCCGGAACGGCGCTTGCCGTGTCGGTTATACTGTCAGCTTGCGGCGGCCAATCGGGGGATGATGTCCCAACCTTGCGGCGTGGCATCTCTGCCAAAGTCGACACATTGGACCCGCATCGCTCTTCTGCGCAGTGGGAGAATATTATTATCGGTGACATGTTTATCGGCCTGATGCAGGAGGCCGCCGATGGTGAGATTATTCCGGGCGTCGCTGAAAGTTGGGAACTGGACGAGAGTGGCCTGGTTTGGACGTTTAAACTGAAAGACACGGTATGGTCAGATGGCGTGCCATTGACCGCGCACGATTTTGTGTTTGCGCTGCGCCGTCTTCAAGATCCGGCAATTGCTTCGCAATATTCTTCGCTGTTGTACAATATCAAGAATGCGGAGCCACTCAACAGTGGCGAGATTGCGCCAGAGGAACTTGGTGTGCGGGCGATTGATGACCTGACACTGGAGATCACACTGGAGAACCCGGCGCCATATTTCCTCGGATTGCTGACCCATTACACGACCTATCCGGTCCCACAGCATACGGTCGAAGTGTTCGGAGAGGCCTGGATTCAGCCTGATAATATCGTCGTCAACGGGCCATACAAATTGGTCTATTGGGTCACAGGCAACCAACTCGTGACGGAAAAGAACCCGCTATTCGATGAAGCCGATAGCCTTTGTTTTGAGCGTGTGACCTATTTCGAACTTGAAGATGCTTCAGCTGTGGAACGCAAGATCGAAGCGGGTGATCTGGATATCAACAATGCTTTTGATGGCGGTCGCAAGGCTGAACTTGATCGGCGTCTGCCCGGCTGGGCGCGGACCTCTCCGCAATTGGTCACGACCTATTGGAGCATGAATTCCAGCCAGCCGCCATTTGATGATTTACGGGTTCGTAAAGCACTGGCCATGGTGATTGACCGCGAATACCTGGTCGAGAAAGTCCTGACGCCGGGCTTTATCCCCGCCTACAGTTTCGTGCCCCCGGGCATGGCAAATTATGACGTGGACCGCCCACAAGTCAGCTGGTCCACGCTAGATCGGCGTGAGCGCCTGATCATGGCCAAGGCTCTGCTCGAAGATGCAGGTTATGGGCCGGATAATCCACTCAAGTTCGAGTTCATTCACCGCTCTACCGATGACAATCCGAAGGCGGCACCCGTCGCGCAAGCGAACTGGAATGAGATCGCGCCATGGGTCAATGCCCAAATCCTGCGCCAAGATACCAAAGTGCTATATGCCCGTTTGCGCCAGTCTGATTTCGAAATCGCGGATGGCGCTTGGACTGCCGATTTTGATGATCCGATCAACTTTCTTTATCTGCTCGATTCCAGCACCGGTCAGCAAAACTATGGTCGCTATAATAACCCAGAATACGATGCGTTGCTGCAATCTGCGAGCGCTGAGTTTGACCTGCAAAAACGCGCTGAACTGTTTGCGCAAGCTGAAACGATCATGCTTGAGGACCTTCCAGTGACCCCGATGTGGTATCAGGTGTCCAAGAATCTGGTCGATCCAACTCTGACCGGGTGGGCTGATAATGCCAAGGATAATCATCGGTCGCGCTGGCTCTGTCGCGCAGGCGAATAAGCGTTACCACAGCTGGTATCTCAGTCGATTTGAGCCAATGCGAAACCGCCCAATCCCTCATGTTTCTGCAGCAGACAAGGCGTTTGTTCAGGGCCTGATTGTCTATCAAGATGCCGCTTTGTTAGTGTTTGATAAGCCGTCTGGATTGCCGGTACAGTCTCGCGGTAACAAGGCGCGCTGCCTGGATGAATTGCTGTGGGCATTTGCCCGATCAAACGGTAAGCGGCCGCGTTTGGTACATCGGATCGATGCCGGGACGTCGGGTCTGGTAATGGCGGCGAAAACCAAGCCGGTCGCAGCCTATTTGTCAGGATTGTTCGAAAATAGGCAGGTTCAAAAGGTCTATCAGGCCCTGATTCCAAACGCCCGAAACCTGCCAGAGTCCGGTATGATTGACGCGGCATTTGCGCGCCAAAGCCGAAAGCCGTCTCGGGCCGAGATCGCAAAGCCTGGCACCAGTGATATTCAGGCCGCAAAAACCAGTTGGCGCGTCCTGGTACGGGCTGAAAACCATGCCTGGCTAGAGGTCCGTCCTGAAACCGGTCGGATGCACCAAATTCGCGCACATCTGGCCCATATTGGATGTCCGATTGTCGGCGATCCGCTGTATGGTGGCGATCAGGCCCCGCGTCTGATGCTACATGCCGCGAGCCTGAGCTTTCCGATGCCGGATGGCCAAACGCTAACCATAGAAGCGCCAGTGCCCGATGCATTTTCCGCTCATGGTGAAACGCTGGGACTTTAGCCTTCCACGCCTGGTAGGGTATACGTGATCGGGGCACCGGGGCCGAGATCCAAACCAAGGAAAACCCAGATAATCGTCAGCAACAGGCCCGAGATCAATAGCCAGATTGAGTACGGGATCATCATCGCTGTCAGGCTACCCAAGCCAAAATCTGGTTTCCAGCGCTGTGCAAAAATCAGAATAAGCGGGAAGTAGACCATCAAAGGCGTGATGATATTTGTCGCGCTATCACCGACCCGATAGACCGCAGTTGCGCCATCTGGGCTAACCCCCAACAGCATCAGCATTGGCACCATAACCGGCGCAAGCAGAGCCCACTTTGCAGATGCCGAGCCGACGAACAGGTTGATGAGCGCTGAGAATAGAACGATCATTCCGAGCAAGATGGGAAGCGGTAAGCCTGAACCTTCAATCGCGTTGGCACCGTGAACAGCGGAGATAAGGCCAAGGTTTGACCAATTGAACATGGCAACGAAATGCGCCGCCGCGAAGGCCAAAACCAGATAATAGCCCATATCCTTCATCGCATCAGCCATCATAGCGACGAGGTCTTTATGGTTTTTGATGGTCTTGGCTGCGGCGCCATAGGCCCAACCCGTTGCCAGGAAGAGGACAAGGAAGCCGCCAACCAGAGATTTGAAGAAAGGGGCATAGTTTGAGATAGAGCTACAATTGCCTGCCGCGGCATCTGCAGCGGGACAGGCCGCTTCGTTGACTAGCGGCGTACCAGGCCCAATCGTCATGAATGTCCAAAGCGCAATCACGCCAATCAAGGCAAGTCCAGCCCAGCGTAGCCCTTTCTGTTGATCATCAGAGAGAGGTTTGTCTTCGTCCTTATAACTGTCGACGAACTCACCTTCGGGCACCCATTTCCCCAATCGAGGCTCAATTATTTTGTCGGTCACAAACCAGATGATTGGCAGATAAATGAACAATAGAGCTGCAATGAAATACCAGTTACCGGCTATATTGGCATCATATCCGGCGACCAGAATCTCACCGGCTTCTTCGGTAATACCATAGAGTAAGGCATCGAGTTGCCCCGGAAACAGATTGGCAGAAAATCCGCCGGAAACACCGGCAAAGGACGCTGCAATACCGGCGAGTGGATGGCGTCCAGCCGAGGCGAACAAGATACCGGCCAGCGGGATCAAAACGACATAGGCGGCATCAGCAGCGTGATTTCCGACCATGGCAACGAGGGCAACCACAGGGGTTAGCAGATATGTCGGCGCGCCGCGCACCGCTGAACGCATCGCCGATGCAAACAGGCCGGACCGCTCTGCAACACCGGCCCCTAACATCACCACCAAAACGTAACCGAGCGGGTGGAAGTGAGTGAAGGTCTTGGGCATCTCGACCCACAAACGCTGTATGTTGTCCGGGGATAACAGGCTGAAGGCTGGAATTAGCCCATTCGAGCCGATGCCGAAACGGGTTTTCTGACTATCCGGCATACCGTTCAAAACTTGCGGGTCGAGGACCGCATTTAGTTTCAGCAGTGACGCGATCACCGAGATGACCATCAGGACGATAATCAGGTAGAAAAACAAAAACACTGGATCGGGCAGTTTATTGCCGCTGCGTTCGACCCAGCCAAGGAACCCCTTTGTGCTGCTTGTTTTTGATGCTTCTGCCATGTTCAACCTCCCCGTTGAGATATCCTTGTTAGAGCAATAGCCTGCTCCGTCTAGCTTGGCAAAGCAGCCGCAGCACGACCACTATGAAGCCGCGACAAGTGCGCGTATGAGGGGACGATGAACGGATTTCTTCTTGTGGCCACCGGCGGCGCGATTGGTGCCAGCCTGCGCTATGGCGCGGGCCTGGCATTTACCCAGCAGGGCGGGGTGGCCGGGGCGTGGGCGACATTGTTTGTGAATATTGTTGGCTGCGCGGTCATGGGCGGCCTGGCGGCCTGGTTGACCAATCGTGGGCAGGCGGGCAGCGACGTGCTCTGGTTGCTGCTCGGCGTCGGTATTCTTGGTGCATTCACGACGTTCTCCAGTTTTTCACGCGATACGATCAATATGTTTCTTGACGGCGAGGCGTTGAAAGCCAGCGCCTATGTCGGCGCAAGTATGCTGGGATCACTGACCGCTTTTGTTGCCGGTCTGTGGGTTATGCGGAGGCTAATCGGATGAGTGGGCAAGTGGTCAACGAGACGGTGAACGAAAAGGAAGCCGGAGTACGGCTGGATCGCTGGGTCAAACGGCGCAATCCGATGACCCAAGGCCAGCTGGAGAAATTGCTGCGCAGCGGGCAAATCCGGGTCGATGGCTCGCGTGCGAAATCGGGAACGCGGCTCGAGGCGGGGATGATCGTTCGCTTGCCGCCCTATGATTACAGCGCGCAGAAGAGCGCCAGTAATGAGCCATGGATCGCACCGAAAATGCCCGACACCAGGGCGCTGAAATTCCTGCGCCCGCTGATTATCCACGAAGATGACGAGATGTTCGTTCTGAACAAGCCCGTGGGCATTGCCGTTCAGGGTGGCACCAAGCAAGGCGGACGCCATATTGATGGCATGTTGAGCGCGCTTAGCGATGGCGAGTATCGGCCAAAACTTGTGCACCGGCTCGACAAGGATACGTCTGGTCTGTTGGTGATTGCCAAACATCCTGCCGCCGCCGCGCGTTTGGGTGAACTGTTTCGATCGCGCAGTCTGGATAAGGTCTATTGGGCGGTGACGGTTGGCGTACCACACCCGCGCGCGGGGCAGTTGCGCAGCTGGATGACCAAAGGTGAAGGTTCTGAGGGGCGCGAACGCATGGTAATGGGCCGCCATGGCGACCGCGCCAGCAAACATGCCGTCACCGATTATGTTACAGTCTCAACCGCCGGGCAGCGTGCCGCATGGATCGCTCTGCGCCCACAAACCGGGCGCACGCACCAATTACGCTTCCATATGCATGAGCTTGGCACCAGCATTCTTGGCGACACGAAATATGCGAGCGAGCGGGAAGTGCCGCAAGGTGTTGCCAAGGGCCTGCATTTGCATGCACGCGCTTTGATCATTCCACGGGGACAAGGCAAGCCGATTGTCGTACAAGCGCGGTTGTCGGGGACCATGAAGCAGACTTTTGAAACGCTCGGCTTTCTGGAGAACGAAGCGGGACGCGATCCCTTGGAGCTTTTTGCGTGATTTGCACTGCAGCATTCACATGGTTACCGCAATTGTGAGTTGCCAAGTAATTGTGGCTTGCTATCCAGTAGAGGTAGAGTGTTTGCGTTCGAAGCGAGGGTAGAATGATGGCGAAATCTAATGTTGGCGTCGTATGGGTTGCTGCAGTGATGGCGCTGAGCGCGCCTTTGCTAGGGGCTTGTGGCGGCGGCGGTGGTGGAACCACTGTACCACCTGTCGGCTCATTACCTCCACCTCCTCCGCCGCCGCCAACCAACAATAATCCAACCTGGACTAAAGGCACGTTCGAAGCGGCGAGCTCGTTCAAGGACCAATGCGAGAGCCCACGCTCTGGCGTTGATATTGAGGGCAACTCATTTCCCGATACGCAAGGCACATTGGTGCGAGAGAATTTCTGGCTGCGCTCATGGACGAACGAAACCTATCTGTGGAATGATCAGGTCACCGATCAGGACCCGGCGACGTTCACGGATCGTCTGCAATATTTCGCGCAGTTGAAGACAGTTGCGTTGACAGCATCGGGCGAAGACCTTGACGATTTCCACTTCAGCGAACCGACAACGTCTTTTCTGGAGCGGCGAAATTCGGCAGCAAGCTCTGGCTATGGTGTCAGGTTTGTCGTGTTTTCAAACACGGTCCCACGCGATTTTCGGGTGCAATATACTGAGCCCAACTCACCCGCCTCTGCGGTGATCAGCGGTCAGGTGAACCTGCCACGCGGAACGAAAATTCTCGAGATTGACGGGGTGAGCCTGGTCAATGGCGGGTCTACTCAAGCTGAGCTGGACACCCTGAACAATGGCCTGTTTCCGCCGACGGCTGGGGCATCGCATACCTTCCTCGTACAGGATGTTGGCAGCGCCTCGACCCGTTCCATCACCTTGACGTCTGCAGATATTGCGCAAGCACCGGTCAACCGGATGTCGACGATTGATACGCCGACCGGCAAGGTCGGTTATATCCTGTTCAACACGTTCAGTCCGTTTGAGTCTGAACAGGCGATCGCTAATGCGATGGCGGCGCTGGACAGTGACAATGTCACTGATCTGGTGCTCGATTTGCGCTATAATGGTGGCGGCTTGCTCGCGGTTGCAGCCCAGCTTAGCTATATGATCGCAGGCGATACGCGAACCAATGGCAAGACATTTGAACTGTTGCAGTTTAATGCCGCAGCCGGGAATGTGAACCCGGTCACGGGGGCGACTAATTCGCCTGTACCATTCCATAATACCGGGCTTGGGTTCTCGCTTGCGAACGGAACGCCACTGCAAAGTCTCGACTTGCCGCGTGTGTACATCCTGTCGACGGGGGGGACTTGTAGCGCCAGTGAGGCGGTGATTAACGGCCTGCGCGGGATTGATGTCGAGATTATCCTGATTGGCGATGTCACATGCGGTAAACCGTATGGCTTCTTTCCGACTGATAATTGCGGTGAGACATTTTTCACGATCCAGTTTCGCGGCGTGAACGAGAAGAATTTTGGCGATTATTCAGATGGGTTTGTGCCAAACAATTCAAGCTTTGGCTTTGGCGTGAAAGTGTCAGGCTGCGTTGTGCCGGATGATTTTACTCATGAGCTTGGTGATGTGAATGAGGGGCTGCTGGCGGCGGCGCTAAACTTTCGTGCAACCGGGACGTGCCCTGCGATTGTGCCGAAAGTCTCGGTGAAAGCCAGTGTCCAGTCGTCGAGCAAAACGACCATCGCCGAGGTTGAATCAGACCAGGCGGGCGCTGTCTTTGACAGCAATCGCGACATGAGAATGCCATACTGAACCTTTAGGAGCGTCCAATGACCGTCCTCTCAAAAACCTTGCCTGTGCTCTGTTTGCTGGCTCTTGGCACCGCAAGCGCGTGCCAGACGACGGATGTGCTGATGCCAGCCGTTCTTGAGGTGGCTGACGATGATACAATGGCGATGCTGAAGCAGGTGTTGGCGGGCGCTATGGATCGGGCCAGCGTTGACATTGGCCCTGGGGATCTGACCCAGAACTCGGTCATTTCGGTTCTGCCGCCCGGGCTAACCCCTCTGGAAGGGCGCAGCACAGCGCTGCCCGTGCAGTTTGATCTGATGCTTGACGCAGGCGGTTGTTATCTGGTCCGGCGCGAGACGAGCCAGACCTATCCGGTTGATGGATTGACCTGCCGCGTTGCGCAGCAGTAGCGTCGTCTATCGATCCTTCGGATCAAGCGCGTCGCGCAAGCCATCGCCGATAAAGTTCAGGCATAGCAAAGTGACACCCATGGTCAGGGCAGGGGCCAGCAGGACCCATGGCTTATCCTGCATCTCCTTGGCGCCCTCGGAAATCAGCACGCCGAGCGAGGTCAGCGGTTCGTTGACGCCGAGCCCAAGGAAAGACAGGAAGCTCTCAGCCATGATCACGACCGGAATGGTCAGCGTGACATAGACCGCCACCGGGCCAACGACATTTGGCAGGATATGACGGCGAATAATCGTGAAGAACGGCACGCCGGTGGCGCGTGCCGCCTCGATATATTCCATATTCTTGATGGTGAGCGTTTGGCCGCGCACAATCCGCGACATGGTCAGCCATTCCACTGCGCCAATCGCAGCAAAAATCAGGATAATGTTGCGGCCAAATACGGTCAGCAACAGGATGACAAAGAAGATGAATGGCATCGCATAAAGCACGTCGACGAAGCGCATCATGATATTGTCCACCTTGCCGCCAACAAACCCGGCCACAGCGCCCCAGGTGACCCCGATAACCAGCGAAACAATGGTCGCAACCACGCCAACCGCGAGTGAGATCCGCAGGCCGATCATCAGGCGTGCAAACAGATCCCGGCCCTGGGTATCCGTGCCGAGTATATGCCAGTTTTCCAGGGTTGGCGCGATCTCGTTACTGGTCGATATGGTCTTGTAATTGTGAACCCAGACCAGCGGTCCAAACACGGCGATCATCACCAGAATAGACAGAATGATCATCGAGATGACCGCCGCCTTGTTTCGAAACAGGCGGGTGCGGGCATCATCCCAAAGAGACCGGCCCCCGGCCAGGGCTTGCTCAATCGGTTCGGTTCGTCCGGTCAGATCCATTGCATCGGCCATCAGTCGTACGTCACTTTCGGATCGAGCAGAGCGTAGAGCACATCCGCAATAAGGTTGAATATGACAATCAGGGTCGCGTAGATAATCAACGCACCCATCACCAGCGTATAATCCCGGTTAAGAGCGCCATCGACAAAATAGCTCCCCATGCCCGGCAAGCCGAAAATCCGTTCAATCACCAGCGATCCTGTCATCACACGGGCCATCGCCGGGCCAATATAGCTGACCAAAGGCAGAACGGCGGAAGGTAGGGCATGGCGCATCACGACCTGGGCTTCTGACAGGCCTTTGGCGCGCGCTGTGCGGATATGCCCAGCGCGCATTGTCTCAATCATCGAAGCGCGCATGAGCCTGGAAATGATCGCAATTTGCGGCAAAGCCAATGTCAGGACAGGCAGCGTCATATTGTGCAAACTCATGCCGATATCTGGATAGGTCCCGAGCCCGCCAACCGCAAACAGTCCAGCGCCCAGCGCGAAGACCAGAATCAGAACCGGGCCGGACACAAAAGTCGGTATGGATATCCCAGCCATGGCAAATCCCATCACGGTATAGTCGCCCGCTGTATTCTGGCGCAGACCCGCAAATATGCCCAGGGCCGTTCCGGCGATCATCGCCACACTCATCGACAGGAAGCCAATGGTCAGGCTGATCGGCAGGCCATCTGCAATCAGGTCGTTCACGCTCTTGCCGAGCGTTTTCATAGACGGCCCAAAATCGAGCCGTATCACGCCGAGCAGATAGTCGATATATTGCTGGAATAAGGGTTTATCGAGGCCAAACTTGGCGTTGATAGCGGCCTCGGTTGCAGCATTGAGTTTACGTTCGCCATCGAACGGGCCGCCAGGTGCCATCCGCATCATGAAAAAAGCAACTGTAACGATCAACAGCAGCGTCGGGATGGCAATCAGGAGACGGCGTCCAGTATAAGCCCAGGGAATCCGTGAGAGACTTCGCTGCACAGCTGACACGTGTGTATTTCTCCTGCGAAATCGCAATTCTATTTACGCTCTGCACTTGGCAGCTCGTGGCACAGTTCCTAGGTTCACGTGACACGGGGCGTTGTCAACGTCGACCTACACTGGAGTCTCTTGAATGGCTGATATTCGCAAAGTAACAGACGGTTTCTCTGTTGCGCCACAAATAGATGAAGCGGACCTGCAGGCGATTGTAGATGCTGGTTACAAAACCATTATGGCGAATCGTCCAGACGGCGAGGGCGGCATTGATCAGCCGCGCATGGGGGCGATCCGAGCGCGCGCCGAAGCCCTTGGGCTGACTTTTGTTGCGATCCCCTTTTCGGGTGCCCCAACCCCTGATGTGCTTGAGCGTGTGAGCGGCGCTTTGGCTGAAGCTCCGGCCCCGGTTCTGGCCTATTGCCGTACCGGTACGCGCTCGATAACCGCTTGGGCATTGACCCATGCAGGCCAGGGGCAAAGCGAGGATATTGTCGATGCAGCGGCCAATGCAGGCTATGATCTATCCAGTCTGCGCCCGTTATTGTAACTCGGCGCTGACAGCTTTGTGAGCTGTTGAATGCATCTCAAACAGTGGAAATGGGTTGCCCGTTCAGATGCAGCGTGCGACTCCTGTCAGCAAGGCACAAGGGTGTGCGAGGAGTTGAAATATGGCGCGCAATTGGCTGGCAGATTTCAAGTACGAAGATGGCGCCTGGCTAGTCAAGAAGACCGGGCATCGCGTGCCAGCCAGGTTCAGCCTGTTCAACGACATTTTCACCTGGCTGACATTCTACACACTGGCACAGTCCTGGCGCACGTGGCGGCTTTTGACCGGACACAAGCGGCCGACGATTGCCTTCAGCCCTGACAAGCCCCGGCCGTGGTATTTTGTCTGGCCGGTCATGCATGCCTCTGGTGCGAAACTGATTTCAGATGTCAGCAAAGCCGATATTGTATTTCAGTTCGATGATACGACCATGACTGACAATGCTGTCCCCAAGATCAAGCCGGGCGCGCGGCTGGTCAATTTTGGCTGTAATGACATATCAAAATCAGTTGTCGCGGCTGCGTTTGAACGCGCTGCAGGTTATAGTTTGGCGGTCGATCCACGAACTTATAAAGGGGCGATGGTCGAGAAGTCGGAGAAGAATGCCTGCCATGATGGCCGCATCATCGAAGGCCCGATGGATCCAATCGAAGGCAAGACCTATCAGGTTCTGGTCGATAATGAGATCGAAGGCGGTATGATTGAAGACTTGCGAGCCTGCATTTGTGGCGGCAAGCCGGTGATTATGTTCCGTAAGCGCCGTCCAGTTGCGCGCCGGTTCTTGAACGAAAATGCCGAAGTTATCCTCGAGACGCCGGAAAATGCGTACACGGCAGATGAAATTGCCGTGATCACACGCTTTGCGACTGAAATTGGTCTGGAATGGGGTGGGGTGGACGTGCTACGCGATAATGTGTCCGGTAAAATCTATATCGTGGATGCAAACAAGACTGATATGGGCCCGCCTGTTGCGTTGGGTCTTGGCGACAAGCTGAAGTCGACCCGTCGCATGGCCAAGGCTTTCTTGGCGGCGTTTGCACCCAAGAAAGAACAGAACCGGGCGACCTGAAAAGGGCCAATAGTGCCCGAGCAAACAAGAGACTGCGTTCCTCCATGGCTATTCCCTTTATTCGTGACATCGACTTTGAATACGGCAAAGTTGATCAAGTTTCCCCGCTGATCAGGCGTGTCGTTGCCAACAATCCTGGCCCGTTCACGTTCGTTGGCACAGGCACATATGTCATTGGCAAGGGTGAGGTCGCTGTGCTTGATCCCGGCCCATATGATGAGGCTCACTTCGAGGCGCTGAAAGCTGCGCTGGTCGGGGAAACGGTCAAATATGTGTTGGTCTCGCATGGCCATTCTGATCATTCGCCATTGGCCCGGCCCTTTGCTGAATGGGCCGGATGCAAGGTCTATTCAAAAGACTGTGGCAAACCAACTGCCAAGGGCGAGTTGGGCTCTGAAGACGATGTCGGGTTCTACCCAGACGAAATGATAGGCGACGGCGATACGTTCTCTGGTCCGGGCTGGACTTTGGAAACAATTGAGACCCCAGGCCACACGTGCAGCCATCTTTGCTTCGATTTGAAACAAGAGAATGCTTGTCTGACGGGTGATCACATCATGGGATGGTCGACCACGATTGTGGCCCCGCCAGACGGCAATATGGCTGACTATTTCGCCAGTCTCGACAAGGTTGAAGCGCGCGGTTTTGAAACGCTGTGGCCAGCCCATGGCTCACCTATCGAAGGCAAGGGTTTTGTCGCGGAATTTATCCAGGCTTACCGTCAGCACCGCCAAATGCGCGAAGATGGCATAATCGAACATTTGACGGCGGGCGAAGCCTCAATCGCGAACATGGTCAAAGACATGTATGTTGGCCTTGAAGAGCGTCTGTTCCCTGCCGCATGCCTGTCTCTGCTCGGTCATATGGTCAAGCTGATCGATGAAGGCCGCGTGCTGTGCGAGGATGAGACGCCACGGGTAAAAAGCGGCTTCCGTTTGGTGAGCGTCGAGGCCTGAACAGGTTCCTCGTTTTGTACCGCATCCCGCTAAGGGTTTGACTTTAGCGGGGCACAGCTCCGCTCTATCACGCGGGACCTAGAAGGACTGACCTTTCAGGTCGTAGAGGAACTGCGTGACCCGGCGCTCATTGGCGCCAAGATCAGAGCCGCCAACCCGGCTGATTGAGCGCATATCGATGGCACTGCCACCCGTGTCGGTCGCGCGAATACGAATAGCAACATCGTCTTTAAAGCCCCACCAAGGTGAGATATTGGTCGCTTCGATAACACCATCATCTTGCTGCGACGTCACCAATGTCCAGCCGCTCTGGTCGACAATACGCAAAGAGGCTTCGAACACAGCGGCGGGCGAAGCGGCAAGGATGACCGTGTCCAGTGGTCTGTACGGTCTGAGTGTTTCGCCATCTTCGCAAGTCTCATCATCATGTGATGGGCATTCGGCGGCTTCTTGAATGTCCGCGATCAGTTTACCACCAAATTGGGCGCTGCCGGGATTACGAAAAACCGCGTCTGCGCCATACCGGACCGGGTTACTATCTTCGCCGCGTAGCTCCATCAATGCGCTTGAGAAATGCACCGGGTCAGCCCAATTGGTTTGAATATCGTGTATTGGCGGGACCGACCCGGCCAGCGTGCCCTGACCCGCAATCGTCGAAATAAGTCGAATAGCGATGAAAGCTGCGGGCAGCGCGAGTAATACCGGACGCACGCGGCCAGGCGTGACTAAGCCAATAATCAGAGCTGCCGTACCAACGCCAACCGCACCAAACATCACCCGTTTACCCCATGGCCCGAGCAGCATGGCAAAGCCGTTGCTAAAGTTCCACCAACCCCATTTTGATCCAAGTGCAGCCAGTGCAACATACACGACTGATAGAATGGCAATGACCAAAGCCGCTCCGGCAAGCGCTTGCCCGGTTGATCCCAAACGCCAGAACGCAAACGATCCCAGTGCACCAGCTACAAGAATAGAGACTGGGAACATCCAGGCCGTGGACGCAACATCATTGCCTGGAGTCAAGACAAGGCCCTGCCCAATAAAGGCCGTCACGACCCAAATTGCGAGCAGAGTGCCAAGTGTTAGTCCAATCACCGCGTCGCGGCCCTTGGTTTCCATTATATTACTCATGATCTATTCCTCAATCGGTATCGGGGACAGATGTACGCGTTCACACCTGTTCAGGTAATTATACTAATGAGCCTAATCTCAGGCGGTTGGTAGCTTGTAATCCTTGAAATGCTCGCGCAGGGCCAGCTTGTTGATCTTGCCTGTGGCGCCGAGTGGGATCTCGTCAATGAACTGGACATCATCTGGTGTCCACCATTTGGCGATCTTGCCTTCAAGCGAAGCAAGGATGTCTTCCTTGGTCGGGCTTTCGCCTTGCGCCGACTGAATGATCAGCAATGGCCGCTCATCCCATTTTGGATGATAGACGCCAATCGCAGCGGCATTGGCAACTTGCGGATGGGCAAGGGCGAAGTTTTCAATGTCGATTGAGCTGATCCATTCACCGCCAGATTTGATCACATCCTTGGAGCGGTCGGTGATTTGCATCGTGCCGAACTCATCAATATTGGCGACATCCCCGGTATCGAACCAGCTATCCTCGTCGAGGACATTGCCGCCATCACCTTTGAAATAACCCGCCGCAATCGCTGCGCCGCGCACCAGCAAAGTGCCCGCAGATTTGCCATCGCGCGGTAACTCCTCGCCAGCCTCATTGACGACTTTCAACTCAACTCCAAATGGCGGACGGCCCTGCTTCAGCTTCTGCCCCATGCGTAGATCAATATCGGCATCCATCAGGTGCGGTGGTAGCGTTCCCAGCGTGCCGAGCGGTGAGGTTTCGGTCATGCCCCAAGCGTGCACGACATCAACCTCGAACTCGACCTCAAAGGCGCGCAGGATATTTTCCGGGATCGCCGAGCCGCCAATAATCACCTTCTTCAAGTGCGGCAATTTCAGACCATTCTCGCGCAAGTAAGCGAGCAAGAGCAGCCAAACCGTCGGTACAGCCGCTGTGATCGTGACTTTCTCGGTATCGAGTAATTCATAGATTGAGGCGCCATCCATTTGCGCACCCGGCATCACCATATTCGCGCCAGTCCCGGGACATGACAGCGCCAGTCCCCAGGCATTGGCATGGAACATCGGCACGACTGGCAAGACGACATCATCGGCGCCCATGCCCATCGCATCCTTGCTCATCGTGACCAGCGTATGCAGGACGTTGGAGCGGTGCGAGTAGAGCACGCCTTTCGGATTGCCGGTTGTGCCTGACGTGTAGCAAAGCCCGCAGGCCGTATCTTCGGGAAAGTCGCCCCAGCGCACATCCCTGCTGCGGCCATCAATCCAGATATCGTAAGCCACCGCGCCAAGCGAATTTTCCGGCATGTCCTCTGCGCCGGCATAGATGACGAAGGTCTTGATCGTCTCCAGCTTGTCCTTGATCGCCTCAACAATCGGCAGAAATGTGATGTCGAAGATCAAGATTTTGTCTTCGGCATGATTGGCAATCCAGGCGATCTGATCCGGGAGCAAACGCGGATTGATCGTGTGCAGCACCGCGCCGATGCCCATCGCGCCATACCAGCTTTCCATGTGCCGCGCCGAGTTCCAGCCGAGCGTGGCAACCCGGTCACCGAGGCCAATGCCTTCATCGATCAGCGCTGAAGAGACCTGTTTGGAATGGTCATACACGGCGGCGTAATTGGTCCGCACGATCTTGCCGCTAACACGGCGCGTAATGATTTCACGGGTAGGGTTGATTAGCTTCGCGTGTTCAAGCAATTTGTTCACGGTCAGCGGCCAATCTTGCATAATCCCTTGCATTGGGCGTCCTCCAATAACTGTTTTGTATCCGCCACTTACAGGCGCTGCTTGATGTTGTAGGTTGGACGCAAGCCAATCGCAAGAAATGAAAGTGTTCAGCCCATGAAATTATCCCACCTCGCGCTATTTGTGACGATCGCCAGCGGTCTTGGCGCTTGTGGTCCCAGCGATCCGGCGCCGCAGACGGAGACCGCGCCGGACGCCTCCCCTATTGCGCAGACCCTGTCATTTGGCCCTCTGCCCGATTTCTTCGATTGCATGCGCGCGGAAGGCGGCATGCTGATCGCGTCGCATCGCGGCGGCCCGTCATCGGGCTATCCAGAGAACGCGCTTGAGACGCTGCAATACGTGACCGCCAATGCGACACCGATCCACGAGATTGATGTCGCCGAGAGCCGCGATGGGGTCTTGTTCCTGATGCATGATCGCTCGCTCGGACGCACAACCACTGGCGGCGGCGCAGTGGCCGATACCGACTGGGCGACGATCTCTGGGCTCAAGCTGGTCGATGATGATGGCCGCACGACAGCGTTCGCGCCGCCCAAGCTTAGCGACGTATTGTTATGGGCGCGCGATGCCAGGGCGATTGTTGAGCTCGACAAGAAAGACACGACCAGCTTCCGCAATATTATCAGCCATGTCCGCGCCGCCAAAGCCGAGCATAACGTCATCCTGATCACCTATAATGATCATCAGGCTTTCGAAGTGGCGAGCCTCGCGCCGGACCTGATGATGACGGCTAGCGTCAATAGCCGCGAGCATCAGGCTGAGCTGGAGCGAGGCGGTGTAGATATGAAAAACGTCATCGCCTGGACCGGCACGCGCTACCCAAATGACCGCGCCTGGGCGGCGCTCGGCCGACGCGGAATTGAAGCTGCGTTCGGCACGTTGGGACGTGTCGGCGAGCGCCTCGACGATCAATATCTCGCTGATGGTGACCTGTCAGAATATCAGGACATGGCCGATGGCGGGCTCGTCCTGCTCGCCACAGACAAAGTGTTCGAAGTCGCAAGTGCGTTGAGCGCAGACGAGCGGGCGCTGGAGAAGTGCGGAGCGAGGTGAGGGTGCGGATAAGGGAACTGTGGATGCCAGCTTTTGGTCAGGCACAGCCATTAGACACATTTTCCCCCGCTCCCGCCCTGCCTGCGCAGGCAGGCATCCATGGCGACCGGGGCGGCCAGGCCAACCCTCAACCGCCATAGGCCCCTGCCTTCGCAGGGGAAACGGAAAGTGCTGCGTTACGCCCTCAGATGCCGGAAGCTGGCGAGGCCACCCCTAAACCTTCTCCGGTGTCCCTTTACCCGGCGTGCCGAGTGACTTTGGTTTTTTGCGGGGCTTGTCTTCGACATATTTGAAGCTCAGCTCGTCAGTCTTCTTGTCCAGACCGATTTTAACTGTGCCGCCTTTGGCCAGTTTGCCGAAGAGCAGCTCTTCAGCCATCGGTTTCTTGACGTGTTCGGAGATGGTCCGAGCCAAAGGCCGCGCGCCGAACTCGGCGTCGAAGCCGCGCTTGGCGAGCCAGTTACGGGCATCAGTGGACAGATTGATCGTGACATTGCGGTCGGCGAGCTGGATTTCCAGCTGCAGAATGAATTTCTCTACCACTTTCTCGATGATCTCAGGGGTCAGGCCGCCAAAGGTGATGACGCTGTCGAGGCGGTTGCGGAACTCTGGCGTGAACAGGCGTTTGAGCGCGTCTTCCTGCTCGTCGGTCTTGCGGCCACGGCCAAACCCGATGGCATTTTTCGCCGCATCCGACGCGCCCGCATTGGTCGTCATGACCAGGATGACATTGCGGAAATCGACCTTGCGTCCGACCGCATCGGTCAAGGTGCCATGGTCCATGACCTGTAGCAGGATATTGAACAGGTCCGGGTGGGCCTTCTCAATCTCATCCAGCAGAATGACACAATGCGGCGTTTGCATCACTGCATCGGTGAGCAGGCCGCCCTCATCATAGCCGACATATCCCGGTGGTGAACCGATCAGGCGCGACACCGAATGACGCTCCATATATTCCGACATATCAAAGCGGTGCAGCTCAACCCCGAGAATATTGGCGAGCTGTTTTGTGACCTCGGTCTTGCCGACGCCGGTTGGGCCGGTGAACAAGTATGAGCCGATTGGCTTGTCAGGTTCACGCAAACCCGCGCGCGACAGTTTGATCGCCGAGGCGACCGCGCCGATGGCTTCATCCTGTCCGAACACCACACGCTTGAGATCAGCTTCCAGCGACTTGAGCTGTTGGGCATCATCCTTGGTGACCTGTTTGGGCGGAATGCGCGCGATCTTGGCGACGATGGCCTCGATCTCTCTGACGCCGATAGTCTTCTTGCGTTTGTCAGCGGGGACCAGCCATTGCGTCGCGCCCGCCTCGTCGATCACATCAATCGCTTTGTCGGGGAGTTTGCGGTCAGTCATGTAGCGGGCTGATAATTCCACCGCTGAGCGGATCGCGTCATTGGTATAGCGCAAGCCGTGGAAGTCCTCGAACACCGGCTTGAGGCCGAGCAGAATTTTCACCGCGTCTTCGATATTTGGCTCAACCACATCAATCTTGCGAAACCGGCGCGACAGGGCGCGGTCTTTCTCGAAATGCTGTTTGTATTCCTTGAACGTGGTCGATCCCATGCAGCGCACATCGCCATTCTGCAAGGCAGGTTTGAGCAGGTTGGACGCGTCCATCGCCCCGCCAGAGGTTGCGCCAGCGCCGATAATTGTGTGGATTTCGTCGATGAACAGGATGCCCTTGTCGAGATTGCCAACCTCTTTCATCACCGCTTTCAGGCGCTCTTCGAAGTCACCGCGATAGCGTGTACCGGCTAGAAGCGCGCCCATATCGAGCGACCAGATCACCGCATCGGCGAGGATTTCAGGCACCTCTTCGTCGACGATCATCTTGGCCAGGCCTTCGGCAATCGCCGTTTTGCCAACGCCCGGATCACCGACCAGGATCGGATTGTTCTTGGAGCGGCGGCACAGGACTTCAATACAGCGCTCAATCTCAAGCTGACGGCCGATCAGTGGGTCAATCTTGCCGTCACGCGCTTTCTGGTTGAGGTTGACGCAATAGGCTTCAAGCGCTTCGTTCTCAGGGGCTTTGGGGCCTTCTTCAGCCGATTGTTCAGCGCCTTGCGGCGACTGCGCGCGATCAAGCCCGGGCACTTTCGAGACCCCATGCGAAACGAAATTGACCGCATCATAGCGCGTCATGTCCTGTTCCTGCAGGAAATAGGTGGCGTGGCTCTCGCGCTCAGAAAAGATCGAGATCAGGATATTGGCACCAGACACTTCATCGCGTCCGGAGCTTTCAACATGCAAGACAGCGCGCTGTACCACGCGCTGGAATGCGGCGGTCGGTTGCGCACGGCCGGATGGATTGTCGGTTACCAGGCTCGACAGGTCTTCATCGATATATTCCACCAGCGCGGCTTTCAGCGATGGGATATCAACCTTGCAGGCGGTCATCACCTCAATCGCGTCTTCGTCCTCGGTCAGGGCGAGCAGCAAATGCTCAAGCGTTGCATACTCGTGATCGCGTTCAACCGCTGCGTTTAGGGCGCGTTCAAGGGCTTGTTCGAGGCTAGGGGTCAAACTTGGCATTTTCTTACGCTCCTAATCCTCTTTTTCCATCGTACACTGCAGCGGATGTTCATTGCGCCGGGCAAGGTCCATCACGCCTGCTACCTTGGTTTCGGCAACCTCGTATGTAAAGACACCGCACACACCGACGCCTTTTTGGTGCACATGCAGCATGATCCTTGTCGCTTGTTCACGGTTTTTGTGGAAATAGCGCTCAAGAACCAACACGACAAATTCCATCGGCGTGTAGTCATCATTCAGGATCAAGACGCGGTACATTGACGGTTTTTTTGTGCGCACCTGCGTTTTTGTCGCCAGCTTCAAGCCGTCATCACCACGGCCTGGCCCGGATGGGTCATCCGGTTGGTCCGATGCCGATATGGTCAAGAGGTCAGAGTGTGTGTTCATGCTGTCGAAGATAGGGGTTCGTTTGTGATTGTTAAGACTGTTGCTGATGTGACGTAGGATCAACCGGAAAGATGGTCATTTTGCGATCAGCCTCGCAAGCAGATCGTTGACCCGCTTGGCATTCGCCCCAAGGTCTGAATAGCCGATCCGTGAGCGCGAGTAGATGGCGACACGGGTTGCGCCGCCCGCTTCATTCGCGGTCAGAACGCGAATATCAATGTCGTCGGTAAATCGCATCAGCGCCGAGCGGGCGATGAAACGCAAACGCAGACCCTCTGGGTCGACACGCAGTTTTCCCCAGCGCCGCTCGCTCGCGATGATTTCACTTAATTGTGAGAACACACCGCGTGGTGAACCAAGCAGGTCAGGCGACGCCGCGTCGACCTTTGCGTTCGCGCACAAGCCATCTGGGGCGACCAGATAAGTATTGGGTTTCGCCGGGCGCGTCAGAGTTTCGAATGAGATAAAGTCTGCCATTTTGAAACTGTGGACGGAATCTCAGTGCCTGTCAGTGCCTATTTCTTACCTTTGGCAATTTTCTGTGCCTGACGGGCAATCGGCGCCACCGTTTCCCGGAATGTATCAGCCCACAATCCAGCCATGTCGGTGACCCCGTTCATATTGGTTTCCATCACCGAGGTCACATAGTCTGCATGGGCTTTCACGGCCTCTTCAATAGACGCGGCGTCGGTCAGCTTCTGGCGCACATCGGCGGCCTGCTCAAGATAATCAGTGATCTGGCGCTTGACCAGAGTGCCAGCGCCTTTGGCACCGCTGGTTGAGGCTTGGGCACTTTGGATGCTGGCAAATAGCGTGTCACGGGCCTTCGGACTCTTGGACACTGATTTAAACACCATGTTGCGGAATGATTCTGATGCAGCGGCCTTGAAAGGCAGTTCGGTGAGTTTCTTGAACATGGCAATTTCCCAGTTGATCGAAAACCAACCTAGCACAGCCGTTTCGACACACAAAACAGTGATGTTACCGCATGTTCAGGTGCAATGATGAATAAAATAGGCTTCAGCATTTACCACTAGGAAACCATATGGCTCGATCCTAGGGAATTATCCGGGGCACCGGACATATAGTTCTGGAGGAAGTTGCATGGCGTTTCGTGGTCTCGCACTTATGTTCAAGTCGGCCTGTATGGTCGCCATTCTTGCGACGGCTGTAACCGCTGGCTCGGCCAGTGCGGAGAAATATGCGTCGATCGTGATTGATCTGGAAACGGGGCAGGTTCTGCACGCGCGCCATGCCGACGAAGCGCGCTATCCTGCGTCGCTGACCAAGGCGATGACCCTCTACATGCTGTTTGATGCTCTTAAGAGCGGCGAACTGCGCTTGAATGAGCGCCTGACAGTGTCACGCCACGCCGCCTCGCAGCCGCCATCCTCACTGCGCCTGCGGGTCGGTTCGACGATTACGATCAAAGACGCAATCTACGCACTGGTGACAAAATCAGCCAATGATGTTGCCGTCGTGGTTGCCGAACGACTGGGCGGAACCGAGAGCCGGTTTGCGACCTTGATGACGGTCAAAGCACGGTCGATGGGGATGACCAATACGACATTCAAGAATGCCTCGGGTCTGCCTGATTCACAGCAACTCTCAACCGCCAGAGATATGGCGATCCTGGCCGAGCGTGTGCTAGTGGATCATGCTGATTATTATGGCTATTTCTCCAACACTAAATTCAAATGGGGCCGGGCTGTCTACAAGAACCACAATGGCTTGATTGGCAGGGTCGAGGGCGTTGATGGGATTAAAACGGGCTACACGCGGGCGTCAGGTTTCAACTTGATGGCGTCAGCAAAGCGCCGTGGCCGCCGGGTCATCGCGGTGATGTATGGTGGCTCGACCGCGCGCTCACGTGATCAGCATGTCACCGATCTGATTGAGGCGGCCTATGCCAGTTTCGATGCGCCGCGTGAGGGCGACCCGGTTCTGCTCGCGCAGCAGTCTTTCAGCGCGATCCAGGCACCGGTCGATCCAAACGGCGCGGCTGTACCCATGTTGAATGGGGAGGTGTTCAGTGCCGACGGTGCCCAGCCGATTGCGCAGGGCGATGAGGGCTCCAAGATAAATTAGGCCACCACTCTTCCTACCTGGATCAATGATCCGGCGCTGGAGAGCGTACAATCTGTTTACTTAGGCTCCAAACCCACTCAAATCGCCACTTTCACGGCGCGTCTTTGACGCAAAGCCTGCGTCAACATCGTTTTGAATTGGGGTAAACCAGTTCTGCACGACGCTTCCTAGTCTTCGCGCCAAACTCACACCGTGAAAACAGCGATTTGAGTGGGTTTGGAGCCTAGTCAGAAGCAGATTTCGGCCCCAGCCAGCTCTGGCAGGCGTAGCAAAATAACCAGATCACGCAATTCCTGACGCGCCGCAACATGGCTCATGGTGAACGAAACGTTTGAGCCATTTTCTGTCAGATCGAGCAAGGTCAACCCGGCCGGAAAAAGCTCACGATAAATCACTCGTTCAGACAGGCCTGGCGCGAGCCGAAAGCCGATCCTTTTTGCAAGATTCTTCAACGCCTCGCCGACTTTTTGCTTATTTCGTGCTTCCAGCGGTGATACCCGGTTGCGCATGACAATCCAGTCAATCGGCTGGCGTGACGTGCGGGCTTTGGCTTTGCGGCAATTCCAGACCATCTCCGAATAGAAGCTTGGGCGCAGAACTTCCAGCGTTTGTGGGTTCACATCACCGAGCAGGTCGAAGTCGACAAAGCTGTCATTCAGCGGTGTGATCAATGTGTCTGCAGTCATATGCGCGATGCGTGAGAGGTAAGTATCGCCGCCCGGCGCATCGACAATGACAATATCGCTGACGCGCCGCAAGCGCTCCAGAGAGGTGTGAAAGCGCTCTGTCTCTTCTTTTTCAGCCAAGTCGAGATTACGTTCACTGCTGGCATCAACCCGAATGATTTCGGGCATTGGTAGCTTCGACCCGGTTGATTGCATCCAGCGCATACGGTTTTCAAGGTAGCGTGTCAGGGTGCGCTGGCGTACATCAAGATCGATCACGCCGACCTTCAAACTCATGCGCATCAAGGCAATTGCCAAATGTACAGAAACGGTTGATTTGCCTGCGCCGCCTTTCTCATTGCCAACAACCACAACCCGGCACTGTTTCTGTGCCGGGGTGGAGAGGGTTAGCGGTTCAGCAACGGTGTCGCCAATATGTCCATATCCGTCAGCGGCCATGGCCTGAGGACTCCCGTGGGGTCAAAGGCGATGGTTATGCCGCATGGAGCGCGGGCGAAGCATCAAAAGCCGGAGCTTCGTCAAACAGAAAAATATCGTCGCCGCCAATTGTCGTATCCTGTATCGGTGGCAGCGGTAGAACCTCACCATCAAACAAGTCGCTGTCGTGGTGATGGATTGCACACGGCATCAATGTCGCAACCGGTATTGGCCGGGCGAGGTGCGTAAGCGTCTGGCGCAATCCGGTCAGGCTTGAAGA
This sequence comes from Henriciella sp., assembly GCA_021776655.1. GTDB lineage: Bacteria > Pseudomonadota > Alphaproteobacteria > Caulobacterales > Hyphomonadaceae > Henriciella. The sequence continues at coordinate 30,489 of JAJFFK010000045.1, read as the reverse complement.
CAATTGGCGCATATCAGACGCCAGCGGTTCGGCCTGCGCCTTGAGGCTGACCTCGGGGGCAAACATCCAGTCGTCAACGCCGTGCGTCTGGCCAGGCCCTGCTGAAGGCAGTTGATCTCTACTGACATTTGGTTTGGCAGCGCGGGCCTGACCTGTGTAGAGGAGAGTGCGCGCTGTCGTCATCAGCGTTTTCAAAGTGGTGAAGATGTTCTTTCTCATGGGTTAAAGAATCGCCTTGAATGGTTAACAGATGATTTACATTATCCGGCTCGGGACATTTCCCTCATGAATAATCGTCCACACCTTGTGCGTACCCTTGATGAGCTTCGTTTGCGGCTCTCAAACCACCGTCGCAGCGGCAAGACCATCGGGTTCGTTGCGACCATGGGGGCGTTGCATGATGGCCACATCTCGCTGGTTAAATTGGCGACAGACCGCGCCGATATCACCATTGCCAGCATTTTCGTGAACCCGGCCCAGTTCGCCCCCGGCGAAGACCTCGACACCTATCCGCGCACCGAGGATGCAGACATTGCCAAACTCGCGGCGGCGGGGTGCGATATTGTCTACCTGCCCAGCGTTGAGGAGATGTACCCGGTAGGCTCGCTGACCCGTGTTCGCGTTGATGCCATGTCCGACCTGCTCGACGGTATCTATCGCCCGCACTTTTTCTACGGCGTCGCGACAGTGGTGGCGCGCCTGTTCATTCACGTATCGCCTGACATCGCGGTGTTTGGCGAGAAAGATTACCAGCAATTACAAATCATCCGCCGCATGGTGCGCGACCTTGGTATGGGAATTGAGGTGCTTGGCGGTGAGACCTACCGCGACCGTGATGGCCTCGCCCAGTCCTCGCGCAACTTGTACCTGACCGAAGACCAGCGCCCGCGCGCCAATGTGATCAGCGCTGCGCTGCACCGCGCCGCCATCCGGATCGTGGCAGGGGTTGCCGTTTCTGAGGTGTTAGAGGAAGCGCGCGCGCGCATCATAGCTGCCGGGTTCGACAAGCTAGACTATGTCAGCGCGGTTGACCCGGCCACACTCGAAGACTTGGCCGGTGGCCCTGTGCCTATGGGCTATGAGGGCCGTATCCTTGCCGCCGCCTGGCTCGGCAAGACCAGGCTGATCGACAATATGGGCTTTGTCCGGGCGGGTTGAGCGCTTCACTCAGCGTGTGGCGTACTCACCGCCGCATACTTCGCCGTATCGGTATATTGCTGGAAGCTGGTGACTTTGCCGTCCTCAACGGTCCAGACGTGAACGAACTGAGCGTCGAGCGCCTTGCCAGTGGTGTTATGGGTTGCAGTGTAGCGGCCGAGGACTGCGATGCGGCTCCCGTCCTCGATGAACTCCACAGGCGTCGCGGCAAACCCGGTCCATTCCGTGCCCAGACGCATGAACACACCAGAGACAATTGCGTCCGGCCCGACATAGGGATTGCCATCGGCATAGGCGGTACTCTCGGCCTCGTTCCAGATAATGCCCGGTGACATCTGGGCTATGGCGGCGGGAATATCACCCGCAGTAAAGCCATCATATATCGCCTGAACCGGGGCGGCCTGGCTCATCTCGGTGGTAGGGTCGGAGGCGCCCGTGCAGGCAGCAACCGTCAGGGCGAGGATGGCAATAATTGTGCGTTTCATGAGGTTGTTCCAATTGGTTGGGAAAGGGATGTTCAGTAATTCGGCGGAGGATCATGGGTTGGTTGCATACACTATTTCTTCCCACGCGGAGCGGGGGAAGTGCTGGAGCGGAGTGCAGGCGATGGGGGTCCTGCGCGCCATGAAGCATAACAGAAAAGTCGCTTGCCTCACTGGCGTTCGCCGACCCCCTCCGAGCCCTACGGGCCCACCTCCCCCGCTCACGCGTGGGAGGGAAGTTAACATGTTGTGTGATGCGGCGGAGGAGCATTATTCGCTCTCCACTACGCCATGAACAATGCCGAGTTCGGCATCCAGTGCGTCGTGTAGTATAGCCAGTTTTTCCGTTGTGGGTTCTACAGCAAACACCGCGTAGTGAGCATAGCGATCTCGGTTATCGACAAACGTGTTCATGAATTGTGGGTTGGCTTTCATCGCGGTCGCATCGCACCGCGCTGCCGTTCTAATTCCCGGGGGCGTATTTTCGACATAAACAGTCTCGAGCTGAATAAGTTCCGGAAATACGCGCGCCAGTGTAAGAATGTTCCTGTTCACAGCATCAATCACACCACCGCCGCGCAAGGCGCTTTGGTTAAATCTGGTGATCGCCGTACGAACGTCGTTTGCCTGCAGCGCATCCAAACGCCCGGTTGACAAAAGCTCGGCAATTGTTGGCAAATCCGCTGTTGGCGCATGATAGATGTGTGATTCAGCAATCGCTTCACATTCGTCATTCGTCAGTATCTGGCGATCCGTTTGGTTTTGCAAAACCGCAATCGCACCCGACAGCGCCAATTGATTGTCCCGAACATCGCTCGTGTACTGAAGCCTGTCCTGCGTGAGTTGCACAACTTCGCCATGCAGCCTTTCCAGGTATATTGTCTCGCGCGCTCGCTGGTTCTGCTCAGCGGCCCATTCGGTGACCTGAAAACCCATGAAAACACCGAAGACCACGATCACAAAATCAAGCCCGACGGCGAACCAGTTCTGGGTTTTGACATGTTGTGTGATGCGGCGGAGGAGCATTGGACGAACCCTTTGTTGATATTACTAAAAGCCTTGAAACAGGAAATCGAGGGCGGCGGTGATGTCATCGCGGTGCTCGCTCTCAATATTCTCAACACGCGCGCCAAGCTGCCTTGTCGGCAGGACGCCAATGTCGGTCGTCATCAGGATATAGTCAGTACCGCCCACCCGGATAAGCGGTTTCAGCCGGGGCAGGGTTTCATGCTTTGCTGTCTTTTCCGGCACCAGCGGCACAACAACCCGGCTGGCCAATTCGCCCAGCAAATCTGCCTGCACGTCAACAACCATTGGCGCGGCCTTGCTGGCGAAACGGTAGACATCAAACCGTGCCATTCATGACCCTGCTGCCCAGTCTGGTGTAAGGAGCGGCCCGTCCCGCTCGATACGCTTATTGTGAGCCGCAAGTGCGGCACGGTTCTCTGTGAGCCATTGCTCGCCCTGCGCCTCGCGGATTGCCTGTGTAATCCCGGCTTCAGCTGCTTTTGAGGCATTCAGCTTCAGGGCTTTCGCCGTCTCGATGACATCTTTACGAATCGTCAAATTGACGCTGCGGCGCTTGGCGCCAGGTTTCGAAATGCTTGCGGGCATTGGGTCTCTCCACAATTCATATGCGTATAATATGCGCATAACACATGCGCATAGTCAATCGACCGCGAATCAGGTCTGGGCTTTGACGTGCTGTGTGACGCGGCGCAGGATCATGATGGTCCCTCCCAAGAGCCTTATTGGGCGACTTTAGGGTGCGCAGACCTTAGTGCAAGCCGGGTTAGGAGGCACTGCCACTTTCATTCAGCGGCCACACTTCGACTGTGCCTTTCAGCTTCAGGGTCAGCGGTTTGCCTTTGCGGTCCAGCGTTTTGCCAGCGGCGACGCGGATCCAGCCTTCAGAGATGCAATATTCCTCGGCATTGGTTTTCTCTTCGCCGTTCAGGCGCAGGCCAATGCCTCGGGTGAGCAGCGCCTCATCATAGAACGGGCTGTCGGGATCTATGGCGAGGCGGTCGGGGAGTTTGTCTGTCATCAAGGTGGCTTAGCCTGCATCGCTGCTGACGCCAACCACGTAGAGGAATGAACCGCCTTTGATCAGTGGAATGATCATCTGCGCGGCGCCATTTTCCAGCGCCGGGCAACCCCATGAGCGTCCGAGAATCTGGCGGCTGGGGCTAACATAATCAGCGCCGTGAATGACGATCCGGCGTTGCCTGGCTTGGTCATTGTCGGGGCCCAAGCCGTTGAGCTTTAGCGACAGGCCATGCGCGCCATAATAGGTCGCCCCGGTTGTGAACGCACCCAACGAGGTCATCTTCGAGCCTTCAATGTTTGAGAATTGATCCGCCATACCATCATGATCAAGGTCGGAGCCTTTACCATGCGCGACGAGATGCGCGGTCGCCGACATGTCGCGCATATCGACCAGATAGAAACGCGGCACACGCGATGGCGCACGGTAGTCGATAATGCTGAGATAGTTTGTATTGGAGATTGCTCCGGCCGCTTCGGTTCTCGCAACCAAAGCCTCGCGCAGCAATTCGGGTCCAACGATTTCTGCGGCCGGATCAGCGTGGGCACTCAGGCCAAACAGCCCCGAGACAATAATAGCCAGTGCCAAAAGTTTTCGTCGCGCGCTCATCGCATGCATTCTGGCGATCATTTGGGCATTAGTGTGGCCTAGGGTCAGGACCTATTAATCTTACCACTTTGGCGCTGTCCTGACGCGGTGCTGATTAGGAAGAGACTTGCAGGAATGGCTAGCCCTTTCAAAAGGCTCTGACGACAGGCAGCACCGGGTCAGGGCAACGTCCCGCAGGGATCGTTTCATCTGGTTCACTGACAGCGTTGGAAAGCCTTGAAAGTAAACATACTTCCTGCGGCTCTCCGCCTTGTCAGTCAACCAGATGAAACGACCAAAGTGATGAAATAATAGGTCCTGACCCTAGAACACGCGGGGGCGTTCAGTCTTTTCAACGTGCAGACCGCATTCGCTCTTGTCCTGCCCGGCCCAGCGGCCAGAGCGGATATCGGATGGGTCAGCGGCAGGTCTGGTGCACGGCCAGCAGCCGATTGACGGATAGCCCTGCGCGACCAGGGGGTGGCGCGGCAATTGGCGGTACTGGAAATAGTCCTGCACATCATCCTGGGTCCAATTGGCCATTGGATTGACCTTGAACCGCCCGGCGGCGTGTTCAAACACTGGCAGCGACAGACGCGCGCCGCCATGAAAGCGTTTGCGACCTGTGACCCAGGCGCCAAATCCTTCCAGCGCTGGTTCCAATGGCCGAACCTTGCGCAAAGCACAGCAGGCATCAGGATCGGTTTTCCACAGCGAGTTCTTCGGGTCGAGTGCGAGGCGTTCGTCCTCGGGCGGCGTGATCGCGCGCACATTTGACAGGCCGAGGCGCTCAATCAGTTGGTCTTTGTAATCCAGCGTTTGTGGGAAATGCATGCCGGTTTCGAGAAAGACAATTGGCAGATCCGGGTCAACATCGGCGATCAGAGCCAGCATCACTGCGCTTTCAGCTCCAAAGGAAGAGACGTAAGTAATGTCATCCAGCCATTCACGCACAATCGCGGCGCGCAAGACGGTTTGCGCCGAGGCGTCACGCAATTCCTCGTTCACACGGGCCAGACGTTCAGGGATCGTTTCAGTACGGGTGATGCGGATCTCCGAATATGCCATCGCGGTTTATGCCTTCTCGTGTCGCCTCGCAAAGACGGATTGATTTCCGTCGGCCGCAGGCTGGTAGAAGTCTGCGTATTCCTGCAACGCTTCTACAATATCAGATAGGTCGGCGCGGGCCGTTTCAAAAGCATCAAACCCTGAACGGTTCATATAGAGAATCTGATCTCTCAGCACGTGGCCGACCGCGCGCAACTCACCTTGGTAGCCATAACGGCGACGTAAGAGCTGAGCCTGAGAGTATCCTCGACCATCCGTGTATCTAGGAAAACTGATCTCAATCAAGCTGATACGGCCAAGATGTTTAGCCAGCTCGGCAGGGTCATCCTCGGGCGACAGGCGCACGCCGATCTGTATGTTTGACTGCAAAAGGGTGTCAGCGTGAAGAATAAAATCTGCAAAAGCGTAAGAATATCCTCCACTGCTTGCGGGGGGAGGAAAATTCTCCGAAGGAACAAACACCCAGTCATTTTCAATCTCGGTGCCATGCTTAATCAGCGGCATGATAAATCGCCTCCTTGAACGGCGCGTGGCCGGTACGGGCCAGCGTATCAATGAAGCTTTCTTCCGGGTTATGGCGCAGGTCGCGATAGGTATCGACAATCCGCTTGATTGCGCTTGGCACGTCTTCAAAGGGCAGGGCTTTACCAGCAATCTCACCAATCATGGCTTTCTCATCGGCGCGCCCGCCGAGCGATATCTGGTAGAATTCCTCGCCCTTCCGGTCGACGCCGAGAATGCCGATATGGCCAATATGGTGGTGACCGCAGGCATTGATACAGCCGGAAATATTGATGTGCAGTTGGCCAATGTCGCGCTCATAAGCAGGGTCAGCGAAGATTTTCTGGATCTCTTGTCCAACCGGGATTGAGCGGGCATTAGCCAGATTGCAATAGTCGAGACCCGGACAGACAATCATGTCGGTGATCAGGCCCTCATTCGCGGTTGCCAAACCTGTGGCATCAAGCTCGCGGTAGACATCGTACACATCATCAAGCGCGATATGCGGCAGGACGAGATTCTGCGTGTGGGTTACCCGAATATCGTCAAAGCCATAGGTTTCGGCGAGATGCGCGGCGACCATCATCTGACCGTCTGTGGCATCACCTGCCAACCCGCCGATTGGTTTCAGACTGATCGTCACCGAGGTATAGCCTTGCTGCTTGTGTGGGTGCAGGTTGACCTCAGTCCAATTGGCAAAGGCCGGATCGGCGGTCTTGGCGCGCTCAAATCCGGCACTTATCTCTGGCTTGTCAGCGAAAGCAGGCGGCGTGAAATAGGCGTGAATGCGACCAATTTCATCCTGCGGCAGGGCGATTTTTTCCGACCCTTTCTGGGCCGCATACTCGTCTTCTACCAGGCGGGTGAACGCTGCCTCGCCGGTTTCCGCGACCAGGATCTTGATCCGCGACTTGTACTTGTTATCGCGGCGACCAAAGCGGTTATAGACCCGCATGATCGCTTCAAGATAATCGAGCAGCTCTGCCTCTGGCACGAAATCACTGACCTTGGCAGCGATCAGGGGCGTGCGACCCTGGCCGCCGCCAACATGCACTTCAAAGCCGACCTTGCCGTCACGGCGGCGCATATGCAGGCCAATATCGTGAACCCGGATTGCGACGCGGTCATGCTCTGCCGCCGTCACCGCGATTTTGAACTTGCGCGGCAAGTAAGCAAATTCCGGGTGGAAGGTGCTCCATTGGCGAATGATCTCACACCAGGGGCGTGGGTCAATAATCTCGTCTTTGGCCGCGCCTGCGAAATGGTCGCTGGTGGTGTTGCGAATACAATTGCCGCTGGTCTGGATTGCGTGCATTTCAACCTCAGCCAGCTCTGCCAGCACATCCGGAATGTCTTTCAGCGCGACCCAATTATACTGGATATTCTGGCGCGTCGTCATATGGCCATAGCCGCGATCATAGACCCGCGCGATCTTGGCCAGTTTGCGTATCTTGGCACTATCGAGCTGGCCATATGGAATAGCAACGCGCAGCATGTAGGCGTGCAATTGCAGATAGACGCCGTTCTGTAGGCGCAGGGGTTTGAACTCGTCCTCAAGGATGTCACCGGACAGACGGCGCGCGACCTGTCCACGAAACTGGTTCACGCGATCACGCACGATCTGTGCATCAAATTGGTCATAGCGGTACATTTAGAGCGTCAATCCCTCATTCGGATTAGCGTGACCAATGCCGAGTTCTGTTTCAGTGTGCCCGACCCAGCGTTCAACATTTGGAAATTGCGCCAGATCAAAGCCACCCTCGTGGGCGACGCGCGTGTACGCGACGAGTGCGATATCGGCGCAGCTCATCGTCTCTCCAACCAGCCAATCGCTATAGGTTAGCGTCATTTCCATGACACCAAGGGCGCGGCGGCCTTTGGCCATCAATTGTGGGTCAATCTCGCTGTCGGGTGTTTTTAGATACAGTTTTTGGAACCGACGCACCGCGATGGATGTTTCGTGAGAATATTGCTCCCAGAACAGCCAGCTATTCATTTGCGCGCGTTCAAACGTGTCTTCCGGGATCAGACCGCTGCCTGCCTGTTCAGCGAGATATAACATGATCGCGTTGGATTGCGGCAGAACACGTTCATCCGGCCAGCGCGCCAATGGCACTTGTCCGACGGGGTTCAGGGCGAGGAATTCTTCAGATTGCGTCCCACCATTCAAAATGTCGATCTCAACCCAGTCATGGTCGATATCGAGATAGTCGGCGGTCCAGCGTGGTTTCTGGCAATTGCCGGAAATGCTGTCGCCATAAAGTGTGAGCCTGGTAATCTCGCGAGCTGGCATCAGATGATAACTCCATAAGGGACTGTTGGGCCCTTGGCGCGAATGTTCTCGCGCAGGGTTTCGCGGCCGGAAATTTTGCCGTCATGCGAAACTTCCATGAAATATGGGTCTGTGACAATGCCTTCTTGCGTCTGAGCGCGCGCTAAAGCGGCCTCTGCGGCGGCGCCTGTAAAAGCGGCAATATCTGCCGGATCGCGCGACCAGCTGCCAGTCTCCGCTAGCCAGACATTGGCGCCGGTTTCAGTTTCCCAGGCGGTGACCGCTTTGGGTGTATCGGGTTTGAGTTTCGGACGAACAGAGGTCATGCAGCGGTCTCCACGGGTTGTTTCTTTTTTCCTCCCCCGTCCACGGGGGAGGTGGCCCCGTAGGGGTCGGAGGGGGCGGTCGTTCGAACTGTGTCAAGCCAGTCATCCCCCCTCCGCCCTGCGGGCACCTCCCCCCGCTCGCGGGTGGAGGATAGCGCTTCGGCAGGGATGCCTGCGACTTCACCAATAATCAGCAGCGCAGGGCCTTTAATTCCGGCACGTTGAATAAGGTGAGGTAGCTCAGCCAGCGTGCCGTAAACACGGATTTCATTGTCGCGCGTGCCATTTTCAATCACCGCAATCGGTGTCGACGGCGCGCGGCCAGCCTGGATCAGTTTTTCTGAAATCGCCGCCGATGTCCCAACCCCCATGAACACCACCACAGTTTGATTGGTCTGGGCGAGTGACGGCCAATCGAGATCTGGCACGCCGCCGCTCTTGGCGTGTCCGGTCACAAAGGTCAGGGCCTGGGCGTGGTCACGGTGGGTGAGCGGCAAACCGGCTGATGCGGAGCAGCCCAGAGCCGACGAAATGCCGGGCACAATTTGCGCGTCAATACCGGCCTCACGCAACGCTTCCAGCTCCTCACCGCCACGTCCAAAGATGAAAGGATCACCGCCCTTGAGACGAACCACACGCTGGCCCTGGTTCACGGCGGCGATCATCAATCTGTGAATATCTTCCTGCGCCACCGAATGGTCGCCCTTGGCTTTGCCAACCGAGACGCGGGTGGCATCTCGGCGCACCAGATCCATGATCTCGTCGCTGACCAGCCGGTCATGCAACACGATATCGGCAGTCTGGATCAGTCGGAAAGCTTTCAGGGTCAGCAGTTCAGGATCACCAGGACCAGCGCCAACAATGTGGACTTTTCCTTCGGTGCGAGTAGGGCTGGAAAATTCTGCCAGCATCGCTTCCAGCGCCAGCCGGGCCTCTTCAATATTACCGTCGAGAGCCAGTTCAGCCGGATGTCCGTTCAACGCCGTTTCCCAGAAGTGCCGACGCTGGGCGCTGTCTTCAATCGCCGCTGCGACCTTCGGGCGAAAGGCTTTGGCCAGCTCTGACAATGGCCCCATCGCTTGCGGCAAAAGGGTTTCGAGTTGTGTGCGTACGCGCTTGGCGAGAACCGGCGCGGCGCCACCTGTTCCAATGGCTGCCACGAGCTCACCGCGCTCCAGAATCGACGGGATCGTAAAATCGCACAGGTCTGGACGATCAACGACATTTAGCGGAATGCCATATTGGCGGGCCCAGATCAGGGCTTTCTCAGTGTTGGCGTCGAGCCGACAAGCGATGATGGCGAACACGGCCCGGTCGAGCGCTTGGCCCGCCTGATCTTGTGGCGCGATGGTGACACGGCCAGAAAACGCCTCGGCGAACCCCGGCTCAAGCTCTTTGCCGACAATCACGGTGATCACCGCATCGGTCTTGGCTAGCAAGCGAACTTTACGCCGGGCCGCCTCACCGCCGCCAAACACCACGACGTGGGCGTTGTCCATATAGAAAAAGGCCGGGAATAGGCGCATTTTTGAAATCTCTTTCAACCGGTTGGGTTCGGCACACAAATGGGGCTTGAGGCCCCCTTTCGACAAGCGTATGGGTCTTATCCTATTGTTTAGAGAAACTACAGACAGAATCCGGTAAGCAGTGCAAATGTCCAATAATAGTGATCGTCTTCCGCCCTTGAATGCCCTGCGCGCGTTTGAGGCTGCGGCGCGGCGGCTGTCCTTTACCAAGGCGGCTGACGAGTTGCATGTCACGCCCGGCGCGATTTCGCAGCATATTCGCCAGCTTGAAGACTATGCCGGAACGCCGCTCTTCAAACGTACCGGACGCAGTGTGTTGCTCACCGATGCGGCGCAGGCAGCGCTGCCTCTGGTACGTGATGCGTTTGATCAGATCGCCGAAGCGGGACGGATCATGCAGGCACCGGCGCGCAAGGGTCGTATCATGGTGACCAGCGCGCCAAGCTTTGCCGCTAAATGGCTCGCGCCGCGACTTGATCGTTTCCACAGCGCCCATCCTGGGGTCGAGGCTTGGGTTAGCGCCGATAGCGGCTTGACGGATTTCACAACTGCCGACGCTGATTTCGCCATCCGCTACGGAGCAGGCGGTTATGATGGTCTGAAAGCCGAGAAGATATTGGATGAGACCGTGCTGCCGGTCTGCTCGCCGCAACTGCTTGAGGGGCCAGACGCGCTACGTCTCCCAGCTGATCTCGCCAAACATACGCTGATCCATGATGTTAGCGCCGAGGTTGATCCGTCTTGCCCGGACTGGAGCAGCTGGCTGACAGCGCGCGGGGCAGGGGCAAAGGTCGATGGCACACGCGGGCCACGCTTCAACCAATCTGCGCTGGCGATCGAGGCCGCCGCCACTGGGCGCGGCGTGGTTCTGGCCAAGCGTACGATTGCTGCGACAGACCTCGCCAATGGGCGCCTCGTTGCGCCATTTGCCGATGGTTCAATCAGCGTTGACTATGGCTATTGGCTGGTTTGGCCGAAAGGCCGCCATCTGAGCGAAGACGTGCGCGCTTTTATCAAGTGGGTGAAGGCCGAAGCGGCGGCGAGCGAAGTCGCGGGGGTTTAAGCTTCAAACTCAGTTAAATCCGCAAAAATAAAGCCGCCCGAAGGCGGCTTTATCAAGTCAGGTTTTCACAAACGCCTTAAAATTGCTTGCGTACAGTAACCCCATAGGTCCGTGGCTGGTTGGTGCGGAAGCCCAAGCGTGCCCGGCCACCGCGTTCCCGATCAAATGACAGGTTTGCGTTCTCGTCGGTCAAATTGTTCGCGAACAGAACAATGTCCCAGTTCTCCATTTCCAGACCAGCGCTAATGTTCACCGTCTGGTAAGAGCCAAGATTGAGATCAACCAAGGTGCTTGGGTCTTCGGCTCCGGTGAGTAGGCCGTTTGCCAGACCTGTCGCGGTTGGCAGGCCTTGGCCCGGAATCTGATCGCTCGGTTGGGTGAAGCGGTTGCCAATGTGCTGGACTGAGCCAGAAACGAAGGCTTCTGTGCCGAGACCAGCCCACGCCGCGTCCCAGCGATATGTGCCAGATGCAGACAGTTGCAGCTTTGGCACAGATGGTAATCGGTTTCCATCTTCAATACCGCCAATAATGGCACCCGTGCCATCACGAACAGTGCTGCCGAACTCGGCTTCCAACAAACTTGCTGCAAAGTTCAGGTCGAGACCATCTACTGGGCTCACGCCCATTTCGGCTTCGAAACCAGCAGTGTGGGCTTTTTCGACATTGAAGACGATACGCGATGAGCAACTCCCCGCATCGAGCGTCGTTTGTAGATCCGTGATGTCGGTATAAAAGACCGCTGCATTGAACGTGACTTTGCCGTTTTGGGCTTTCACCCCAGCCTCATAGTTCCACAAGGTCTCATCATCATAGTTCTGGAAACCACCAAAGATGGCGGCATCCTGAGCCGAACAGAGAGGAACATTCAGCGGATCATTGACGCCGCCAAGCCGGAATCCTTGGGACGCCTGCGCATTTAAGGTCACCGTGTCGTTGATTTCATAAGCGACCAAGACACGCGGCGTGATACCGTCGGACGAGGTTGTATCGACCACACCTGAGTCGCCATTGGCGAACACGCCGCCTGACGAGATCGTGCGGGTTTCGTCAAAATCGTAATAACGACCGCCTGCTGTAACCGTCAAACGATCCGTCAAGTCATATGAAGCCTCACCGAAAATGGCGGTTTGCTCAAGTGTATAGTCAAGATCCGAGTTGAACGGCGAGTCGGCTGGAAATCCGTTTGCAACGACAGCCGGTCCCGGCAAGTCGTTAGTTGGGTCGGCATCACCATTCAGGAAGTCGGACCTAGCCTGATGAAAGGCGTCATACCCCGGCGTGGGCAGGCGCTGATTATATGAGCGATCTGTGTCGGAATAAAACGCACCGACCAACCATTGTAGCGGGCCATCTGTGTTTGAGCTTAGCCGGACTTCCTGAGAGAATGATTCATATGCTGTGCTATCTCGAAGGTTTGACGGCAGGTCGAATGAGGTCGGATCAAAACCAAGATCTAGCGAGACACTATGTGTCAGTGCGCTGGCATCTCGGCTGACCAGAATATCCCGGTCGGTATAACTTGAAACAGATGTCAGACTGACAGCGCCAAGATCCCATTCAGCGGTGAGATCACCGATCAAGGTTTCGTCCGTGAACTCTTCTTCAAGCAGAAGGAATTGATCAGCACCGCCTAGATCGATCGTCCCGGTCAGAAAGTTGAATGATTCTGTGCGGTTAAACCCATCGGCCTGAACGTCCTGATAGATGACACGTGGTGTGATCGTCAGATTTGGGGTTGGCTTGAATACCAAAGCCGCCCGTATGCCGGTGCGATTTCCAGAATTGACGTCGTCGCTTATGCCGGTCGGGGTCGCGGCATCGAGCCAGCCGCCATACTCGGTCGTATAGCCGACAATGCGCAGGGCTGCGACACCTTCGGCAAGTGGGATATTGACCGCTCCTTTCAGGTGCCCGCCAATGTCGCCGCCTTCTATAGTGTTAATGCTGGCTTCGACTTTGCCTTCAAATTCATCAAGGACAGGCTGATTGGTGATGTAACGAATGGTGCCACCAACTGATCCTGATCCAAACAATGTGCCTTGTGGCCCACGCAGTGTCTCAACCCGGTTGAGGTCATACAGATCAAGGTCAGGCGTGAACAGAGACAGCGAAATCACAGTTTCGTCGACATACACGCCGACCTGCTCTTTAACTCCCGGTTGGTCGCGTACAATCTGGCCGGCAGACACGCCGCGTATAGCAACTTGGCTCTGGCCAGGGCCGAGGTTTTGGATGATTAAGCCTGCGACGCTGCGCGAGAGATCTTCCAGATTTGTCGCGCCAGTGCGCTCGATGTCCTCAGCCGTCTGTGCGTTGATCGAAAACGGAACTTCCTGAAGCGTGCTGGCACGTTTCGTTGCCGTCACAATAATCGTTTTCTGGCGGGCTTCGGCCTCTACGTCGTCCTGCGCCATGACAGTTGGTGCCATACACAAGCCAATGGCTGTCGCGGTTCCTGCTGCAATAAGTCTGCGTTGCATACGCTATTCTCCTACTGTTTTCTACATATCTGAGTTATGTCCGCCATTTCGCTGCTGATATGTCAATACATTTCGTTGCCTGCAGCTGACGATACTCTGTGACTGTTGCAGTTTGGCGGCAGGATAAATCGCGTGTAGAGACGTTTCCATGTCCAAACTCTACTTCACTTATTCCGCCATGAACGCTGGTAAATCCGCGATCTTGTTGCAGGCCGCCTACAATTACCGCGAGCGTGGGATGCAGGTTATGCTGTGGACCTCAGGCCTTTACAGCAATGCGCCCGAGGCCGTGATGGGCGAGATTGTGTCGCGCATTGGCTTGCAAGCTGACGCGCACCTGTATCGCGGCAAGACCGATATGTTCGCTGCGATAGAAGCGCAAAAAGCCGCCGGGCCACTCGACGCGATCTTTGTTGATGAGGCGCAGTTTCTGACCAAGGCACAAGTCTGGCAGCTCGCGCATGTCGGTGACACGCTTGGCTTGCCGGTCCTGTGTTATGGTCTGCGCACCGATTTTCAGGGTGAGATGTTCGAAGGCGCCGCGACGCTACTGGCGATTGCCGATAATCTGCGCGAGGCCCGCACGATCTGCCATTGCGGTAGCAAGGCGACGATGACCGCGCGCATGGACGAGGCCGGAAACGCGATCACGACAGGGGCGCAGGTCAGCGTCGGCAAGGAAGTTTACGTTTCTCTCTGTCGCAAACATTGGGAAGAGGTGCTGGGGCGGTAATCACCTAAATTCACCCCCATTCCTGCCATAATGAGCGGATACTCACAAAGCATGGCAATGAATGGAGGTCGCCATGTATTCTCGTAGCAATGGTCCACGAAACAGCTTGATTTGCGGTCTTTTGGCGCTGATCGCCTTTGTAGGCATCGGCCTGATGGCGAGCGCGCAGGACACACGCGCTGGCTCACCTGAGATCGACTATAAGGGGTTTCTGGCTCTGACCGAAGAAGTGTTCGAGCTGCGCGAGGATCGTCTGGTCAGTCTTGAGACGTTCAATCAGATGAAGGCTGAGCCGGACACGATCATTCTCGATACGCGGTCGCGCGAGGCCTATGATATTGGTCATATCCAGGGCGCGATCAACTTGCCCTTCTCGGACTTTACCGACGCCAAACTGGCCTCGATCATCCCCTCAAAGGACACCCGTATCCTGATCTATTGCAACAATAATTTCAGCGACAACCTTGCGCCAGTGGTGCTCAAACGGGTTGAGTTGGCGCTGAATATCCCAACCTTCATCAATCTCTACGGCTATGGCTATGAGGACATTTATGAGCTTGGGGCATTGACCAAAACCTATGCACCGGCGGTTGATTGGTTCGGTGCGGGCGATCAGATCGAGAACTAGGGTGTTTCCGGTCGCAAGCGCGACCCGGCGCTAATGCGCCGCGCCCGCGCGAGGCACTTGCGCAAGCAAGAAACAGCCGTGAGCGACTAATCGAGCCCGATGGATTTACCGAAATCGGAATAGGTTCGTGTGCGCCGTGACGCCAGCTCTTCGTCTGAAAGGGCGGGCTCATCGGCATAGTCGAACGTCACCCCGGTGCCTTCGATGATCCGGTTCATATAGTTGAACAGAGCTGCGACCTGGATCGCGTCAAACAGTGCCTCTTCTGACCATCCGGCGGCATAGACAGCATCGGCATACTTGCTCGTCAGGCGCGCTGGCAAGTCCTTTAGCTTCGCGACATAGGCCAAGATCGGGCGCAGTTTCTCATCGACAGGCGCAGCATCGAAATCATTGACCAATGTGTCGATCAAGTTCTCATCAATCCCGAACGCCTTGGCGTAGATCTTGTGCGCCCCGAAACAGAAATTGCACGCGTTCAGCCCCGACACAAAAGCCGCGATCAGTTCGCGCTCGGCGACACTGAGTGGGCTTTCGCCGCGCAGCAAGACGTCATGATAATTGAGCAGAGGCCGTAGCTGTTTAGGGAATTTGCGGTACACATCCGCCAGATGCGGATTGTCAGGGAGGGACGGAAAAAGGGCCATATCTAAATCAACTCCAAGGCGCGCAAGACGCTGTTTTGATCATAATAAGGGCGCTCGCAAATGATCTTGTCAGACCCTTCGGCAAATTCGAACGTCGCGGCCAAACGAACGCGGAAAGACCTTCCGGTCGGCTCAATCGTCTTGTTGCCTAGCCTTAGCGGCCCGAGATGCGTACCGGTCAGCCAGAACTCGACCAGAACAACATTGCCCGACGCAGCGATTGCGATGATCTCATTAGCTTGATCGGGAAAGGGCGTGCGTGATAGCTCGAAATAGCGCCTGACCGCCGCTTCACCGTCAAACACCGCACCATTGCCATACATCTCATAGCGTGGGTGTTGGAACGTCGCGATCACGCCGTCCCAATCGCCAACACATTCCAGCGCCATATGATCTCGAACGGTTTGAATACGGGCCGCTTGCAGGTCTGTCATTCGCGTCTCACCTTGTTTGATCGCCTATCCATATCCAGCTTCCGTCTGTAAGCAAATCTAATATACGCGTTCAATGTATTGAAATTCCTGTCGTGAACGGGCAGATGCGTCATTGATATCTCATGCCGAGGAGGCTTATATTGACCGTTACCGCTGTTGCACCCGTCAAGAAAGTGAACCCGAATGCGCCGTCTGAAGAAACGGTGCTGTCGGTTGATCACTATACTGACCGCCTGTTCAAGTTCCGCCTGACCCGGCCGCAATCGTTTCGCTTCCGCTCGGGTGAGTTCATCATGATCGGCCTGCCCAAGGAGAATGGCAAGCCGCTGCTGCGCGCCTATTCGGTGGCCTCGCCGAACTGGGATGACACGCTGGAATTCTATTCGATCAAAGTGCCCGATGGCCCGCTGACCTCGCGCTTGCAGAAGATTGTTCCCGGCGACAAGGTCCTGCTCGGCAAGAAGCCGGTTGGGACGCTGGTGCATGATGCGCTGACGCCGGGCAAGCGGCTCTATTGTTTCTCAACCGGTACGGGTTTCGCGCCGTTTGCCAGCGTCATCCGTGACCCGGAAACCTATGACAAGTTCGACGAAGTGATCGTCACCCATACCTGCCGCGATGTCGCCGAACTACAATATAGCCAGGAAATCGTCGAGAGCTTCCTCAACGACCCCGATATTGGCGAACTGGCCCAAGGCAAACTGCGCCTCTATGCGACCTGCACGCGCGAAGCGTTTGAGCGCAAAGGCCGCACAACCGATTTGATTGAAAGCGGCAAATTGTTCAGCGATCTCGGCGTGCCAAAGCTCAATCGCGACACCGACCGCGCGATGATCTGCGGTTCGATTGACTTCACAAAGGACATGAAAGCCCTGATGGAATCGCACGGCCTGAAAGAAGGCTCGAATAGTGAACCGGCAGATTTCGTGATCGAACGGGCATTTGTAGGGTAGGGGCTACACTATGTCCCTCATCCTGAGCCTGTCGAAGGACGAGGGACACTGCATTTTGGTCGCACGCCTATATCCTACGACGAGCTCAGGATGAGGCTACCCACTGCTTCGCCTGCCGTTCGACTTCATTTGGCAAGGGGGTTAAGCCTACCGACATGCTCACCATCCGCCACTATACCCCGTCTGACGGTGCCGCGTTTCGCACGCTTAATCTCGCCTGGATCGAGCCGCTATTTGAGATGGAGGCTTCCGATTGGGAGCAGTTGGATGATCCAGACACTCATATCCTTGCCAAAGGCGGCCGCATCTTGCTGGCTGAGTTGGAGGGGGAAACGGTTGGCACGGTTGGTCTTGTCCCGGGGCATGGTGAAGGGACGGTGGAACTGATCAAGATGTCGGCGCGCGATGATCTGCGCGGGCAGGGGATTGGCAAGGCGCTGATGCAAGCGGCTGTCGACATGGCGCGCGAAATGGGTGCCCAGCACATCTGGCTTGAAACCAATAGCAGCCTCGCTGCGGCGCTTGGATTGTATCGCAAAGCCGGTTTCCGCGAGCTGAGCGGCGAGGAATTGACCGCGACGCCATATGATCGCTGCAACTGTCAGATGGTGCTGGAATTGACCTGAACCCGACTGTCCCGGGACACCCGTGGGGCTCGACCCGGGATCTGGTTAGGCGGATCCGGTCTTTGTCTTGCTGAGGCCCCGGGTCAAGCCCGGGGCACACGGTGTTCAATTATTTCCCAAAGCCATAGACGAGCGACACCCGGCTGACCGTATCTGTGTCTTCAAAGCCGAGCGGTGGGTTGGTGTCGTGGCGCACTTCGAACGACATGCGTGCTGACAGGCTGCCATTCAGCTGCGCGGTCAAAGCCGTGACATTGCTGAACTGGGTTGAAATATCCGCCCACAGGGCTTTCGAGTCATTGGTCAGACCGACATTGTCATTGAACGCATAGCGCCAATTTGACTCGCCAAAGGCCGAAAAAGACTCCTCGGTAATGGCCGGGATCAGGACGGTGGCCGGACTTGTCGTCTGGTCGAGCACTGTTTCGATCTCGTCAATCTTCAGGCCCGGTCCGCCGCGAACACTCCAGCCATGGGCATCGCTGTTGAAAATCTCATAGCCCAGACCGCCACCGATAAAGGAGCGCGCCTCAAAGCCGGAAAATTCGTCGCGCTCGTGCGAGACATTGGCAAAGCCGAACAGTTTGTGATTGATTTGGCGGTCAAGATTGGCCGCAAAAAACAGCCGGTTCCGGGTTTTAGTATTGTCGGTCTCGCCATAGTCGGCGCTGGCCTGTGTGCCAATTTTCCAAACCCCGAAATCACGGGCCAGATCAATTGCGATACCAATATCGGCGGTGTCAGTGTTGCCGGTCGACAGTCCGGCGCTGAGCGAGCCTTCGCCGGTCCAGCCGACTGTCTCATCTTGCGCCAGCGCGGGTGCAGCGACTAGAGTGAAAGCTGCAATCGTGCCTGAAAGCTTAAGGGTCTGGGAGAAAATCATGTCGTGTGGTCCTGTTTGGTCTATCCGGCGCGACATGTGGTTTGAAATCTGAATCGACAATGAACAGAGCCCAGCCTTAGCTGCCGATCTGTCCCCGGTGTCGTAATTTTGCATCGGCCAGAACGCAGGCCAGCATCGCCTCGGCAACCGGTACGGCACGAATACCGACGCACGGATCATGCCGCCCCTTGGTGCGCACATCGACCTCTGCGCCATCACGGGTCACAGATTTGGTCACGCTCAATATCGAAGAGGTTGGCTTGATCGCGATGCGTACGATCACGTCCTGCCCGGTTGAGATGCCGCCCGCGACCCCGCCATTATGGTTCGACAGGAAGCGAATACCGTCATTTCCGCTGCGCATTTCGTCAGCATTCTGTTCACCGCTGAACGCGGCTGCGTCAAATCCAGCGCCTATCTCGACGCCCTTGGCGGCATTTATGCTCATCATTGCGCCCGCCAGCTCACTGTCGAGCTTGCCATAGACCGGCGCGCCCCAACCTGCGGGGATGCCGCTGGCTCGCACTTCAACCACTGCGCCTGCCGATGAGCCGGCTTTACGGGTCTCATCCAGAAACGCTTCCCATGTCGCCGCCATGGTCGCATCCGGGCACCAGAACGGGTTGTTTCCTGTCTGCGCCCAGTCCCAGTTCGCCCGGTCGACCTTGTGCGGCCCGATCTGAACTACTGCGCCGCGTATCTCGATATCAGCGCCCAGGACTTGCCGCGCCACAGCGCCTGCTGCGACCCGCATCGCGGTTTCGCGGGCCGAACTGCGCCCACCGCCGCGATAGTCGCGCACGCCGTATTTGGCGTCATAGGTCTGGTCAGCATGGCCGGGCCGGTAGCGGTCGCGGATGTCCGAATAATCTTTTGAGCGCTGATCAACATTCTCGATCATCAGGCTGATCGGGGTGCCGGTCGTCACAGGCCCATCTGTGCGGTCGTCCTCAAACACGCCGGACAGAATTTTTACCCGGTCAGGTTCTTGGCGCTGCGTCACGAAGCGAGACGTGCCCGGTCGGCGCTGGTCGAGGAAGGTCTGGATCATCTCTGGCGTCAGGTTCAATCCCGGCGGGCAGCCATCCACCACACAGCCGATCGCCTCCCCGTGGCTCTCGCCCCAAGTGGTCACGCGAAACAAGTGTCCAAAAGTATTGTGCGACATGAGGGCATTTCCGTAGTCTCTGGGATATAGCTGTCCTATATACTATTGCAGTGACTAACAAACCGCCAATTGCTCCCCAAAAGGTGCCCAATGACTGACGATGCGTCTGCAATCCCACCCAGCCCTAGCGTGGCGGACTATGCCGCTGAGGAAGATCGCCCGCTGATTCCGGACGCGGTCGAGCCGTTCGGCTTGCTTGAAACCTGGCTGACCGAAGCACGTGCGAGCGAGCCGAATGATAGTAGCTCGATGTCGCTGGCCACGGTTGACGCCGCTGGTATGCCGGACGTGCGTATCGTCTTGCTGCGCGGTGTCTCGCCTGAGGGGCTGAAATTCTACACCAATTATAACAGCACCAAAGCCCAGCAATTGCTCGCCAGTGGCAAAGCCGCGCTGTGTCTGCATTGGAAGTCGCTGCGCCGCCAGATCCGGGTGCGCGGCAGCATCACACGCGCCAGCACCGCCGCTTCCGACGCTTATTTTGCTCGCCGCACGCCGCAAAGCCGGATCAGCGCCATCGCCTCAGACCAATCCAGGCCGCTGCCAGACCGCGCGATTTTCGAACAGCGCGTTGCCCAGCTGTCGGCTCAGTATGGCGACAGTGACGACATTCCGCGCCCGGACAATTGGGGCGGTTTCAACCTGATCCCGGACGAGGTGGAATTTTGGCAAAGCCAGGCGTTTCGCATGCATGATCGCCTGCGCCTGACCCGCAATCGCACTGGGTGGCAGTCGGTGCGGCTCTACCCCTAATCGGCCTCGCTGCAGGGGTCGAACAGGGCGGACAAAGAGCCGGTGTCCTGGCGATCCGCCAGCCATTCTTCGCTCAGGGTGACGAAATCGACATCCGGATGGGTGCGCAGGAATACGGTCAAACTATACGTTTCCGGCATAGCCATATCCGGCTCGACGCAGGTATTCGCAATGGCTTGAAATCGCAACTCATTGCCGCCGGTAGAGGCCGCCTTCAGGGCTTTCAGCGTGGTGTCTGCAGTGTGCATGCGCGGCTTGTCGGTGTCGGCCAGAGCATAAGTGCGAATATAGTATCCCGCCCGCTGCTCGGCGGTGATCAGAGGGCTGTCTATGTCGCTGGTCTCGGCCAGCACGAATATCTCATTCAGCGGCATCTCTCCGGTTGCACTCGTGACCTGAAACTCGAATTCAGCGCCATCTTCCTTGGTGCGAAACTCATCCTTGAGGCGAATGGCGATCTCCAGGCCGCGTAGATCATTCTCAAATGGATTAAGCGATCCCATCATCCGCTCGGTGGCCGCGGTCATATCTGCATCGGGGTGCGCCAGCCGTAGGGCCGAGCTGGTATCGTTGGTTACGGCCGCGTCGGTGACCGGACCGTCCGCTGTTGGACTGCAAGCCGCCAATAACAAGATTGCCACCACAGTTAAAATACGCATATCAAGACCTTCAAGCTTCGCAATCATGCTTGCGTGCCTACCTCAAAAATGCAGGCAGGGGCACCGCCTCTCGCCTACAAATATGTCATGAAGGAAACCCCATGAAACGCGGATTACAAATCGTCCTTGGCATTGTGTCACTTATTCCACTGACTTTCGCCGTTCTAGGCGTGTTTGGCGGGGCGTCGTATTTCATGCCGGATGGCGGTTATCCGGCGGCGTTGGACAATCAGCTGCGCTACCTGTCAGCGATCTATTTGTTGGTTAGTATACTGCTCTGGTACGCAATCCCCAACATAGAGCGTCATGGCCGCCTGCTCAGCTTTGTCTGTCTGGCGATCTTTCTCGGCGGACTGTCGCGTCTGTTTTCGCATAGCACGGTTGGCCCCGGTCTTGAGGCCCAGTTTGCCGGTATGATCCTTGAGCTTGGCTCGCCGCTGCTGCTCCTCTGGCAAAGGGTCGTTGCCAGAAAAGCCAAGCCCGCCTAAACGGGCGCGGATGACGCTGAAACTTGCAATCTTCGACATGGATGGCACGCTGGTGGACAGCCGCGAGGTGATCCAGACCGCGATGCAGCGCGCTTTCAGGCAACTCGGCCTCGCGCCGCCGCCTTATGATCAGACCCGCCAAACCATTGGACTCAGCCTCGACGTTGCGATGCGCCAGCTGGCACCCGAACATGATGATATTCCGGGACTGGTCGAGGCCTATCGTGAGGCGTTCATCGCACACCGCGCTGAACCTGATTTCAAGGAGCCGCTCTTTGCTGGCGCGCTCGAAACCCTCGCCCGCCTCGCCAATGACAATTGGTTGATCGCCATGGCCACGGGCAAGCGTCATGCCGGCATTCGCGCCGTGTTCAAGGCACACGCTCTGGCCCAGTATTTCGACACTATCTGGTGCGCCGAAGATGGACCCGGCAAGCCGCACCCGTTCATGTGCCAGCAGGCGATGAATGCGGTGGGCGCAGAACCGCACCAGTCGCTAATCATTGGTGACGCAATTTTCGACATTCAGATGGGCCGCAAGGCAGGCATTCACACGCTCGGCGTCAGCTGGGGCTTTGGCGAAGCCCACGAGCTGGCAGCCGTCGGCGCGCACGAGGTTCACCATGACTTTACGAGTTTGAACGCGGGTCTTGATGCTTTTGCCGGGACGTTGGTCTGATGGGTGTAAGCGACAAGCCCAAACGCTTTTACAAAGCCGTGACCATTGCGCCGGGCGAGGGCGGCTGGGCGATCCGGCTGGATGACCGCCCGATTAAGACCCCGGCCAAGGCAGCGCTGGCATTGCCGACAGAGGCGCTGGCAGAGGCCGTTGCGGATGAGTGGGCACGCCAGGCCGAGCGCATCGACCTGGCGACGATGACCCTGACCAAGCTGGCCAATGTTGCCATCGACCGCACGCCCGATACCCGCGCCGAGATGGCTGACGAGCTGGCGAAATATGCTGAAACCGATGTCACCTGCCACCATGCCGAGGGACCAAGCCCGCTGCGCGAGCGCCAGAATACGGGCTGGCAGCCTTGGCGCGACTGGGCTGGGCAGACACTGGATGTCGTGCTGGTGCCGGTTGAAGGGATCGTCGCGGCGATGCAGCCGCAAGCCAGCCTCGATGCGGTGCGCGCCCACGCATTGGTGCTCGATGACTTTCGCCTCACCGCCTTGCTCTGGGGCTGCAGCCTGTTCGGATCAGCCGTCCTTGCGCTGGCGGTCGAGCAGGGCGCTTTGGCGGCCAGCGCAGCGCTCAAACTCGCCAGCATTGACGAGGATTGGCAGATCGAAACCTGGGGTCATGACGACGAGGCCGCCAGTTTCCGCGCCGTCCGCGAGAAAGAGGCCGCCGCGTTAGGGCTATGGTTTGCGGCGCTATCTGCTTAGACTATACCCAGATAACCCAAGGACACCCATCATGATCACAATTCACCATCTCGAAAACTCGCGCTCGCAGCGTGTCCTGTGGTTGCTGGAGGAGATCGGCGTTGCCTATGAGGTCAAGCGTTACGAGCGTGATACCAAGACTAATCTGGGCCCGCCGGAGCTTTACGCCATCCATCCTCTCGGTAAGTCGCCAGTGGTTTCTGATGGTGATGCGGTGATTGCCGAAACCGGGGCGATATTCGAATATCTGCTTGAGACCCAAGATAGCGAGCACAAGCTGCACGCGGCGCGCGGGTCTGCGGCGGCCCGCGACCTGACCTATTGGCTACATTATGCCGAAGGGTCTGCGATGACGCCGCTCTTGCTTAAGCTGGTGTTCCAGATGTTGCCCGCCCGCGCGCCCGGCCTGATGCGGCCACTGGTGCGCCGTGTCGCCAAAGGTGCTGAGGACGGCTTTGTCGATCCGCGCCTGAAAGAGCATATCGGCTATTGGGAAGCCTCGCTGGCCAAGACGGGGTGGTTTGTCGGCGACCAGTTCACTGCCGCCGACATCATGATGAGCTTCCCACTCGAAGCCGCCGGCAGCCGCGCGCCGCTAGATAACGCCCCCAATATCAAGGCCTTTCTTGAGCGCATCCACGCGCGGCCCGCCTATGCCAAGGCGCTGGAAACTGGCGGACCATACGCCTACGCTTAAACGCTATGGGTGATGCTTGTTGCCATGTTTGTGCTTGTGGCAGCGATGTTTGTGGCAATGGCGTTCATAGTGCGCGCTGTGGCCCGCATGATGTGCGCTGGTGGCCACTTTCGGGGCCACAACCACGGTTCTGGTGGCGCATCCGGCCAGTCCTAGCAGCGTTGTAAGTGCGATGATTTTCAGCATTTTTGTCTCCTATAAGCGGGCGTCCCTGATTGTTTACCCGCCTGTATAACGCGCCGACCTGCTGGATTCCGTCGATTTTTATTCTTGCCGCTGCATTGCGAACGTGAATGCCAGCCAAACGCGGCGCTCACGTCAGGTTGCAATCGAGTGTGTTTGTGTGACCTCATGATAAATCGTGTCATCAAAACCCGAGTAGCTGCGCTAGCCATCGCGGCGCCGCTGCTCCTCACCGCCCCAGCTCTGGCTGATCACAACCAGCGCACCGAGGCGACGATCTCTGTTCAGGACGGCAACACCCGTTTCTCGATCAGTTCCAATGGCCGTTTTTCAGCGAGCTATGGCAATTCTGGCCGCCGCCATCAGAGTCACCGTCGCCACCGCGACCATGGTCGCTCTGGTTATGGCTATCAGTTGAACGAGTATGGACAAAACAGTCGCGAAGTTCGCCGCCTTGAACGTCGGGCAACTCGGGCCTGCCGCAGCGCGATCCTGGCCGAGGCCAACTATATTGGCTTTTCTGATGTCGATTTCGAGCGCCGCGCCAGCACCCGGCAGATCGGCCCGCATGGGTTCCGGGTGAGGTTCAAGGACGTTGAGTTTGAAGGCCGTCGCCGCGAGTACGAACGTGATGTGATCTGTACTGTGCGCGGTGGCAACACGGTCAAAAATATCGAGGGCATCCCGCGTAGGGGCCGTCGTGACTATAGTGGCTACAACCAAAGCGACTGGCGCACCTATGACCGCCGTCATGTCGGCCACGACCACAATCGCGGCGACTATTGCCCAGCTGATTACGGCTACTGAGACCCCTCCTCATAGCTTGAAGAAGACGGCTCTGCCCCGGCGGTAGAGCCGTCTTTGTCTTGTCATGGCTGGCGGCGGCATTACAATCAGGTCGAATTGCTGGAGGCACACTTTAAATGAATGACGTGATCGAAGCGCTTGAAGCGCGCCGTGAGGCCGCCCGTCTTGGCGGCGGAGAAGCCCGAATCGCCCGCCAGCATGACAAAGGCAAACTGACCGCGCGTGAACGTGTCGCCCTCTTGTTGGACGAAGACAGCTTCGAAGAGACTGACATGTTCGTTACCCATCGCTCCCACGATTTTGGCATGGACAAGCAGCGCATTCCCGGCGACGGCGTGGTCACTGGGCATGGCACGATCAATGGCCGTCTGGTCTACGTCTTCTCGAAAGATTTCACCGTGTTTGGCGGCTCGCTGTCCAAGGCGCAGTCGGAGAAGATCGTCAAAGTCCAGAAAATGGCGGTGCAGAATGGCGCACCAGTGATCGGCATTTTCGATGCCGGCGGCGCACGTATCCAGGAAGGCGTCGACAGTCTTGCCGGTTATGCCGACATCTTCATGGAGAATGTCCTGTCATCCGGCGTGATCCCGCAAATCTCTGTCATCATGGGCCCGTGTGCTGGCGGCGATGTTTATTCGCCAGCACTGACCGATTTCATCTTCATGGTCAAGGATACCAGCTATATGTATGTCACCGGCCCTGACGTGGTCAAAACCGTGACCAATGAAGACGTCACCCACGAAACCCTGGGCGGGGCCTCGGTGCATGCGGTTAAATCCGGCGTCGTTGATGGCGCGTTTGAGAACGATATCGAAGCGCTGGTGCAGATGCGGCGGCTGGTTGATTTCCTGCCCGGATCGAACCGTGAA
Organism: Henriciella sp.; assembly: GCA_021776655.1. Classification (GTDB taxonomy): domain Bacteria; phylum Pseudomonadota; class Alphaproteobacteria; order Caulobacterales; family Hyphomonadaceae; genus Henriciella. The sequence continues at coordinate 5,056 of JAJFFK010000045.1, read as the reverse complement.
GAGGTTCCCCAACGCCCGAGCTATGACAATATCGAGCGTGAAGATCCCAGCCTCGACACATTGATCCCGGACAATCCAAACACTCCTTATGATATGCGTGAACTGATCGAGAAAACCGCCGATGAGGGTGATTTCTTTGAGATCAGCCCGGCCTTTGGCGGCAATATTCTGTGCGGCTTTGGCCGGATCGAGGGCTCAACCGTTGGCGTGGTTGCCAATCAGCCGATGACGCTGGCCGGCGTGCTCGATATTGATGCCAGTCGCAAGGCGGCGCGTTTTGTGCGCTTCTGTGATTGTTTCAATATCCCGATTGTCACTTTTGTGGACGTGCCGGGCTTCATGCCGGGCACCAAGCAGGAATATGGTGGCCTGATCAAGCATGGCGCGAAATTGCTGTTCGCCTATGCCGAGGCGACGGTGCCGAAAGTCACCGTGATCACCCGCAAAGCCTATGGCGGCGCATATGATGTGATGAGCTCCAAACACTTGCGCGGCGACGTCAATTACGCCTGGCCAACCGCAGAGATCGCGGTGATGGGCGCTAAGGGCGCGGTCGAGATCATCTTCCGCAAAGACATCGGTGACGACGAGAAGATCGCCGCGCATACCAAAAGCTATGAAGACAATTTCGCCAACCCTTACGTCGCTGCCCGCAAAGGCTATATCGACGACGTGATCATGCCGCACTCGACGAGAAAGAGAGTCGCCAAAGCTCTGCGCACCCTAAAAGGCAAAGAGCTGAGCAACCCGTGGAAAAAACACGATAATATTCCGCTTTAGGGGGAGAGATGAATGATAATGTCTCTTTAGGAGCAACCCGTAAGAGGCTACAGACTCGGAATGAAACTGGTATCGCATGGTGGTCGGCCATCTTCTTGATTATCACTAAAGTTGGCCGCAGCGCCAATCCCAGTAATGAATTCTATCACCCCCGAAGACGACTGCGGCGGGCCGAGGCCCGCCCTACGTCTCAATCTTTCCCCCAATCCCCCAAAATCCGCCGATACCTGCGTAGGCAGGTATCCATCGCGAGGGCTTTGCCAAGCGGCATGTGGGATGTGTCTGTGCAGGGAGTTATGCTAATGATAACAGCCCATTACCCTAGGCGCACCCGCAGGCGATGGACACCCGCCTGCGCGGGTATCAGCGGACTTTAGGGGTGGGTGCGAAAAAAACTTATCCTCCCCCCTCTGAAACCCGGCCTATACTCCTGCCCATGGATTTTGCGTTACAGCCCCACCTCTATGCCAATGTGCCCGTGCTCTATTGGCCTTGGCTGTTCTGGCAGCTCTGGCGCATCGCGCTCTGGGGTGATTTGACCGGGCGCGATGTTTTGGTCACCGTCGACAGATATGGCCGGGTTCATATCCGCCACGTGAGCGACGACCCAAGCCTCTGGACGCCGAGCCTCTATCCACATTTACACGAATATTATCTCTCCACCCGCCTTCCCGGCGAAAGCCGGGATCTCTGGCGCTGGCGGATTGAAGCGGCCTACGCGCCCGGCTTTGGCGTGCAGGCGTGGATTATTATGCCGAAGGTTTTGGGCGCGGCGGCGGCTGAGGTCTGTCTTCGCGAGCGCCCGGCAATCCGGGATGGGCCCGGGCTCAGGGCTCTGGTTTTATCTTGCGCTAACGCCCTGCGGGCGACGCAAGACGAAGCAGGTTCCGCGCTGCGCGCATGAACCGGGCTCAGGGCTGTATCCCTAACTCCGACTGTCCCGGGCGTGTCCCGGGAACTCCGGCGGAGCTTGCGAACTCAATCGCACGAGATCCCGGGTCAAGCCCGGGACAATCGGAGACTTCAAATATCTCTCCCGGACGCCAAGCGGCGCACCGGGCGCAGGTGCTGCGGGGGTCTTGGTTTTGCGAAGGGCTTCGCAAAACAAGCGCTCAGCGCGGGGGCAATCGGAGTTGGCAAGCCTGGCGAGAACCCATGCTGCAAAAAACCACCCGGCGTTCTGTAAATCCACTTGCAACGGCATAAGACGGGAGCTATATCGCGCCTTTCAAGCCGTGCGCTCCCTTCGTCTATCGGTTAGGACGCCAGGTTTTCAACCTGGAAAGAGGGGTTCGATTCCCCTAGGGAGTGCCAGTTTTACAACTCTGTCATAATTTTGCAGTTCGCCCGTCGCCTTATAGGTGACTCATTTGTTTGTATGGGTTTAGATGATTAACCAAACGGGGGTTATGGCGCGTGAGTAGGGTGGCTGAGACAATCGATTCAGAAGAGCCAGAGCAGAGCGTTCGGATGATCGGCCATGTCAAATGGTTCGATATCGCCAAAGGCTATGGCTTTATTTTGCCGGAATCGGCAGAGGGCGTCGTCTTCCATAACGATGTTATGCTGCACGTGTCTTGCCTGCGCACCTATGGCGAAGCCACTGCCGATGAAGGCGCCCGCATCGTTTGCGACGTGACCCAGCGCGACAAGGGTTGGCAGGTTCTGAACATTCTCGAAATGGACCGTCCGCGCGCCGCGGTTGCGCGTGAGCGCGGTGAGGCGATTGCGTTCAAGGAAGCGGTGGTGAAATGGTTCAACACGACCAAAGGCTTCGGCTTTGTGAATATTGTTGGCAGCGATGAGGATGTTTTCGTCCACATCTCGGTGATGCGCAAAGCCGATCTTGAAACACTGGAAACCGGTATGGTATTGTACGTTACAACCGGCGAGGGCCAAAAGGGTCGCAATGTCGTGATGATCAGAAAAAGCGGCGGCATCTGAGCCAGCTAGTTGCCGATGCCGGTTCAATTGGGCTAGAGATCAGGCATGATCAAACACGTCTTTTCCGCTTTCGCCGTCCTGTCCGTTGCCGCATTACCTGCTGCTCTCGCCGATCCGATGGAGGTCATGCCTCTGACGATCCAAAGTGGTGAAACAGAGCACGTGTTTTCGATCGAGCTTGCCAATGACCCGGACGAGATCAGCTACGGCCTGATGAACCGCGAGAGTATGGATGACGACAAGGGCATGTTGTTCGACTTTGGCCAGCCGCGTGATCCGGCGATGTATATGAAGAATACGCTGATCCCGCTCGACATGCTGTTCATCCTGCCCGACGGAACGGTTCAGATGATCGCGCGCAATGCGGTGCCGGGATCGCTGCGCACAATCTCTGCGGGTGTGCCGGTAAAAAGTGTTCTGGAACTTAACGGTGGCCAGGCCGCGACGCTTGATCTGCAGCCGGGCGATACTGTCATCCACCCGATTTTCGGCAATACCGAAGCCGATGCGGGAGAGTGATCTTCCGGATCATTTGAACGTACCAGGTGGCTTTGCTCTCGCCAAATCGCGCGGCAAGTTCACCCCCCACAATGGCCCGGTCTTTCAGGCGAGCGCTGATGGCGACTTGCGTAGCGGCCTGTTCGTTCTTGACCGGCACTGTAACGGCATGGGCTTTCTGCACGGCGGCATGGCCAGCGCCTTTGCCGACAGGTCTTTAGCCGTCGCGGTTTATGCGGCGACACATAAGATGTCGGTGACATTGAAGCTGACGCTTCAGTTCTACGAAACGGTGCGATTGCATGATTGGTTGGAAGCGCACCCGAGAGTCCTGTCGACGGCGGACGGCATCGTTCAAGTGGTGGCTGAATTGCGCGTTGATGGCAAAAAGCTGGTAGCGCGCGCAGATGCGACATTTCGAACATTGCGAAGACCGTAAATATAGGGTTGCGGTGGAAAAAACCGACAGTATATCGGTAGGCCGGAGCGTGGCGCAGCCTGGTAGCGCATCTGGTTTGGGACCAGAGGGTCGGAGGTTCGAATCCTCTCGCTCCGACCATTTACTCTCGGAGTAGGTTTATGGACGCGACTATCTACAAACCCGCCAAATCGGCCATGCAATCGGGACGTGGCAAAACCAAGGACTGGGTCCTGGAATTCTCGTCTGATGCCAAACGCGTCTGCGACCCGGTTATGGGCTGGACCAGCATTGACGACACAACCGGCCAAGTCCGGCTGCATTTCGATACGCGTGAGCAAGCGATTGCCTATGCAAAGCGTGAAGGCATCACCTTCTCGGTCGAAGAGGCCCGCGAGCACAAGCGGCTGGTCAAGTCATATTCAGAGAACTTCTCCGCTACACGCAAACAGCCCTGGACGCATTAATTCGCGACGATTTCATCGACTGGGTAGTCATGTAACAAGACGCGTGATGGCGTTGCCCACCTAACCGTCGAGCCGCGTATATCGTAAGTGCGCCGGTTTGCTCATGCGGTGCGAAACCAGGGTCAGTTGCCTGACTGAAGCGACGCATAAAAACGCTTTGATTTCGAGAGGATGTCCAGTACTCACTCCCCGCATGGCCCCTTAGCTCAGCTGGATAGAGCACCCGCCTTCTAAGCGGACGGTCGCAGGTTCGAGTCCTGCAGGGGTCGCCATTTTTATGTATCGCGCCGCGCGAAGATGCGCTTCCGATGGGGCGGGCGACCGCCCGGCACCCGGTCGGGCTTGCGAACACTTTGTGTTCGATCTGGGACTCTTGTTTTTTGCTGTCTTGCTTTGGGTAGGTGACAGGAAAGACTGCGCATTCTGGACTGAGTTCAGGACGACTTGTCAGGTCTGTCCCGCATCGCGTCGCTTTTCTTTGGTTTGCGCGATGCTGCTTTTCGGCGCTTCAAATTATCCCGCAGCGCTGCCTTCATACGCGCTTCGCGTTCTGCAGTTTTGAGTTTGTCAGCCATATTGCAGTCTTTGTCCAGAAACGGTCTTTTCATCCACGCCTGCTTAAGCTAATCCCCGGCAATCACAAAGGCCGCGGTAGCTCAGTGGTAGAGCGCATCATTGGTAATGATGAGGTCGGGAGTTCAATTCTCCCTCGCGGCACCATTAATAATGAAATATATAATTAATACAGCATAATAAGTGCACATGAATTATTACATCCATCTTTTAATCCACCTTATTTAATGCGATGTGTATCCCGTCATGGCCTTTGAGACATATTAGGTTGTTTTGCTAAGGGAGAGTTTTTGGCTCATCGTTACCCATAGAGGGATTGATGATGAGAACGAGAACAGGGCCGAATGGATCGGCTGACAAACATATAAACGAGATC
>JAJFFK010000044.1 GCA_021776655.1 Henriciella sp. | reverse complement strand
GGTTCCGGGCTTGATCCGGAATCTCGTGCAATTGAGTTTGGAAGCCCCGATGGAGATCCCGGGTCAAGCCCGGGACAGTCGGAGTATATGAGTTAAAACGGGGTCGCGGACCCCCGGTCCAGCCGGGGGCAGCGTCAAGTCCGGAATGACAAATTGGGGAACAGTCGCACCCAAAACCCGCGGCGAGATGATCCAGGCCTGTACGCCAAAGCCGGGCGCGTAGGCGGCCTCGATCCGCAACCGCCATTGATCCCGGTTTTCACCGCGAAGACGGGGGGTGAGATAGTGTTCGTGTCGGTGAGGTGCCGCGCTGGGCGTCCAGACGCCCGGGTCGTCGCCAATGTGGCGGACATAGACGCGGCCATATCTGTCAACGGCGACCATCACGTCGCGCCCGGTCAGCTCGCCCCAAAGCGCGATGCGCCAAAGCTGCCAGAACAGCCACGGCCAATAAATGACCGGCACGTTTCTGTAGAGATGAGGCTGAAGCGCAAAATCCATGGCGAGGAGTATATGCTAGGCTCAGGAGGGGGCGGATAAGTTTTATTTTGACCACGCTCAAATGCCCCGAATATGCCCGTGCAGGCGGGGATCTATGGCTGAGCGCGCCGCCACGAATTGGGGGATAGAGCGGTCCTTGGATACCCACCTGCCTGGCTATCGGCGGAAAAAAAGTCCGGGTGATGGGGTCGCACGGATGCCCCCGATCGGAGCGGGCGGACGCGATTCGCGCATTCTAAATATTCCACCTTGCGCTCCGTGTCCCCTTACGCCATATGCGCGGTGGGCCAGCCCTCCCCAACGGGGGCCAGCCTATCTGTAAGGATAGGAGTACAAACAGATGACTGAAGCCGTTAAACCCGGCGCACGCCCGACGTGCCCGCATTTTTCTTCCGGACCGACCGCCAAGCGCCCCGGATTTTCTTTATCACAATTAGAGACCACTGCTTTTGGGCGTTCGCATCGCTCTGCACATGCAAAAGCCAAACTGAAGCAAGCGATTGATCGCACCAAAACCATTCTCGGCCTGCCTGAGGGCTATCGCGTGGCGATTGTACCAGCGTCAGACACTGGCGCGGTTGAGATGTGCATGTGGTCGATGCTGGGCGGTCGCCCGACCGATATTTTCGCCTGGGAAAGCTTCGGCAAGGACTGGGTCACCGATGCGGTCAGCGAGCTGCAACTGGCCAACTGCAACATCCATGTTGGCGATTACGGTATTTTGCCGCCGTTCGATCAGGCCCGCGACGACGCCGATATCGTCTTCACCTGGAATGGCACGACCTCTGGCGTGCGGGTGCCAAACGCCGACTGGATCAAACCAAATCCAGATCGCGTGGTGATCTGTGACGCGACATCTGCGGTGTTTGCGCAGGATATCGAGTGGGAAAAGCTCGATGTTGTGACCTATTCCTGGCAAAAAGTGCTTGGCGGGGAAGCCGCGCACGGTATGCTGATCCTCAGCCCGAATGCGGTACGGCGTCTCGAAAGCTACACCCCGCCGCGTGCGCTGCCAAAGCTGTTCAAGATGACCAAGGATGGCAAGTTGAACGAAGCGCTGTTCGAAGGCGCGACGATCAACACGCCGTCCATGTTGGCGACGGAGGATTACCTCAAAGCGCTCGACTGGGCTGAGGAAACGGGCGGCTACCAGGGTCTGAAAGCGCGCTCCGACCGCTCCCTCGACATATTGACCGAATGGGAAGCCAAGACCGATTGGGTCCAGTTCTTGTGCCCCAGCGCGGATGTGCGTTCAAATACAGGTGTCACCTTCACCATCGCTGATCCGAAGATTGCCAAGCTGGACGAGGGTGCGCAGCGCAGCTTCGTCAAGCGGATGATGGCACGGCTTGAGGCTGAGGATGTCTGCTACGATGCAGCAGCCTATGCCAAAGCACCTCCGGGCCTGCGCATCTGGTGCGGCGCAACGGTGGAACCGGATGATGTCGCCAAGCTGACGCCCTGGCTCGATTGGGCCTTCGGGTTGGAACTGGCGGCGCTTTAGCAAGAGGCCGATGGTCCCGGAACACCCGTGGGGCTTGATCCGGGATCTCCCTCAATTATTCCCCATTACCGATAGAGACCTCGGATCGCGTCCGGGGCAGTCGGAGAAGAGACATCAAAATGACGAAAGTTCTTATCGGAGACACGCTCTCCCCCGCTGCGGTTGAGATATTCAAAGCGCGCGGCATCGAAACCGACATCAAGGTCGGGCTTTCAACTGACGAGCTGATCGCGGTGATTGCAGACTATGACGGCCTGGTCGTGCGCTCGGCCTGTAAGCCGAATGCCGAGGTGATCAGGGCGGCGAGCAAGCTCAAAGTCATCGGCCGGGCCGGGATTGGCGTTGATAATATTGACATCAAGGCGGCCACAGCCAAAGGCATTGTGGTGATGAATACGCCGTTCGGAAACGCGGTGACCACGGCTGAGCACGCGATCGCGATGATGTTCGCTGCGGCGCGGCATATCCCGGCTGCGAATGCCGGTACGCAGGCCGGTGACTGGCCCAAAAAGGCCTTCATGGGCACTGAATTATCCTACAAGACGCTTGGCTTGATCGGGTGCGGCAATATTGGCGCGCGGGTGGCGGAACGGGCCAAGGGTCTGACCATGAAAGTCGTGGCGTACGATCCGTTCCTGACCGAAGAGCGAGCGCTGGAATTGGGCGTTGAGAAAGTTGACCTTGATGGGCTACTGGCCCGCGCTGATGTCATCACCCTGCATACACCGCTAACCGATCAGACCCGCAATATTCTCAGCAGGGATGCACTGGCCAAGACCAAAAAGGGTATAATCCTTGTCAATTGCGCCCGTGGCGGTCTGGTTGACGAGGAGGCTGTGGCGGAAGGTCTGAAATCTGGTCATATCGCTGCTGCGGCGTTTGATGTGTTTGCCTCAGAACCGGCTAAGGAGAATGTCTTGTTCGGCGCGCCTAACTTTGTCGCCACACCGCACCTTGGCGCCGCGACCAGCGAAGCTCAGGAGAATGTCGCGCTGCAAGTGGCTGAACAGATGTCGGACTATCTGCTGACCGGGGCAGTGACCAATGCGCTCAACATGCCGTCAATTACCGCAGATGAGGCGCCGCGCCTCAAGCCGTTTGCTGAACTGGCTGAAAAGCTTGGCCTGTTTGCCGGACAGATCAGTGATTATGGCTTTGAAGAAGTCGTCATTGAGTATGAGGGTGAGGTCACAGAGCTCAACCGTAAACCTCTGACAGCAGCGGCGCTGGCGGGCCTGCTGCGCGCCTCACGCGGTGACGTCAATATGGTCTCGGCCCCGGCCATCCTGGCAGAGAGTGGGGTCAAGCTTTCGGAGACCAAAACCGATGATAGCCCTGTCTATGACAGCCTGATCCGGATCAGGGTGAAGGTGAAACGGACCGAGAATGACAGCGAATCTGGCTGGCGTTCGCTGGCGGGCACTCTGATTGCCGGACAGCCGCGCATTGTTGAGGTCAAAGGCATGGCCCTTGAAGGCGATTTCTCGCCGACCGTGCTCTATGTCAACAATCGCGACAAACCGGGCTTCATCGGCGGGCTTGGTGCATTACTGGGCAGTGCTGGGGTGAATATCGCGACTTTCCACATGGGCCGTACCGATGCTGGCGGTGAAGCGATCGCCTTGATCGGGATCGACAGCCAGCCGCCGGGTGATATACTGAAACAGCTCAAGGGCCTGCCGCATGTACGCTACGCTAAAGTGCTGAAATTCTAGGCAGTCTTACTTATGTCTGGACCAGAGCGCGCTTGTTAGTGAGCGCACCTGGCCCGGTTTATTTGGAGATGCTTTAGATGACCTACCGCGTTCGTAGCGCTGAGCAGCGCCGCACAGAGATACAAGCCCAAGCGGCGCGTTTGGGGATCGACGAAGCGTTTATCTCCAAACTGGTCGATACATTCTATGACCGGGTGCGGGCCGATGCGCGGCTCGGTCCGATCTTTGAGGCGGAGATTGGTGACAAGTGGGACGCGCACATGCCCAAGATGAAAGACTTTTGGTCATCGGTTGCTATGAATACGGGTCGCTATGCTGGCAAACCGGTCCCCGCCCATCAAAAGCTTGCAGGGGTCAGCGCCGCTGATTTTGAAACATGGCTGGGCCTGTTCAAGCAAACCCTGATTGATATCGCTCCGAGCACAGAGACTGTGGATTATTTCATGCAGCGTGCTGACCGGATTGCCAAGAGCCTGCAACTGGCGATGTATGGTTTGCCGGGCCTGCCAACGCGACCATGACCATTTGAAAATCTTATCCAGATTAAAAATATGCTCTGGACTCTAGACGGAGTCCGCAAATCGGATTCTTGATTCGGTACCGAATCGGAAAAGAGGTATCGGCTATGGCGATGACACAAAGGCAGGCTCTGGAATTATGGCGGTGCGCATTGACGGCATATGTTCGCCGCGAGGAATCCGACATGACGGCGCGCCAGCAAGCGGTGATGATGACCGTGGCGCTAACCCCCGGCCCGCATACGGTGCGCGGTCTGGCCGCCGATCTGAATATTGCCAAACCTGCCGTGACACGGGCGCTCGATGTGCTTGAAAAGCACGCCTTTATCCGGCGTACCCCTGATGAGAGTGATCTTCGCAGTGTGCATATTGAGCGCACCGTCGAAGGCATGACCTGGCTGCGGGAGTTTGGCGCAAATATTGTTGCCGCCGAAGCAGGCGATCTGGCAGAACCCGGTAAAGGCCGCGCGGTCGCTTAAGCGGGACTAAACACCTAGAGCATTTCCGTCTTTGAGCGAAACGCTCCAGTTGTTTTCGCTCACGGCTATTTCTCGCTAAAGCGAGGGCCTGCACGGGCGCGTCGCATCAGCGCCGGGCAGCACTTGCTGCCGGACGCCCGTTTCCGGCGAAACCTGAAACGCGCTAGACGTCGCCTTAATCATTGTGTCCTAATCGGTTCGCAGGGTCAGGAGCGGCGAATGCCAGAGTTTAATGATAGTCGTTTGACCTTGCCACCCGGTGGCGAGGGTTTGGCAATGCAGGTCACTGCTGGTCTGGCGGCGCTGCGCAAAACCCCTGCACCAGACGCGGAAACGGTTAGCCAAGCCTTGCATGGTGAGCGGGTTGTTCTGCATCACTGCGAGAACGGATTCGGTTTGATCCAGACCCTCGCTGATCGCTATACCGGGTGGGCAGATATCACCGCACTGTCAGCCCCGGAAATGACGGTCACTCACCGTCTGCGGGTGCTGCGCGCCTATGTCTATCCAGAGCCGTCAATCAAGTCCGTACCACGCTACGAGATCTCGCTTGGCGCCAAATTGGTCAGTGACAATCAACGCGAGGGCAGGTTTCTGAAATGTGCCCGCGCTGGATGGCTGTACGAGGACCAATTGGGTCTCGTTGACGATTTCGAGACTGATCCGGCGGCGGTTGCACAGCGCTATATGCATGCGCCTTATTTGTGGGGTGGTCGTGAGAGCGTCGGCGTGGATTGTTCGGGATTGATGCAGCAAGCTTTCGCAGCTTGCGGGGTCAGCTTGCCACGTGACAGCGATATGCAGAGCGACTGGGCCGGTGAGGTGATTGAGAATTGGCAAAGCCCGGGGGCCTTGCAGCGCAATGATCTGGTGTTCTGGAAGGGGCATGTCGGGATCATGCTGGATACGGGCATGTTCCTGCACGCCAATGGCTATCACATGGCCGTGGCAGCTGAACCGTTGAAGACGGCGATTACGCGCATTTCAAACCAATATGGCGAGCCTATCGGCGCGCGCCGAGTTAATATTGAGCTTGAAAGAGGCCGCAAGCCGGACTGGTTGAGTGTCTAGGGTCAGGATCTGATGACAAGCCAAGACTTTTTTAACACGCCTCAGTGCCGTTTTGCGAAGCGCTAAGCCCTGACGGGCACGCTTCGCCAAGCAGGTTCCGGTCTGGCTGCGCCCCCACGGGTGTCAGCCCACGAACCAAGCTCAGGGCTGTTTTGTGTTCGGGATGTCCGGTCTTTATGTTGTTTCCTAACTTCTCCTTGTCATCCCGGAATTTGCGTCAGCAAATATCCGGGACACCCGTGGGGACCCAGGGACGCTTAACTCTGGGTCCCGGATCGCTTCGCGTCCGGGATGACAATTAAGAATGTGGTAAGGCAGGGGAAGCGGGGATATGATCGGGTTCAGACCCTAGTGTTCAGTGGCCTCTTCAACCGTCTCAGTGACCGTTTCAATGCCGTCCTCAACAGCATCGTCGATCATAATGTCGACTGTTTCCGTTACGCTTGTGTCGACAACCGCTTCCTCGCCAGCCTCAATAATTGCTGTGTCGGTCTCTGCTGCATTGGTTGCGGCGGCGTCTTCGGCCGCGCCTTCGATAACAGCCTCTTCGGGCGCAGCCGCCGGGAGAGGTTCAGGGAAGGCTGGTGCCAGGTCTGAATAGGTTGCCAGATAAGCGATCACGTTGGCGCGTTCGTCATCGCGTTTCAGGCCAGCAAAGCCCATACTTGTTCCACGGGCATATTTTGCCGGACTTTCGAGCCATGCATCGATATTGGCATAAGTCCAATCGCCTTCTGTGCCTGCAAGTGCGCCAGAATAGGTGCCGAAACTGGCATGGCTCTGCTTGGCCGCGCCAACAGTTCCAAACAGGTTTGGCCCGGTGCTGTTGCCGCCATCTTGTTCAATTGTATGGCATGATGCGCATTTGGCTTTGAAGCTACGTTCGCCGCGTGTCGCATCTGCGCGCGCCAGTAATAGGCCAAGATCATAGACGTCTTCAATAATCTCCGCGCCGCCCGAATCAGCTAGCTCAATGCGATAACCGTGAAAGGTTTCTTCGGCCCATTCATTCAGGGATGAGAAGTGGTGCGCCTCGCCATGCGCGCTACCGAAAACCATGCTGGAAATCTCTCGCAGGCCCATGACAGCAAGGGCAACAGCGAGAAGAGCACCAAAAATTTTATTCAGACCGAGTTCACCCATCAGGATCGTTCCTAAAAATCAAGTTTGCGCGCGCCTTCTGACACGCTATTGCGTTGGTTTCAATATAAACAGATGTGGCGAAACGCGCGCCGGGCTTTTGCAGCGGCGAAACGGCGCAGGTGAGGAAGAGAATATATGGCTGATACGAGTGGGAAAATTGCCTATCAGGGTGAGCGCGGCTCAAACTCGCACATTGCCTGTCTGGACGTGTATCCAGACCTCGAGCCTGTGGCCTACCGTACTTTTGAGGACGCGTTTGCGGCGGCTGAAGGGGCCCAAGTCGATCTCGCGATGATTCCTGTTGAGAATACGATTGCCGGCCGGGTCGGGGACATTCATCACCTGCTACCCTCTACGAGCCTGCACATGATCGGCGAACATCTGATGCGCATTCGCTTTCAGCTGATGGGGGTTAAAGGGGCTGAGATCGGCGATATCAAACGGGCCTACTCGCACGTCATGGCGCTTGGCCAGTGCCGACAATATTTGCGGGAGCGTGAGATCATAGCGGTGACCGCAGCCGATACGGCTGGCGCGGCGCGGCTGGTTGCTGAACGCGGTGACACGCGCGCGGCGGCAATCGCGCCGAGCCTGGCTGCAGAAGTGTACGGGCTGGATATCCTCGCCTGGGATATTGAAGATGCGGCACACAATACGACCCGGTTCCTGATCATGGCACCAAAACCGTTGGATATTGAGCCAGGTGACGAAAAAATGGTGACGGCTTTCCTGTTTCAGGTGCGCAACATTCCGTCAGCTTTGTACAAGACGTTAGGCGGTTTTGCGACCAATGGCGTCAACATGACCAAGCTGGAAAGTTACCAGATCGAGGGGTCTTTCAGCGCGTCGCAATTTTATGCTGAGATCGAGGGACATCCTGACCAAAGGCCGGTTCAATTGGCGCTCGAGGAGCTTGGTTTCTTTTCGACCTCGTTAAAGATTCTCGGCGTCTATCCGGCGCATCCGGGACGAAGCTAAAGCGCTTTCAGGCGAAGTGTACGCGGTTCGCCGTCCGCAAAGCGCGCGAACCTCTAAGTCATATTCCCCGGCGATAAGCCTTGTCATGTCGCTGGGATCGTCCATCCTGCCCAGAATGAGCGGGTTGAGGATGAGCTATGGCGCAAATGCATGTTGCAATTATCGGAGCAGGACTGGGCGGGCTGTGCGCGGCGATCAAGCTGCAAGAGGCCGGTTACACGTTCTCGATCATCGAAAAACTGGACCGTGTCGGCGGCACTTGGGCGCAGAACACCTATCCCGGCGTTGCCTGCGATGTGCCTGTGGCGCTATACCAGTTCTCGTTCGCGCAAAGCATCAATTGGAGCAGGTCCTATCCGCAAGGCGCGGAGATTCAGGCCTATGCCGAGGAGATCACCGACCGCTACCAGCTGCGCCCAAGCCTGCGCCTTGGCGACGAAGCCGTGTCGGCGGTTTGGAGTGAGGCGGACAAGCAGTGGACGGTTCGTACGGCCAGCGGCGAGGAGATTATCGCCGATGCGGTGATCGGTGCTCTGGGGCAACTTAACCGCCCGAACTGGCCACTGATTGAGGGTAAAGACAGCTTTGAAGGCGACATCTTGCATTCGGCGGCGTGGGATCATTCGGTAGCGCTGGACGGCAAACAGGTTGGGGTGATTGGGTCTGCGGCCAGTGCTGTGCAGATCATCCCGGAAGTGGCCAAACAGGCATCGCACCTGACCGTGTTTCAACGCAGCCCGAACTGGTTCATTCCGCGCCGCGACGTGGCGATGAGCCCGCAAGAAGGGGCCCTGTTAATGTCCGCCCCAGACCTGGCTATGAAGCTGGGCGCAATGAACCGTGAGATGATTTACGAGCAGGCCGACACGTATTTCTGGCAAGTGTTCAAATGGACGCCAGAGGGCCGCGCGGCGTATGAAACTGTGGCGACAAACCACATGAATACGCAAATTCCGGATGAAAAACTACGCGCGAAACTGATGCCCGATTATCCGATTGGCTGTCGGCGTATTTTGATTTCTGACGACTATTTCCCAACCTTGATGCAGGATAATGTTACGCTAGAGACAAGCCATATATCCGCGATTGAGGCGAGCGGTATTCGGACCAAGGATGGTGTGCTGCATGAGCTGGACGCGGTTGTCTTCGCCACCGGGTTTGAGACGACGGGTTGGCGCTGGTCGGTTGATATTCAGGGCCGCGATGGCCAGCACTTGAGCCAGGTCTGGGACGCCGCGCCGGAAGCCTATCTTGGCATCACAGTGACGGACTTCCCGAACCTGTTCGTGCTGTACGGACCCAACACCAATCTTGGCCATAATGCGATTACCTTCATGCTCGAGCGCCAGGTCGAATATGTCGTCAAAGCGCTGGACGGTTTGGCGTCAAATGGGGCTGTGGCGATGGTCCCAACCCGCGCGGCGCAGGACCGTTTCAACAAGAAGCTGCAAGCCGATTTGGAAAATACGGTCTGGGCCGATCCGGCTTGTAATTCCTGGTACAAGAATGACCAAGGCAAGATCACCCAAAACTGGTCAGCCAACACACGCGACTATGCCAAGGCTGTCGCTGAGGTGAAATTTGAGGACTATGAGATGATCTAGTGCTCGCACTGCGACTGTGTTTCAGTCGCTCTGCAATTGCTTCTCAATTTCATATGCAATTGTTTTTGTTGTATTTTTCTTGCTTTTTGGGGCGATCATCGGTAATCACGCTGCATAGGTAGATATACGGAGACCGTACCATGAAGGGCGACGCAAAAATTATCGAGTTCTTGAACCAGGCGTTGAAGAATGAACTGACCGCGATCAATCAGTATTTTCTGCATTCGCGGATGCTGAAGGATTGGGGTGTGTCGAAACTTGGCGACTATGAGCACAAGGAATCGATTGAGGAGATGCACCACGCCGATTGGTTGATTGAGCGGGTCTTGTTTCTCGGCGGCCTGCCCAATCTACAGGATCTTGGCCGGTTGCGGATCGGTGAAAGTGTCGAGGAAATTCTCAAGGCGGATCTGGCACTTGAAAATGACGCGATCCCGCTTTTACGTGACGCGATGGACCACGCCGAAAAGGTTCGTGACTATGTTAGCCGCGACCTGTTCGGGAAGATCCTGCAGAACGAGGAAGAGCATGTCGATTATCTCGAAACTCAGTTCGACCTGATCGAGCGGATTGGTATCCAGAACTACACGCACTTGCAGTCAGAGCCGAACGCGTAAGCGCTTTTTTTGCCTCGCGCTAATGCGCAAGCGTCTTAGAGCGGGGCAAAATCAGACCCTAGATATTCGCTTTGGCGAGCATCCGATCAAACCCGGCCCAGAATAATGCGCGCTTGTCATCGGTTTCCATCAGGATTTCATGATATGCATTTTCGACGGCGATATGCTCACAATTGGGGAGGTTTTCGGCAACATCTGAATGCACACGATTGTCGACCAGTTTTTCCTCCGCCGCGCTGGCCACAAAAACGGGTATGTCGATTTTGCTCAGGACAGCGGGCTGTGTAATCCGGCTGACAATGTCCAGCGATGCACCGAGCCAGCCCCAGGTTACCGGCCCAAGTGACAGGTCTGGCGCGGCGTTGGTCAAGTCTTCGTGCACGGTCCAGCGGACCTTGTCATGGGTCACGATATTTTCTTCAAAGCGCTCCGGTGGCCCCGGCTTCTGGGCGAAATCGTTTGACCGTCCCATCACCCGCATCGCCCAGACGAAATAGCGCTGCATACGCCCCAGCGGCAGGCCCCACATTGGCGCGCTGAACGCTGCCGCGTCAACCTTCACCAGGCCTTGCCCAATCGCCGCCAGCGCAATCGCACCACCCATAGAGTGGGCGAGAGCAATATATGGACGCGGCAAGACGTCTTGCATGGCTTCAAGCCCGTTGTGCAAGGCGTCCATGAATGTTTCGAATCGGTCGATATGTCCCTTTTGGCGATCATCCAGCAACCGTTCAGACAAGCCCTGGCCGGGCCAGTCGATAATAATTGCGGCGAAACCTCTGGCCTGAACGTCGCGGGCGACCTCGAAATACTTTTCAATAAACTCGCTGCGGCCTGGGCAGATGATGCAGGTGCCACGGGCCGGATCAGCTATTGCCGGGACGAGGCAGGCGCGCAGCTTGCGGCCACCGCCACCTTTGAACCAGATAATCCGCGCGCCGTCTGGCCGGGGGTTGCCTGGCACATCTATGATATTGTCATCGGTGCTTGTCGTCATAGCATCATCCAGAAACGAAAGGCCTCACCTGGCAAAATGCAAGATGAGGCCCGGTCAGTAATCTTGAGAGTTTGCCTTAAGAGAATTTGCTCATCAGGCCTTGTAGCTGCATCGCCACTGACATGTCGCCGGCAACTTTCAGCTTGCCTTGCATGAAGGCCATTGTTGGGTCGAGTTCACCGGCAGACAGTTTCTTAAAATCATCCCAGTCAACTTTGATCGTGGCATCCGCTTCGCTGTCGGAATTGTCGACATTGCCAGCAACTCCGTCGATGAACAATTTACCGACGTCGCCAAAATCGAATTTTACTTTTTTGGTGAAGTCGCCGCCAGCGGAAATTGCTGACGCTGCTTTTGCTGTGAGTTCCGAAAGATCCATGAAAGCCTCCATCTATATGCTTCTGCCAGTTGATAAAGCAGGGGTAGCGGTAGAGTGCAAGAGGGCTTGCAGGTTTCCGCTGCGCATAACGGCGCCGGGTCGGCAATGTTTGAATCAGGACTTGACGCGACCCAACGTAAGGGGCCGAGATGGGCGAATGAGCTGGGAAAAATCAATCGAAGAGTTGCGCCGCCGTGAACGGTTGGCGGAAAAAATGGGCGGCGAAGAGCCGGTGTCGCGTCAACGCGGGCGCGGAAAACTAACCGTGCGCGAACGGGTCGTGTTTCTGGCCGATCCGGGAAGTTTTCACGAAATTGGCAAGATTGCCGGTGTCGCAACCTATAATGACGATCAGGAGCTTGAGACCTTTCTGCCCTCAAACTCGGTGATGGGTCGAGGTCGTTTGAATGGCCGACCTGCCTTCATTCTTGGCGATGATTTTACCGTTCGGGGCGGCGCGGCGGACGCCTCAATCCGCGGCAAGCTGATCCAGTCGATCAAACAGGCGCAGGACTATCGCATGCCGTTCGTGCAGCTGATCGATGGCACGGGCGGTGGCGGCTCAATCAAGATGTTCGAGAAGGACCCACGGACCTACATTCCCGAAACGCCGGGGTGGGAATATATCGTTCACGGCATGGGCGAAGTGCCATTTGTCTCGCTGGCCCTTGGGCCATGCGCTGGTATGGGCGCAGGCCGGGTCGCGGCGAGCCATTACTCGGTCATGGTACGCGGCCTGAGCCAGGTCTTTGTCGCTGGGCCTCCGGTGACGCGCGCGCTCGGCGAGGATGTCACCAAGGAAGAGCTTGGCGGCTGGCGGATTCAGGCCCGCAACGGCACGGTCGATGATGTCGTCGATAGCGAAGCCGATGCGTTTGTAGCGGCGCGGCGGTTCTTGTCTTACTTGCCGAGCAGTGTGCATGAATTGCCGCCGATCACAGTGTCTGACGATGATCCGGCCCGTAAGGATGAGGCCTTGCTGTCAATCGTGCCGACCGATGGCAAGACGCCGTACAAACCCCGCAAGATTGTTGAAGCGGCGGTTGATCTGGGTAGCTTCTTCGAGATTGGTAGCCAATGGGGCAGAGGCCTTGTCACCGGATTTGCCCGGATTGATGGCCACCCGGTTGGTATTCTGGCCGGTGATCCATTCTTTCTGGACGGCGCATGGACCGCCGATGTCTGCGAGAAAGTTATCCGGCATATGGACCTCTGCTCAACCTTTCATCTGCCAGTTGTTCACTTTGTTGATTGCCCCGGATTTGCCTGCGGCGTGCGCCATGAAACGGCTGGCGTGACGCGCAAAGGTGCGCGCGCGATGGCCGCGATGTATCAGGCGACCGTGCCGATCTGTGCTGTCGTGATCCGCAAAGCCTATGGCCTGGCCGGGAGTGTGATGTTCAATCCGAGCAAGGCGAAATGGCGCTATTGCTGGCCGTCTGGCGATTGGGGGTCGCTGCCTATGGCGGGGGGAATTGAAGCGGCCTATCGCAAGGAATTGCTCGAGGCCGAGGATAAAGAGGCTTATTTGAAGTCCCTGCACGAACGCTTCGACGCCATCGCCTCACCGTTTAGAACCGCCGAAGCCTTCTATGCCGAGGAGATCATTGACCCACGGGATACGCGGCCCCTATTGGTCGATTTCGTCCATCACGCCCGCCGTGTGCTGGAAACCGGACGCACAGCGTTTGGGCCAAGACCTTGAGTTTTGCGACGCGCTGAGCGCCTTCGGCGCAGCGTCGCGAAGCAGGTTCCGCGACAGCGCTTTGCGCTGCCACATGAACCGGGCTCAGGGCTGTATCTCCAACTCCGACTGTCCCGGGCTTGACCCGGGATCTCCCGCAGCACTTCCGGTCTTGGTCGCTACGCTTCCATACTTAAGTTTGTCATCCCGGAATTTGCGTCAGCAAATATCCGGGACCTAGGAAGTGGTGCACTGGGTCCCGGATCGCTGCGCGTCCGGGATGACAAGTTAGAGTATGGGATACAGCCCTGAGCTTGGTTCATGCGCAGCGCATAAGCGCTGTCGCGGAACCCGCTTAAGCAACCCGTGGCGCAAAGCGCCTTAGCGGGTTGCAAAACAAGCGCGACGCGAGACTTATGCCGATACTTTGGCCCGGGTGCGATTTCGGTTTGCGTGGCCACCAGAGCGTTTGCGCTGATCGCCGCCTGGAGATTTACCTGATGCAGACTGGCCGCCTGGACGCCGGTTGCCCTGGCGCTGGCCTGAGCGACCGCCGCCGCCGCCGCGGCTCGGGCCTTTGGGCTTGGGCGGGCGGAAATTTGGATCAGGAACCGGCAGGGGTGTTACGTCGCAGTCTGCCGGCATCGCGATGATATCAATCGGTTTGCGAACGACTTTCTCAACTTCGCGCAAGTAATACAACTCGTCTTCGGCGACGAAGGAAATGGCCAGGCCATCCTTGCCTGCGCGGGCTGTGCGGCCGATCCGGTGGACATATTGCTCAGCGACATTCGGCATTTCGAAATTGACCACGTGGCTGATGCCATCGACGTCAATTCCGCGCGCTGCAATATCGGTAGCGACCAGAACTGGCGTCGTGCCAGCCTTGAACGCTGCCAGTGTCTTGGTCCGTTGCGGCTGGGACTTGTTGCCGTGAATAGCCGCCGCTTGCACGCCAGATTGCAGAAGTTTGCGAACCACCTTGTCGGCGCCATGCTTCGTGCGGGTAAACACCAGAGCGCGGTTGATTGATGGGTCCTTCAGGATCGCGCTGAGCAGGCGTAACTTGTCGCCATTGGCAACATGGATGATACCTTGATTGACGCGCTCTGCAGTGGTGCTTTCAGGCGCAACCGAGACCTTGATCGGGTCATCGAGATATTGGCCTGCCAGTTCGGAAATGGTCTTCGGCATGGTCGCGGAAAACAGCAAGGTCTGGCGATCCTTGGGCACCGCCGCGATGATTTTATTGAGGTCGCGGATGAAGCCCATATCGAGCATCTGGTCGGCCTCATCAAGGATCAGGATTTCAATCTTGGACAGATGCAGTGCGCCCTGGCTCATCAAATCGAGTAGACGGCCGGGTGTCGCGACCAGAACATGCGCGCCTTTTTGCAGGTCGCGGATTTGTTTGTTGATCTTGACCCCGCCAAACACGGTCTGGGTCACGCAATCCATGAATTGCGAATATTCACGGAAACTCTCGGCGATCTGGCTGGCCAGTTCACGGGTCGGGGCAAGGACCAGAACGCGTGGCTTTTTCGGCTCACGCAGCTCCTGGTGCTCAAGCAGATAGTCGAGGGTTGGCAGCGCAAAAGCTGCGGTCTTGCCGGTGCCGGTCTGGGCAATGCCGAGCAAGTCGCGGCCATCGAGCAGATGCGGGATAGCTTGGGTTTGGATCGGGGTCGGGGTCTCATAGCCCTGCGCGTTAATCGCTTTCATCAGCAGCTTGTGCAGGTCGAGGTCGGAAAATGTGGTCACGTAATATCTTTCAATTATACAAGGCCGCATGCGAAATATCGCTCCTGCGGCCCGTTTTGGGGCTTTCGGAACGACCCGCGTGAAAAGGGACGTGTAAATTTGTTGTCTGCCTGAAGGGGGAGGCTCAAAGCTCACTGGCGAATCCAGAGAAGCGCGCTTCACGCGGCCCGCCCCATGCGCGTCATTCGCGCTGCGACACCGGCCTCATGCAGGGGAAGGTATGAACAGTCAATGAAGATGTGCAGTTGTTGAACTTGACAATCATTCGCAAGTGTTGCAAATGGTTCTCATGATCATTTGCAACTGCCGTAATATCAATGACACAAGCGTCCGCGAGGCCGTCAAGGCTGGCGCGCGCTCGCCTGAGGCGGTGCAGGCGCATTTTGGCTGCCAGTTCAATTGTGGCAAATGCCGCTGTGCGATGGGCGAAGTGATCGCCGAAACGCTGGATCGCTGCGCCCCTGTACTTGAGCTGGTTGCGGCCGAATAGGCTTGTTTTTCTGACAGTGTTTGAAGTGGCCGTCTGTTTTGCCAGAGAACGCCCTAACGTGGCGCGCGCTTGGCCAGGATGCGTTGCAAGGTGCGCCGGTGCATGTTCAGGCGCCGCGCTGTTTCCGACACGTTGTGCCCGCACAGTTCATAGACGCGCTGAATATGTTCCCAGCGCACCCGATCTGCCGACATTGGGTTCTCTGGTGGCTCAGGTAAGCGATCTCCACGATTGACAAGTGCGCGAACAATGTCCTCGACGTCGGCGGGTTTGGCCAGATAGTCCACAGCGCCAGCTTTAACTGCAGCGACAGCCGTGGCGATGGCGCCATATCCGGTTAGAATGACGGCCCGCGCATCGGGGCGGTAGCGGTGCAGGACTTCAACCACATCAAGCCCTGATCCGTCTTCCAAACGCAGATCAAACACCCCGAAAGCGGGCGGGTTCAGCCGAGCAATATCGCGCGCCTCGGAGACTTTGGATGTCGCCGATACAAGAAAGCCGCGCTGCGTCAGCGCCCGCGACAACCGTTGCAGGAATGGGCCATCATCGTCGAGGACGAGACAGGTTCTGTCCTCAACATCTTTGAGGCTTTCATGAAGCTTTACGGTGACCAGCGGTTCCATTTGGTACTCCTCAGGGTTCAGATAGCCCATCCAACTGAGTGTTGTCCAATGGCTGTAGCACCGACCTAGGCCACACGGCCTGAACGATTGCGCCGCGACGAGGTGCCGCGCGGTTGCGTGTCGCAACCCGGCCGCCAGTTCGCTCAATCAGGGTTTTGGCAATGAAGAAGCCAAGCCCCATATCGCCGCCGCCAAGATGCGCCTCTCCGCGCTGCGACACATAAGGCTCGCCGAGCCGGGGCATGACCTCAGCGGCGAAGCCGGGGCCGTCATCACGAATAGTGACAATGATCTGCTGATCGGTCCAACTGGCGACCGCGCGAACGTCGGTTGCTGCGAAACTGACCGCATTTTCGAGGAATGCGCCGAGCGCATGCAGGATTTCCGGGCTGCGCCGGATCACCGGGACTTTTTCTTCCCCGCCCTCGCCGCGCTCATAGGTCACCCGGACATTTACCCCCAAGCCCTTGTGCGGGGTCGCGGCTTCTTCCAGCAACGCGCTGACCGGCATCTGGGCATGGACAATATCGATCGCCTCACGCGCCTGCCCAAGTTTACGCAAGATGCCACGGCAGCGCTCAGCCTGTTCGGCGATAAGCTCGATGTCTTCGCGGTATTGGCTGTCATTTGGGAGCTCATTGCGCAACTCGCTGGAAACCAGATGGATCGTCGCGAGAGGTGTGCCCATTTCATGTGCGGTCATTGCCGACATTGCTCCGATTGCGGACAGACGCTGCTCGCGCGACATCACCACGCTGGCTGCATCAAGCGCGCGCACCAGTTTGGCCTCGTCCTCATTGATCCGCAGGGCCGAGACAGCAAAGAACACGATCCCGATACACAGGGCCGCAAAATGACCGCTTTCGAACAGTTCAGGTACGCTTAACTGTTGCCCATCCTTCCATGGTAAGTCGTATGCAAAAAGCGGCATCAGGGCCGCCAGTGCAATGGCCAGACCCGCAACAGCTGCAGTGTAGCGGGCTTTCAGGCTGGACGCCGAAACCGTCACCGGGGCGATGATGAAGAGCAGGAACGGGTTGGACAGGCCGCCGGTAAAACTGATCAGAAGAACAAGCTGCACGACATCAAACGCCGATTGCGTCGCAGCTTCCCAGCCTTTCAGCAATTGCGGGCTGCGCGCGGCGAGGGACAGGAACACGTTGAGCCAGGCCGACGCCGAAATCACAGCCAGACAAAGCGCTAGTGGCAGATTGAAGCCAAGCCCGAAATAGACAAACAGGACAGCAATTGTCTGCCCGACCACGGCCATCCAACGCAGGGTCATCAGCGTGCCAAGGCGAGTGCGCCCGCGCGCAGACCCAACCGTCGACAGGCCTTCTGGCAGCAGACTGTAGAGCGCCTCGTCCATGCCATCGCGGGCGCCGTGCAGGTCTTCCATGTTCATGCTCCGATGCGGCACCACGCCGCCTGCCCAAATGAGGCTATTAAGGCCATATCAGGCGGCATGAAACCAATACAGAGCATAGTTCTTGCCTTTAGCAGTCTTGCCGTTGCGGCTTGCGGGGCCAGCGACAGAGGTGGATCGACCGCTGGTGGCGCGCAGGCCGGGTGTTTAACTCGCGCCTATGACACGATCGGCGGACCGATCAGCCTGATCGCGCATACCGGTGAACGGATGACCGAGGCCGATTTCAAGGGCCGGCCGACCCTGGTCTATTTCGGCTTCACCTATTGCCCGGATATCTGCCCTGCCACTCTGGTCGCGATCAAGAACGCCTATGACCGTTTGCCCGAGGGTATCGACCCGCCGCAAACCGTTCTGATCACGGTTGATCCGGAACGCGATACGCCGCAGGCGCTGGCCAGTTATGTGACCAATGCGGCCTTTCCAGACGGTACTTTTGGACTAACCGGAACACCGGAAGACATTCGCGCGGCAGCCGACGCGTTTCTGGCTGATTTTCAGAAGATCGAAACGCCGGATAGCCAGAGCGAATACACGATGGATCATACATCGCTACTCTATCTGATGGACGAGGATTGGTCGCTGAAGACGTTCTTTTCCGAAAGCGACGCCAACCCGCAGGACATGGCAGAGTGTCTGGCCCAGCAACTCGGCTAGCGCGTTTCTGATGTCATCGAAACGTGATGGTTATTTTCGCTCACGGCTGTTTCGCTGCTTTGCACTTGGGCGCCTAATCGCTCAGACCCTAGCACCACAATAACCACATCTAGAGTAACTAGGTCCCGGATATTTGCTTTCACAAATTCCGGGATGACAAAATAAGTGTGCGTCCGGGATGGCAAAAAATCCGCCCCCACAAAGACCACCAATCCTACGTGCCTTATGACTTAGCGGCCTTGAACGCGGCAAGTTGTTCGGGCGTAGCGGGCTGTTGGTGCTTCTGTTTCCAGTCTGAATAGGGCATGCCGTAGACCCGTTCGCGGGCCTCATCCTTGCTCATCTCGATGCCCTCGGCCTCGGCGGCGTCGCGGTACCATTCACCGAGACAGTTGCGGCAAAAATTGGCGAGGATCATCAGGTCGATATTCTGCACATCCTTGCGCGCATCGAGATGTGCAAGCAGCCGCCGGAACGCGGCGGCATCCAATTTGTCTTGTCGTTCAGAACTTATCTCGGTCATGGTTTAACTCCTCTACTCACCGATAGCTTTGACATCGGCTTCAATCACTAATGTCATGGCTGTGCCATTGGCGTCAAAGTTAAGCAGGATATCGACCGTATCGCCGACCTGAACATCCGAGCTGAGGTCGAACATCATGAAATGATTGCCACCTGTGACCAGCGCCAGGGTTTCGCCATCGGCCAGATCAAACCCGTCGACCTGACGCATCTGCATCCTGCCGCCAGCCACGCTCATCGTGTGCATTTCAATCGTGCCAATGGCATCTGAACTGGCACCGACAAGGCGAACATCCCCGCCGCTAACCGACAATATGACCCCGCCTTTGGTCATGTCGCGTCCGCCGATCGGCTCGCTCACATAGGCATCGGTATAAGACAGGACAGGCCCGGTCTCAGCGGCGCTCGGCTTTGGCGCGTCAGCAGATGAGCAGGCCGCTGCAAAGGCAAATATCGCGGCGAAGGCAAATGTTCGGGTCATGACAGGCTCCGTTGGCTGAGAGCGTCTGCCTAGCCTATTCTCAGACTTGCCAGAAGCCGACAGTGCGACGCACCTCTGCCATGATCGGCGAGGCGATGGCATCGGCCTTTTCTGCCCCTTTGCGCAAAGCAAGATCAATCTCTGCCGGATCATCAAGCAAATGGCGCATCTGCTCGGTAATCGGAGACAGGTGGGCGACGGCCAGATCCGCCAGCGCTGGCTTGAACGTACCAAAGCCCTTACCGCCATATTGGTTAAGAACCTGCGCGCTGGTTTGGCTGGACAAGGCCGCGTAAATCCCCACCAGGTTCTCAACTTCCGGGCGCGCCGCCATGTCTTCCATCGTCACCGGCATATCGCCGAGCGTATCGGTTTTCGCCTTCTTGATCTTGCGCGCAATCGTGTCGGCATCGTCAATCAGATTGATCCGCGAGTTCTCTGCCGGGTCGGATTTCGACATTTTCTTGGTGCCGTCTTTCAGGCTCATGATCCGCGCGCCCGGCCCTTTGATCAGCGGCTCAGGTTCGGGGAAGAAGCCCGGCGCGTCAAATTGCTGATTGAAACGGGCAGCGATATTGCGGCTCAGCTCAAGGTGCTGTTTTTGGTCTTCGCCGACCGGGACATGCGTCGCTTTATAGGCCAGAATATCTGCCGCTTGCAGGACTGGATAGTCAAACAGGCCAACCGAGACGCGTTCGGAATTATCCCCGCCTTTATCCTTGAACTGGGTCATCTTTTCGAGCCAACCCATGCGCGCGACGCAGTTGAATATCCAGGCCAGCTCGGTGTGCGCCTGCACCGATGATTGTGCGAAAATCACCGACGTGTCCGGATCGAGCCCGCAAGCCATCATCGCCGCTGCAATCTGACGGGTCTGATCCGCCAACAAAGCAGGGTCTTGCGGCATCGTGATCGCATGCAGATCGACGACGCAATACAGGCCATCCCAACCAGCTTCTTGCAGGTCGGTGAATTTCTTCAACGCGCCAAGATAATTGCCGAGGTGTAGGTTGCCGGTCGGCTGAATGCCGGAGAAAACGCGGTCGGGGCCAGTATAGGTCGGTTGATCAGTCATGGGGCGGGGGTTTAGCGCATTTAAGCTGATTGAACAGGGCCAGTGTCAGGGCCGGGGTCAGGGAAGGCATCAGGGAATTCGGCCAATCTCCAGGACATGTCCGAGATATGTCGCGGCATCCCTGAAATCGAAGATGAAAGAGATGAAGATCATCACTGTCGCGAGCGACGCCCAGATGGCAAACACAGAGCGATCCTGCATGATCGGTCGCCGGATGCACAAAAGCACAAAACCCGGCATCCAGAACACCACATGCATCAGCGCTGACAGACCCGCCAGCATGGTCGCAAGCTCAAAATTGATCAGGGCCGCGCCGACGACATAGCGGCTGACATATCCAGCCAGCAACCACCGCGCCGCAACATGATGGCGCACAAACAGGACCGAACTGACCAGAACGATCTGTAGCGCCGCGAGCCAGATGATCAGGCCAAGGGGTAAATTGTCAGAGCCTTCGCTGTTCCAGACCTGTAACGCGCCAGGGCCGGGTTCATAGAGGCGCGCCGCCGTCTCCGCGACCGCTGATCCAGCAATCAGCACAATCGCTGCGAAGATCAGCGCGGCCCATAAGGGTCTGAATATCTGTGTCATAGATTTGGGCTCCTGCCAGTGAGTTGAGACCTATCAATCATCGCACCTGCAAGACAGTCACATTTTCGCGGGTGCGTATGTGCAGGGATTGCCGCAACGTCATAGCCCCCAAACCCGACCCAATCCCCCGTCATCCGCCGATACCAGCGCAGGCTGGTATCCATCGCAAGGAGGGTGCAAAGTTGGACACAGGCTGCGTTGGGGTTTGGAATGACCCGACGATAACACCCGACGACCTTTACTTTACCGACAGGTGATGGACCCCAGCCTGCGCTGGTGTCGGCGGACAAAGGGCGTTTTCTTGTACCCGCACCAAATTCACACCGTGAAAGGGTAGATTTGACCCCGTTTGGAGCCTAGGCATGGTACATGACGAGCACGCCGCCACATCTTCAGACCTTGCTTGATGCCGGTTTGCGCCTGACATCTCCGCGCACCGAAATCGCGCGGGTTCTGTTTGGCGATGGGCAAGCCCGGCACGTGACGGCTGATTGGATCGCTGCGGCGTTGGACAAGGGCGGCAAGCATATCGCGCTCGGCACGATCTACAATACGCTGCGCCATTTCCTCGACCTCGGCCTCGTACGCGAAGTCCATGGCACGCGGACGGGGGCGACAATATTTGACACCAATACCCATCCCCATCACCATATTTACGACGAGACGACCGGGCAGCTCACAGATATTTCTGCGGTCGATGTCAGTCTGGCTGATCAAATTGATCTGCCAGAGGGGAAGACAGTTTCTGGCTATGATGTGGTGATCCGGGTTCGTTAGTCTGTGCGGCGATTTTTCCACTTTAGAATCGTTCTAATTAATTGACTTCGGCCACAGAAATTCTATCAAGGGGCAGCAAATATCTGCTAATTTTGCACGACCACAGACGTAAGGGAGACTGAAACATGTCACTGCAAGGCTCAAAAACCGAAGACAATCTGAAAGCCGCTTTTTCTGGCGAAAGCCAGGCCAATCGCCGCTATCTCTATTTCGCGCAAAAGGCTGATATTGAAGGCTATAATGATGTCGCTTCTGTCTTCCGCTCAACCGCTGAAGGCGAAACCGGCCACGCCCACGGCCATCTTGAATTTCTCGAAGAAGTTGGCGATCCGGCGACCGGTCTGGCGATTGGCAACACGGTCGACAATCTGAAGTCAGCCATCGCTGGTGAAACTCACGAATATACCGACATGTATCCCGGCATGGCCCGCACAGCGCGCGATGAAGGCTTTGACGAGATTGCTGACTGGTTCGAGACACTGGCCAAAGCCGAGCGCTCGCATGCTGGCAAATTTCAGAAGACTTTGGATGAGGTTGTCGAGGCCGGATAGGCTGCTTGGACCTGACCCATACTCTACTCCTGGGCGACCCGTTACATTTAGCGGGTCGCTCTGATCACTTGCCGATCGCGCCGGATGAGGGCTGACACGGATGACTGACAAGAAAACCGCCGCACCGCGCGAAGGCTCACTTGATGCACCGACCCGCCATCCGGTGCCGTGGCAGACCGATGAATTCTACGACGAGGCGGCGTTCGACAAGGAATTCAAACGCCAGGCCGAAGTGTGCAATTCCTGCCGCCGCTGTTTCAATCTCTGCGACAGCTTTCCAACCCTGTTTGATGCGGTTGATGAAAGCGAGAATTTCTCCGTCGATGACCTGACCAAGGACGACATTCAAGATACGGTGGATGGTTGCACCTTGTGCGACATGTGCTTTCTGACCAAGTGTCCTTATGTGCCGCCGCACGAGTTCAATATTGATTTCCCGCACCTGATGCTTCGCCACCGCGCCATTCAGCACAAGCAAGGCAAGACCAAGTTCGCCGACAAGCAATTGGTCAAGACTGACCGCAATGGCACGCTGGCTCGCCCGCTTGCCGTGGTCATCAACTGGGCGACGGACAAGTCTCACAAGCGCGTTCGCACCCTGATCAATACGCTCGGCGATATTCATCCAGACGCTGACCTGCCGCGTTTCAACACGCGCACCCTGACCAGCCGCGCCAAGCAGCCGCGTGAGATCAACCGTGACGCTCCAGCTTTTGGAACCCGCAAAATCGCGGTCTACGCCACTTGTTTTGGCGAGTATAACAAGCCGGAATTTGGCGAGGCGACGCTGGCAGTTCTGGCCAAGAATGGGATTGATCCGAAAGTGGTCTATCCCGGCTGCTGCGGTATGCCAGAGCTTGAGCAAGGCAATCTCGACAAGGTTGCGGCGAATGCTCGAAAAGTCGCCAAGGCGCTGCGCCCGCTGGTCGATCAAGGTTACACCATCATGGGCCTTGTCCCGTCTTGTTCACTGATGCTGAAATTCGAGTGGCCGCTTCTGTTGCCGGATGATGAGGACATTGCTGTGCTGGCCAAGGCAGTGATGGATTTTGACCAATTGCTGGTCGATGTCGCCAAGACCGAAGGCCTGGCCGAGGGCTTGAAGCCGGTTAAAGGCGGGGTCACACTGCATCTCTCCTGCCACAGCCGAGCGCAGAATATTGGTCAGAAATCAGCCGAGCTGCTGAGAATGATCCCGAATACAGAGATCACAGTGATTGAGCGCTGCTCTGGTCATGGCGGCACGTTCGGCATCAAGAAAGACAATCATGACAAGGCGCTGAAGGTCGGCAAACCGGTGTTTCGCAAGGCGCTCGACGCCCATAGCGCCTTTATCACCTCAACTTGCCCGCTATCCTGCGAGCATATCAAGACCGGCATCAATTCGTTGCAGGCCGACGCTGCGCCGGAAAAAACCTGGCATCCAATTGAGATTTTCGCCATGGCCTACGGGCTTTAGGAGACACAGATGAGCAATGTTGTGAGTTTCAATCCACCGCCGCGCAAGTTCGAGGTCACGCGCGCCGATATTATGGACATAGACGACTACACTAAAATCCGCATTGAGAAGCGCAAAGCTCTGGTCAAAACCAAGGCCCATCGCCGCGTCTCAATCGGGCCGCACGCGACTTTCTATTTCGAGAGCTATGACACGATGTGGCTGCAAATCCACGAAATGCTGTACATCGAAAAAGGCGGTGAGCAACAAATCCCGGACGAGTTAGCGGCGTATAATCCGCTGATCCCGAACGGGCGCGAACTGGTGGCGACATTGATGTTCGAGATTGATGACGAACCGTTGCGCAAACGCGTCCTCGGCGGGCTTGGCGGGGTTGAAGAGACTGTCTTCATCAAGTTTGGCGACCGCGAGATTACCGCCACGGCTGAGGAAGATGTTGATCGCACCAATGCTGACGGTAAGGCTTCATCGGTTCAGTTCTTGCACTTTTCGTTCAGCGATGAGGATGTGGCGGCGTTTGCCGACTTTGACGGCGATGTGGTTCTTGGCATTCGCCATGAAAACTATCCGCACATGACCATTCTCCAGCCATCCACATGCGCTGAACTTCAAAGCGACTTTGCATAACGCGCCCGCACCTAAGGGCGGTGAATAGCTTCTATTGATGGTGACGTAGGGTCCGGACTGGATTCTTCGCCGGTTGCAGTTAGCATGGCGGGATTGAGAGAATTTCGGGAGGTCGACTATGAAACGCTACACAGCAACTTGCGCATTTGCATTGCTTGCCTTGGCGGCGTGCGGCGCTGGTGACACGCCGGGCACGTTGCCTGAGAGCGATCAAGACGCACCTGAAGCGACCGAATCCACGGCTGTCCAACCGCCGGCCTATAATGCTGACCGCAATGCCTATTTCGGCGACTTGCATATTCATACACAAGCCAGTTTCGACGCCTATATTTTCAATGTCCGTAAAACCGCCGACGATGCGTACCGCTTTGCCAAGGGAGAGACCGTTCGCCACCCTTCAGGCTTTGATATGACGATTGCAGGTGGCCCGCTCGACTTTTACGCTGTGACGGACCATGCCGAATATTTGGGCATTCTACCGGCGATGAACACTGAGGGCCATCCGCTCAACGGGTTGCAGCGGTCGCAAGATATGTTCTCGGTGGATCGCGAAAAAATTACCGCAGCCTTCCAAACCGTTGGCTCATCGGTGCGAACTGGCGAGCGGATTGACGAAATGTACGATCAGGACCTGATGGATTCTGTCTGGGCGGAAAATATCGCTGCGGCTGAAAGCCATAACCAGCCCGGCGTGTTCACGACGTTTTCTGCTTACGAATATACCGCTGTTTCAGTTGGCTCGGCTGATGGCGAGCAGACCTTTGCGGGCGGCAATTTACATCGCAATGTCTTTTTCAGGGGCGCGGCCCCTTCGCGGGCCTTTTCAACTCTGGATTCTCCAAACCCGGAAGACTTGTGGGATTGGATGGATGAACAGCGCGATGCAGGTTTTGAGGCGCTCGCCATTCCGCACAATTCGAACGTCTCAAATGGCCAGATGTTCAAGCGTGAGACCTATGACGGTGATCCGCTATCTGTCGAATATGCCGATCAGCGGATGCGCAATGAGCCGCTGGTTGAAATTACGCAGGTCAAAGGGACGTCCGAAACCCATCCTGACCTGTCGCCAAATGACGAGTGGGCCGATTTCGAACTCTATGACCGTTTGCTCGGCGGCTACACGATTTCTGCAACCAATGGCGGGTTTGTGCGCGAAGCCTATCGCAATGGTTTGAGCCTGCTCGAAGCGCAAGGCTTTGACCCGTTCCGATTTGGTCTCGTGGCCGCGTCCGACAGCCATACCGTCGCCGGGGCGTATGCCGAAGATGACTATTGGTCGAAAGTCGGGATTGTTGATGGATTACCCGTGTTTCGCGGTTCGATCCCATTTGGCAACGCAACCGATTGGGACAATCAGCCAGACAATAGCACGACACGAAATGCCAGTGAGTGGTTCTCGCGTTGGTCCGCATCGGGCCTGACCGGGGTCTGGGCCGAGGAGAATACCCGCGATGCGATCTACGACGCGTTCCGGCGCAAGGAGACATTCGCCACAACCGGGCCGCGTATGAAGGTTCGCTTCTTTGGCAGCTTGTCCTTTTCTCCCGACCTGCTGAACGATCCAGACCTGGTGTCAAAAGCCTATGCGTCGGGTGTTCCTATGGGCAGTGACCTGATCGGGGATGGCAGCGCGCCGGTTTTCCTGGTCTGGGCACAGCGTGATCCGAACGCCGCGGCGTTGCAACGGGCACAGGTGGTGAAAGTCACTGCAGCGGGTGAAACCGTATACGATGTCGCTTGCCATATTGGTAAGCCAGACCCGGTCACGCATCGCTGCGCCGACAATCGATCCGGGGTCGATATGCAGACCTGCGCACCGACAGGGGATGGCGCAGGTGAGCTGAAAACCTTGTGGAGCGATCCAAACTTCTCAGCCGACACATACGCGACGTATTATGTTCGGGTGCTGGAAAACCCAACCTGTCGTTGGTCAACCTGGGAAGCGTTGAGAAATGGCACGCCGCCGCGCCCAGACCGGGCCACGACAATCCAGGAACGCGCCTATACATCGCCGATCTGGTACTCGCCGTCTCAGTAGATGCGCCAGTTGCTTCGTGAACCCCTGGTCCGCTTCATTGTGGCTGCTGGATTGGTGCTGGCGGTGCTTGGCCTGTTCGGAGATCGCCAGACGAGCGATGATCTGACGATTGAGGTCACGCTGGCTGATATGCAGCGACTGGCCTCGCTCTATGCCAGCGAGGCAGGGGTTGCACCTTCGCCGGATGAGGTCCGCGCCATTGTCATCGATCATGTTCGCCAGATTGCCTTGGCCCGCGAGGCGCGCCACCTCGGGCTTGACCAAGGCGATATCGTGGTTGAACGCCGCCTCGCCCAGAAAATGTCATTCATGGTGTCTGATCTGGTTGAGATCGAAGCGCCGCGTGAGGCTGAGTTACGCGAGTGGTATGATAGCCACAAAGAGAAATTCCAGCGTCCGGCAGCGTTCACGTTTGAGCATGTGTTTTTTGCTGACCGCGATGATGCCCGAATTGAGGACGCTTTGCTCTCCTTGAATAGCGGCGCGGCGGATGATTGGCGCAGAATGGGCGACCCGTTCATTCTACAGCGCCAATATGGCGACCTGCCGCCGCGCGAGATTGTTCGCCTCTTTGGTTCAGGTTTTGCCGATGCCATTACCAATATCGACGCCAATGCAGTCTGGACCGGACCAATTGCATCGGCTTATGGCGCGCATATGGTCCGGCTGATTGCCAGACGTGATGCGGCTTTGCCTGAGTTCGATGCCATTCGCAGTGCTGTCGAGGCCGACTGGCGCAGCGCTACGACACGGCTGCAAAATGAGCAGGCGATTGGTGAAATTATCGCAAAGTACAAGGTCGAGATTGAAGGCGTATCGCCGTGATCGGGCTGCTGCGGCTGTTTGGCCTGTTGATCCTTTTGGGCCTGATGACTGCGATAGCAGAGGCCCACGAGGTCAAGCCTGCCTATTTGGAGGTCACCGAAACTGCGCCGGGTGAGCATATGATTGTCTGGAAACAGCCGGTTAAAGAGGGTCGCCGTTTAAAGATCGATCCAGTTTTCCCAGCCGCTTGCGAGCCTCAAAATGAGCGCGTCAGCCGCGCGCAAGGCGTGATTGTCTTGCGTTGGAATACGGTCTGCGATCTGTCGTCTGGCACGATCAGGATTAGCGGCCTCGACCGCACGATCACCGATGCCTATGTCCGCGTCACTCGTCTTGATGGCGACGTGATTAGCGCGGTGCTGCGGCCGGGTGCGGCGCAACTTGATCTGACCGCGCCTGCGGGGACGGCCGTTATTGCCTATCTGCGCACCGGTATTGAACATATTCTGTTCGGATATGACCATTTACTCTTTGTACTCGGCCTGGTTTTGCTGGTTCAAAAACGGCATATTTTGAAGACGATAACCGCATTTACGCTCGCCCATTCGGTCACTCTGGCAATGTCTGCGCTGGCCGGAATTTCACTGCCCGGCGCGCCGGTCGAAATACTGATCGCAATGAGCATCGTTTTACTGGCGCGTGAGGGTCTGGTCCGGGCCGGCTCTGCGCCGTCTCTCAGCGCGCGTTTTCCATGGTTGATCGCGTTTGGCTTTGGTTTGATCCACGGCTTTGGCTTTGCGGGCGCTTTGGCCAATATTGGTTTGCCAGAGGGCGCAGAGATCGCCGCGCTCATGCTGTTCAATCTTGGAGTTGAGCTCGGCCAGCTGATCTTCGTTCTCGCGGTTCTGGCCGGATTTTGGACATTGGCACGCCTCTACCGCGCCGGCCTGGCGCAGGTTCGAACGGCGTTGTCCTATGTCATCGGAATTGCCGGGACTTTCTGGGTGATTGAGCGCCTGTCGGCGTCGTTGATTTAGCTCGGCGCGCTATACCAGATCGGCGATGACCAAGCCCGCTCCTGCAGGGTTTCCGGCAGGCCTGGGTTTGGTGGTGTGCCCGCGCGCACGGCATCCCAGGTCGACCAGCGGCAGCTTGGGTTTTCCAGAACCCGAACATAATAAGCCGCATCTACACTCGGATCGAAACTCGGATCACGCCAGAACGCTTTAAGCTCGCCCGTGCCGGTGCCATCAGATCGCGCGCAGGTTGCAACATCCACCGACGCGCCATTATCGGCGCAGCGATGGCTTTCTGGGTCAGGCGTTGAACCATCCGAACAGGCCGCGTCAAAGACCGCTTCATGCAGCGCTCCGTTCTCAGTCCAGGTTTTGATAATCTGCAGACGTTGCAGCGGCGCGCTCAATGGGTCGCGCACGGCCCAGGCGATGAAGCCAGGAGGGCTATCCTCGGTGTCGCCCATGATCTGTCCGCCCATTGGTACGCTGGTCGCGTAGGCTTGTTCAACCAGGTCGGCGCTTTCGGTCAGCGCCGCATCAAGCGCCGCACCCGCAAAGAAACGTACCTTGATGCGCGGTCCAGATGTTCCAAACGTCTCGCGGCGGCGCATCGCGTCAAAAATCGCCTCTCTTGTATTGGCCTCGGCCCAAACCCCGGCCAAGCCGCTGGCGCTGTATTGCGAGCTAGCCAGAACTCGGCCGCCTTCGCTTTCTGCATTGTCCCAATTGGGCGCGCCATTTGGTGGCACTGAAGACCGCGCCTCTGGGCTACTCCCATCGGTTGGAAACTTGCCCCAGTGCTTCTCTTCTTCCAGCGTTGCCGCGCCGATATGGGTGTCACTCGACCCGATCAGGCCGAACATATATGGGTTGACGCCGATCTCGTCTTCAATCGCCAGGCCGCGTGCCAGCGAAGAGCGAACGAAATCACCGACACCCACAGTCAGCTTTTCCGAGCTGCCAATGAAATGATCATAGCGTTCAAATTCGGCCCATTCGTCATTCGGCGACAATTCCGGCAGCGTATCGGATGTGCCTTTGATCTGGGTGATCTCGACCAAGGGCTCATTGGCCCGGCGGGTGTTGGCATAATCGGCTGTCAGGGCTGCACCGCTATAGGTTTCCAGCGCGAACATCTCACCATTCGAAGCATTGGAATTGTGCGGTATGGCGAGCGAATCTATGCCTTGCGCCCGCTGCTCATTCATCCATGACCAGAGGTCTTCAGGATTGGTTGAGTTGAGCGTGGTGAATAACTGGTCTGGCGCTGCGCCGCGAAAGATCACATTGCGGTGCAAGTTTGCCGCCGCAGGAACCGGCCCATCGACGAGCCGCATCGCGGTGAACTCGTAAGCTGCAAAAGCGCTGAACTCACCCGGAATATTATGTTGTTCGGCCGCGGCAATGGTTTTGGCCCAAACCGAATTCATCTGGTCCTGGTCATTAATCTCCTCAATCGGTTGACCAATGACAAAAGACAATCCGATCTGTTGGAACACTTGTGCGGCATCGGCGCGGTCGGGGCCAAAGGCGGCCTGCGCCATATCGGTTTGTGACAAGGCATTGGTTGGATCATCCATGGCGGGAATAACGCCGAGATATTCGCCGTGATCAGTGACCGCGAGGAAATCGAGCGGCGGACCCGCAAGTTGAATCTCATATCCAGCATCATGGTGGATCGACTCACCCTTGGCGAAACGGTAGGCATCGTCTGGCGAAGCACGCACCCCGAAGACATAGGCGTCGAACGAGTTTCCAGTATGGACATGGACATCGCCAAAATAGGCGTTGCGGGTTGGCGCGCTGGCGGGCTGTTCAACCGTGGGGGCGTCGACGGTCTGCCCATCTTCTGTGCCGGTCTCGACCGCTGCGGGTGTGCAAGCGGCGAGCGCCAGTACCGAAATGCCAATCAGTTGTTGTCTGTTCATTCCCAAGATCCTTTTTAGTCATCATGGCGACCCTGTTCAGAATTTCAATACTTCTCGCGGCGGCCAAGACGATTTAGACAATCGGGATGGTTAAAGTGATTATCTCTGGCGGCGGAATTGGCGGGCTTACCGCCGCGCTGTGCTGCCTGCATCAAGGCCACCGGGTCACTAGTCTCGAACAGGCAGCAGAATTGGGTGAAATCGGCGCCGGTCTGCAACTCAGCCCGAATGCGATGAAAGTGTTTGAAGCACTGGGCCTCGACCAACAATTGGCAAAGGTAGGCTTTCAGCCGGAGGGTATTGAGCTCCGCATGGGGGTTAGCGGACTTAAGCTGATCCACGCGCCGCTTGGGGAAACCGCATTCCGGCGTTGGCGCGCGCCCTATCTACATATCCACCGCGCCGATCTGGTCGACGTGCTTGCCACTGCCCTGAACGAGCGCGCACCTGGGACAATCAAACTCAACAGCGAAGTGAAGGATTATCAGCAAGACAGTACGGGCGTGACCGCTCAACTCGCCAATGGTCAGCAGGTTAAGGGTGACGCACTGATCGGGGCGGATGGCCTCCATTCACCCTTGCGCGCGCAAATGCTTGGGCCGGATGCCCCGACCTTTACCGGCAATGTCGCCTGGCGCGCTGTCGTGCCAGTTGAGAGGCTTGGCGGCGATACCCCCAATCCGGTGGCTGGTGCATGGCTGGGGCGCGGCAAGCATGCGGTCACCTATTTGCTACGCGGCGGCCAGTTGGCCAATTTTGTTGGCGTGGTTGAGCGCGATGATTGGACCGGCGAAAGCTGGACTGAAGCGGGCAGCCGGGCCGATGCCATGGCCGATTTCGAGGGCTGGGACCGCGTGATCACGCGGCTGATCTCGGAGGCCGATACACTGTACCGCTGGGCGTTGTATGACCGCGCGCCACTCAGTACATGGACAGATGGCCGGGTTGCACTGCTTGGCGATGCCGCGCATCCGATGCTGCCTTTCATGGCGCAGGGTGCGGCGATGGCGATTGAGGATGCTTGGGCTTTATCGGTATGCTTGAGCCAAGATCTCACCGTTCCAGAGGCGCTGAATGCCTATCAACGCATCCGGTATTCTCGCGCCACAAATGTACAAGCTGGATCACGCGCCAATGCCAAGACGTTCCATCAACGCACCGGTTTTGGCCGCCTGAAGACCTATGGCCCGATCTGGCTCGCCGGCCGGGTCGCGCCAGTGATTGGCTTGATGCGCCAGGACGCGGTCTACGGCTATGACATCATCCAGGAAACCAAGCGCGCACTTGGCCGGAAATGATGGCACCGCGACTATGGCTTGACGGCAACCAGTTGGATTTGTGCATCGGCTTGCTCAAACAAGGCACCCGCGCCGTATGTGTCATCATGTCCAGAAGGGCCCAGATCGGTTAGGATTGCGCCCAGGTCAGCGCCGCTTTGCCCTTTGGTGGCCAGCCAGGCGGTGATCACGGGCGCTGCAAAAGACGTGCCCGATAGAGGCTGGTCTATGCCCATCATAGAGAAATCGAGATCAACCCCAATCGCGGCCAGGTCGACATGACGTCCGCGCGTGGCGAGTGGATAGACTTGCCCGTTATCATCTATTGCAGTGACGCCAATGACGCCGTCATAGGCGGCGGGATAGATGTTTCGGCTAAGCTGACCGCCATTGCCGGCAGCTGCCACCATAAGCCGATTACCGCGCAAGTACCGGGCAACCATATAAGCGACAATTTCATTATCCGGGCCTGCCAAACTGATATTCACAATCACCGCGCCCTGTTGTTGTTGCCAGCCAATTGCGGCAGCGAGCGTGTCGGCCGCGACAGACCCTGGGAGATCTGTCGTAAACACATTTGCAGCGCAAATTCTAAGATCGGTGTGAGGCGCAAACCCCTTTGCAGCAAGGATCAGCCGGGCCGCAACGGCGGTGCCATGCGCGCTTGACCCTTGTGGGGCTGTATCAAACGCGCGCATCGCAACAATCGGCTGAGTGAGCAGAGGTAGACTTGTATCTATCGGGCCATCAATCACACCGATATCACAGTCCTGATCCGCGCTTTCGGGTGAGGTTGGAGGCTGGGCACCTGTCGTGTCTGATCCAACTTGGCTGGGGCTGAAAACGTGGTTCGTGGTATAGACACCGGCTGGATCAAGCCTGCGCACTTGAGCGATGGCCTCGTACAAAGTGTCAGAGCGGTCTGCGCGAAAAATGTGAAGATGATCGCCATTGCCCAGGTCGCGCTGGTTTGCCTGGCGTAAACCGAGGCGGCTCAGAGTATCCAGGGCTTGCAGCGAGGGGTTCAGCGCCAGCATTTCGCCGCGCCGAACGCGGTCGCCGCGCTCATCCTGAATGATGGTTGGGCGCACCTGCGTGTCAGCATCTGGTGTGGCAGTCTCAATTTCGTCCTTGCGCGCATCACTCTCTGGTTCGTCGATAATCCGGGTTGCCACGCGTCGGTCGGCTGCGGGTCTGTCAATGATCCGGTCGCGTGTGACGGACCGTTCGCGAGCCCGGTCAAGTCGATCGACGCGGTGGACGCGATCTGAGGTCTGCGCGGCGACTTCTGACAGGCCTTGCAACCCCAGCAAAATGATACAGATCAGTGTGCCTTGCATCCTAGTCATACTCATGATCCTTTTTGCCAGCACAGAGACTACGCCTTAGTATAGCGTATCATTCCACGAAGAGATGAAAAAACTTGGGAAGAAATTGGCGTGCCGTACGTAGTCCTCTTGTAATCATGGCGAACAGCCCGGAACTTCTGGTCCGCGAAGGCCTTGTTGAGCATCTGCCGAAGTTCCGGCGGTTTGCGCTGGTGCTTGCCAGAAATCCGGCGGATGCCGATGATTTGGTGCAAGCGGGACTGGAGCGGGCATTGGTGCGCGCTGCTTCATATAATCCAGCTTATCGGCTGGAAAGCTGGGTGTTCAAAATCATTCAGAACCATTGGATTGATCAGATGAGAAAAACCGAAAGACAGGGTCCGCATGACGATATCAGTGCCGCCTACAGCCTTGTCGGCGAGGATGGTCGCGAGCGACTGGAAGTGTTGGACATGTCAGCCAAGGCGCGTATCGCAATTGAAGCCTTGCCAGATGATCAGCGTGCGGTTGTCGGCCTGATCCTGGTCAATGGCGAAAGCTATCAGGACGCGGCTAATGTGCTTGACCTGCCTGTCGGGACAGTGATGAGCCGATTATATCGAGCCAGGCAGAAACTCATCGGCGTTTTAGAACCGAGCGCGCCGGAAGGGACATTGCAATGAGACCGACCGATCTGGATTTGATGGCCTATGCCGATGGCGAGTTGGATGATGCAGCCGCGCTGGAGATTGAGGAGGCGATTAAAGCTGACCCGGCGCTGGCCGATATTATCGCGAAATTGCAGGCGAGCCGAGCATTGGCGCAGGCGGCTTTTGAAGATGTCGAAGCGGCACCTATGTCGCAGGGTCTTGCCGCATTGATAGGGGAGATTGAAACACCGCACGCTGAGATCGGGCAGCCGCAAGGCCGCGAACCAACTGATCCGGTTATTGTGCCAATGCCCACGCGATCACGTGGCGGCGCAGCGGCGCTGACTTGGCCGCAAACCATTTGGCCGGCGCTGGTTGCTGCGTGCGCCGCGATGGGCCTGTTGGCGGGCTATGTCCTGCCTGGGCGCAGCGGACCAGATACCTTTTTGCAACTTGCCGACAATGGTTCCGCTGAGCCGGGGCACCTGTTGGTCAAGGCGTTGGATACGTTGCCTTCCGGTGATGATACCCGGCGGGTACTAATCGAGGCCAGCTTTGAAGCGGGTGATGGATCGCTGTGTCGACAGTTTCGGCTAGAGCAGCAAACGGGGATTGCATGTCGCGAAGATGCGTCCTGGCGCTTGGTCATCTTGGCCGAGGCGTCATCGCCGGATCGGTTTCAAGCGGCTGGTGGCGGCGACCCGGTTGCTGTGGCGAGCGCCGAATTGGGCGTCACAACCCGCTTCAATGAGCGCCAGGAAGCGCAATTGATCGAAGCAGGTTGGACGCGCAAAAGCGATTAGGGTCGACCCTAGCGTTTGAATGTCAGAATCAGACGTGCGCCGCCGCCATAATCAGGTCCGCCATTGCTCAGTCCAGTCAGGCCATAGACCTGCAATCGGGCGCTGTCTGACAGGCCAAAGCTTAGCCATGAGGACAGCTCGTGGGCCTCGTCAACACCGTCGCTGACGGCCTGGCTATAGTCATACGCAAAGCCCCAACTTGAGCCGCTATCTGTATAGCGCACTGCCCCCAGAGACCCAAACGCAATATTGTTGAGGTCGCGGGTGTCGGGGTCGCCATTTATGCGGTATCCGCCGCCTGCAAACAGGCTCCAAGCGCCGGTATTGTGCACCAGATCACCGGCGAGAGAATAGTCTGTTTCGCCGGTACCAAGGCCCTTATCCTGGTCAGCGGTTGGCACTTTTACGCGCCCGGTAATGTCCAGCTCCCACACCCCGGCCTCGTCTAATTGTGTCGTTCTTGTCAGTGAAAGACTGAGATCTCCCAAACCAGACACGTTCTCGGAGGCACCTCGAATTGGCATCGCAGGATCGCGCACAATCGGAACATCTTCGCCGAGAAAGACGCCTGGGCCAGATAGGCGAAGATAAGGCAAAATTGCACGCGCCGACCAATTGTCGCCTGCGATGCCAAGCGAGAAAGGTGCATAGAGCACGTCTGTGTCGCTGCCGCCGCCATAGTCGCCAGTTGTGTATTCTGCGCCGGCGGAGACTGTCATTGTCTGTGCGCCAGCATGCCCGGCCAGTACAAATGCACTGGCACTCAAAAATAAAATTCGCGATCCCATCGTTTCGCCTCCCTTTGTCTTGCTTATACGACACGAGCGGAGAAGACGACATGTCCTCTCCGCTGTGCGTGTCTCTATTGGTTGAGCTTAGTCACGTCCCGGCCGGGCCCGCTGCGGGCGATCCCGAACCGGACGATCGGGCCTGACCCGCACGCGGTCTGCAGATCGCGGACGATCTGTGATCCGGTGCCGAGATCTGTCTGTTGCTCGATCAGAGACGGCGCGATCAGACAGGCGGCGGTCTGTAACCCGATCCGCAGGAAGGATATCGACCGGGCCGTTTGTCCCCCCGCCGCCTGAATGATAGGCATTCCACAACCGCCTCGGTGATATGCCCAACTCTTGAGCGATCTTGTAGAGGATGCGCTTGCGCGAGGCATCGGGATAGGCGTTGTGGATTCGTTTATACAGGTGCACGACTTTGCGGTGCAGCTCTGGCGGGACACCGTGTGGTGGTCCATCATGCGGGCGATGGTCGTTGACCATATCGGCCACAATAGCGGGCCGGGCAGCATCAACGCTCGCCGTTTGGGTTTGGGCCGTTGCGGTTTGCGCCAGGCACAAGGTCGCGGCTGTAGCGAGGGCAACATATAAAGTCCCCAGGCCGATTGTCGTGGTTTTCATCAACGCCTCCTATGGTTGCGATAGGAAGACTACGGTAGCAGCGGAAATTTATTCCGCAGGCCCGGAATATCGCAAAGAAGCCAATTTGCTCAAAGCTGCTCTAACCCTCGCAGAATAATGGGACCCAGCGAGTTTTGGGTCGTGTAATTTTGCCCCTGAGCGCCGTTGCCGCGTACCATTTGCAGCTCAACCCAAGCTTGTCGGTGACAAGAGGTACGCGAGTATGTCTATAAAGTATCCAGCGGATAGATTGTTGATCTACGCCTGCCTAACCTAGCTTTTTCCAAAGTATGCAGGCCGCAAGGATGCGGTACCGCTAAACCAAAGGAACAAAAAATGCCTCCCAATGAAACGAACAATAATCTTGAAACATCACGGCGCGGCCTACTCGGCGCTCCGAGATCATGACGGATGGTTACATAAATATTATTGATACTGTTGCCTTGGAACAAAAAAGAACAGGCGAACGAGCAAAATTCGTAGCGCTGGTTTGTAGATTGTTCGCCTCTGCCGGACTTATCATCGTTATGCCCACTCCTGACCCTAATGCCACGATGGGGCAGTGGAGACTCAGAACTGACAATATGTCCTATTAGCCATCGCCACTAATGACACATTAGCAAAGCAAGCTCGATGAATCTTTCAATTCGTTTCTGAGGCCCAGGCATTTTTCAGGGTTGCTTGAAGTGTCTGGCTTATGTCTGGATCAGGATAGCTATGAGCCACCCTTGCCAATTGTAAGTCCAGCGACTCCGCGCCGTCCAATGCCCACAAGCTAACCGCCGCTGCTGCGGCGTCTTCAGACCGACCTTGCAATCCGTAAACAATTGTCTTTGCAATCCAGCAATATGGATAATCCGGGTTCATGAGCGCGGCCCGCTCAAACGCCCTCTCTGCGCTGTCGATCTGTCCTGCCATAAAGCGGGCCAGTCCTTTATGAAACTCGACAAAATACTGCCACGGGAATCGCGGTGCGACGCGATCATGTTGCGCCAGCGCCGCGAGCGCGGCCTCAGCATCCCCCCGGTAGAGCTGATGACGCGCAAGATAAAGATGCGCAATCGGATGGGTTGGCGCCAGTTCAATTGCGCGTTCCGCCAACTCAAACCCTTCCGACGGCCGCGTGATCATGCCGAGCGCATTTGACACCCAGGCTAAAACGGTCGGATTGGCTTGATCTGCCGCTAATGCGAGATCGCAATGAATTCGCGCTTCGGTCGCAACGCCCTCGTTTAAGGCGCCGCCAAGCTCGTAGGTTGCGGCAAGCGCGTTTGCCAGCGCCGCTTGCGCCGCGCCAAAACCGGGATCGAGAGCAACCGCACGCCGCGCCTCTGCCTCTGCGAAGGCCAGGCTATCCAGATTGATCCGTTGATACGCGGCATTCGCACGCACCACCGCTTCCCATGCCGTCAGGTCTTCATGTTTGCGCAACGCCCGGTCGGTTTCTTCGCGGACCAGTTCGGTTGCAAGTCGGCTAGCCAGATCGATGATCAGATCATCAGAGGGCGCAGCGCCGATAAAGGTCAGACCGCCGACTGAATGTGTCCACGCGATACGCCGGCTGTCGGTTTCCACCAACTGCACCCGCAACCGGACCTGATCGCCCGCACGTCGCAGAAGAAGCGTCGCAATGTAATCGACACTGAAAGTCTGTCCGATATCTCGGATATCAGTCGCAACATCAGCCGACGGAATTCGCGCAGCGACTTTCAGATCGCGGTTCAATGACAGGGCCGCTGTAATATCGTCGGCCAGCAATTCGATAAATTCCTCGTCCTGACTCTGCGCAGACTTAACTTCTACGGCACCAAATGCGACAGACGTGCGCCGATTCGGATCATCTGGAGATCGGGTTTGTGGCAAACGATTTTTGGTTTCAGGTTCCGGCGCGATAAGCCGATACCCAATTCGGCTTAGCGTCTCAATTTCGAAATTCCCGACCGTCTCCGCCACGCGCCGCAAGCGGCCAATACTGCGCTGAATGGCATCCTCACCGACGATGACCCCATCCCAGCAGCATGCAATCATCGTATCGCGCGTGACGACCTCGCCGCGATGATTGGCCAGCAAAACCAGGACTTGCATGACGCGCGGCTCCAGTGT
Organism: Henriciella sp.; assembly: GCA_021776655.1. Lineage (GTDB taxonomy): Bacteria > Pseudomonadota > Alphaproteobacteria > Caulobacterales > Hyphomonadaceae > Henriciella. The sequence continues at coordinate 18,007 of JAJFFK010000044.1, read as the reverse complement.
GATCCGCTCACCCGGTGTTTCAATCGTCCGCAGCGCCGGACGAATCCGTAGCGCTCCGAGTGCGAAGTCCGCGGTGTTGGCGAGATCAATCTGCGAGGGAATTGGTTCAATCATGGAGCGTCATCGGTTTTTCATCGGCTAATCGTCGGGCGCTGACCCTGTTGCGCGTCGAGGCAGCGGGCCATTGTCCTGAAATCGATAACCCGATTAGCACAGCTTGAGATTTTTATCATGCAAATCATTTTCAAGCCCGCTGCCCGTTAGTTGCCCGTCCGGCGCACACCTTAACCCAAAGAGAACCCCATGACTCACTCCCCCCTGACAGAACCCCCGCATATCTTCCTTACCGATGGCGGACTCGAAACCACTTTGATCTTCGATGAAGGTTTCGACTTGCCGCATTTCGCCGCCTTCACGCTGCTGCGAAAACCCAAAGGCGTTGCGGCGCTGAAAACCTATTTTGAGCGCTACATAGCTATAGCCAAACGCCAGTCCACTGGCTTCATCCTTGAAAGCCCGACATGGCGCGCCAGCCCTGACTGGGGAGATCTGCTTGGCTATTCCAAAGTCGATTTGTCAGATGCCAATTTCATGGCGGTTGGGATGTTGTTGGATATCAAAGGCCAGTACGAGACGCCCGCCACGCCGATGCTTGTCTCCGGCTGTGTCGGTCCGCGCGGCGATGGTTATGTCGCTGGCGAGATCATGTGCCCGGTCAAAGCTGAGGCTTATCATAATGAACAGATCGCAGTCCTCGCTAAGGCTGGCGCCGATCTGATCACCGCGATCACCATGACGAATGCGAGCGAAGCCATCGGCATCGCGCGCGCCGCCGCCCGCAATGGCAAGCCCTCGGTCATCTCATTCACCGTTGAAACTGATGGTCGCCTGCCCAGCGGCCAGACGCTGCAAGACGCTATAATCGAGGTTGATAATGAAACCGCGTCTACGCCCGCTTATTACATGATCAATTGCGCGCACCCTTCGCATTTCGCCGCGACGCTTGATGTTGGCGCCTCATGGACTCGCCGGATCGGCGGCCTGCGGGTCAACGCGTCCTGTAAGAGCCACGCAGAACTGGACGCCGCAACCGAACTTGATCGCGGCAATCCGATCGAACTCGCGGCCGACCATGCCGATCTCTATGCCCGATTGCCAGCCCTGCGCGTCTTCGGCGGTTGCTGTGGCACCGACCACCAGCATGTCGCAGCGATCTCCAGCGCTATCAAACTGGTAGCACCTAACCAGCTCACACCGGCGCTTTAACCTCCCCAAATCCTCCCGGATGCATCGCCCTTCGATGCAGCAATAAGACAGCATAAGGAAAATACTAAAATGTTTGAAACATCACGACGTAAACTACTAGGTGCCTCCGTTATTGGAGCTGGAACGACCCTTGCGGGTCTTGGCGGCTGTGCCACTACCCCGACATCAATCGAGAATGGAAATATCCTACTTGATAAGATTCCGAACTTGCCAAAGGGGTTAAGTGAAGCAACGCAATTTCCATTGATAGACGCCATTCATGGGCGCCGTTCGCGCCGGTTCGCGCGCGGTGCCTCTATCCCGGATGGACCACTGGCCTACACCTCGAAACATCCGCCAGAGCCACTGTCAGAGCTTGAACAAATGTTGCTGTTAACAACAGTTGCTGGCAATACAGGCTGGTCCAATCTGATCCCTCACAACAAAAATTATAGCCCTAATATCCCAAACTATGCAGGTGCTGCAGGTGGCCGTACTTTCCCGTCTTGCGCAGGGTTTCAGATCACCGAGTTCTTTTACACAGACGACAATGGCGTCTACTTCCTGCCAACCCGCGATATGCCAGCGGTCGATGCCAAAGCCGCCAATGGCGAGACTGATCTGAATGCCTATTTGGAGGCGCACAGAAGCCGCATCGTCAAGATTGCTGATGGGCGTCTGAAGATACCTGCCCAGCCGGAACATATGGAAATGCACAATCAATGGTGCGGGAATGTTCCAGGTAGCACACTCATCATCCCGGTCGCCGATCTGGCACAGCATATTGTGCAGTCACTGTGCTATCTCGTACAAAACGGTGCGTGCATCTACGATGATACGAATAATCGACCTATTCCCGGACTTGAGAAGTTCAAGCATTTGGTTGACGTGGATAACCCTTACCCACTGTCATATATCGAACAGGTGGCTGCCACCGAGGTCACGGTGGAGTTATCCTGCTCATGCTATGCCGGCGCCTTGATGTTGCAGGCGATGGGCTTGGGCGGTTGGATGTATGACGGCTATAATCCGTTCAGCATTCTCGGCGCGAGCGGCGACCCGGACGTACCGGGCCTGGGCTTTCGGTTTGACATGATTGATGGCCAGCCATTGCCACATGTCACTGGCCTGGATGGTATTCTGGAAGGCCACTGCCAACCGCATTTCAGTGATATGCGCGCCACTGTGGAGGCCGTTGTTCGCCGCAAGTTTGGAACAGACGGACCGTTCAATGCTAATACAGAAGGTCCGTATAAGGAGACGGACGCCGTACGCCGCACAGGTGCACCGATGAATGATGAGTTTATCGACTGCGTTGCGACCATGGCACAATATGTACAAGACACATTCGGTCGCTTCCCAGCCAAGGTGCCAGCAATCCTGACTCTGATGTACCTGCAAGCGCATAAGCTCGATACCGGCTTCTACGACGAGCATTTTACGCCCGGGTCATATCTGAACACCCATGCAGATAATGCAAAAAACTGGACCTAGACGAGTCTGGCGGCGGCTCAATTAGAGCCGCTGCCAACCCGCCTGAAATGAAAGAAAATATCATGATCCGCAAAACACTCATGCTGATTTATGCTCTGTCAGCTTATGGACTGGCAACCGCTAGTCTCCTCTACATTATGGGTTTTCTGGCTGATTTCGGCGTCCCAAAAGGCATTAGCGACGGCACACCCGCACCGTTTTGGACGGCAGTTTTCATTGACGCCGGTCTGATCGGCCTGTTTGGCCTGCATCATTCAATCACAGCTCGCGCTTCGTTCAAACGCTGGTGGACCAAGATCATTCCAGCGCCGATCGAGCGCGCGACCTATCTCTACATGACGGCCATCATGACAGGCGTCATCGTTATCTTTTGGCGTCCGATCCCGATCACAATCTGGCGGGTCGAGTCTGAATTGGCCTCAGGTCTGATCATCGGGATCTATGTCGGCGTGTGGACGATGATGTCAGCCGCGACCTTCCATTTCGGGCATTTCAGTTTCTTCGGTCTGGCGCAAGCCTGGCAGAATTTCAGGACCACACCGCCCAAACCATCCAGCATGACGGCGCGCTATCTCTACGCACTGGTTCGCCACCCGATCAGTCTCGGCTGGATGACCGCGCCGCTGATCATGCCACATTTGACGGTTGGTCATCTCGTTTTTGCAGCCGCGACATTCGTCTACATCATGCTGGCGACGCCGTTCGAAGAGGCAGACCTGATCGAGGAAATCGGTGAGCCCTACATCGCCTACCGCAACAAGGTACCAACATTCATGCCCTTCCCAAGACAGCACCCGCGAAACGCGCTCAAGCAAGACGCCAGATCATGACCGTGTTCTGCAATCATCAATGGCGCACCCAATAGGATTCGAACCTATGACCTCTGCCTTCGGAGGGCAGCACTCTATCCAGCTGAGCTATGGGTGCGTTATGGGCGTCATATGCCAAGGGGCGGTGCGATGCAATTGCTGGTCTGCGCGTAATCTGGGGTTTAGATATCTGTGCCCATGTGGCAGGTGTAAACAGATCCTGCGGCGTGACCGCAATGTGCAGATGAAAGAAGCCTGATATGTTGAGACGATCAATTGTACCAATGATTGCAACTGCTTTGCTGGCAGTGGCCTGTAGTCCAGAAACCTCAACACCAACCGCTGAGGTCACCGAACAGTCTGATAGCAGTGAGGTGGAACGGCCCTCCAAAGCGGAGCTTCTGGCGCAGTTCAATGATACAATGGCCCGCGCCGCCGAGACGCATGGTCCTGGCAAGCCGGTGCTCTGGACCTTGTCGGACGAGGACACAGCGATCCATATGTTCGGTACGGTTCATTTGCTGCGCCCGGATATGGATTGGCGATCTGACGCGTTCAATACAGCATTTTCTGCGGCCGATACGCTGGTGTTTGAAGTCGATTTGAAAAGCCCGGAAGGCCAGCGCGCCTTGATGGAGGATTTCTTGACGCGTGGATTTTATCAGGATGGTCAGACCCTGCGCGGCGCGCTCGATGATCAGATTGAGCCGATCATTGAAGCGGCTTTTGACTCAATCGGAGTGCCGCTTGATGCAGTCAATGCGATGGAGCCGTGGATGGGCGCGGTCAATCTTGGCGTGTTGAAACTGCAAGCTGACGGATTTGATCCCGAATCTGGGGTCGAGAGCGTTTTGGAGATCGAAGCGCAGGCGGCGGGCAAGGCGTTCGGATATCTTGAAAGCGCCAGCGACCAAGCGGACGCGTTCGACCTGCTGCCGGAGGATGTGCAGATCGAGTTTCTGTATGAGACCGCGCTCCTGCTCGACGAGTCACCGCAAATGCTTGATCAATTGGTTGATGAATGGGCCGATGGTGATGTTATCGGCCTTGGCGCGATTGCAGCTGATCCTTCTGCTGCCGGGGTTGGCGGCGCAGAGGTTTACAATTCGCTGCTGCGCAATCGTAACCGTAATTGGGTGCCGCAGATTGAAGCGATGCTGGACACGCCGGGAACGGTTTTTATCGCGGTGGGTGCGGCGCATCTGGCCGGGCCGGATAGTGTGATCACTATGCTGCGTGATAATGGTCATGCGGTGAGCGGCCCATAAGCGGCACGCGGCGACCGGGAAGACTGGGAGGCAAATATGTTTCGACGTCTACGTGACTGCCACAATGTCGCGGACATGCGCTTGCTGGCAAAGCAGCGCCTGCCGGGGCCGATCTTTCACTATATCGATGGCGCGGCTGACGATGAACTGACCTATCGGCGCAATAGCGACGCGTTCCAGGATTGCGATCTGGTGCCGAATGTTCTGGTCGGGGTCGAAACCGTCGACATGTCGGTTACTGTCCTGGGCCAAGAGCTGGCAATGCCGCTGTTTTGTTCACCGACAGCCTTGCAGCGCCTGTTCCATCATGACGGCGAACGGGCGGTGGCACTGGCGGCAGAGAAATTTGGCACGCTGTTTGGGGTCTCTTCACTCGGCACGGTGAGCTTGGCGGAGATCGACGCCCTGATCAAAACGCCGAAAATGTTCCAGTTCTATTTCCACAAGGATCGCGGTCTCAACGATAAGATGCTGCAAAGTGCCAAGGCGGCCAAGTTCGAGGTTCTGACCCTGACCGTGGATACCAGTACTGGCGGCAATCGCGAGCGTGATCTGTATACTGGCTTTACCTCGCCGCCGCGCCTGACTTTGAAAAGCCTGGCCAGTTTTGCGGCCCATCCGATGTGGGCCTTGAACCATCTGTTGCGCAAGAAGTTTGAACTGGTTGAATTGAAAGATCATATCAGCGAAGGCTCGAATGTTGCTGTTTCGGTGGGTGATTATTTCTCCGATATGCTCGATCAGTCGCTCGACTGGGCCGATGCCGAAGCGCTGCGGGCCAAGTGGGATGGCCCGTTTTGCCTGAAAGGGATCATGAGTGTCGCCGACGCGCGCAAAGCGGTCGATATCGGGGCCAGCGCGATCATGGTGTCCAATCATGGCGGACGTCAGCTCGATGGCTCACGCTCACCGTTTGATCAGATCTCTGAAATTGCCGATGCGGTTGGCGGCAAGATTGAGATCATCCTGGATGGCGGTGTGCGGCGCGGCACGCATGTGATGAAAGCCTTGGCGGCAGGCGCAAATGCCTGTTCTGGCGGGCGGATGTACCTGTACGCGCTGGCCGCCGCTGGTCAGCCGGGGGTTGAGCGCGCACTCGGAAACCTACGCTCGGAAATAGAGCGAGACATGAAACTACTCGGCGTGACCAAGATCTCACAGCTGGGCCGCGACATGCTGCGTTACCGCTAAAGGTGGTCTAGGATGTTTTCAACAGGTTCTGATTATGCCTCTTTCGGCTTGGTTTCGCTCACGGCTATTTCGGTGCTTTGCACCGAGCCTGCGCGGGCGCGCCGCATTAGCGCCGGGCAGCCTTGCTACCTGAGCGAAACCAAACCGAAAGAGATATAATCAGAACCTGCGGAGCCCGCACAGCTCAAGGCTCATTGCCTTCCCAGTCGACAATCCAGTCCATCTGGTCGTCCTCTAGCACCGTGTCTTCGCTGACCGTACGCCCGGCAATTGACCGACCCGCTGTGTGCACCAGCGTCTTGTCGCCACTGATCAGGTGATGCCAATCGGGGAGTGGTTTACCTTCATGGATCAGGCGGTAGGCGCAGCTGGATGGCATCCATTTCAGCTCACCTACGGATTTTGGGGTCAGGATCACACAATCAGGTACGCTGGCCTGGCGATTGTCGTAGTCCGAGCAGCGGCAAGTCTCCTCGTCCAGCAAGTGACAATGCAAGCGGGTATAGGCGATGTCGCCTGTGTCTTCATCCTCAAGCTTGAGCAGGCAGCATTTGGCGCAGCCATCGCACAGAGATTCCCACTCTTGCGGTGACATCTGCGCCAGCGGTTTGGTTTCCCAAAAAGGTCGATCTGTCTTGCTCACGCGCCCGGTTTGCCGTCGCCAATTGACCAGTTGAACGCCACGATCTCAACGCTTTCGAACAGGCCTGCTCTGGCATATGGATCGTCGGCAGCCCAGTCTTTCGCTTCATCCAGACTGTCAAACGAGATCACGAATGTCGATCCAGCCATGCTCTCACCATCGGCGCTGAAAACCGGGCCGGCCATCGCGATCCGGTCAACGAAGCCAGATGCCCAGCCGAGATGGTCACTGCGATTGGCCAGACGAAGATCAAGGCAATCGGCCCGGTCTCGGGCATTTACGAGGAAGAGGGGCATATTATTCTCCTTTGAAGGGTCGAGCCAGTAGGCCTGTCATTGCATCAGTAACCGTTGCTTGGCCAGATAGAATGCTATTCACCGCAGCGCAAATCGGCATCTCAACACCCTCGCGTACGGCAAGCTTGACCATCACCGGCGCTGTGGCCGCGCCTTCGGTGACTGAGTTACGCGCTGCAAGGATGTCCTCGGCGCGCTGGCCCTCGCCCAGCGCTTTGCCGAAACTCATATTGCGCGACTGGGTCGAGGAACAGGTCAGAACCAGGTCGCCAAGCCCGCAAAGCCCGGCAAGGGTTTCGGTTCGTGCCCCCATGGCCACGCCGAGCCGGGTCATTTCAGCAAATCCGCGTGCGATCAGGGCGGCATGCGCCGACTTGCCAAGACCCAGCCCCTCAACAATTCCGCAGGCAATCGCGAGGACGTTTTTGACCGCGCCGCCAATCTCTGCGCCGATCAGGTCATCTGTCCAATAGGGCCGGAAGCTCGGTTGGCCTATGGCATCGCTGAGAGCGTGGCCAAGTGCGCGGTCTTTGCAGGCCAGCGTCACCGCCGTGGGCAGGTGCTGGGCGACATCAATCGCAAAGCTTGGGCCGGACAGCACGGCCGGGATGGCCTGTGGAATGGTTTGGTGCAAGACATCTGTCATCAGGCTGAGCGAGGATTGTTCAATCCCCTTGGCACAAAGCAGGACCGGGGTTTGCGGTTTCAGGTGCGGCGCCAATTGTTGAAACGCGCTGCGTGCAAACTGCGCGGGCACAACTGCCAGAACAGCGTCGCAATCGCTCAAATCGGCCATATTTGTGGAAGCTGCGATCCTTGGAGTCTCAAGGTCTGGTAGAAATAACGGATTGCCATTGCCCGCTGACAAGGCTTCAGCGATCGCTTCTTCACGCGCCCAAAGCCGGGTTTGGCATCCGGCCTCCTGCGCATTGATGGCCAGGGCCGTGCCCCAAGCTCCGCCGCCGAGGATGCCGATTTTGGTCATTTTAGTCATCATATCTCTCAAAAAGGGCTTCCAAATTGAACATATCGTTGATTATTCACAAATTTTGAGTATCTTAACCGCATGAGTGAGAAAAATGATACCCGCCAGAATATCCTCGATGCTGCCATCGCGCGCGTTATGCATTACGGTTATGCCAAGACAACTATGGCAGAAATCGCCAGAGATTGCCGTATGTCAGCAGGTAATATCTATCGCTTCTTTGCGTCAAAGATCGATATTGCAGAGGCAATTGCCCGCAAATTGAATTTGGTGACGGATGCACAGAGTGCGGCCCTGGTTCGAGGCAAAGGCAACGCATTAGAGAAGATGCGGGCGTTTCATCTAATGGCTCTGCGGACAACTTTTGAGAAGTTGGACAAGGATGCCAAAGTCTTGGAAGTTGCGGAAGTTCTGGCACATGAGCGACCAAGTTTCGCCAACGAAAAAATGGCGCAGGAGCGTGTGTTTCTGGTGCAAATTCTTGAGCAAGGTGTTGCTGAAGGCCATTTCGCAGCGATGGAGAACCTCAATTTTGTCGCCGAAATGATGCAATCGGCGACCATGAAATTTCGCTATCCTCAATTGTTCTCTCGCCTGACCCTGCCTAAGCTTGAGCGCGAATTGGCAGGCGTTATGGATATCGTATTGAACGGGCTGAAATTGCCGATTACGGTGCAGCAATCTGTGAAAATTGAATAAAAAACAAATTATTCATTGATTATTGGTCAAGGCGTCCCATATGATGTGTACAGGCAGCGAATAGCCGCTGTTTAAAACGCAAAAAAGGACAAATCCAATGCGTGTTTCCTCCCCAACTGAATTTCGCCAAGGCATGTTCGCAGCTGCTCTTTCCCTCCCCCTGACATTGGTTGCTGTCGGTGTGACACTGGCCTTCGCTGGTTTCGTCGTATGATGACGATTTAGAGCCCTGTCCGGAACAGTCCGGATAGGGTCTCTATAAGCGCAAATCTGGTTCCTATTCGACTGTAACCGATTTTGCCAAATTACGCGGTTGGTCAACATCTGTGCCCTTTTCGACCGCAACATGATAAGCCAGCATTTGCACCGGTAGGGCATACAGGATCGGCGCAATAAACGGATCACAATCAGGCATTTCGATGCTTTGCGCAGGCGTGTCGCCTGCCGCTTCCAGCCCTTTTTTATCAGAGATTAAGAGCACAAGGCCACCGCGCGCGGCGACTTCCTGCAAGTTGGAGAGTGACTTGTCGAACAGGCCATCGTGCGGGGCGACGAAAACCACGGGTGTGTCTTCATCAATCAATGCGATCGGTCCATGTTTCAGCTCGCCAGAGGCATAGCCTTCGGCGTGAATATAGCTGATCTCTTTCAGCTTCAAGGCGCCCTCCATGGCAATTGGATAATGCACACCGCGGCCAAGATAGATCACGTCACGGGCTTTCGCCATGCCGCGCGCGAGGGCGGCGATCGTATTATCGAGCTTGAATGTCTCTGCGATCAGGCGCGGCAGTTCTGATAATATGCCAGTCAGGTGGATCTCGTCATCGCGGCTTAATTTCCCGCGCGCCCGACCGGCGGTTATTGCCACGGCGGCAAGCGCGCATAATTGCGCGGTGAAGGCCTTGGTAGAGGCCACTCCAATTTCAGGGCCTGCCAAAGTCGGCAGCACAAGATCAACCTCGCGCGCGATGGACGAAGTTGGGACATTGACGATAGCTGCCGTGGCTAGGCCTGCTTGTTTGCAATAGCGCAGGGCCGCGAGCGTATCGGCGGTTTCCCCTGACTGGCTGACGAAGAGTGCCAACCCGCCGCTCGTCGGCAAGGCCGGTTCGCGATAACGGAACTCGGATGCGATGTCGGTTTTGACCGGCAAGCCGGCCAATTGCTCGAACCAGTATTCAGCCACGCAGGTGGCGTAATAGGCGGTCCCGCAAGCAACCATGTGAAGGTGGGTGAAGGCCGACCAGTCAATTTCCCTGCCATCGGTCTTAGGCAGTTCAACGCTTTGGCTGAGCGCGTTGACATAGGCCCCGATTGTGCGCGCGGTGCTGTCGGGTTGCTCGAAGATTTCTTTCTGCATGAAGTGGCGATAATTGCCCTTCTCAATCGCTGCGCCTGCACCCTGCACCGGGGTTTCTGCCCGTGTCACAGCGGATCCGTCAGCGGCGTAGACCTGATAGCCGTCGCGGCTCAGGACGCACCAGTCGCCTTCTTCCAGATACACCACCTGGTTGGTAAACGGTGCCACTGCGAGCGCGTCTGAGCCTAGAAACATCTCGCCATCACCAACCCCGATAACCAGGGGCGAGCCTTTGCGCGCACCGATCAACAGGTCTTGCTCCCCTTCAAACATCATGGCGAGTGCAAACGCGCCCTCGAGATGTCCAAGCGCCTTTTCTACCGCCGCTTGTGGGCTGAGGCCCGTCTGTAAATGATCCGCGATCAGATGCGCCACCGTTTCAGTATCGGTTTGGGTTTCAAACGTGTGACCCTTGCTTTCCAGCTCGCTGCGTAGCGCCCGAAAGTTCTCGATAATGCCATTATGCACCAGCGCGACCGGGCCAGAGACGTGCGGATGGGCATTGTCTAGGGTTGGCGGTCCATGTGTGGCCCAGCGTGTATGACCGATCCCGGTGGTTCCTGGCAGCGGCGTATCGCGCAGAACATCTTCCAAGTTGCGCAATTTACCAGCCGCGCGGCGACGATCCAGATGGCCGTTCTCTAATGTCGCCACCCCGGCACTGTCATAGCCGCGATATTCAAGGCGGCGTAGCGCTTCAACAAGTCGCGGGGTCGCTTCGGCATCACGGCCAAGAATTCCGATAATTCCACACATATAGAGCTTACTCCGCACCGTCTGATCAACCTGATAATGCCTACTAAGCGATAACAGGTTTCGTCACTGCAAATTGCGTTGCTGATTGTGACGAGGGTGAGGGCGCCAAGTGAAAAGAAGGGGGCACAATGGCCCCCTTCCGCACAGATCAAATCTGTTACCTAGGGCCAGGCCCTAGTTCATCGCAACTTCGCTTGTGTCCATCGCTGCAGCGTCTGCGGTGCAGCAACGCACCTGCATTTCCAGAACGCGGCTATTGAACCGGCACTGCTCGTTGTTAATCTCGCGCAGAAAAGACAGTCTACCGGCGCGGGTCGTGTAGCGGGTTTGGGTACAGCCCATGACCACATAACCGGGCTCACAGGTGCCGATATTGGTTTTCTGGATCGTATCTGTCTTGCAGCTCATACCGGCTTCACTTGCCAGCGACATCGCGCTGTCAGCAGTGGCTTGCGCCTGATTGGCAGTCGACATAGCCGCGTCTGCAGCAGCTTGCGCATCGCTGGCGGCTGACGCAGCACTGTCAGCGACCGTGCGGGCGGTGGACAGGCTCATATTGGTGTCCGCAAGCGTCGTGGCATTGCCGTCGACATCGACTTTCAATCGGCACACGGCATCATTGCCATTGTTTGGATTGGCACAATAGTCTGCCAGGCTCATATCGCCGGAAAGGCTTTGGCACCCTGCCAACGTAGCGGCCAAACCAAGGCTGGCCATAAATATCAATGAACGCATTTTCGCGTCTCCTTTATTTCCCCATCACCATATATGCAGCTTTTGTGCCACATAATGGATGAAATTACGCCTTGGCGCTGCCATTGCAACCGTGGCATTGCCATTGCAAGTATGGCATCTGCCTTCGAAAATTGGAAAAGTGCAAGTGGAGACTCCAATGACACGAAAATATTTCGGCACTGACGGTATCCGTGGAACCGCCAATACTCCGCCCATGACGCCTGAAATTGCGATGCGTTTGGGCATGGCTGCGGGCAAGTATTTTCGCACCACGAGCGAGCGTCGCCACTCCGTCGTGATCGGCAAGGATACGCGCCTGTCCGGCTATATGATCGAACCGGCTCTGGTCGCCGGGTTCACCTCCGTTGGCATGGATGTGACCCTGTTTGGGCCGCTGCCAACGCCGGGTGTCGCGATGATGACACGCAGCTTGCGCGCTGATCTGGGCGTGATGATATCTGCCAGCCATAACAGTTTCGAAGACAATGGCATCAAACTGTTCGGACCTGACGGTTACAAACTATCCGATGAGATTGAGCTTGAGATTGAGAGCCGGATGGACCGCGCGCTCGATGACAGGCTTGCTGGTCCTGAAGATCTCGGCCGGACCAAACGCGTCGACGATGCCCAAGCGCGCTATGTCGAGATTGTCAAAGCCAGTTTTCCGCGCGGCATGCGCTTGTCAGGCCTGCGCATCTGCGTGGATTGCGCCAATGGCGCGGCGTACAAGGTCGCCCCGGCGGCGCTGTATGAGCTAGGCGCAGAGGTCTTTCCAATCGGCGTGGCGCCAAATGGTTTCAACATTAACCTCGAAGTTGGCTCGACCGACACCGCCGCGCTGAAACAGGCGGTGCAGACCTATCGCGCCGATATCGGGATTGCGCTCGACGGCGACGCCGACCGCTGCATCATTATCGACGAAGCCGGCAACGAGATTGACGGCGACCAATTGATCGGCCTGATCGCCGAGCATTGGCACAAGGCCAACAAGTTGTCGCAGCCAGGCGTGGTGACCACAGTGATGTCCAATCTTGGCCTCGAAAATCATTTGCACGAGATCGGTCTGGAACTGGAACGCACGCAGGTCGGCGACCGCTATGTCGTCGCCCGAATGCGCGAAGGCGGCTACAATCTTGGCGGTGAGCAATCAGGTCATATCGTGATGTCTGACTATGCCACGACCGGCGACGGATTGATGGCCGCCTTGCAGGTTCTGTCGATCATGGTTGAGACGGAAAAACCCTTGTCAGAGCTCGCGCATGTGTTTGATCGCGTGCCGCAAAAACTGACCAATGTGCGCTATAGCGGCGCAAACCCGCTCGACGCCGACACGGTGAAAGCCGCGATTGTCGAGGCTGAAAAGCAGCTCGAAGGCACTGGACGTCTGGTCATCCGCAAATCCGGCACCGAACCCCTGATCCGCGTCATGGCCGAAGCCTTGGACGGCGCTCTGATGGACGCTGTGGTTGCCGAAATTGCCGATGCGGTGCGCAAGGCGGGGTAGGTTTTTGGGCATTAGGAGACATAGCGCGCAAAAGGCTTAATCGCATCTAGTTAGCGAGACCTGGTCCAGTCTGCCCACCAGCAATGCGCCACCCTTCAGCGCGCCTGACCATCCCGACAGTCATCCAACCATCAAACGAGAATTGCGACTCACCTTCATCTGACAACATAACGAAGTTGAAATGCGCTGAGACCAGTGCGGCGTCGTTAGCCAGCCCCGCGACCCTAATTGAATCAACCGTCATTTGAGGTTTACCGCCGTTTGCCGATAAACTGCGAAGCGATGCAGCCGCATCTTCCCCGGTTTCGTACTGGACGCCACCCCGCTCAATCCAATGAAACCCATCTTCGGTGTCGTACATGCTTGCTGCGGCCGCGGTATCGCCAGAGTTCAATGCTTCGATATACGCTTCAAATGCAGACCGTGCTTCGTTTCTTGTGTCGTTCGGTTCAGCACTACATGCGCTAATCAGTAAGGCAAACCCGATTAGTGCTGCAAGTCTCACAAAATAACTCCCAATCATTTCGGATCATAACTACAGCGTTTTATCCAAATAGCCTAATGCCTCCTCAGACGCCAAGAGCGGACTTTCAATCTGACATAATCCGATAACCTGACTTGCCTGCCTTCGCAGGGGAAGCGGCTCGTTTGATGCGTGCCCTTCCCGGACGAAACCAGCCTTTTTCCGCGTCTACGCTCCAAACACCGCCTCAATCCCTTCAATCGCGGCGAGGCCAGCGAAATTGGCAATCTTTCCGGCGGTGTCGGCATTGATCCCGCCTAGGCCATAGATTGGCAGGTTTGCATTCTGTACGAGCGTTCGAAACCGCGTTGCACCGAGGGGTGTGCCTGCACTGGCGCTCTTGGAGGCAAAAACCGGCGAAACCAGCGCCGCGTCTATGCCTGCTTCGGCTGCGCGCTGGATCGCACGGGCACTATGGGCGCTGGCCGTGTTGAGGGCGAACACATCGCGCCAGTTTTGTGCTTCGCTGAGCCTCGCCTCGGGCCAGTGTACGCCGTGCGCCTTGACGGTTTGGGCCAATTCCGGGTCCGCCGAAACCAGCAGAAAAAGCCCATTGTCGCTGGCGATTTGGCTAAGTGTACGAGCCGTACACTCGCGATTGTCTGCGCCGAAATGGCGATAGATCACGCCGCTGCCAGCGGGTAAGCGCTCGGCCGAGGCGGCTGGGTCAGGCGTGCGGGCAGGATCCGTCAGGTAGAACAGAGGCGGTAAATGGCCGGGAAAGTGCGCTTTTACCTGCGCGATTGCGGCGCAGAACTTGCGATTGGACGCGGCTTGGTGTTTCAACCCCATGATGAACACAGATACAGATCAGCACGATATTAGCGAGGCCCGCGCGCAGATACTGGCCGAGATTGGCGGGGGCGTGACATTGGTTGCTGCCTCCAAACGCCAAGATGCGGCCCGGATTGAGGCCGCACTGGCGGCAGGCCAGCGCGTGTACGGTGAAAACCGCGTCCAAGAAGCCCAAGCCCGCTGGACTCATCGGCGAGCGGATTTTCCCGATTTGCAGCTACACCTGATCGGCCCACTACAGACCAATAAAGCCGAGGATGCGGCGGCGCTGTTCGATGTGATTGAGACACTGGACCGCGAAAAACTGCTCAGGGCGCTAGTTAAAGCGGTTGCCAAGATTGGGCATAAGCCGCCGGATTTGCTGATTCAGGTCGATACGGGAAACGAGCCACAAAAGGGCGGCATCAGTGTTGAGGGTCTGCCTGATCTGTTGACCAAAGCGCGTGCTGATTGGCCCGGTCAGATCACCGGCCTGATGTGCATTCCGCCAGAAGATCAACCCGCCGCGCCGCATTTTGCGTTTCTCAGACAGCTGGCGGACCGCCATGGCCTGCCAGATGTTTCGATGGGGATGAGCCGTGACTATGCCTTGGCAGCCCGGCTTGGTGCAACCCATGTCCGGGTCGGAACCGCCCTATTCGGTCGCCGCGATCCTTAGGCTGCCGGGCGATGGGGTATAAAAGTCTGCACATGTGCGGGCTTTTTCCCCGATAGGACGGTAAGATACGCAGGCATAGTCAGCTGAAACCCCAGATCTGAAACTGGCTGGACCATGCCAACTGCGCAGAGTGCCAGTCCAGATATTCAAATAAATTTTTCCAGGCGTTACCGGGATCGAAAAGTCCTCTTTCGACACGCGGTGGACCCGGATGCCATCAATGTACCAGACAACCTCATCGGGCCGCCACTCAAAGGCATATAGGTGAAAATCAGCGGTTGCATCAAACGGTAAGTCGATCACTTTTGAGGCGTATGATACTTGATCGCGCCACATATTGAGTTCAACCTGGCGTGGGTTCTTGCCGAGAAACTCAAAATCAATTTCGTCATGGTCAGTGCCAAAATATGGCCCGGTATAGGTGAAGAACCCCGAGACAAGTCCTGACCCCAATGCTGGTTTCATGATCGTTTCATACCGGCCATACCCATAGGTGTCGTACGAGCTGATTTCACCACCATTCCAGGGGCGAAGGCTGGGCTCTGATTTTTTTGTGACCGTCAGACTTAGCCCTTCAGACGTTCCAACGATGTTGTCATCGCGAAAATCAGTCAGCCAGTGCCGATTATTATCATGAACGGCGCGGTGCCACATGTGAGCTGGTTTCCTGACGCCAAATAGTGTGATGAAGGCGGCTTGTGATGGGATCAATTGATCTACAGGAAGTGGCAAGTCGCGCGGTTCAATCACTGGCTGGTGTAAAACCGGATCTGAATCAGGTGAAATTTGAGGCAACCATGGCCGTTTGCTCGTGTTGGTCACAGCAAGCTCAATTGGGGCAGGCGCAATCAGCGGTGCCTGTTTTGTTGGTCCGATCACCGCCATACTGCCAAGCATGACGCAAAACAACACCGCTATGACGAGGATATCCTCGTACCAGGTCCGTTGATTTGCAGGCTGCATACTCATGCGGTTGATCTCGTTTTGCGCCATAAATTCCCGTATTGGGCGAGAATTGCAAGAATAGGTCCACTTTTGAGAATATTACAGGGCGCGTCAGCCCGACTCTGCAATACTGATCAATTTGTAATCTTGAGGTGGCTGCCCGGACCTGCCTGCTTTAGCACTTTCAGCATGTCATCTTGCGCGATCGCGACGCAACCTTCGGTTGGCGAATAATCTGGTTTGGCCAGATGCAGAAAGATAGCACTGCCGCGCCCGGCCCGCACCGGATCATCATTATAGCCAAGCTCAACGATGATGTCGTAGACATGATCATCGCGCCAAAGCTGTTCGTGACTGGCGGCAAAAGGTCTTGTTATCAGACGGTTGTACAAGCGGTGGTCGGCGGCATCACACCAGCCATCATGCGGTCTCAAGGCGACGCAGGGCAGCCCGGTTTGTGGTCGCGCCAGGCGATCAGCGCGATAGAACACCCGGCGCATGGGCCATATTCCAAGCGGTGAGCGGCCATCGCCTTCGCGCTTTTGGTCCGGTTGGCATATTCCACCCTTGCCAATCGCGCATCGTAGATTGAGCCCATTGCCGCTGAAAAGACCGCTTGCGGTCGCCTCAAACAGGGTTTCCCTCACGTCTTGCTCTCCTTTTTGTGACATCGGCTGATCAAGTGTGTAATGCAGTTTCGAGAGTCAGTCTCTATTTGGCGCCTTGAGATAAGGGAGAATATTATGGCTGTGACGAAAACGATACTTCTCGTTGATGATGACAGTGATCTGCGCGAGGCGCTGGCAGAACAATTCGAGCTGTATGAGGGGTTCACCGTGCTGCAGGCTGAGAATGCCTCGGTCGGGGTTCGCACTGCCGATACAGAACGCGTCGATATGATCCTGCTCGACGTTGATATGCCAGACATGGATGGCCGCGAGGCGTGCAAACTGATGCGGGCCAAGGGCGTGCGCGCGCCGATCATCATGCTGACCGGGCAAGACACGGATGCTGACGCGATCCTCGGGCTTGATAGCGGGGCCAATGATTATGTCACCAAGCCGTTCAAATTCTCGGTCCTGCTGGCCCGGGTCCGGGCGCATTTACGTAGCTTTGAACAAAGTGAAGACGCAACCTTCGATGTCGGCCCGTATGAGTTCCGTCCGAGCATGAAACTCTTGGTTCGTGAAGATGACCGCAAAATACGCCTGACCGAAAAAGAGACCAATATCTTGAAATACCTCTACCGCGCCGGTGGCCAGTCAGTGGCACGTGAAGAGCTCTTGTCAGAGGTTTGGGGCTATAATGCTGCGGTCACGACACACACTTTGGAAACGCATATCTACCGTCTACGCCAGAAGATTGAGCCCGATCCCGCCCATGCCCGCCTATTGCTCACCGAATCGGGCGGTTACCGCCTCGCGCCATGACAGTAACCCGGCCTGCCCTAGTGGTTTTCTCCGGCCGTCCTGGGGTTGGCAAAACAACGCTAGCCGCGCGAGTCGCCAGGGAAATTTCAGCGGTGCATGTTCGAATTGATACGCTGGAAAGCGCGATAAAGGCGGCGAGCCAGCCACAAAAAGAGATTGCCGAAGCAGGTTATCTGGCCGGTTACGGCGTTGCCCGTGACAATCTTCTGGCCGGGATGACAAGGGAGGGTTAGGAGAGAGAGTTAGAGAAAAACAGCCCTGAGCCCGGTTCATGTGAGGGCGAAGCCCGATACGGAACCCGCTTCGCCTCGCTGCGCCGCAGGCGCTTAGCGCGAGGCAAAACCACAGCCCTGAGCCCGGTTCATGTTCGCGCAGCGAACGGAACCCGCTTCGCCTCGCTGCGCCGCAAGGCGCTTAGCGCGAGGCAAAACCTGAGCCTTAGCGCGAGGCCAAACCAGAGCTCACCTCCCATTTTCCGGCCCCCAATCCCCCAAAACCCGCCGATGCCCGCGCAGGCGGGTATCCATTGCGAGGGGGTTGCCAAGCCGGGAGTGGGCCGCGTTGATGGTAGATATTACTCAATCATAACAATCCCTTACCCTCACCACAGCAACAGTCGATAGACCCCCGCCTGCGCCGGCGTCTGCGGAATATGGGACCGGGCGCGAAAA